>NZ_JBHVIX010000008.1:60701-145671 GCF_042799415.1 Streptomyces sp. NPDC057694
GGACCTCGGGGGGGGGGGGGGGGGGGGGTTGTGGGGGGGGGGGGGGGGGGGCCGGGGGGGGGGGGGGGGGGGATGTGTCAGAGGACGCCCCCCGCACGACGGGTCAGGCCGGAACGCCCTGCCGGCTGCGCGCCGGAGGTACCACCGGCTCGTCCCGGTGGGCCGGGTCGGTGACCTCGCCCACCAGGAGTTCCAGTACGTCCTCCAGCGCGACGAGCCCCAGGACCCGGCCCGAGGCGTCCGCGACCTGCGCCAGGTGGGTCGCCGCGCGCCGCATCACGGTGAGCGCGTCGTCCAGCGGCAGTTCGGCGCGCAGGGTCGTCATGGGACGCCAGACGTGCTGCGGGACGGCCCGGTCGGTGTCGGGGCCCTCGATCAGGTCGAGGACGTCCTTCACGTGCAGGTAACCCATGAACGCTCCGGTGTCCGCGCAGATCGGGAAGCGCGAGAAGCCGGTGCGGGCGGTGAGGCCGATGACCTCCGCCGGGGTGACCGACGGGCCGACCGTCACCAGGGACGCCTTGGTCAGCAGGACGTCCGTGACCGGGCGCGAGCCCAGTTCCAGGGCGTTGTCCAGGCGCTCCTGCTCCTCGGGGTCGAGGAGGCCGGCCTGCCCGGAGTCCTCCACGAGCCGGTTCAGCTGCTCGCTGGTGAAGACCGCCTCGACCTCGTCCTTGGGCTCGACCCGGAAGAGCTTGAGGATCAGCCGGGCGCAGGCGCCGAGCGCCAGCGTGATCGGCCTGCACAGGCGGGCGAAGGCGACGAGGCCCGGGCTGAACCACAGCGCGGTCTTCTCGGGCGCGGCCATCGCCAGGTTCTTCGGGACCATCTCGCCGATGACGAGGTGGAAGAAGACCACCGCGGCGAGCGCGATGACATAGCCCAGCGGGTGGATGACGCCGTGCGGCAGGTGGATCGCCTCGAAGAGCGGCTCCAGGAGCTTGGCCACGGTGGGCTCGGCGACCGCGCCGAGCGTCAGCGAGCAGACGGTGATGCCGAACTGGGCCGCCGCCATCATCTGCGGCAGGTGTTCGAGCCCGTAGAGGACCTGGCGGGCCCGGTTCCCGGGGATGGGTTCGATCTGGCTGCGGCGGACCGAGACCAGGGCGAACTCGGCTCCCACGAAGAAGCCGTTGGCCAGCACCAGGAGGGCGGCGAAGAACAGTTGCAGGGCGCTCATCGGGCCGCCTCCAGGACTGCGGCCTGCTCGGTGTCCGCGGTGCGCACGAGGCGGACCCGTTCGGCACGGTAGTGGTCGACCTGACGGACCGAGAGCTTCCAGCCCGGGAGTTCGGCCTTGTCCCCGGGAGCCGGGATGCGGCCCAGGAGGTCGGCGACGAGGCCGGCCACCGTCTCGTAGGGACCCTCGGGGACGTCGAGGCCTATGCGGCGCAGGATGTCGACGCGGCATCCGCCGTCGGCGTCCCAGGCGGGGCGGCCGTCCTCGGCCGGCGCGGTGGCCAGCTCGGGCAGGTCGAGACCGTCGTGCTCGTCGCGGACCTCGCCGACGAGCTCCTCCACGATGTCCTCCAGGGTGACGACGCCTGCGGTGCCGCCGTACTCGTCGACCACCACGGCCATCGGCTGCTCGCTGCGCAGCCGGGCCAGGAGCGGCTGGACCGGGAGGGTCTCGGGGATCAGCAGCGGCGCCTGGGCGATCCGGCTCACCGGGGTGCGCAGGCGGTCGTGCGCGGCGACGGCGAGGGCGTCCTTGAGGTGGACGACGCCGATGACCTCGTCGATCCGCTCCCGGTAGACGGGGAAGCGGGACAGGCCGGTGGCGCGGGTCAGATTGACCACGTCCTCGGCGGTCGCGGAGGACTGGAGCGCGCTGACCTTCACCCGCGGCGTCATGACGTGCTGGGCGGTCAGCTCGCCGAGCGAGAGGGTGCGCACGAACAGATCGGCGGTGTCCTGCTCCAGGGCACCCGCCTGCGCGGAGTGCCGGGCGAGCGAGACCAGTTCGCCGGGGGTGCGGGCGGAGGCCAGTTCGTCGGCGGGTTCCACGCCGAGCGCCCGCACGAGCCGGTTGGCGACCGTGTTGAGCAGGGCGATGACCGGGCGGAACAGCCGGGCGAAGACCGACTGCGGACCGGCCACGAAGCGGGCCACCTGGAGCGGCTTGGACACCGCCCAGTTCTTGGGTACGAGTTCGCCGATCACCATCTGCACGGCGGAGGCCAGCAGCATGCCGACGACGACGGACACCCCGCCGACCGCGCCGCCGGGCACGCCGACGGCCGTGAACGGTCCGCGCAGCAGCTCGGCGAGGGCCGGCTCGGCGAGCATGCCGACGACCAGGGAGGTGATGGTGATGCCGAGCTGGGTGCCGGAGAGCTGGAAGGAGAGTTCCTTCAGGGCGCTCACGACGGTGCGGGCGCGCTTGTCGCCCGCGGCCGCGGCCTGTTCGGCGTCGGGGCGTTCCACGGTGACGAGGCCGAATTCGGCCGCCACGAAGAAGCCGTTGGCGAGGATGAGGAGAAAGGCGGCCGCGAGAAGCAGCAACGGGATGGTCATGCCGCCGCCTCCGAGGACGTACGCGAGCGGGTCGCGCTATGTCGGGAGGGGGCGGCGCAGGTACTACCGGACGATCCGTCCATCGCTGGAGGGAGTCACTCCTTGGTTAGCAGGAACCCCGGACGGTCGGGCCGGGGCGGGGCGGCGCTCGGCGCGCGCCCTGCCACCAGATTAATCACGACTGGGGGCAGGGCGTCAGGGGCTGAGCGGCCGAAGGGGCGACGAGTCAGCCCCGGGGCTGTGCGTGGGCCGCGTCGGTGAGGGCGCGCAGGGTCCTCGCGTCGCGGATCGCGCTCTTCTTGGCGAGGCCGGGCTGGATGCCCATCGCGGCCATGCTGGTGCCGTCGGTCAGGTTGAGGAACACCCACGGGTCGCCGGGGCGCAGGTTGACCTGGACGATCTCCGCCCAGGACAGGCGGCGGCTGCGCGCGATGTTGACGACGGTGACGCCCTCGCCGTCGGCGACCACCTTGGGGCGGGCCAGCAGGGCGAGGACGCCCCAGAACAGCGCCGCCGTGAAGATGAAGCTGCTCCGCTCCGCCGGCCGCATCCCGTCGAGGAAGAGCGCGACGACGGTGATGGTGACGAAGCAGGCGGCGCCGAGCGTGTGCAGGATGGCGCGGGTGCGCCCCGGCCTGAAGGTGACGGGCAGGCTGGGCAGGGCTTCCGACATGGTGTTCTCGGTGTCCTCAGAGGCGGCAGGCGTGGATGGCCGTCGTCAGGATGGCCCGCGCGCCCAGGGCGTACAGGTCGTCCATGATCCGCTGCGCGTCCTTGGCCGGAACCATGGCACGCACCGCGACCCAGCCTTCGTTGTGCAGCGGGGAGATGGTCGGCGACTCCAGGCCCGGGGTGAGGGCGACGGCCCGCTCCAGGTGCTCGGCGCGGCAGTCGTAGTCCATCATCACGTACGTACGGGCGACGAGGACGCCCTGAAGGCGGCGCAGGAACTGCTGGGCCTTGGTGTTGTCGGTGTCGGCGCCGGTGCGGCGGATGACACACGCCTCGGACTTCATGATCGGGTCGCCGAAGACCTCCAGGCCCGCGTTGCGCAGCGAGGTGCCGGTCTCGACGACGTCGGCGATCGCGTCGGCGACGCCCAGCTCGATGGCCGTCTCGACGGCGCCGTCGAGGTGGACGACGGAGGCGTCGACGCCGTGGTCGGCGAGGTACTTGCCGACGATGCCCTCGTACGAGGTGGCGATCGTCCTGCCCGCGAGGTCGGCGAGGTCCTTGACCGCGCCGGGGCGGGAGGCGAAGCGGAAGGTGGAGCGGGCGAAACCGAGCGGCAGGATGGTCTCGGCGTCGGCGCCCGAGTCGATCAGCAGGTCCTGTCCGGTGATGCCGATGTCGAGCTTGCCGGAGGACACGTAGATCGCGATGTCCTTGGGACGGAGGTAGAAGAACTCCACCTCGTTGTCCGGGTCGACCGTGACGAGTTCCTTGGACTCCTTGCGCTGGCGGTATCCGGCCTCATGCAGCATCGCCGACGCAGGTCCGGACAGTGAACCCTTGTTGGGGACGGCGATGCGCAGCATGAGGCGGGATTCCTTCGCGTGATCAGGGAGTTGGACGAACGGGCGGAGACAGCGGCTGAGACAGCGGCTCAGAGATGGGCGTACACGTCGTCGAGCGAGATGCCGCGGGCGACCATCATCACCTGGACGTGGTAGAGCAGCTGCGAGATCTCCTCGGCGGCGGCGTCCTTGCCCTCGTGCTCGGCGGCCATCCAGACTTCGGCGGCCTCCTCGACGACCTTCTTGCCGATGGCATGGACACCCTTGCCGACCAGCTCAGCGGTGCGGGAAGTGGCGGGGTCGCCGGTGGCGGCCTTCTGCTGGAGCTCGGTGAAGAGCTCCTCGAACGTCTTATTGGACATGGTGCTGCCTACTTTACGCGGGTCTCCTCAGGCTCTTAACGCCAGGGCTCGGCGATGGTACGCAGCGTGGTCGCGGTGGCGACGGCGGCGGTCACGGCCTCGTGCCCCTTGTCCTCGTTGGAACCCTCGATGCCCGCCCGGTCCAGGGCCTGCTCCTCGGTGTCCACGGTCAGCACGCCGAAGCCGACGGGGACCCCGGTGTCGACGGAGACCTGGGTCAGACCCTGGGTGACGCCCTGGCACACGTACTCGAAGTGCGGGGTGCCGCCGCGGATGACGACGCCGAGCGCGACGATCGCGTCGTAGCCGCGGTCCGCGAGGCGCTTGGCGACGACCGGCAGCTCGAAGCTGCCGGGGACGCGCAGCACGGTGGGCTCGCTGATGCCCAGCTCGTTCAGCGCCCGCAGGGCGCCGTCGACCAGGCCGTCCATGACCTTCTCGTGCCACTGGGCGGCGATGACGGCCACCCGCAGGTCGCCGCAGTTCTCCACGCTCAGTTCGGGTGCACCCTTGCCGCTCACGCGCTTCTCCTCGTACGTACGTAGATGAAATTAAGGGAGTTGAGGTAGTTACTGGTTGTTGCAGGCGGACGTGCGGGGCGCGTCCAGCCAGGGCAGGTCGTGGCCCATCCGGTCCCGCTTGGTGCGCAGGTAGCGGAGATTGTGCTCGCCGGCCGTGACGGGCATCGGCTCGCGGGCGGTGACCTTCAGGCCGTGCCGGGTGAGGGCGTCGGTCTTGTCGGGGTTGTTGGTCATCAGGCGCAGGCTGCGCACGCCGAGGTCCTGGAGGATCTGGGCGCCGGCGGCGTAGTCGCGGGCGTCGGCGGGCAGGCCCAGTTCCAGGTTGGCGTCGAGGGTGTCGCGGCCCTGCTCCTGGAGTTCGTAGGCGCGCAGCTTGGACAGCAGACCGATGCCGCGGCCCTCGTGGCCGCGCAGGTAGACGACGACCCCGCGGCCCGCCTCGACGACGCGGCGCATGGACTCCTCCAGCTGAGGGCCGCAGTCGCAGCGCAGCGAGTGGAAGATGTCGCCGGTCAGGCACTCGGAGTGGATCCGCACGAGGACGTCATCGCCCTCACCGACCTCGCCGTGGACGAGGGCGACGTGCTCGACGCCGTCGACCGTGGAGCGGTAGCCGTACGCCGTGAACTCGCCGTGGGCGGTGGGGAGCTGGACGGTGGCCTCGCGCTTGACCGTGGGCTCGGCGCTCTTGCGGTACGCGATCAGGTCCTCGATGGAGATGATCGTCAGGCCGTGCTTGCGGGCGAACGGGATCAGCTCGGGCAGCCGCAGCATGACGCCGTCCTCGCCGGCGATCTCCACGATGGCGCCGGCCGGGCGCAGGCCCGCGAGGCGGGCCAGGTCGACGGCGGCCTCGGTGTGGCCGTTGCGGGCGAGGACGCCGCCTTCCTTGGCGCGCAGTGGGAAGATGTGGCCGGGCCGGACGAAGTCGCCCGCCTCGGCCGTGCCGGAGGCGAGGAGGCGGAGCGTGGTGGCGCGGTCGGCGGCCGAGATGCCGGTGGTGACGCCGTGCGCGCCGGAGGCGTCGACGGAGACCGTGAAGGCGGTCTTCATCGACTCGGTGTTGTTCCCGACCATCTGCGGCAGGTCGAGCCGGTCCAGTTCGGCGCCCTCCATGGGGGCGCAGATCAGGCCGCGGCACTCGCTCATCATGAAAGCGACGATCTCGGGCGTGATCTTCTCCGCGGCGACGATCAGGTCGCCCTCGTTCTCCCGGTCCTCGTCGTCGACGACCACGACGGGGCGGCCCGCGGCGATGTCGCGGACGGCCGCCTCGACCGGGTCGAGGGAGAGGTCGGTGTCCTGGGAGACCTCGTACAGGTGGGGTGCCGTGCTCATGCGTGCGCTCCTTCCAGAGCGGGGGCGGCGGCCGCGCGGGACCGCTGCCACCAGTCGCGCATGCCCCACAGGACGAGCGCGCCGTAGATGACGTAGACGAAGCCGGAGAAGGCGTAGCCGTTGGCGAAGTTCAGCGGGACGCCGACGGCGTCGACCAGCAGCCAGGCGAACCAGAACTCGACCATGCCGCGGGCCTGGGCGTACATGGCGACGACGGTGCCGACGAAGATGTACGCGTCCGGCCACGGGTCCCAGGACAGCGTCGGGTAGGCCTTGAAGAGCAGCGCGACGGCCACGGTGCCGGCGGCCCCGGCGAGGACCATCAGGCCGCGCTCCTTCCAGGTGGCGAAGCGCACGGCTATGGAGCCGTCCTGCGCCTGCTTCCTGCCGCGCACCCAGGCGGCCCAGCCCATCGCGGCCACGACCATGACGACGACCTGCTTGCCGGCGCTGCCGGTCAGGTGTCCGGCGAAGGCGCCGAAGAGGATCAGGCCGGAGACGAACTGCACGGGCCAGGTCCAGATGGAGCGCTTCCAGCCGAGCGCGAGCGCGACCAGGCCGAAGGTGTTGCCGATCATGTCGGACCACAGGATGTGCTGCCCGAAGGCCGTGAACGCCTCGGAGTTGAGCCAGTTCACTTGGTGCCCCCGTCGGTGCTGTGGCCGGTGCCGAGCATCCGCTCGACGTACTTGGCGATGACGTCGACCTCGAGGTTGACCGGGTCGCCGGGCTGCTTGATGCCGAGCGTGGTCAGGGCGAGCGTGGTGGGGATGAGGCTGATGGTGAAGTAGTCGGCGGCCGCCTCGACGACGGTGAGGCTGACGCCGTCGACCGTGATCGAGCCCTTCTCGACGACGTACCGGGAGAGCTCCGCGGGGAGCGAGATCTTGACGATCTCCCAGTGCTCGGAGGGGGTGCGCTCGACGACGGTGCCGGTGCCGTCGACGTGGCCCTGCACGATGTGCCCGCCGAAGCGGCCGTCGGCCACCATCGGGCGTTCGAGGTTGACGCGGGAGCCCGTGGTCAGCGCGCCGAGGCTGGAACGCTTGAGGGTCTCGGCCATCACGTCGGCGGTGAACGCGCCGTCGCCGTGCTCGACAACCGTGAGGCATACGCCGTTGACGGCGATGGAGTCTCCGTGCTGGGCGCCTTCGGTGACGACGGGGCCGCGGACACGGAAGCGACAGGCGTCATCGAGCGTCTCGATGGCGGTGATTTCGCCCAGCTCTTCGACGATTCCGGTGAACACTTCCCGGGTCCTCCCTCTTGGGGCCTGGACTCCGGGGCACTGTCGTACGACGACGACAGAACGTACGGACTGCGACACCGGGAGAGTCGACGCCGTGTTCGACACCGGTCCCTTGCGGGAACGGTGAAACAGCCGGCGACGCGCACCTGTGGTGCCCGCCCGCCGCGCACTGCCTCCCATCCGGACTTTAACCGTCGGTCCAGGAATTTCACCTGGTCAACCGGCCACTGGACGTGACCGGGTCGCGGACTGTAACCGCCGGTTCGGACTTTCACCGACCCCGGAGTGCGCTGCTTCTGGTACAGGGCCAGTCTGCCACGTCCGATGGTTGTGCATGCATGCGAATGCTGTGGGCTGTTTCACAGCCCGGGGCGATGGTTTGTGCAAGCACCCGGGAATACGGCGCCGCGCGGTTCCCCGCGTCCCTTTTCGGGTTGTCGGTCAGCTGACGGCCGGTGGCCGCTTCTCGCGCAGTTCCCCGCGCCCCTTATCGGCTTGTTTCTCGTCTGCGGGCCGGTGGGGGCTGGTCGCGCAGTTCCCCGCGCCCCTGAGGCAGGCGCTACGCGCCGCCTCCCCTAGAGGCTGCGCTACGCGCGCCTCACCGGGGGCAGATGGCGCGCCCTCTGATGGAGGTCGCGCACGCAGTGCGCATCTCCAGGGGCGCGGGGAACTGCGCGAGAAGCGGCCACCGGCCCGCACACGACCGACAACCCAGGGCGCCGAGCGCAAGCGTGACCCGCACTCGCCCGACCGGCCCCGCCCCTACGGCGCGAACACGGCGTCCTGCGCCGACTCGCGGGCCATCAGCAGCGCCCCGCGCAACACGGCCCCGCCCCCCAACTCACCGGCCCGCACCTCGGTGGCCAGCGGTGACATCCGAGCGAGTCGTGCGGCGACGCGCTCGGCGAGCAGGTCGCCGCCCGCCCGACCGACCTCCCCGGCAAGGACCACGCAGCCGGGATCGAGCACGGCCACGACGGCGGCCGCGCCGAGGACGACCCGGTCGGCCAGCGCGTCGAGAAACCCCTCCGCGCCGGAGGCGACAGCCGCGCGGACGACCTCGGCGGCCCGCCCCACGGGCTCCCCGGGCGCCACGAGCCCGTGCTCCGCGGCGAGTTCGAGAATCGCGGCCGAGCCGGCCAGCGAGTGGAAGCCCCCGTCGCAGTCGGTGGCGGACGGCACCCCACCGGTGCCGGGCACGGGCAGGAACCCGATCTCCCCGGTCCCGCCGGAGGCCCCGCGGCGCAGCTTCCCGTCCAGGACGACGGCCGCGCCGATACCGAGCCCGAGCCACAGCAGCACGAACGTGTCCCGGCCCCGGGTGGCACCGTCGCGCTGTTCGGCGAGGGCGGCGAGGTTCGTCTCGTTCTCGACGAGCACGCGCGCGGGGAGCCTTTCCTGGAGGGCCGCGATCAGCCGGCGGTGCCATTCGGGCAGGCCGGAGGAGTCGCGGAGTTCGCCGGTCGCGGGGTCGATGAGGCCGGGGGCGCCGACCCCGACGGTGTGCAGGGGCCCGGCGCCGACCTCCTTGGCGGTGCGCTCCAGGAGGGCGACGGCACGCTCGACGGCGGCCCCCGTCTCTTCACCGTCCTCGACGGGCACGGCAGCCTCGGCCAGTACGGTGCCGAGCAGGTCGGCGACGACGAGCCGGACCCCTTCGGTGCGCACGTCGAGGGCGGCGAGATGGGCCCGGTCGGCGACGATCCCGTACAGCTTGGCGTTCGGACCGCGCCGCTGCGCCCCGGCCTCCCCGACGACGGCGACGAGGCCGGAGGCCGTGAGGCGCTCGACGAGGTCGGCGACCGTGGGCCGGGACAGTCCGGTGCGCTCCTTGAGCTGGCCCGCGGTGAGCGGCCCCTCCTCCTGGAGGAAGCGCAGCGCGAGCCGGTCGTTGATGGCTCGGGCGGTCCTCGGCGATGCGGGCATGGCGGGATCCTACGGCTCGGCGGCCGAAACAGGTTAACTATCAGGCAGGGTTCCTGATAGTTTACGGCGGCACTGTGAGGGACGAGCAGGGGAACACACCGGGAGGGGCCCGCGGGATGAGTGAAGTCATATACGGAACAAGGGAGTTGAAGCGGGCGCGGTACGCCGTCGCGACCGTCTTCTGCGTCCATGGGGCCGTGACGGGTTCGTTCGCGACCCGGGTGCCCTGGATCCAGGAGCACGCGGGCGTCAGCGCGGGCCAGCTCGGGCTCGCGCTGGCCTTCCCGGCGATCGGCGCCTCCGTGGCGATGCCGCTGGCCGGCAGCATCAGCCACCGGTTCGGCGCCAGGACCGCCCTGCGCGGACTGCTCGCGCTGTGGACGCTGGCGCTGATCCTGCCCTCCCTCGCGCCGAATCTGCTCACGCTCTGCGCGGCGCTGTTCGTCTACGGGGCGTCGGCCGGCATGTCGGACGTGGCGATGAACGCCCTCGGCGTGGAGGTCGAGACCCGGCTCGACAAGTCGATCATGTCGGGCCTGCACGGCATGTGGAGTGCGGGCGCCCTGATCGGTTCGGCGGGCGGCACCCTCGCCGCGCATCTGGGCGCGGACGCCCGGCTGCACCATGTGCTCGCCGCCGGAGTGCTGACCGTCGCGGGGTTCATCGCCTGCCGCTGGGTGCTCGATCTGCGGCCGACGGAGGACGAGGAGCCGCCGCCTCGGTTCGCGCTGCCGCCGAAGTCCGCGCTGCTGATCGGCGCGGTCGGGTTCTGCGCGGTCTTCGCCGAGGGCGCCAGCCTGGACTGGTCGGCGGTCTATCTGCGGGACGTGCTCGACACGTCGGCGGGGCTCGCGGCCGCCTGCACCACCGGCTTCACCCTGACCATGGCGATCGCCCGGATCGCGGGCGACCGGGTCGTGGACCGGTTCGGGGCGGTGCGCACCGTACGGATCAGCGGGATCGGCGCGGCGCTCGGCGCGCTGATGGTGGTCGTGGCGCCGAACCCGGCCGTCGCGATGGCCGGATTCGGACTGCTCGGCCTCGGCATCGCGGTGGTCGTGCCGCTCGCCTTCGCGGCGGCCGGGCGCAGCGGGCCGAACCCGAGCCAGGCCATCGCCGGTGTCGCCACGATCACGTACACCTCGGGGCTCGTCGCGCCGTCCGCGATCGGCACGATCGCCGAGACGACGAGCCTGGTGGTGTCGTTCGGCGTGGTCACCGTGCTGGCCTGCGGGCTCGTGGTGTTCGCCGGGGTGCTGCGGGCCGGCGACCGCACGGCGCGCACGAAGGTGCCGGAGCAGGTCAGCCCGGCGGCAGCAGATCCCGCGCGCAAGTCCTGAAGCGGTCGCTCCAGCGGGTGGGGCGCAGCGTCCCCGGGTCGAGCCGGACCAGGACGCGCGTCCCGCGCGCGTACGTGGTCGCGCCGTCCGCCGAGCAGAAGCGGAAGCCGTAGGTCAGGCCGGTGTTGCCGAGCCGCTCGATCCACAGGTGCACGGCGTACGCGCCCGGGCGCAGGACCGGTGCCTCGTAGCTGACGGTGAGTTCCTTGACCGCGTTGCAGAAGTCGCCGGCCGCGTCCCAGTCGCCCTCGAAGACGAGGCCGCGCTCGTTCCACAGCGCGGTCCAGGCGCGCTCGACGAGGACCGGGTAGCGGGCGTTGTGCAGCATGCCGAGGGCGTCGAGGTCGTCGAAGTGGACCTGGACCGGGACGAGGCAGCCGTGGCGGCCGGAGCCGTCGGTGGTGCCGGGCTTGAGGTCGGGGGTGACGGCGGTCACGGATGGGGCTCCTGGTGCGGTGCGGGTGGGAGCGTCATCGTACGGCGATGATCTAAGCAAACGCTCAGCAGAACGGCGTGACCTGCACCTCAGCGGCTCCCGGGCCGGGCGACGGGCACGACGAGAACGCCTACTTACGTCGCATTAACATGAGGCGATCGTTTCAGGCCACAGAAAGCAGAGTGCGCACATGGACCTCGGCGTCCGCTGGAAACTGCACGGCGACGGCAAAGTCCCGGCCCCGGGCGCCGTCGTCCGGCCCGACGAGCGGCTGACCTGGCCGCGCACGATCGGGCTCGGCGCCCAGCACGTGGTCGCGATGTTCGGCGCCTCGTTCGTCGCTCCGGTCCTGATGGGTCTCGACCCGAACCTCGCGATCATGATGTCCGGTGTCGCGACGGTCATCTTCCTGCTGGCCACGCGCGGCCGGGTGCCCAGCTACCTGGGCTGTTCGCTCTCCTTCGTCGGGGTCGCCGCCGTCATCCGGGCCTCGGGCGGCGACAGTGCCACGGTCACCGGCGCGGTCTTCGTCGTCGGCGTGCTGTTGTTCGTCGTCGGTCTGGCCGTGCAGAAGTTCGGGGCGCGGATCATCCATGCCGCGATGCCGCCGATCGTGACCGGCGCGGTCGTCATGCTGATCGGCTTCAACCTGGCGCCGGTCACGGCCTCCACGTACTGGCCGACCGACCAGTGGACGGCGCTGCTCGTGATGCTGTTCACCGGTTTGGCCGTGGTGTGTCTGCGCGGCTTCTGGTCCCGCATCGCGATCTTCCTCGGCCTGATCTTCGGCTACGCGGTCTCCTGGCTGTTCGACCAGGTCTTCGGCAAGATCCACTCGACGAACGGCGGCACGACGGCCGTGGACCACTGGCGTCTGGACCTGTCCGGCGTCGGCAAGGCCGACTGGATCGGACTGCCGTCCTTCCACGCCCCGTCGTTCCAGTGGTCGGCGATCCTCGTCGCACTGCCGGTGATCATCGCGCTGATCGCGGAGAACGCCGGACACGTGAAGGCCGTCGGCGAGATGACCGGCGACAACCTCGACGGCAAGCTGGGCACCGCCATCTCCGCCGACGGCGTCGCCTCCATGCTCTCCACCGCCGTGGGCGGCCCGCCCAACACCACGTACTCCGAGAACATCGGCGTGATGGCCGCGACCCGGGTCTACTCGACGGCCGCCTACTGGGCGGCGGCCGGTTTCGCGCTGCTCTTCGGCGTGTGCCCGAAGTTCGGCGCGATCGTGGCCGCGATCCCGGGCGGCGTGCTCGGCGGCATCACCGTCATCCTGTACGGCATGATCGGCCTGCTCGGCGCGCAGATCTGGATCAACGCCAAGGTCGATCTGCGCAACCCGCTGAACCTGGTGCCGGCCGCCGCGGGCATCATCATCGGCGTCGGCAACGTCTCCCTGAAGTTCACCGACACCTTCTCGCTGAGCGGCATCGCCCTCGGCACGATCGTGGTCATCACCGGCTATCACGCCCTGCGGGCGATGGCCCCCGCGCACCTCAAGCAGCAGGAGCCGCTGCTCGACCAGGGCACCTCCACGTACGACAAGACGAAGGACGGCGACGGTCAGTCGGCCAACTCGTAGGCGTAGTCGGGCGTGAACGTGCCCGGCGAGCCCTTGCAGCCGTCGGACTCGCCCGGCAGCTTCACCCACAGGTAGGCGTCGATCCCGGACTCCCCGGTCCGCAGGGTCGGCGCCTGCCCCAGTTCGCGGCCGTCCGGATCGCACCACGCGCCGTCCGCGGGAGCGCCGTTGCCGTTGCGGCTCGTGTCGACGACGGCGCCCAGGCCGCTCGGCCCGCCCATCGCCGCGAGGACCTGCCGGGCGTACGCGATCTCGTCCGACGTCCGGTTGAAGTTGGAGACGTTGGTGAAGATCCCGTCGGACGAGGCACCCGACGCCGCGCCCGAAGCCCGCAGCCGGGCCGCCTGCGCACCGGCCGGGTTCCAGTCCGAGTGCCCCGCGTCGTAGTAGACCCGTGCCCGCGGGTCCGCCGCCTTCATGACACGGCCCGCGCGCGCCAACGCGGCGTAGCGGTCGCCCCTTTGACTGCGGCTGAGGCACCCGGTCTCGGACAGCACGTCCGGTTCCAGGATCACGATGACCTCGCGGGAGCCGAGCCCCGCCGCGAACCGGTCGATCCAGTCGTCGTACGCGCCGATGTCGGGCGCCCCGCCGTCGGAGGCGCCGCCGCAGTCCCGCTGCGGGATCGCGTACGCGACGACGACCGGCACTTGGCCCGCGCGCGCCGCGCCGGAGGTCACCGCGCGCACCCGGGACGCGATGGTGTCCGGCGTGAAGTCGGCGAACCAGACGGCGGCCGGCCGGGCCGCGATCCGGGACTCGATGAGGGGGCGGCGCGGGTCGGAGGGGTGGGAGCGCACCCAGTCGAGCACCTGGGAGCCGCCGTACCGGTACAGGCCGGTGGGCGCGGGCGTCCGGGTGGCCGGTGCCGGGCGGGTGGCGGGCCGCTTCGACGGCTTGGGCCGTGCCGAACTCCGCGTCGGGGAAGGCGAGTCGGTGGCGTGCCGCGTCGCGCTCGGCACGGCGGGCAGCGGCACCCGGCTCGGGACCGGGCTGACGGTGGGCCGCGCCTCGTCGCCGCCGCCCCGGTCCGTGTCGAGGGCGGACACCAGTCCCGCGACGGTCCCGACGGCGGCCACGGCCGCGGCGGCGGTGACCATCGCGTCCCGCCACACCGCCCGCCGCCGGGCCACCCGCCGCTCGGCGAGCCGCCGCGCCCTCCACCCTGACACCGTGCTCTCCCCCGGCTTCCCGGCCGCCGTTCCCTCGTTTCGGGGAAGCCCCCGGCCAGCCGACGCCCGCGTCAGCCTAGGGCTGGGACGCTTCGTGCATGGCGCAGTTGGAACGCATCGCAGGGCCGCGCATCCCGGCCCAAGGAGTCGACTCGGTGATCGCACGGATGCGCGCGGTCGCCGCGCAGCTGCCGGCGCAGGACGGTGTGGCGGTGTTCAACCGGATCTATCTGTCCGTCACGGAAGCCGTGGATCACGCCATCGACCAGGGGGCACGCGGCGGTTTCCGGGACCGGGCGGCCGCGGTCGCGCTGGACGTCCGCTTCGCCGAGCGCTATCTCGAAGCGGTCGACGCGGCGGCGTGCGGGGTGCGGCCACCGGCGTGCTGGCGGCCGCTGCTGCAGTTCCGCAGCCATCCCGGAGTACGTCCACTGCAGTTCGCGCTCGCGGGCATCAACGCGCACATCGGCCACGATCTCGCCCTGGCCGTCGTGGACACCTGCCGTACGCTCGGTTGCGAACCGGCCGCTCTGGAGGACGAGTTCGACGGCGTGGGCGACCTTCTCGTCTCGCTGGAGGAGTGCATCCGCGAGGAGCTGATGCCGGGCCCCGATCTCCTCCAGGTCGCCGATCCGCTCACCCATCTGCTCGGCTCCTGGAGTCTGGAGCGGGCCCGCGACGGGGCGTGGGCGGCGGCCTGCGCCTTGTGGGCCCTGCGTGAACTGCCCGCGTTGCATTCCGAGTTCGCTCAGCGCCTGGACGCGTCGGTGGGTCTGGTCGGCCGGATGCTGCTCACCCCGCTGCCCGCCTTCCCCGGCTGAAACCGGCCGTTCCGGCTCCGGAACTCCCTTGCCGCACGGATACGTTGAAGGTGCGACATCCCCTGCACCGGACACGTACGCGACGAAGGAGACCTGTATGACGACCCGACTCGGACTCGGACTCCCGCAGATGCGGCAGTACGCCATCGGCCGCGACATCCCCGACGTGGCGCGCGCCGCCGAGGCCACCGGCTACGAGAGCCTGTGGGTCTTCGAGCGGATCCTCTACCCCGAGCCCGCCCGGCAGGGGCTGTACGGGATCCCCGGCATGCCGTGGCCCGACGGATACCGCTCGGTCGCCGATCCGCTCGTCTCGCTCACCCTCGCGGCGGCGGCCACGTCCACGGCCCGCCTCGGCACCAGCGTGCTGGTGGCGCCGCTGCACGTGCCCTTCCAACTGGCGCGCTCACTGGCCTCGCTGGACGCGGCGAGCGGCGGCCGGGTGGTGGCGGGGCTCGGCACGGGCTGGTCGCACGACGAGTACGCGGCGGCGGGCGTCGCGCCGTTCGCCCGGCGCGGCCAGGTCCTCGACGAGCTGATCGAGGTGTGCCGCGCGGTGTGGGGTCCGGATCCGGTCGCGTACGAGGGCGAGCTGACCACCGTCGCCCCGTCCGTCGTCGGCCCCAAGCCGGCCGGGCCCCTGCCGATCCTGCTCGCGGCCGGCAGCCCGAAGGCCCAGCGGCGCCTCGTCGACCGGGCGGACGGCTGGATGCCGGTGGGGATGGGAGCCGAGCCGCTCAAGCAGAGTTGGGCGCAGTTGCGGGAGCTGGCCGAGGAGCGCGGGCGCACGGAGCCGCTGCAGAGCGTGCTGCGGGTGAACACGGTCCGCACGCCCGAGCCGTACACCGGCGACGACCGCCGGCCCTTCCAGGGCAGCGTGGACCAGATCGTCGAGGACCTCGTGGCGCACGACGAGGTGGGCCTGGACGAGATCCTGATCGACCTCCAGGGCCCCCTGCGCGACGCCGAGGAACTCAAGGACGTGGCGGCCGAGGTCTACGAGAAGGCGCGGGCCGCGGGCGTCTGACCGTCTCCACCGTTCCCACAGGTCAAGGACGGCCGTGTCACGAAACAGTGCCGGTGATCCGAACGGGGATACGAGGGAAACCCGCTCCACCACCGCCTTCCCGCATCGCGTGTAACAGGCATGTATGGGGAAGGCGGAAGGTGGAACGGGCCGCGCGGCCGGTGAGTCTTGATGATCAGTAAGCCGCTCACTCCAACGGCCGCCACGATCATGAAGGAAGAAACGATGCGCGCCCAGAAGTTCACCCTCGCCGCCGTAGTCCTCACCGCCGGCCTCGCCCTCACCGCCTGCCAGGACGACGGGGACGCTGCGTCGGCCTCGAACGACTCCGCCTCGTCGTCGGCCTCGTCCTCGTCCGACGCGTCCTCCGCGGAAGGCACGGGCGGCTCCACGTCCTCGGCCGGAGGCTCGACGTCCTCCAAGGGCGGCGACGCGTCCGCCGGCGACGACGACGCCCCGGGCAGCGGCGGCGGCCAGATCAACACCGGCCCCTGCAAGACCGCCAACCTCAGCTTCAGCACCGCCCACGGCATGGGCGAGGGCGACTTCATGGTCGCCATGAAGAACACCAGCGACGCCTGCTCCCTCAAGGGCTTCCCCGGCGTCGACCTCAAGGCGGACAACGACGGCGGCACCATGAGCGCCGGGCGCACCGGTGTCGCCCCGGTGTCGGTCGTCCTCAAGAACGGCGAGACGACCCGCTTCCACCTGCACTACACGCCGAACAACACGGGCGGCTCCGGCGTGACGATCACCAGCCTCGTCGTCACGCCCCCGAACGAGACCCACTCCAAGACCGTGCCGGTCACCCTGAACCTGCCGGTCACCGACAAGCCCTCCGGCGACATCAACGTGGACCCGGTCGGCACCGGCAAGCAGTGACCCCTTTCCCGTCCTTCTCTAGTCCTCGGGCAGTTCGACCGGAGCGATCGCCTCGTACAGATCGCCCGGTCCGGGGTTGGCCGCGTCGCTCTCCCCGCCCAGGTGGTGCATGACGCCCCACACCGCGTTCAGCGCGGTCTGCACCGCCCCCTCGGCCCAGCCGGCCGTCCAGGAGATGTCGTCACCGGCGAGGAAGATCCCGCGCCGGTCGGCCGGCAGGGTGTCCTGCATGAAGTGCGTGAACAGCCGGCGCTGGTAGCGGTAGTGGCCGGGCAGGTTCGCCTTGAACGCGCCCATGAAGTACGGCTCGTTCTCCCAGGACACGGTCACCGGGTTGCCGATGATGTGCTTGCGGATGTCGACGTTCGGATAGATCTCGCCGAGCGACTTCAGCATCACTTCGAGCCGCTCGTTCGCCGACAGCGGCAGCCACTTCAGGCTGTCGTCGCACCAGGTGTACGACAGACAGATCACGGCGGGCCGGTCGGGTCCGTCGTCCAGCAGATACGTCCCGCGCGTCATCCGGTCCGTCAGCGTCATCGACATGACGTCCCGGCCGGTGGTCTCGTCCTTGTCCAGCCAGAACGGCCGGTCGACGGGCACGAACAGCTTGCTGGACTCCATGTAGTGGGTGCGCTCGATGGCGGTCCAGTGGTCGATCGGGAAGAGCGCGTCGTCGCACGCCACCTTCGACAGCAGCATCCACGACTGGGCGGTGAAGATCGCCGCCTTGTACGTGCGGATGTCGCCCTCGGCGTCGGTCACGGTGATGCGGTTGCCGGCCGTGCGCGACAGCCGGGTCACGGCGGGACGCGGGTCCCGGTCCGGGTGCAGGGAGGCGAGGGACGTCCCCGGCGCCCAGTGCACGAGCTTCTGCGGCTCGCGCTCCCACAGCCGCAGCGGCAACTGCTGCGAGCCGCCGACGATGCCCCGGTGGTGGTCGTCCGCCTCGGTGTAGACGACGCGCAGGATCTCCAGGATCGAGTTCGGGAAGTCGGTGTCCCAGCCGCCGGTGCCGAAGCCGACCTGGCCGAAGATCTCGCGGTGCCGGAAGGACTTGAAGGCCTCGGACTCGCACAGGAACCCGTAGAACGTCTGGTTGTCGAGCTTCTCGACGAGCTTCGCCCAGATCTCCCGGATGCGCGGCACGTCCCGCTCGCGCATCGCCTGGTTCATGTCGGAGAAGTCGGCGCCGTCCTCCAGACAGGCGTTCCAGGCGGCGGCGACATCGCGGTAGACCTGCGGCAGGTCGTCGACGGTCTCCGCGTAATGGCTCTCGCCCTTGAGGTCGACGACCGTCGACGGGGTGATCTCGGCGAGCGGGTTGGGGAACGGCCGGGTCTCCAGGTCCACCAGGTCGATGTAGTGCTGGAGCGCCGTCGACGACGGCGGGAAGCGCATCGCGCCCATCTCGGCGGTCAGCGCCGGGTCGCAGCCGTCGAACCCCACGGTCCGCAGCCGCCCGCCGATCCGGTCGGCCTCGTACACGACGGGCTTGAGGCCCATCTTCATCAGCTCGTACGCGGCGACGACGCCGGAGAGGCCGCCGCCGATGACGGCGACCTCGATGCCGTGCTCGGTCGCCGGTATCTGGCCGAGGCCCGCCGGGTGCGCGAGGAAGTCGTCGTACGCGTACGGGAAGTCCGGTCCGAACATGGTGATCGGCGGCTGGGCGTCGGTGTGCTGGACGGCGGTGGGCACCGTGGACGTCATGGGGTGCGGACTCCTTGCGGACGCGGTTGAGCAGGAGAGTGCCCGGCCTGGGCTGGCTGAGGGTGCGCCCGCGACAACTCAGCGGGCCCAGAGAACGGTACGTTTTCGCTGGTCAGCGGGACAAGACGGGACTGTTGCGTCTGCGTGTGCGTTTCGTTGCGTGCGCGGCGCCGGAAACGGTGATTCATTGCGCGCCGGGCGGCCCGGACGGCGTTTCGCGTACGTGGACCCCGCGCCGGGTCAGGCCGGTGACCCCGACGTGAAGCGGCGCATCAGGGGCGACAGGACCAGCACGGACTTGGTCCGCTCGACGAACGGCTCCCCCGCGATCCGCTCCAGGACCCGCTCGAAGTGCCGCATGTCGGAGGCGAAGACCTGCACCAGCGCGTCCGCGTCCCCGGTGACGGTGGACGCGGCCACGATCTCCGGGTACCGCTCCAGGCCCCGCCGGATCGCGTCCGGCGAGGTGTTGCGGCGGCAGTAGACCTCGATGAACCCCTCGGTCTCCCAGCCGAGCGCGGCCGGGTCGACCCGTACGGTGAAGCCGGTGATGGCGCCGGTGGCCCGCAGCCGGTCCACGCGGCGCTTCACGGCGGGCGCGGACAGGCCGACCAGCTGGCCGATGTCGGCGTAGGAGCGGCGGGCGTCCTCGGCGAGGGCGTGCACGATGCGTTCGTCGAGATCGTTCAGCAAGGCAGGAGGTTCACTTCTGGGCTGCGGGGTCAGCGGTGACTTCCGGGGCGGCGAGACGGGAGCGACGCATCCCGTAGCAGAAGTAGAACACGAGGCCGACGGCCATCCAGACACCGAAGACGATCCAGGTGATCACGGACAGACTGCCCATCATCCAGATGCAGAAGCCGAACCCGAGGACCGGCAGCAGCGGGAAGAGCGGCACCCGGAAGGTGCGGTTCATCTCCGGGCGGGTCCGGCGCAGCAGCACCACGGCGACGTTGACCAGGGCGAACGCGAAGAGCGTGCCGATGCTCGTGGCGTCGGCGAGCTGGCCGAGCGGGATCGCGGCGGCCAGCACCCCGCAGAACAGCGACACGATGACGGTGTTGGCGCGCGGCGCGCCACTCTTCGGGTGGACCCGGGCGAACGTCTTCGGCACGAGGCCGTCGCGGGCCATGGCGAACAGGATGCGGGTCTGGCCGTAGAGGACGGTCAGCACGACCGAGGCGATCGCGATGACGGCGCCCGCGGCGAGCAGCGTGGCCCAGAACGACTGGCCGGTGACGTCCTGCATGATCCCGGCGAGGGTGGCCTCGGTGTCGTCGAACTCCTTCCAGGGCCGGGCGCCGACGGCGACCGCGGCGACGAGCACGTACAGCGCGGTGACGATGACCAGCGAGAGCATGATCGCGCGCGGCAGGTCGCGCTGGGCGTTCTTCGCCTCCTCGCCCGCGGTGGAGGCGGCGTCGAAGCCGATGTAGGAGAAGAAGAGCGTGGCGCCGGCCGCGCTGACTCCGGCCATTCCCAGCGGCATGAAGTGCTCGTAGTTGCCGGACTCGAAGCCCTTGAGGCCGATGGCGCAGAAGAGCAGCAGCGAGACGATCTTCACGACGACCATGATCGTGTTGGCGCGGGCGGACTCCCGGGCGCCGCCGAGCAGGAAGACCATCGCGAGCAGGACGACGATGAGCGCGGGCAGGTTGAAGATGCCGCCGTCGCCGGGCGGCGCGGAGAGCGCGTCCGGGATGGTGACGCCGATCGTGCCGTCGAGCAGTTCGTTGAGGTACTCGCCCCAGCCGACGGCGACGGCGGCGACCGAGACCCCGTACTCCAGGATCAGACACCAGCCGCACACCCAGGCGACCAGCTCGCCCATCGTTGCGTATGCGTACGAGTAGGAGGAGCCCGCGACCGGGATGGTCCCGGCCAGTTCGGCGTACGAAAGGGCCGAGAAGAGCGCGGTCAGGCCGGCGATCACGAAGGAGAGGGTGACCGCGGGGCCGGCCTTCGGGACCGCCTCGCCGAGCACGACGAAGATGCCGGTGCCGAGCGTGGCGCCGATGCTGATCATGGTCAGCTGCCAGAGGCCGAGCGAGCGCCGCAGAGAGCCGCCCTCGCCCTGGCCGCCCTCCGCGACCAGGCGTTCCACGGGCTTGCGCCGCATGAGGCGGGCGCCGAGCCCTGGGGAGGTTCCTGCTGCGGGTGGGGTTCCCTGGTCGAGCACGCGCTGGCTCCTTGATCGCTGCCGGTGGGGTCGGCCGTGGCGACAAGGAGACGTGACGGTCCTCACCCTGGCCGGGGACCGCCGAGCAGGCCGTCCCCCGCCGTGCCACGTACAGCGGATGACTCTAGAGGACGTCTGTTCCCGTCTGTAATGCAGCAACCTTGCGTGCACCCGCAAGATCGTTGCGCGTACTGTCGCCCCACACGTGTTCGTTGCGTCGCCCGCCACACGTGGGGCGACCGATGTGTGCGAGACCACATACCGCGAGGGGGAGTGAAAGCCCCGGTGGTGGGTACTCGTCACCGCCGCCCCTGCCGTTGCCCGGGAAGATGACCTGACATCAACCCGGGCTTCGGCAGGGGTGGTTCGGGAAAGGCATCATGTGCTCGACGCACATGTCCGGAGAAGCGATGTGAGAGAGGCTCGTGAGTACCAGCGACACCGACATCCGCACCCTGTTGCTCGAGGCGCTGAGGGATCAGGAGGAACAGATCGCCGCCCGCTGGACGACGCTCCAGCTGGAACAGGCCGCACTCGGCACGGACATGACCGAGGGCGAACTGCGTGAAGAGGCCCGCACCCTCATCGACGCCCTCACCGACGCGCTGACCGGCGACACCCCGGTCGAGCGGCTGGTGACCTCGCACCATGACCTGCGTACGGCGATCACGGAGCTGTCGCTGCGCCGGGTCCGCGCGGGTGCCACCCCCACCGACACCTCGCTCGCGGTGCTCTCCCTCAAGGAGGCGCTGCTGGCGGCCGTGCAGCACACCACGCGGGACATGGGCGAGCTGTTCTCGGCGGCGATCCTGGTGAACCGGATGCTGGACGCGGCCGGTGCGATCTCCTTCGAGACCTACGTCGAGGGCCGCGAGGAGATCATCCGGCGGCAGAGCCGGCAGCTGATGGAACTGTCCACGCCGGTCGTGCGGTTGTGGAAGCACGTACTCGCGGTGCCGCTGATCGGCACGCTGGACACGGCGCGCACCCAGATCGTCATGGAGTCGCTGCTCCAGGCCATCCAGGACGACGAGGCGAAGGTCGCCATCATCGACATCACCGGGGTGCTGACCGTCGACACGGCGGTCGCCCAGCACCTCATGCAGACCGTCAACGCGGTCCGGCTGATGGGCGCGGACTGTGTCATCAGCGGTATCCGGCCGCCCATCGCCCAGACCATCGCCCAGTTGGGAATCGACCTGTCCACCATCCTGACCCGTGCCACCCTGGCCGACGCGCTGTCGGCGGCGGTCAGGCTCACGGACCAGCCCGCCGTGGGCCTGGCAGTCGCCGAATCGGCAGCCCGGTGACCACCCCGCGCCCGCAGGGCGTTCCCATTCTCCGGCTGGGCGACGTCCTGGTGACGGGTCTGCTCAACGAGCTGGACGACAAGTCCGCCGTCGTGTTCACCGACGAACTGACCGAGCGGATCGTGTCGGACCATGCCCGCGGGGTGCTCATCGACATCTCGCGGCTGGAGATCATCGACTCGTTCGTGGCCCGTACGCTCATGGAGCTGACGACGATGTCGAGGCTGCTCGGCGCCCGGGTGATCGTCGCCGGGATGCGTCCCGCCGTCGCCATCACCCTGGTCGAACTCGGTATCCGGCTGACGGGCGTGGAGACCGCGCTCAACGCGGAGCAGGGCCTGACCGCGCTCGGCTGGCAGCGGACCCTGGAGGCTCCCGGCCATGACCTTGTCGGATGAGCAGACGGCACCCGTGGCCCATCCCCCGGGCCTGCGGGTGACCGTGCAGCGCACGTACGAAGTACGGTCGGACGACGACCTGCTGACGGCGCGTCATGCCGTGCGGGCGGCGACGGTCGAGTGCGGCTTCGGCCTGGTCGACCAGACCCGGGTGGTGACCGCGGCGAGCGAACTCGCCCGCAACGCCTACGTCCACGGCAAGGGCGGCACCCTCACGGTGGAGCTGCTCGCCCGGCCCGGCGGCAGCGGCATCCGGCTGGTGATAGGGGACGAGGGACCCGGCATCGCGGACCTCGGCGCGGCGCTGCGGGACGGCTTCACCACCGGCGGCGGTCTCGGCCACGGCCTGGGCGGCGCCCGTCGGCTGATGGACGAGTTCCACGTCGACACCCGGCCCGGAGCGGGAACGACGGTGACCGCGGTGCGCTGGACGCTGCGATGACCGGAGAGGCCCACGATCCCGCGGTCACCGCGCACGTCGTCGTCGACCACGCCAGCGCCGTGCACCACGCGGCGACGCTGGCGCGGCGGGCCGCCCGCCACGGCGGCCTGGACGGCACCGCCGCCGAGCGGGCCGCGGTGCTCACCACCGAGCTCGCCGGAAACCTGCTGCTCCACGCGGTGGGCGGCGCCGTGTACGTGCAGTGCCACCCCCTGGGCGGCGGCCTCGACGTGGTCGCCGTGGACCGCGGCCCCGGCATGGCGAGCCCGGACCGGGCCATGGTCGACGGGTTCAGCACCACCGGCACGCTCGGCTCGGGCATGGGCGCGGCCCGCCGGCTCGCCGACGAGCTGACGCTGCGCACCCTGCCCGGCGTCGGCACCCTGATCTGCGCCCGCTTCCACGCGCCCGGCACCCGGCCGCCGCTGTCCGACCTCGGTCTGCTGTGCCTGCCGGTGCGCGGTGAGCGGGCCTGCGGGGACAGCGCCGCCGTGGTGGACGCGCCCGGCGGGCGCACCGCGGTCGTCGTGGACGGGCTCGGGCACGGGGCGGAGGCGGCCGAGGCGGGCGCCGCCGCCGTGACCGCGTTCCGGGCCGCGCCCGAGCGCCCGCTGCCCGAGATCCTCGCCGCGATGGACCGGGCGCTGCGCTCGGGCCGCGGCGCGGCGGTCGGCCTGATGCGGCTGCGGCCCGGCTCCGTGGAGCACTGCGGCATCGGCAACGTACGGCTGCTGCTGGTGGCCCAGGACGGCGTACGGTCCCGGGGGCTCGGCCAGCCGGGCGTGGTCGGCTGGAACATGCCGAAGCCGCTGGCCCGCACGCTGCCCATGCCCGAGGAGTGCGCCGCGGTCGTGCACAGCGACGGCATCACGGCCCGCTGGCCCGACACCGCCACCCCCTTCCTGCTGGGCATGCCGCCGCGGCTGCTCGCCGCCGCCCTGGGGCACGGCCACCGCAGCGCACGCGACGACGCGACCGCTCTGGTCTCCGGGGCGGCAAGGAGGAGTTCATGACCGACCAGGCGGCCGCGCACCTGCGTACGACGCACCGGTCGCTGCCCGAACTGCGCTCGGCGGTGCGGGCGTTGGCGGCCAGGCTGCACCTGCCTGCCGAGCTGCGCACCCGCCTCGCCCAGTCCGTGTCCCGGGTGGCCGAGACGGAACTGCGGGCGGGGCGTCCGGTCACCCTGGAGGCGGCGCCGCCGCAGGCACCGGACGACCGGGAGCTGACGCTGCGGCTGCGGGCCGCGTCCGCGTCCGCGGTGGAGAACCTGCCGCTGCCGGCGCAGCGGGAGGCGGACAGCACGGTGTGGCGCGTTCCGCTGCCCGCGCAGGTCCCGGCCGGGCAGCGGGCGCACTCCCCCGTGGAGCTGCTGGAGGAGGAGCTGCGCGTGGCGGTGCACCGGGCCGAGACCCTGGAGGCCGACCGGCGCAGCCTCACCCACGAGCTGGACGAGACGAACAGCGGTGTCCTCGCCCTGTACGTGCAGTTGGAGGAGCGCGACGAGCAACTGCGGCGCGCGCACGGCCAGATGCTGCGCGAGCTGGAGGACGCGCTGCGCCCGGCACCCATCAAGGTCGACGGCCTGGAGCTGGCCATCCACTACGCGCCGGCCGGCACCGACGCCCCGACCGGCGGCGACCTCTACGACTGGTTCGAGCTCCCCGACGGCACCGTGCACATCACGGTCGTCGACGCCCTCGGGCACGGCGTCACCAGTACCCGCAGCGCCCTGGACGTCACCCATGCCGTGCGCACCCTCACCTTGGAGGGCCACTCGCTGGAGACGATCGTGCGGCGCACCGACGAGATCCTGCTGCCCTACGACCGGGAGCTGATGGCGACGGTCCAGCTGGTCCGCATCGACCCCGGTTCCGGCCGGGTCGCCGTCGCCAACGGCAGCCATCCGCCGCCCCTGCTGGTGAGCGGCGACGGCAGCACCCGCTTCCTGGAGGTACGCGGCCGTGGCATCGGCTATCCGATGGCGGGCAGCGAGGGGCTGCGCCACGAACAGCTCGCCCCCGACGACCTCCTGGTCCTCTACACGGACGGCCTGACCGAGAGCCGTCGCGACCCCTACGAAGGGGAACGGCGGCTCGCCGCGGCCGCCGTCCGCCACCGGCACCGCCCCACCGAAGAGATCCCCGGGGCCCTCGCTCAGGAGATGCACACCGTGATCCTGCACCCGGACGACACGCTCGCCCTCACCGTACGGAGAAGCCGATGACCCACGCCGCGACCGGGGCGATACCCGGCGACCCGTCCCACGTGCTGCGGCTGGCCACCGTGCCGGGCGAGGACGGTCCGGTCGTCGCCCTCACCGGTGACCTGGACTACGAGAGCGCGCCGCGGCTGCTCGACGCCCTCACCCGGGTCGCCGTGCCGGACGGGGGCACGCTCACCCTCGACCTGTCGGACGTACGGTTCTTCGACTCGGGCGGCATCAACGCGCTGCTGCGGGCGCGTGTCGCGCTCCAGGAGCGAGGCGTAGGACTGGCGGTGCGCAGGCTGTCCCCGGTCGTCGAGCGGATCTTCCGGATCACGGGGCTCGACACGGTCCTGGTTCCCGACGGACCGGCCGGAACCGGTACCGGTACCAGCCCGTCGGCGGGGTAGCCGGTACAGATGGAGATCGTGATGGACGGTCCCCTGACGGGGACACAGGCCCGGCACACAGCTGCCCGGTTCGTCGCCGAGCACTGCCCCTGGGCCGACGCGGACGCGGTGCTCCTGGTCGTCTCGGAGCTGGTCACCAACGCGGCCCGGCACACGGGCGCACTGGCCAGGCTGCGGCTGCGCTCGGACGCGGGCGGGCTCGCGGTGGAGGTGGAGGACGCGGATCCGCGGGCTCCGGTGCCGCGGACGCCGGATCTCGGCGGCGGGGGCGGTTTCGGCTGGCACATGGTGGAACGCCTTGCCGAGCAGCTGTCGGTGCGTCCGGCGGCGGACGGCAAGTGCATCGCGGCCGCGTGGACGGCGCCGACCACGGCGTGACCCGGCCCCGCCTCTTCACACGTACGCGTGAAGAGGCGGGGCCGGGTGCACCGCGGTCCTGCTAGCTCCAGCTGGCGTGCAGCGGCTTGCCCTCGGCGTAGCCGGCGGCGGACTGGATGCCGACGGTGGCCTTCTCCTCGAACTCGGCCAGCGAGTTGGCACCGGCGTAGGTGCAGGAGGAGCGGACGCCCGCGATGATCGAGTCGATCAGGTCCTCGACGCCCGGCCGCTGCGGGTCGAGGAACATGCGGGAGGTGGAGATGCCCTCCTCGAACAGCGCCTTGCGGGCGCGGTCGTAGGAGGACTCGTCCGAGGTGCGGTTCTTGACGGCGCGGGCGGAGGCCATGCCGAAGGACTCCTTGTAGGCGCGGCCCTTGGCGTCGTGCTGGAGGTCGCCCGGGGACTCGTAGGTCCCGGCGAACCAGGAGCCGATCATCACGTTCGACGCGCCGGCCGCGAGGGCCATGGCGACGTCGCGCGGGTGGCGGACACCGCCGTCGGCCCAGACGTGCTTGCCGTACTTCTTGGCCTCGGCGGCGCACTCCAGGACGGCGGAGAACTGCGGCCGGCCGACACCGGTCATCATGCGGGTGGTGCACATGGCGCCGGGGCCGACACCGACCTTGATGATGTCCGCGCCGGCCTCGATGAGGTCCTTGACGCCCTCGGCCGCGACGATGTTGCCCGCCACGATCGGGACCTGCGGGTCGAGCGCGCGCACGGTCCTGATCGCGGAGATCATCGACTCCTGGTGCCCGTGGGCGGTGTCGATGACGAGCGTGTCGACACCGGCGTCGAGCAGCTGCTTGGCCTTGCCCGCCACGTCGCCGTTGATGCCGACGGCGGCGGCGATGCGCAGCTTGCCCTCGGCGTCGGTGGCCGGGGTGTAGAGGGTGGCGCGCAGGGCGCCGGTGCGGGTCAGGATGCCGGCGAGCTTGCCGTCCTTGCCGACGGCCGGGGCGTAGCGGCGGTTGGCGCCGTCCAGCTTGTTGAAGGCGTCGCGGGGGTCGATGTCCGCGTCGAGCAGCAGCAGGTCGCGGGACATGACCTCGGACAGCTGGGTGAAGCGGTCCACGCCGGTCAGGTCCTCGTCGGTGACGACGCCGACGGGCCGCAGCTCGTCGTCGACGACCACACCGGCGTTGTGCGCGCGCTTGGGCAGCAGGGCCAGGGCGTCGGCGACGGTCTGCGTCGGGGCCAGGACGATCGGGGTGTCGAGCACCAGGTGGCGCGTCTTGACCCAGGAGATGACGTCGGTGACGACCTCGATCGGGATGTCCTGCGGAATGACGACGATGCCGCCGCGGCGGGCGATCGTCTCGGCCATGCGGCGGCCGGCGATCGCGGTCATGTTGGCGACGACCAGCGGGATCGTGGTGCCCGTGCCGTCCGGCGACGAGAGGTCCACGGCCTGCCGGGAGCCGACGGCGCTCCGGCGCGGCACCATGAAGACGTCGTCGTACGTCAGGTCGTACGCGGGCTGGATGTCATTGAGGAAACGCACGTGCGCAGGTCCCGATCGCTAGAAGGGAGCCCCGGAAGGATGCCGCCGGAGCACAAAGCACGTACTTCATTTTCCCACGTGGGCCATGGTCACGTCTTCGGGCCGAACGTCCCAAGGCCACGAACCCGGCTTGGATGATCATCCGAGAGGGGGCCTGTCACTCCGGAAACGCGTCCAGCGCCCCCGTGAAACAGCTCAGCGGCGCATGCGTGAGCCCGGCGCCGATCTGGCCGATGCCGGGTTCGCGGTGGGCGATGCCGGTGGTGATGACGGGTTCGAGTCCGGTGTCGACGACCTTGCGTACGTCGATGCCGACGGGGCTGCCCGCGAAATCGAGCCCGGAGAGCCGGTAGTCGCGGTGCCGGCCGAGGGTGATCGTCGCCATGTCCTCGCTGATCCGGCGGGCCCGCTCGGGGGTGCCGCCGACGAAGCCGACGATCGCCGGGGCCGCCGCGAGGGCGAAGCCGCCGAGGCCGTGGGTCTCGGTGATGGCGCTGTCGCCGATGTCGGGGTTGGCGTCGTCCGGCCCGTACCCGGCGAAGTACAGCCCCTCGACGGGTGCGGCGGGCGCCGTGAACCAGGCGTCGCCGAGACCGCTGACGCGGATGCCGACGTCGACGCCGTTGCGGGCGAAGGCGGTGACGAGGGTGGAGTGCTCCACTCCGTGTCCGGCCATGAGCGCCAGTTTGCTGGCCGCCATGGAGAAGTTGAGGAACCAGTAGTTGTTGTCGCGCAGGAAGTCGAGGGCCTCGATGCCGCCGAGGTCGGCGTGGCGGGCGAGGGCGGGACCGAGTTCACGGGTGAGCAGGGCGCTGGCGGCGGTGTTGCGGCTGTGGCACTCGTCGCCCATCTGGAGCGCCTGCGCGGTGACGGTTCGGAGGTTGACCGGTTCGGGCAGGGACCGCAGGGCCGCGCGCAGGGCGGGCCCGAGCCGCTCCCCCATCCAGCGCAGCCGCCGCATGACGTCGTCGCCGAGCGCCCCGTAGCGCAGGCAGCGCCCTTGCCCCTCGTTGAGGTTGGAGTAGGCGCGCAGCCCGCTGGCCCGGTCCTCCACGACCATCAGCGGCATGGACGCGGAGACGATCCCCGCCATCGGGCCGACCGCGTCGTGGTGGTGGCAGGGCGCGAAGCGGATGCCTCCCGAGTCGGCGAGCCGCAGTGCCTCGTCCTCGGTGGCGGCCCAGCCTTCGAGGAGGGCCGCGCCGACGACGGCGGCGCGCATCGGGCCGCACATCCGCTCCCAGGCGACAGGCGGCCCGGCGTGCAGCAGCAGCCGCTCGTCGGCGAGAGCGGGGATCAGTTCGCCGGCCGGGCGGACGTCGGTCCACAGCGGCTGTACGTCCAGGACGCGCCGCAGCGCGGTCTCGTTGGCCGTCTCGATGTCGGGGCGGGCGGTGAGCCGGGCGAGTTTGGCGGCGAGGCGGGCGTCCCCGGCGGCGGGCGGCCGCCAGTCGATCTGGGTGACCGTCGCCCCGGCGGCGCGCGGCGCCGCGGCGAACTCCTCGACGCCCACGTTGACGACGTGCGGCGGGGCGGCGAGGAGCGGGCGGGCGGACGGGGTCATGCGGGGCCTCCGATCGTGGCGGGTCGTGGCGTGGGCGGCGGTGCCGACCGGTCCCCGCCCAGCAGGCGGGCGCAGGCGAGGGCCGCCTGTGTACTGCTGCCGACGACCTCGGCGCCCGCCTCCCGCAGGACGCGGCGCTGGGCGCTCGCCCCCTGCGGGTCGTCGTCGGTGCCGACGACGAAGCAGAGCACGGTGGGCCGGTCGGTTCCGGCCCCGGCGAGGGTCTCGGCGACGGCGGCGGCCGGGTCGGGGGCGGCGCCGTGGCCGATGACGAGGTCGAGGACGATCACGGCGGCGGCCGGGTCGGCGAGCGCCGCCCGCAGCCAGGCGGTGCGCACTCCGGGGTCGATCATCGGGTGCGGGCGGCCCGCGGTGTAGGCGTCGTCGCCGAGGTCGAGGACGAGGTGGCGGGGCGGCAGCGCGGGCGGCGCGCCCGGCCGGCCCGCGCTGCGGTCGAGCGGCCCGAGCGCGGGGCCGAGCAGCAGGTTCGCCTCATGGGCGAAGGTGCCGCCCGTGTACAGGGCGCGCAGCAGGCGGCGGGCGGGCGGCGGCGCGGGCAGCGACGGTACGGGTTCGGCGGGGACGGGGTGTCCCAGGGCCTGTCCGGCGGCGGCGCGCGCGGCCTCGTACAGGGTCGGGGCGAGGGTGACGCCGGGCGGCACGGGCGCCCCTGCGGGGTCCCAGCCGAGGAAGCAGACGACGGCGGGCTTGCCCAGCTCGCCGATCCGGGCGAGCAGCCGCTCGGCGACGCGGGGCGCGGGCGGTTTGGAGACGAGGACGACGGAGTCGGTGCCCGGGTCGGCGGCGAGGGCGTCGAGCGCGGCCCGGGTCGTCAGGCCGCCGACGGCCTCGCTCACGTCGCGACTGCCGGTGCCGATGAGGTGGCTGACGCCCGCGCCCATGGCGTGCAGCAGTGTCGAGACCTGTTGCAGCCCGGTGCCGGAGGCGCCGGTGAGGCCGATGCCGCCGCGTCGCACGGCGTTGGCGAAGCCCAGCGGCACGCCGCCGATGACGGCGGTGCCGCAGTCGGGTCCCATGACGAGCAGGCCGCGCTCGGCGGCCTCCTGCTTCAGCGCCACCTCGTCGTCCAGCGGCACGTGGTCGCTGAAGACGAAGGCGTGCAGGCCCCGGCGGAGCGCCTTGCGGGCTTCGGCGGCCGCGTAGGCGCCGGGTGTGGAGATCAGTGCCAGGTCGGCGTCGGCGGGCGCGGCGGCGAGGGAGCGCGGCGGCGGCGCGGCGGATCCGGGTGCGTCGTCGGGCGGGCCGCCGCTGTCGCGCAGCATGGTGACGGCCTCGGCCAGTGCGCGCTCCACGGCGTCGGGTGTCCCGCGCACGGCGACGATCAGGTCGTTGGGGGCGGCGGATCGCCCTTCCTCGCCCAACAGCTCCGCTTCGGCGAGGACTTCACGGTTGGCAGGGGTCCCCATGACGAGGCTCACGGCGTCCACGCCGGGCGATCCGGCGAGGCGCGCGGCCACTCTCATCAGGGCGACGGAGTCGGCGTACAGGTCGTTGTGCACGGCGTTTCGCAGCACCATGGGCCGACTGTAGGCAGCGGGCGCCGCCCCGGGACATGGCTCCCGTTGCCAGTGCCCGCGGGGGTTTACCGGCACCGGATGACAGTGCCCGCCTCCGGGGCGCTCAGCGGTTCTCCCGCACGGTCAGCAACCGCTGCGCGTACACGGCGAGTTCGGTCTGCAGGCGGGCCATGGCGTGCCGCTCCAGGCCGCCGGTGAGGCGTTCGATCTGGCGCAGCCGGTAGCGCAGGGTGTTGTAGTGGATGTGCAGCCGGGCCGCGGCCGCGACGCCGTTGCGGTCCTGGAGCAGGTACACGCCGAGGGTCTCGACGAGGGCGCCGTCCGTGCGCGCGTCGTGGTCGATGAGCGGGCCGAGCGCGTCGTCGACCATGCGGCGCAGTTCGGTGCTGGGCACCTGGCCGAGCAGCCGGTAGACGCCCATGTCGGCGTAGGTGCGCACGAATTCGTCGCCGTGCACCTCGCGACCAAGGCCGAGGGTCTGCACGGCCTCCTCGTAACTGCGGTGGTACGCGGCGAAGTCGGTCTGCTCGGTGCCGGCCGCGACGACCACGTTCCAGTCGGGATGGGCGCCGGTGACGGCCGTGTGCAGCGCCTGACAGCGGGCGGGGAGCGAGTCGCCGGGTTCGAGGAGTCCCGCGAGCCCCGTCTGGTTGCCCCACAGCAGGGCCTGCGGTCCGGCGGCGCCGCGCACGAGGCTCAGCAGGCGTTCCTCGAAGAGCGGTCCGGGCAGCGGCGCGGACCCGTCGGCGGCCGTCGCCTCCAGCAGGACGGCGGCGCGCGGCAGCCGCAGGTTCCAGCCGAGCGCGGCGGCCCGGCTCAGGGTGTCGGCGCGGTCGCGGGGCGCGCGGGACACCAGGTCCGTCAACAGCGTGGTCCGGTAGCGCTGTTGGCGGCTGGCCGTGGCCTGTTCCTGCGCGGCGATCATGCAGGCGACGGTGGTGGCGTGGTCGAGCGCCATCCGCTGGTGCGGGGTGAGCCGCGCGCCGTCGTCGGCCCACAGCGCGACGGCGCCGCCGCGCCGGATGCCGGTGTCCAGGGGCCGGGTGGCGGTGGCGGGCACGTCGCGCGGCGGGGCGCCGGCCGAGGCGAGGACGCCGCCCTGCCGGTCGTGGACGGCGACGGCGCAGCCGGACAGTTCCAGGAGTACGTTCATGAGTTCCTGGTAGGAGCCGCCGTCGACGGCGACCGCGGTGAGCCGTTCGTGCAGCGCGCGGGACTGCTCCAGCTCCAGGGCGTGCCGGTTGAGGACGGTGCCGAGGACCTCGGAGAGGATGTCGTTGAACATGACGTCGCCGGGCAGCGCGATCACCGGGAAGCCGAGCGTGTCGCCCAACGCCAGCATTTTCGGCGGGAGTTCGGGCAGGTACGGGCCGACCTTGACGCCGAGCGCGGCGAGCCCGCGACCGGCGAGGGTGGGCACGAGGGCGGTGAGCGCCGCCTCGTCGTCGCGCACCGCGTAGGCGGTGGTCAGCAGCAGCTCGCCGCCGCGCATCCAGCGCACGATGTCGGGCACTTCCATGATGTTGACGACGCGGATGCGGCGCGCGCCGCCGCGGGCTCCGGCGACGAGCCGGGCGCCGCCCAGGCACGGCAGGTCGAGCGCCTCGCGCACGGTGAGACCCGAGGAGAGGTCGTAGCCGCGGGCCTGGCCGGTACCGATGCCGATGTCTGTCATGTCCAGTCACTATGCGACCACCCGATGCCATCCGTAAGACACCGCGCGTTACTTCCGTGTGTCCCGGTCGGGCATGTCGGAAGCGTTGTCATCCGGTGTCAGCGAGGGGTCCGTCTTCCTGGCGTCCGCTGCCCATGACGCCCCGCCGCACCGCGCCTACCTTGACCGCATGATCTCGGGACCGCTCACCACTGGGAGGCCGCAGTGACTCTGGAATCCGGGCAGGGCCCGATCGACGGCGCACACTATCTGACGGCCGCTCCGGAGAACGTGCTGTGGGGCCGGCTCCCCTGCGCCGCCACACCCGCCGCCCTCAAGGTCTCCTCCGGCGAGACGGTCACCTTCGACACGGTGTCCCACGAGGGCATCCTGGAGGACCAGGGCAGCGACCCGGTGGAGTTCTTCGGCCGGTACGGGGTCGCCGCCGACGACGTCCTGTCCGACGCCCGCCTGCTCGCCAGGACCCCGCACCTGCGCGACGCGGACCACGACGGCCCGCACGTCGTGTCCGCGCCGGTGCACGTGCGCGGCGCCGAACCCGGCGACCTGCTGCGCGTCGACATCCTCGCGCTGCACCGCCGCGCCGACTACGGCCTGGTCTCCAGCCGCCACGGACGCGGCGCACTGCCCGAGCAATTCGCTCTGGAGGAGCCGGAGTTCACCTTCTGCGCGGTGGAGCGCGAGGCCGGGGTCATCCGCTACGGCACCGACGGTGCCGCGCGCTTCCCGCTCCACCCCTTCCTGGGCATCATGGGCGTCGCCACGGACACCGAGACGCCCGCGCACAGCGTCCCGCCGGGCCGGCACGGCGGCAACATCGACGTGAAGCACCTCGGCACCGGCGCCACCGTCTATCTGCCCGTGCAGACCGAGGGCGCGGGCTTCCACACCGGCGATCCGCACTACTCCCAGGGCAACGGCGAGGTCGCCCTCACCGCGTTCGAGGCGCCGCTGCGCGCCACGTTCCGGCTCACCGTCCTCAAGGGCGCGCGGGCCCGCGCCGCCGCGGCGACCCTCGGCGAACCGTTCGGCGAGACCGACCGCCACTGGATCCCCATCGGACTGCACGAGGACCTGAACCTGGCGATGAAGGCGGCCGTGCGCTCCGCCCTCAACTTCCTCACCGACCGCTTCGGCATGGAAACCCACGCCGCCTACGCCTACTTGAGCGCCGCCGCCGACTTCGAGGTGTCGCAGGTCGTCGACCAGGTGCAGGGCGTGCACTGCCTGATCCGCAAGGCGGACTTCGCTTCCGGGGGCGCCCGGTGAGCCGGCTGATCCTGCGCGGGGCCCGCGTCGAGAACGCCGCCGCGCCCTGCGACCTCCTCCTCGCCGACGGGCTCGTGCACACCGTGGGCACCGTCCCCGACGACGCGGCCGGCGAGACGCTCGACTGCGCGGGCCGGATCGTCCTGCCCGGCTTCGTCGAACCCCATCTGCACCTGGACAAGGCCCTGTTGGACGCCGTCCGCCCGAATCCCGACGGCACCCTGGCCGGCGCCATCGCGGTGACGGGCGAGCTGAAGCGCTCCTTCACGCATGCCGATGTCCGCGACCGGGCCCGTACGGTCCTGGAGACGGCGATCCGCAACGGCACGACCCTGATCCGCGCCCACCCCGACGTCGACCCCCTCGCGGGCCTGCTCGGCGTCGAGGTGCTGCTCGAACTCCGCGACACCTACCGGCCGTTGGTGGACCTCCAGATCGTGGCCTTCCCCCAGGAGGGCATCTTCCGCTCCCCCGGCACCGAGAAGCTCCTCATCGACGCCGTCGCGGCCGGCGCGGACGTCGTCGGCGGCTGCCCGTACAACGAGGACTCCCCCGCCGACGCCCGCCGCCATGTGGAACTCGTCCTGGATCTGGCGGTGGAGCACGGCCTGCCCGCTGACCTGCACGCGGACTTCGCGGACGACGCGAGCGATCCCCGGTACGCGCTCGCCGAGTTCATCGCGGAGCAGACCGCGCGCCGCGGCCTGTCCGGACGGGTCGCGCTGGGCCACGCCACCTCCCTCGCGGGCCGCCCGCCCGCCGACCGCGCCCGCACGCTGGCCGCGCTCGCCGCGGCGGGCGTCGCCGTGGTCCCGCTCCCGGCCACCGACCTGCATCTGGGCGGCCGCCACGACGCCTCGGCGGTCCGCCGCGGCATCGCGCCGGTCCGCGAGATGTGGGACGCGGGCGTCCTCACGGCCTGCTCCTCGAACAACATCCGCAACGCCTTCACCCCGTACGGCAGCGCCGACGCCCTGGACACGGCGCTCCTCCTCGCCCAGACCGGGCATCTGTCGGGCCCCGCCGACCTGGCCCGCGTCCTGCGCATGGTCACGTACGACGCGGCCCGGGTGACCGGCACCGCCGACACCTACGGCGTCCGCCCGGGCGCCCGCGCCGATCTGGTGGTCCTGGACTCGACCGCGTACGACGACATCGTCCTCGACCGCCCCGACCGCGCCTACGTGATCAAGGCGGGCCGGATCGTGGCCCGCACCACCCGCACGTCCGAACTACTCGCCCCCTGAGGCGAGTCGCCCCACCCGCACGGCACCCGCGCACGCATCCCACCCCTCCCCTCCGCCAAGGAGTCCCCATGCGCGAACGCCTCCCGCACGAAATCGTCGCCTCCGTACTCGCCGGCCTCACGGCGTTCATCGGCGGCAACGCGCTCCATCTGCCGCCCTGGGCGATCTTCATCTCGTGGGCGGGCACCTTCCTGCTGGGCGGCCCGAGCCTCGCCAACGCCAGGAAGCTGTGGTTCGCGATGCCCGCGGGCTCGACGTTCGCACTGGTCATCGTGGTGATCGAGAACCACGCGGGCGGCGCGTTCGGCGACGGCCAGTGGGCCCGCAACACGTTCCAGGCGCTGGTCATCCTCGTCGTCAACAGCGCTCTGATGTACGCGGGCCGGCTGAAGGCCCTCGCCCTGATCCCCGGCATGTTCTTCGGGTTCGCCAGCTACTTCGCGACGTACTTCGGCGGCTTCGGCCACGATCCGGGGAACGTGTGGGTGGCCTGGCTCAGCGTCGTCGCGATGAACGCCCTGGGCCCGGTCTTCGCGTACCTGTCGACGAAGCTGACCTTCGCGACGGCGAACGCTCCCCGCTCTTCGGCGGCCTCCGAGACCGAGCCGGTCCAGCAGGCCTAGGGCGTGCGCCGAAGGTTCTAGAGGGCGCCCAGGGCCAGGGCCACCCGCACCGCTCCGGCCTGCTCGAAGATCTCCTGGGCGATCTCCCACTGCCCGGGCGCCCGGCGCGCGTACTCCCGCCACCCCGTGACGACGAGCAGCAGCCCGCGCTCGGCGGCCTCCTCCGGCAACTGCCCGGGGTCGCCGAGCGCGTCGGCCAGCGCGTCCCAGTTCCGCCCGAACCACTGCGGCAGGTCGAGGGCGGCGGCGCAGCGTTCCATGAAGGCGGCCTTGTCGACGGCCCCGTCGAGATCGAGCACCCGGACCGTCCAGTCACCGCTCGCGCTCATCGCAGCACTTCCTTGAACGACTCGTAGTGGTCATCGGTGTAGTACGTCTCCCGCTCGTCACCGGTGACGAGACGCCGGGCACCACGGTCGCGCGAGCCCGGGGTGGGCACGGTGTACTCGTGGTAGTAGCCGCGCCGCTGCTCGGGCAACTCGTGCTCGTAGTTCCCGAAGACGCTGCCGTCCTTCGCGTACGGGAAGGGCCCGCCCTGATCGATGAGGGTGAGCGTCCGCCGAGCTTCGACGGGCAGCTGACTCTCCCGGACGGTGCCCATGCCCGAGCCGGAACACCCGACGAGAAGCGCACAACAGACCAGCAGCAGACAAAGAAGACGACGAGCCACCATCAAGCCTCTTGGGGGTCCCCCCGGACGGAGTCTGGGGGATGATTGAGGAGCGGGGCCCGGGGCGGAGCCCCGCGACCTACACTCCGTCGGGGTCGGCCCTCTGCAACGCAGGCTTCGGCGTCGGCCCGGCAGTCAGCAAATAATCGGCAGCGGACGTGTCGGTGACCAGACTGGTCACCAGCCCCGACCGCAGCACGGCATCAATGGCGGCAGCCTTCCGCTGCCCACCCGCGATCGCGACGACCTCAGGTATCCGCCGCAGCCGCTCCGCCTCCACCGTGATGCACCGCTCGCCGAGATCCCGACCGACCCGACGCCCCTGGGCGTCGAACAGGTGGGCCGACATCTCGGCGGCGACGCCCAGCGACGCGTAGTGCGCGCGCTCCTCGTCGCTGAGCATGTCGTGCACGGTGGAGATGCCCGGCTCCCAGGAGCCGATGGACACGCACGCCACGGTGACCTTGTCGAAGTACTCGAAGGCGCGGGCGATCCCGGTCTGGTTGCGCAGCGCCGCGGCGGTCGCCTCGTCGGGGAGCAGCATCGGGGCGTAGATCGGGTGCGCGTCCCCGCCGGACACCTGCGCGGCCCGCCGCACGGCCTCCACGGAGCCGCGCTCCGCGGTCCCGGCGTCGTACACACCGGTCAGCTGCACGACGGTGCACGGCGGGAGCCGGTCGAGAGCGGCGGCCATGTGAATGGTGGAGCGGCCCCACGCGAGACCCAGGACATCGCCCTCGGTGACGAGCTCGCCGAGCAGATCGGCGGCGACCTCTCCCAGGTTCTCGGGGTCGGGCGACTCCTCGGCCTCGGCCGGCGACTCGACGACCACCACGTGCCGCAGTCCGTACCGCGCGCGCAGCGCGTCGGAGCGATCGGCGTCCAGCTCGGCCGGGACCCGGATCTCGATGCGTACGAGATCTCGCTCCAGGGCGGTCTCCAGGACCCGGGCCACCTTGAAGCGGCTGACGCCGAACTCCTCGGCGATCTGGATCTTGGACTTGCCCTCCAGATAGAAGCGGCGGGCCATGGCCGCCGCCTGCATCAGCTCCGCGGGTCCCATCCGCAGGGCTGCGCGTCCCGCCGATGATGCGGACACGGCGATCTCCTCACTGCTCTTCTTCACGACTCACACGACAACAGTGGACACAAGTACTGATACCGCGCCCACCGCACGTACTTCTGTTCACAACCTGGATACGCCGTTCATCCTTGCAGATCCGGCGGGCTTGATCAGCCCTGATGGAACGGCGTTCACGGAACCGTGGCTCAGTGGCCGCACGCCCAGGTCGACGCCGCCGCCGCCTGCTCGCGCAAGCCTCGCACCGCCTCGGCCGGGTCGCTCGCCCCGTATACGGCCGAACCGGCGACGAACACGTCCGCCCCCGCCTCCGCGCACCGCTCGATGGTCGACGCGGAGACCCCGCCGTCGACCTGCAGCCACAGCTCGAGCCCGTGCTTGGAGATCAGCTCACGCGTCCGACGGATCTTCGGCAGCATGATGTCCAGGAATGCCTGCCCGCCGAACCCGGGCTCAACCGTCATGATCAGCAGCATGTCCAGCTCAGGCAGCAGATCCTCGTACGGCTCGATGGGGGTCGCCGGCCTGAGCGCCATCGAGGCGCGGGCGCCCTTGGCGCGGATCTCCCGGGCGAGCCGGACGGGCGCGTGGGCGGCCTCCGCGTGGAAGGTGACGGATCCGGCACCCGCTTCGACGTACTGGGGAGCCCAGCGATCGGGGTCCTCGATCATCAGATGGCAGTCCAGCGGGGTGTCCGTCGCCCGTGCCAGCGACTCTACGACCGGCACCCCCAGGGTGAGGTTCGGGACGAAGTGGTTGTCCATGACGTCGACATGGAGCCAGTCGGCGCCCGCGACGGCCTGCGCCTCGTCGGCGAGGCGGGCGAAGTCCGCGGAGAGGATGCTGGGGTTGATCTGAACGGCCATGCCCCAAGACTGCCATGCCGAAGCCGTCTTTCCCTCCCCGGTCTGGACCAGCCTTGCATTCCAGGCCCGCTTTCGAGCACGAGCCCTCACCATCCAAGCCCAGACCGGCCCCCTTCAAGCCCGTCCGGCGATTGAGGACCGGGGCCTGGGGCAGAGCCCCAGAACCTCAGCCCCCACGCACCCGCACGTGCCCCTAGGCGGTCCGCCGAATCAACGCCAAATACATCGCATCGGTCCCGTGCAGATGCGGCCACAACTGCACATCGGGCCCCTCCCCCAACCCGGGCACACCCTCCAACAAAGGCCGCGCATCGATGAGTTCGGCCCCGCCCACAGACTTCAGCACGTCATCGACGACAGCCCGAGTCTCGGCAAGGTGCGGCGAGCACGTCGCGTACCCCACGACCCCCCCGACCCGCACGGACTCAAGGGCGGTCCGCAACAACCCCCGCTGCAGCGGAGCGAACCCGTCCAGATCCTCCGGCCGCCGCCGCCACCGCGCCTCGGGCCGCCGCCGCAGGGCGCCGAGCCCCGTGCAGGGCACGTCCATGAGGACCCGGTCGAACGACCCGGGCCGCCACGGCGGCCGCGTCCCGTCCGCCGCGATCACCTGGTACGGCCCCGGATTGCCGGCCAGCGCCTTGGCGACGAGTCCGGCCCGGTGCGGCTGCTTCTCGGAGGCGAGGAGCACGGCGCCCCGCTCGGCGGCGAGCCCGGCGAGCATGGCGGCCTTGCCGCCCGGCCCGGCGCACCCGTCGAGCCACTTGCTGTCGGATCCCTCGACCGGAGCGTTCGCGAGCGCGAGCGCGACCAGCTGGCTGCCCTCGTCCTGCACGCCGGCGCGCCCGGTCCTGACGACGTCGAACGATCCCGGCTCACCGCCCTCGGCGAGCCGCACGGCATACGGCGACCAGCGCCCCGGCAGCCCCGAGTCCTCCCCGACCTCGGCGAGCACGGCCTCCGCGGTGGTCCGCCCGGGCCGGGCCACGAGCGTCACCTCGGGCCGCTCGTTGTCCGCCTCCAGCAGGTCCTCGATCCCGGCGCGACCGCCGCCCAGCGAGTCCCACAGGGCCGACACCACCCATCGCGGATGCGAATGCACCACGGCGAGATGATCCTCGGGATCCTCGTCGTACGGAGGCGCGACGCGCTCCAGCCAGGCGTCGAGGTCGTGCTGCGAGACCTTCCGCAGCACCGCGTTGACGAACTTGGCCCGCCCGTCGCCGAGCACCACCCGCGCCAGCTCCACCGAGGCGGAGACGGCGGCGTGCGTCGGGATCCGCGTGCCGAGCAGCTGGTGCACGCCCAGGTTCAGCACGTCCAGGACCGGCGGATCGACCTCCCTGAGGGGCCGGTCGATGCAGGCCGCCACGATCGCGTCGTACGTCCCCTGCCGCCGCAGCGTCCCGTAGACGAGTTCCGTCGCGAGGGCCGCGTCGCGCCCGTCGAACTTGTCGGGCCCCTCCTTCTCGCGCGCCTTGCGCAGCAGCGGCGGCAGCACGAGGTTCGCGTACGCGTCCCGCTCGTCGACCGCGCGCAGCGCCTCGAAGGCGAGGATGCGCACCGGGTCCTTCTTGGGACGACGGTGGGGCTTGCCGGGCTTGCGGGGGCCCTTGCCGGAGGAGGCGGGCTGGGCGTGCTGGTCGTTCAAAGGTGCTCCGCTACTGGATTCGTACGGGCGTCGCGCTCAAGGTCGTACGCCGATGTGAACCCTCCCAGCCTACGACCAGGCCCCCTCCCGGGCTCTCCGGGCCCCTACGGGCCCCTGCGGGCCTCAGCCCAGCAGCTCGCCCACCGTGATCCGCACGCCGCGCGCCCAGTCCGCCGCCGCCATCGGCTTCTTGCCCTGGGCCTGCACCCACAGCAGCTCGACGGCGTACGAGCCCGTGCCGACGTACAGGTTCTTCTTGCCGACGGCCATCTCGCCCGGTGCCAGGTCCGTGCGGTCCGGCACGGGCACGGCGGAGCGCACCTTGAGCCGCTCCCCGCGGAACTCGGTCCAGGCGCCGGGCGCCGGGGTGCAGCCGCGCACCACCCGGTCGACCCGGAGCGCGGGCGCGGCCCAGTCGATCCGGGCGTCCTCGACGGTGATCTTCGGGGCGAGGGAGATGCCGTCGGCGGGCTGCGGCACGGCCTGCACGGAGCCGTCCTCGATCCCGTCCATGGTCGCGACGAGCAGCCCGGCGCCGGCGAACGCGAGCCGCGTCAGCATGTCGCCACTGGTGTCCGTGGACCGGACCGCCTCCGTCACCGTGCCGTACACCGGCCCGGAGTCGAGCCCCTCCTCGATGAGGAAGGTCGAGGCGCCCGTGATCTCGTCCCCGGCCATGATCGAGTGCTGCACGGGCGCGGCGCCGCGCCAGGCGGGCAGCAGCGAGAAGTGCAGATTGACCCAGCCGCGGGCCGGCACGTCGAGCGCGATCTTCGGCAGCAGCGCGCCGTAGGCGACGACGGGGCAGCAGTCCGGGCCGATCTCGCGCAGCCGGGCCAGGAACTCCTCGTCGCGCGGCTTGGCGGGCTTGAGCACCTCGATGCCCGCCTCCTCGGCCCGCTCGGCGACCGGGCTCGCGATCAGGCGGCGGCCGCGACCAGCGGGGGCGTCGGGCCGGGTGACGACCGCGACGACCTCGTGCCGGTCGGAGGCGATCAGGGCGTCCAGGGCGGGAACGGCGACCTCGGGGGTGCCGGCGAAGACGAGCTTCATCGATGGATCGTGGCCTCTCGGGCGGGGTGACGGGCAGCGCACCAGTCTATGGGCGCCCGCTCGCACATACGCATGGGGCGCACGCCAGAACGTGCGCCCTGCGCATATGCGGATACGCCCGAACAGCGTGACCCCTCACCGGATGGCGCGTTGGTCAAGAAAGAGTTGACCAGTCAGCGGGCCGTGGTCACTCGATCGTCGTCACACGCAGTCGCCGATCGGTGCTTGACCGGCCCCATCATTTTCATCTTTCATCGCCGGTTCGAGAGGCTTGTAAATGGCCGACCACGCAACCCACGACGCCCAGGCACGGGCCAGCCTGCACCTGCTGGTGCGGGACATCGAGCGGGTCCGGCGGCAGGTGGACGCACTGCGCACCCTCACCGCACAGCTCGGCAACGTCTACCGCCCGCGCCGCTCAGGCCCCTCCGCGGGCTTCGTCGTCTACGGCAGGGCGCCCGCCCCGACCGTCCGCCTCGCCCAGGAGCTGCGGGACAGCGTCGAGACCCTGGTGACAGCGGCCGTGGACTTCGACCGCTCGCTGGGATTCTCGTGGGACGCGGTGGGCTCCGCGCTCGGAGTCACCAAGCAGGCGGTGCACCGCCGCTACGGGGCGCGCCGGGCCGCGACCCAGGCCGCCGCCGAGGCCGAGCGGGCCACCGAGACCCCGACGGCCACCGCACCCCGGCCGCCCGTTCCGCTGACCGCGGGTCCGCTGGCCACAGGTCCGCTGAGCACGGGCCCGCTTCCGTCGGTGCCCGCCGCCCGGTCGATGCCGACCCAGCCGACGGCGGGCAGCTCCGGCCTGCGCGAAGAGGCGCGCCCGAGCGCCTTCCCCGGCCCGCGCAACGGTTGAGCCGCGTTCGACACAGCCTCCCCGCACATCGTGTCCGGGGAGGCTTTGCCATGTTGACGCTCCCGCGGCAATCCGGCCTGACGCCGGGTCACCCGATGTCGAGCGGGTCGACCCGCACGCGCACCGGCTCGTTCCCCCCGCGCGCCATCCGCGCCGCCTGCGCCTGCTTGAGGGCCGCGGCGAGCGCGGCGCCGCTGCCCGGCGGAACCCGCACGAGCACCCGCTCCCAGTGCTCACCGGGCGGGGGCGCGCCCGGCCTGCGCGTGCCCCCGCCGGCGCTCTCGGGCACCGGCACGGGCCCCAGCACCTCGGCGTCCGCGGGCAGTTCGACCGCGCTCAGGAATCCGGCCAGCGCGTCCGGCTGACCGCTCACCGCGGCCATCCGGGACACCGGCGGGAACCCCAGCTCGGCCCGGTCGCCGAGTTCCCGCACCGCGTGCCCCACAGGGTCCCAGCGCACCAGTGCCTGCACAGGCAGCAGGGTCGGCTCGGCCACGACGACGACGGTGCCGCCCGCCTCCTGGGGCCTGACCAGCGAGGACGCCGCGATCCAGCGCCGCAGGGCGTCCTCGCCGGCCCGCAGATCGGCGCGGCCGAGCATGGCCCAGCCGTCGAGCAGCAGCGCCGCCGCGTAGCCTCCTTCGGCGACCGGCTCGGCGCCCGGTGTGCTCACCACGAGCGCGGGCTCCCCGGACACGGTGTCGAGCACCTGCTCGCGCCCCGAGGTCCGCACCGGGACGGCGGCGAACGCCCGGCCCAGCTCCTCGGCGGTCCGCCGGGCGCCGACGACCTGGGCCCGCAGCCGGGTGCCCCCGCACTCGGCGCAGCTCCAGCCGGGCTCCTCGCGGCCGCACCAGCCGCAGGCGAGCACGCCGGTCGCCTCCCGTGCCTCCAGCGGCCCGGCGCACGCCCGGCAGCGGGCGGGCTCCCGGCAGCGCTGGCAGGCGAGCCGGGGCACGTAGCCGCGCCGGGGCACCTGCACAAGCACCGGGCCCTCGCGCAGCGCCGTCCGCGCGACCTCCCACGCGATGCTGGGCAGCCGGGCCGCGCGCGCCGCCTCGTCCCGCGCGAGATCGAGATCGCCGACGGTCCGCACGAGCGGTGCGGTCCGGCGCACCTCGGCCCGCGGGGCGGCGACAGCGGCGGCCCACCCGCTGCGCACCAGCTGCGCCGCTTCGACGGTGCAGCTCCAACTCCCCGCCAGGAAGGCGCACTTGTCCCGGGCGGCCCGCAACTCCAGTACCTCGCGCACGTGTGGGAAGGGCGCATGGTCGTCGCTGTGGTGCGCGTCCCCGTCGTCCCACACCACCACGAGCCCCAACTCCCTTACGGGGGCGAACATGGCGGCCCTGGTCCCCACCACGGCCCGCACTGTCCCGCGGCGCACGGCGAGCCACTCCGAGTACCGCCGCTGCTGCCCGGCCTCGGAGGTGAGCAGGGCGTGCTGTCCCGGCCCGAGCAGCTCCCGCATCGCCTGATCGACGCGCGCGGCGAGTCGCACGGTCGGTACGACGACCAGGGCTCCGCGCCCCGACGCCAGGGTCGCCTGCACGGCCCGGGCGATCTCCTCGGCCCACTCGGGACCCGGCAGCGCGGTCCACACGGCCCGCGGCGAGCCCCCCGCGGCGAGCGAGGCGACGAAGTCGGCCCCGCGCTCGTAGCGCTGCCAGGAACCGGGCTCGGGAACGGCGGGCGGCGCGGGCGGGGCCGGGAACTCCCGTGCCTCGGCCTTGGCGTGCCGCGGCGGGATCGCGAGCTGGAGCACATCGGCGAGGCTCCCCGCGTACCGGTCGGCCACGGCCCGCGTCAGCCCCAGCAACTCCGCGTCGAGCACCTGCTCGGGCGACACCACCTGCGCCAGGGCGGCAAGGGGTCCCTGGTACTCGGCCTCGGCGACGCGCTCGACGAGGAACCCGTCGATGAGCCCACCGCCCTCGCGCCGCCCGTCCCGCACGTTCTTCGACCCGGCCCCGAACCGCACCCGGACCCGCACGCCCGGCTGCGCGACGGCATCGAGCTCCTCGGGCACCGCGTACTCGAAGTACCGGTCGAGATGCAGCACCCCCTTGTCGACGAGCACCCGCGCGACGGGCAGCTCCTTGGCCAGCGCGGCCCCCCGCCACGTCCGCGGCTTGGCCTTCGGCGCCTTGGCCCGGCGCACACTCTCCCGAATCAACGCGAGCTGCTCGGGCTCACTCCCACCGCCGTCCCGCTCGGGCCTGTCGTTCTCGCTGCTCACAGGTGCATTCCTACCAGAGGGAACTGACAGCGGTCCGGGCCGCGGACGGGCCCGCCCCCGCGTCCGGAAAGCAGTGGGCCCGGTTCTCCCAAAGGAGAACCGGGCCCACAGGGCATGACGCGGGACCTACACCCCGGCAGCCTTGCGCAGCGCGTCCACGCGGTCCGTCCGCTCCCAGGTGAAGTCGGGCAGCGCGCGCCCGAAGTGGCCGTAGGCGGCCGTCTGGGAGTAGATCGGGCGGAGCAGGTCGAGGTCGCGGATGATCGCGGCCGGGCGGAGGTCGAAGACCTCGGAGATCGCCGACTCGATCTTGTCCGTGTCGACCGTCGCGGTGCCGAACGTCTCGACGAACAGGCCCACCGGCTCGGCCTTGCCGATCGCGTACGCGACCTGGACCTCGCAGCGCGAGGCCAGACCCGCGGCCACGACGTTCTTGGCGACCCAGCGCATCGCGTACGCGGCGGAACGGTCGACCTTGGACGGGTCCTTGCCCGAGAAGGCGCCGCCGCCGTGGCGGGCGTAGCCGCCGTACGTGTCGATGATGATCTTGCGGCCGGTCAGGCCGGCGTCGCCCATCGGGCCGCCGATCTCGAAACGGCCGGTCGGGTTCACCAGGAGGCGGTAGCCCTCGGTCTCCAGCTTGATGCCGTCGTCCAGGAGCGCCTTCAGCTCCGGCTCCACGACGAACTCGCGGATGTCGGGGGCGAGCAGCGACTCCAGGTCGATGTCGCTCGCGTGCTGCGAGGAGACCACGACCGTGTCGAGGCGGACGGCCTTGTCGCCGTCGTACTCGATGGTGACCTGCGTCTTGCCGTCGGGGCGCAGGTACGGGATCGTGCCGTTCTTGCGGACCTCGGACAGGCGGCGCGACAGACGGTGCGCGAGGTGGATCGGGAGCGGCATCAGCTCCGGCGTCTCGTCGCACGCGTAGCCGAACATCAGGCCCTGGTCGCCCGCGCCCTGCTTGTCCAGCTCGTCGTCATCGCCCTCGACCCGCTTCTCGTACGCGGTGTCGACACCCTGCGCGATGTCCGGGGACTGCGAGCCGATCGAGACCGAGACGCCACAGGACGCGCCGTCGAAGCCCTTCTTCGACGAGTCGTAGCCGATCTCCAGGATCTTCTCGCGCACGAGCTGCGCGATCGGCGCGTACGCCTTGGTGGTGACCTCGCCGGCCACGTGCACGAGGCCCGTGGTGATCAGCGTCTCGACGGCCACGCGGGACGTGGGGTCCTCGCGCAGGAGCGCGTCGAGAATGGTGTCGCTGATCTGGTCAGCGATCTTGTCGGGGTGGCCCTCGGTGACGGACTCCGAGGTGAACAGGCGACGGGACACAACGCTCCCTGTGGTTGCAGCGGCTGCTGGCTGATCATTTACGGATGGGTACGGGAGCTGCGCCCGACGACATCCAGAAACAGTTTATCGGTCGTGCTCGCTCGCCGGACCACGCGTCTCGCCTACTGGGAGCGCTGTGACCTGCGACACCGCATTCTCCGATATGACGATCGGTCTTAGGAAGAGTGAGGGACGCCCGAAATTCCGGTGTTTTCGGGGGTTCGGTGCGCCCAAAGGGGCGAATGCGGGTTTTCACTCTTTTTGGGGCAACCGGGATGCGACGGCATCCCAGATACGGTCCGCGAGTGCTTCCTTGGGGCCGTACGGAACCGGGTTCTCACTGCCGTCGGAGCCGAGGATGACGGCCTCGTTCTCCTCCGCGCCGAACGTCTTGCGCTCCCCGACCTCATTGACGACGAGCAGGTCACAGCCCTTTCGGGCGAGCTTGGCGCGGCCGTTGGCGAGGACGTCGTCGGTCTCGGCGGCGAAGCCGACGACCACCTGGCCGGGGCGCGCCCGCCCGGCGGAGATCTCGGCGAGGATGTCCGGATTGCGGACCAGGGTGATCGGCGCGGGCTCCTCGCCGTCCTTCTTCTTGATCTTGCCGGTGGCGTACGCCTGGGGGCGGAAGTCGGCGACGGCCGCGGCCATGACGACCGCGTCGGCGTCGGCGGCCGCCTTCAGGACCGCCTCGCGCAGCTGCACGGCGGTACCCACGTGGACGACGTCGACGCCGGCCGGGTCGGGCAGGGTCGCGTTCGCGGACAGCAGCGTGACCCGGGCGCCGCGCGCGGCGGCGGTGCGGGCGAGCGCGTAGCCCTGCTTGCCGGAGGAGCGGTTGCCGAGGAAGCGGACCGGGTCGAGGGGCTCGCGGGTGCCGCCGGCGCTGACGACGACGTGCCGCCCGGACAGGTCCGGGGCCTCGGCGCCGCGGGCGAGCACCCGGCGCACGTACTCGAAGATCTCCACCGGGTCGGGGAAGCGCCCCTTGCCGGTGTCCACGCCGGTCAGCCGGCCGACGGCGGGCTCGATGACGAGGGCGCCGCGGCGGCGCAGCGTGGCGACGTTCTCCTGGGTCGCCGGGTGCTCCCACATCTCGGTGTGCATCGCGGGCGCGAAGATCACCGGACAGCGGGCGGTGAGGAGCGTGTTGGTGAGGAGGTCGTCGGCGAGGCCGTGGGCCGCCTTGGCCAGCATGTCGGCCGTGGCCGGGGCGACGACCACGACATCGGCGTGCTGGCCGATGCGCACGTGCGGGACCTCGTGGACGGAGTCCCAGACCTCGGTGGAGACCGGGTTGCCGGAGAGGGCGGACCAGGTCGCGGCGCCGACGAAGTGCAGCGACGAGTCGGTGGGGACGACGCGTACGTCGTGGCCGGACTCCGTCAGCCGACGCAGCAGCTCGCACGCCTTGTAGGCGGCGATCCCACCGCTGACTCCCAGAACGACCTTCGGCTTCGACGGCACCGGCTCTCCCCTGACTCCACTGCGTACGAGGAAACGTACGACTCCATGACACACCACAGGCCCGGCAGAAGCTCTGCCGGGCCTGTGACGACGTACATACCGCGAGAGACGAGCGTTACTGCGCCGGGCCCTCGATGGCCTCGGACGTCAGCAGACCCGCGTTGATCTCGCGCAGGGCGATCGAGAGCGGCTTCTCGTGGACGTGGGTGTCCACCAGCGGGCCGACGTACTCGAGGAGGCCCTCACCGAGCTGCGAGTAGTACGCGTTGATCTGACGCGCGCGCTTGGCGGCGTAGATGACCAGGCTGTACTTCGAGTCGGTGGCTTCGAGCAGCTCATCAATCGGCGGGTTGATGATGCCCTCGGGCGCGGTAATGGAAGAGGACACTCTCTGCCTTCCGATGGGCGCCGGAACCGGAGGGGTCCCGACTGGGGTAAAGATCAAAGAACTTTCATCAAGGCTAGCAGCTCGCGCGCTACGTCCTCGACGGAGGTATTGACAAGGGTCGTGTCGAACTCCGCCTCCGAGGCCAGCTCCACCTTGGCGGTGTCGAGACGGCGCTCGATCACCTCGGCGGACTCGGTACCGCGCCCGGTGAGCCGGCGCACCAGCTCGTCCCAGCTCGGCGGGGCGAGGAAGACCAGCTGCGCCTCGGGCATCGACTCACGGACCAGACGCGCGCCCTGGAGATCGATCTCGAGGAGCACCGGCTCGCCCGCTTCGAGGCGGTCGAGGACGGCACGCCGCGGGGTGCCGTAGCGGTTCCCCGCGAATTCGGCCCACTCAAGGAGCTCGCCGTTGGCGATCAGCTTGTCCATTTCCTCGTCGGTGACGAAGAAGTACTGGACACCGTGCTTCTCGCCCGGGCGCGGCTTACGGGTCGTCGCCGACACCGAGAGCCAGACCTCGGGGTGTTCCTTGCGCATATGAGCGACGACCGTGCTCTTGCCGACCCCGGAGGGGCCGGAGAGCACGGTCAGCCGCGGACGTTCACTCATGCAGCGATTATTCCAGTTGTTCCGGAGTGCCCGGACCAGCCCCGGGGCCGGCCCGGAGTCACTCAGGCGCCGGTGCTGCCGAACTCGCGCTCCAGGGAGGCGATCTGGTTGGAACCGAGACCGCGCACCCGGCGGGATTCGGAGATCCCGAGGCGCTCCATGATCTGCTTGGCGCGGACCTTGCCCACGCCAGGCAGGGACTCAAGCAGGGCGGAGACCTTCATCTTGCCGATGACGTCGTTCTCCTGGCCCTGCTTGATGACCTCGTGCAGGGAGGCGCCGGAGTGCTTGAGTCGATTCTTGACCTCGGCCCGCTCCCGGCGAGCCGCGGCGGCCTTTTCGAGCGCGGCTGCGCGCTGTTCAGGGGTAAGGGGCGGAAGAGCCACGCCTACGTCACCTCGGATGTCAACTGTCGGATACGGACCGGTGCGGAAGCTGGTCGCCCCACACCTGGTGAGCTAGGAGCAACGCGCTTGCCTGCGTTCGCCCGTTCGCTCTCGTCGGAGACTAGCGGCCGCGGCGGTCAGAGTCAGCGAGAACAGAGGAAAAGTCCTGGTCAGCCTCTCCCAGGCCGCGCATTTCGGGCATATCGTCTGCTAAATCGGTCAGGATTCGGACGCTCGGCCAAAGGTCGGCACGCAGTGCCACCCCTGAGCAGCCTCAATTCGCGGTCCCGACCGCCTCACGCACCTCGTCCGCGAACCGCACGGCCGCGTCCCGCAGCGCCGTCACGGAGGGCCCCTCCTTGAGGACGCCCCGGCTCACATTCGGTACGACGTTGTGGACGGCGGAGCCGAAGACGGCCGGGAGATCGGCCGCCGTGGCGCCCTGCGCGCCGATGCCGGGCGCGAGGAGCGGGCCGTTGATGTCGAGCGCGTACGAGGACAGGTCGCCCAGGGTCGCGCCGACGACCGCGCCGAAGGAGCCCATGGGGGCCGCGCCGGCGTTCTCCTCGGTGAGGTGGGCGAGCATCGTGGCGCCCACGTTCTTCCCGTCGGCCCGCACGGCGTGCTGGACCTCGCCGCCCTCCGGGTTGGAGGTCAGCGCGAGCACGAAGAGCCCGGCGCCGGACTCGCGCGCAAGATCGACGGCCGGCTTCAGCGAGCCGTAGCCGAGGTACGGCGACACGGTGAGGGCGTCCGAGAACAGCGGGGAGTCCCGGTGCAGGAAGGTCTGGGCGTACGCGGCCATGGTGGAGCCGATGTCGCCGCGCTTGGCGTCCATGACGACGAGGGTGCCCGCGGCGCGCAGGTCGGCCACCGCCTTCTCCAGGACGGCGACCCCGCGCGAGCCGAACCGTTCGAAGAACGCCATCTGCGGCTTGACCACGGCGACCGTCTCGGCCAGCGCCTCGACGGTGGTCCGCGTGAAGGTCTCCAGGCCCGCGATGTCGTCCTTCAGGCCCCAGGAGGCCAGCAGGGCGGCGTGCGGGTCGATGCCGACGCAGAGCGGCCCGCGCTCGTCCATGACGCGGCGCAGCCGGGCGCCGAAGGGCTCCAGAGCAGTCATGCGGACACCTTCTTCACATCGGCGCCGACCGCTTCGGCGAGGGTGGCGTACGGGCTCGTACGAAGGCGGGCGGCGAGGCCCTTGTGGATCGCGCGGGCGTAGAACGGGCCCTCGTAGATGAAGGCCGAGTAGCCCTGGACCAGCGTGGCGCCGGCGAGGATGCGCTGCCAGGCGTCCTCGGCGTTCTCGACGCCGCCGACGCCCACGAGGGTGATCCGGTCCCCCACGCGCGCGTAGAGACGCCTGAGGACCTCCAGGGAGCGCTCCTTGAGGGGCGCGCCGGACAGGCCGCCGGTCTCGTTCACGACGGCGCCGGTGGTCTTCAGGCCCTCGCGGGAGATCGTGGTGTTGGTGGCGATGATGCCGTCCAGGCCCAGCTCGACGGCCAGGTCGGCGACGGCGTCGACGTCCTCGTCGGCGAGGTCGGGCGCGATCTTCACCAGGAGGGGGACGCGGTGCGCGCGGACGGTGCGGTCGGCGGCCTCGCGCACGGCGGTCAGCAGGGGGCGCAGCGCCTCGGTGGCCTGGAGGTTGCGCAGGCCGGGGGTGTTCGGCGAGGAGACGTTGACCACGAGGTAGTCGGCGAAGGCGGCGAGGCGCTCGGTGGACTTCACGTAGTCGCCGACGGCCTCCGCCTCGGGGACGACCTTGGTCTTGCCGATGTTCACGCCGACCGTGGTCCTGAAGACCGGGTTGCGGGAGGCCAGGCGGGCGGCGACGGCCAGCGAGCCCTCGTTGTTGAAGCCCATGCGGTTGATCAGCGCGCGGTCCGGGACCAGGCGGAAGAGGCGCTTCTTGGGGTTGCCGGGCTGCGGCTCGCCGGTGACGGTGCCGATCTCGATGTGGTCGAAGCCGAGCATCGCCATGCCGTCGATCGCGATGGCGTTCTTGTCGAATCCGGCGGCGAGCCCGAAGGGGCCGTGCATGCGCAGGCCGAGGGCCTCGGTGCGCAGCTCCTTGTGGCGGGGCGCGAGGGCGGCCGCCACGAAGGTGCGCAGGACGGGGGTGCGGGCCGCGCCGCGGATCCAGCGGAAGGCCAGGTAGTGGGCCTTCTCGGGGTCCATGCGCTTGAAGACGAGGTTGAAGAACAGCTTGTACATGATGGTGTCCTCATGAAGAGGGGGACACCGTTTCCGGTGTCCCCCTCTTGGGTTGCTAGTCGCGGGCCGCGGTCAGGTGTTCCGCATGTTCCTGCAGTGAGCTGACGCCCACGTCGCCGTGGTTGAGCGCGTCGATGCCCTGGACGGCGGCCGCGAGGGCCTGGACCGTGGTCAGGCAGGGCACGGAGCGGGCCACGGCGGCCGTCCGGATCTCGTAGCCGTCGAGGCGGCCGCCGGTGCCGTACGGGGTGTTGACGATCAGGTCGACGTCACCGTCGTGGATCAGCTGGACGATCGTCTTCTCGCCGTTGGGGCCCTCGCCCTCGGACTGCTTGCGCACGACGGTGGCGTTGATGCCGTTGCGCTTGAGCACCTCGGCCGTGCCGGACGTGGCGAGCAGCTCGAAGCCGTGGGCGACCAGCTCGCGCGCCGGGAAGATCATCGAGCGCTTGTCGCGGTTGGCGACCGAGATGAAGGCGCGGCCCTTGGTGGGCAGCGGGCCGTAGGCGCCGGCCTGCGACTTGGCGTACGCCGTGCCGAAGACCGAGTCGATGCCCATGACCTCGCCGGTGGAGCGCATCTCCGGGCCGAGGACCGTGTCGACGCCGCGGCCGTGGATGTCGCGGAACCGCGACCACGGCATGACGGCCTCCTTGACGGAGATCGGCGCGTCGAGCGGCAGGGTGCCGCCGTCGCCGGTCTTCGGGAGCAGGCCCTCGGCGCGCAGCTCGGCGACGGTGGCGCCCAGCGAGATGCGGGCGGCGGCCTTCGCGAGCGGCACCGCGGTCGCCTTCGAGGTGAAGGGCACGGTGCGCGAGGCGCGCGGGTTCGCTTCGAGGACGTAGAGGATGTCCCCGGCCATGGCGAACTGGATGTTGATCAGTCCGCGCACGCCGACGCCCTTGGCGATGGCCTCGGTCGAGACGCGCAGGCGCTTGATGTCGTAGCCGCCGAGGGTGATCGGGGGCAGCGCGCACGCCGAGTCGCCGGAGTGGATGCCGGCTTCCTCGATGTGCTCCATGACGCCGCCGAGGTACAGCTCCTCGCCGTCGTACAGGGCGTCGACGTCGATCTCGATGGCGTCGTCCAGGAAGCGGTCGACGAGGACCGGCCGGGACGGGCTGATCTCGGTGGACTCCTCGATGTACGAGGACAGGCGGGTCTCGTCGTAGACGATCTCCATGCCGCGGCCGCCGAGGACGTACGACGGGCGGACGAGGACCGGGTAGCCGATCTCGTCGGCGATCGCCTTCGCCTCCGCGAACGTGGTGGCCGTGCCGTGCTTCGGGGCCGGCAGGCCCGCCTCGGCGAGGACGCGGCCGAAGGCGCCGCGGTCCTCGGCGGCGTGGATCGCCTCCGGAGAGGTGCCGACGACCGGCACGCCGTTGTCCTTGAGCGCCTGCGCGAGGCCCAGCGGGGTCTGGCCGCCGAGCTGCACGATGACGCCCGCGATCGGGCCCGCGAGGGACTCGGCGTGCACGATCTCCAGCACGTCCTCGAGCGTCAGCGGCTCGAAGTACAGGCGGTCGGACGTGTCGTAGTCCGTGGAGACCGTCTCCGGGTTGCAGTTGACCATCACGGTCTCGTAGCCCGCGTCGCTGAGCGCGAAGGAGGCGTGGACGCAGGAGTAGTCGAACTCGATGCCCTGGCCGATGCGGTTCGGGCCGGAGCCCAGGATGATCACAGCGGGCTTGGTGCGGGTCGCGACCTCGGACTCCTCGTCGTACGAGGAGTAGAAGTACGGCGTCTTGGCGGCGAACTCGGCGGCGCAGGTGTCGACCGTCTTGTAGACCGGGCGGACGCCCAGGGCGTGCCGGACCTCGCGGACGACGTCCTCGCGCAGGCCGCGGATCTCGGCGATCTGGTGGTCGGAGAAGCCGTGGCGCTTGGCCTCGGCGAGCAGCTCGGCGTCGAGCCGCTCGGCGGCGGCCAGCTCGTCCGCGACCTCCTTGATCAGGAACAGCTGGTCCACGAACCACGGGTCGATCTTCGTGTAGTCGAAGACCTCCTCGGGCGTGGCACCGGCGCGGATCGCCTCCATGACGGTGTTGATCCGGCCGTCGGTCGGGCGGACCGACTCTTCGAGGAGGGCGGTCTTGTCGCCGGTCGCGCCGACGAAGGTGAACTGCGAGCCCTTCTTCTCCAGGGAGCGCAGCGCCTTCTGGAACGCCTCGGTGAAGTTGCGGCCGATCGCCATGGCCTCGCCGACCGACTTCATGGTCGTCGTCAGCGTGGAGTCGGCGCTCGGGAACTTCTCGAAGGCGAACCGCGGGGCCTTCACGACCACGTAGTCGAGCGTCGGCTCGAAGGAGGCCGGCGTCTTCTCGGTGATGTCGTTCGGGATCTCGTCGAGCGTGTAACCGACGGCCAGCTTGGCGGCGATCTTCGCGATCGGGAAGCCCGTGGCCTTGGAGGCGAGCGCGGAGGACCGCGACACACGCGGGTTCATCTCGATGACGATGACGCGGCCGTCTTCGGGGTCGATCGCGAACTGGATGTTGCAGCCGCCGGTGTCGACGCCGACCTCGCGGATGATCGCGATGCCGATGTCACGCAGGCGCTGGTACTCGCGGTCGGTCAGCGTCATCGAGGGCGCGACGGTGATCGAGTCGCCGGTGTGGACGCCCATCGGGTCGAAGTTCTCGATGGAGCAGACGACCACGACGTTGTCGTTCTTGTCGCGCATCAGCTCCAGCTCGTACTCCTTCCAGCCGAGGATGGACTCCTCCAGGAGCACCTCGGTGGTGGGAGACAGGGTCAGGCCCTGACCGGCGATGCGGCGCAGCTCCTCCTCGTCGTGCGCGAAGCCGGAGCCGGCGCCGCCCATGGTGAAGGAGGGGCGGACGACGACGGGGTAGCCGCCGAGGGTGTCGACACCCTTCAGCACGTCGTCCATGGTGTGGCAGATGACCGAGCGGGCGGACTCGCCGTGCCCGATCTTCTTGCGGACCTCTTCGACGACGCCCTTGAAGAGGTCGCGGTCCTCGCCCTTGTTGATCGCCTCGACGTTGGCGCCGATCAGCTCGACGCCGTACTTCTCGAGGACGCCCTGCTCGTGCATGGAGATCGCGGTGTTGAGCGCGGTCTGGCCGCCGAGGGTGGGCAGCAGCGCGTCGGGGCGCTCCTTGGCGATGATCTTCTCGACGAACTCGGGGGTGATCGGCTCGACGTACGTGGCGTCGGCGATCTCCGGGTCGGTCATGATCGTCGCCGGGTTGGAGTTCACGAGGATGACCCGCAGGCCCTCGGACTTCAGGACGCGGCACGCCTGGGTGCCGGAGTAGTCGAACTCGGCGGCCTGGCCGATGACGATCGGGCCGGAGCCGATGACCAGGACGGACTGGATATCGGAGCGCTTAGGCACGCTGGCCCTCCAAGGCGGTGTTCATCAAAGACGTGAAGCGGTCGAACAGGTAGGCGGCGTCGTGCGGACCGGCCGCCGCCTCCGGGTGGTACTGGACGGAGAAGGCCGGCTGGTCGAGCAGCTGGAGGCCTTCGACGACCTGGTCGTTCAGGCAGACGTGGGAGACCTCGGCTCGGCCGAAGGGCGTCTCGCTCACCTTGTCGAGCGGCGCGTCCACGGCGAAGCCGTGGTTGTGCGCGGTGACCTCGACCTTGCCGGTGGTGCGGTCCTGCACCGGCTGGTTGATGCCGCGGTGGCCGTACTTCAGCTTGTACGTGCCGAAGCCGAGGGCGCGGCCGAGGATCTGGTTGCCGAAGCAGATGCCGAACAGCGGCGTCCTGCGCTCCAGGACGGCGGTCATCAGCGCGACGGGGCCCTCGGCGGTGGCCGGGTCGCCCGGGCCGTTGGAGAAGAACACACCGTCGGGGCCGACGGCGTAGACGTCCTCGACGCTCGCCGTGGCGGGCAGCACGTGCACCTCGATGCCGCGCTCGGCCATCCGCTGCGGGGTCATGCCCTTGATGCCGAGGTCGATGGCGGCGACGGTGAACTTCTTCTCGCCGACCGCCGGGACGACGTAGGCCTCCTTGGTGGCGACCTCCTCGTACAGGCTCAGGCCCTTCATGACGGGCTGCGCCTGGACCTTCGCGATCAGCTCGGCGTCGGACGCCAGGTCCGCGCCGGAGAAGATGCCGGACCGCATCGAGCCGCGCTCGCGCAGGTGGCGGGTGAGGGCGCGGGTGTCGATGCCGCTGATGCCGACGATGTTCTGGGCGACCAGCTCGTCGTCGAGCGAGCGCTTTGCGCGCCAGTTCGAGGGGATGCGGGCGGGGTCGCGCACGACGTAGCCCGAGACCCAGATGCGGCTCGACTCGTCGTCCTCGTCGTTCCAGCCCGTGTTGCCGATCTGCGGGGCGGTGGCGACCACGATCTGGCGGTCGTACGACGGGTCGGTCAGGGTCTCCTGGTAGCCGGTCATGCCGGTGGAGAACACGGCCTCGCCGAAGGTCTCCCCCACGGCCCCGTAGGCGCGGCCGCGGAACACGCGGCCGTCCTCCAGGACGAGAACGGCGGGAACCTTGCTGGCTCCCCTGGTGGAGGTGGTCATCGTGCGGTGCCTTCCGTCGTGATGGGCGTGGAACTCGTGTCGATCATGTTGTTGATGGCGGTGACCCACTCGGCCTGCTCGGCGGCGCGGTCGGAGCGGAACCCGGAGTCGATCAGCTTCTCGCCGTGGCTCCAGGTGACGATCAGCAGGCCGCCCTCGGCGAGGACCTTGCCGGCGATGCCCTTGTCGAGCCGGGCCTCGCGCAGCGCCGCCGTCGGGACGAAGAAGTCGTTCGCCCCCGGGCGTACGACATTCAGCCCCTCGTCGGTGAGGGTCAGCTCGACGCGGCTGCGGGTGCCGAGGCCGTGCGCCACGATGCGGTCGAGCCACTGCCCTGCCGTGGTCGAGCCGTGGTAGCGACCGCTCAGCTCCAGTTTCGCCGGGCTCTGCTCACTCGGCGCGGCGGGCAGCGGCGGTACGTCTCCCTGGAGCGTGCCGCGCCACTTCCAGCCCTGGCGCATGAGCCAGTAGACGAGCGCGATGAAGAGCAGCAGTCCGACGATCCAGCCGATCCGGCCGGGCCAGTCCGTCACGTCCGCCGACTTCTGTTCGGCGGCCAGTTGCAGCAGAGGTGTCACGCGAGCTTCCCGTCGGCGAGGGTGGCCTTGCCCCGCAGCCAGGTGTGGGTGACGCGCCCCGGCAGCTCACGGCCCTCGTACGGGGTGTTGCGGCTGCGGGAGGCGAAGCCCGCGGGGTCAACGGCTCCACGGTAGTCGGCGTCGACCAGAACCAGGTTGGCGGGCTCACCTGCCGAGACGGGGCGTCCATGGCCGTCGGCCCGCCCGATCTCGGCGGGCTTGGCGGACATCCGGTCGGCGACGCCGGCCCAGTCGAGCAGGCCCGTCTCGACCATCGTCTGCTGGACGACGCTCAGCGCGGTCTCCAGGCCGACCATGCCCATGGCGGCGGCGGCCCACTCGCAGTCCTTGTCCTCGTGCGGGTGCGGGGCGTGGTCGGTGGCGACGATGTCGATGGTGCCGTCGGCGAGCGCCTCGCGCAGCGCCATGACGTCCTTCTCGGTGCGCAGCGGCGGGTTCACCTTGTAGACCGGGTTGTACGAGCGCACCAGCTCGTCGGTGAGGAGCAGGTGGTGCGGGGTGACCTCGGCGGTGACGTCGATGCCGCGGGACTTGGCCCAGCGCACGATCTCGACGGACCCGGCGGTCGACAGGTGGCAGATGTGCACGCGGGACCCGACGTGCTCGGCGAGCAGGACGTCCCGGGCGATGATCGATTCTTCGGCCACGGCCGGCCAGCCGCCCAGGCCCAGCTCGGCGGAGACGGTGCCCTCGTTCATCTGGGCGCCCTCGGTGAGGCGGGGCTCCTGCGCGTGCTGGGCGACGACGCCGCCGAAGGCCTTCACGTACTCCAGGGCGCGGCGCATGATCACGGCGTCGTGGACGCACTTGCCGTCGTCGGAGAAGACGGTGACGCCGGCCGCGGACTCGTGCATGGCGCCCAGCTCGGCGAGCTTGGCGCCCTCCAGGCCGACGGTGACGGCGCCGATGGGCTGCACGTCGCAGTAGCCGTGCTCCTGGCCGAGCCGGTACACCTGCTCGACGACGCCCGCGGTGTCGGCCACGGGGAAGGTGTTGGCCATGGCGAACACGGCGGTGTAGCCACCGGTGGCGGCGGCCCGCGTGCCGGTGAGGACGGTCTCGGAGTCCTCGCGGCCCGGCTCGCGCAGGTGGGTGTGGAGGTCGACGAGGCCCGGCAGGAGGACCTTGCCGTCGGCCTCGACGACCTCGGCGCCCTCGGCGCTCAGCCCGGTACCGACCTCGGCGATGACGGCGCCGTCGATCAGGACGTCCTGCGGCTCGCCGCCGAGCACCTTCGCACCACGGATCAGGATCTTGCTCATGTTGTTCAGTTCCCCTCGGTACGGGTGTGCGTGACGGCGGGCTCGTTGCCGCCCAGAAGCAGGTAGAGGACGGCCATCCGGGTGTGGACGCCGTTGGCGACCTGCTCGATGACCGTGCAGCGCTCGGAGTCGGCGACCTCGGCGGTGATCTCCATGCCGCGGACCATCGGGCCGGGGTGCATCACGATGGCGTGCTCCGGCATCTTCGCCATGCGCTCGCCGTCGAGGCCGTAGCGGCGGCTGTACTCGCGCTCGGTCGGGAAGAACGCGGCGTTCATGCGCTCCCGCTGCACGCGGAGCATCATCACGGCGTCCGTCTTCGGCAGCGTGCTGTCCAGGTCGTAACTGACGTCGCAGGGCCAGGACTCGACGCCGACGGGCAGCAGGGTGGGCGGCGCGACGAGGGTGACCTCGGCGCCGAGGGTGTGCAGCAGGTCGACGTTCGAGCGGGCGACGCGGCTGTGCAGGACGTCGCCGACGAGCGTGACGCGCTTGCCGTCCAGGCCCTGGCCGATCCCGGCGTCCCGGCCGACGAGGCGGCGGCGCATGGTGAAGGCGTCGAGCAGCGCCTGGGTGGGGTGCTGGTGGGTGCCGTCGCCGGCGTTGATGACGGGGGCGTCGATCCAGCCGGAGGTCGCGAGCCGGTAGGGGGCGCCGGAGGCGCTGTGCCGGATGACGACCGCGTCGACGCCCATGGCCTCGAGGGTCTGGGCGGTGTCCTTCAGGGACTCGCCCTTGGAGACGCTGGAGCCCTTGGCGGCGAAGTTGATGACGTCCGCGGACAGGCGCTTCTCGGCGGCCTCGAACGAGATCCGGGTGCGCGTCGAGTCCTCGAAGAAGAGGTTGCAGATGGTCCGGCCGCGCAGCGCGGGCAGCTTCTTGATGGGCCGGTCGGCGACCCGCGCCATCTCCTCGGCGGTGTCGAGGATGAGAACGGCGTCGTCGCGGGTGAGGTCGGCGGCCGAGATGAGGTGTCGCATCATCTGGGGTGCTCCGTAGAGAAGTTCAGGACGTTTCGGGGCATACGGGCGCGCGAGGGCGCACCTGTCTCGCCGCACGTGGGCACGTGCGGCAGGAGAGGTGGCTACTGCTCGGCCGCCTTGGGGTCCGGCTTGGCGCCGAGCAGTACGGCGTCGCGGCCGTCCTCCTCGGCGAGCTGGACCTTGACCGTCTCCCGCAGCGACGTGGGGAGGTTCTTGCCGACGTAGTCGGCGCGGATCGGGAGTTCGCGGTGGCCCCGGTCGACGAGGACCGCGAGCTGCACGGCGCGCGGCCGCCCGATGTCGTTCAGCGCGTCGAGCGCGGCGCGGATGGTGCGGCCCGAGAAGAGCACGTCGTCGACGAGGACGACGAGCCGGCCGTCGATCCCCGCGGCGGGGATCTCGGTGCGGGCCAGCGCGCGCGGCGGGTGCATCCGCAGGTCGTCGCGGTACATGGTGATGTCCAGCGAGCCGACGGGAACGGTGCGGCCGGTGACCTCTTCGAGCTTCTCGGCCAGGCGGCGGGCGAGGAAGACGCCCCGCGTGGGAATGCCCAGGAGGACCACGTCCTCGGCGCCCTTGGCGCGCTCGACGATCTCGTGGGCGATACGGGTCAGTACCCGCGCGATGTCAGGGCCTTCGAGAACGGACCGGGCATCGGAATTCGGCGTGTCCATACGAAACGGACCCCCTTCTCCGCCTCACGGGACGGATCTTAAAGGACGTCGGAATTGCGCCATCCACACTACCAGCCCCTCAACGCCGCTGATCACCCGCCTGAAGGTGCGGAAACGCCGGATTCGGGAGATGGTCGGTACGGACCATTCGGCTTGACGCGGCCAAGTAACGCTGCGTAACCTCACAGTGAGTTACCAGCCACGCGGCGCAGCCGCTAAGTGATGCAGTGTCCGGGGAGCTATATGTCCAGCGAATACGCCAAACAGCTCGGGGCGAAGCTCCGCGCGATCCGTACCCAGCAGGGCCTTTCCCTCCACGGTGTCGAGGAGAAGTCCCAGGGCCGCTGGAAGGCGGTCGTGGTCGGGTCGTACGAGCGCGGCGACCGTGCCGTGACCGTGCAGCGCCTCGCCGAGCTGGCGGACTTCTACGGCGTGCCGGTTCAGGAGCTGTTGCCGGGCACCACCCCGGGCGGCGCCGCCGAGCCCCCGCCGAAGCTCGTCCTGGACCTGGAGCGGCTCGCCCACGTGCCGCCGGAGAAGGCGGGTCCGCTGCAGCGCTATGCGGCGACGATCCAGTCGCAGCGCGGTGACTACAACGGCAAGGTGCTGTCGATCCGCCAGGACGACCTGCGCACCCTTGCGGTCATCTACGACCAGTCGCCCTCGGTCCTGACCGAGCAGCTGATCAGCTGGGGCGTGTTGGACGCGGACGCGCGCCGTGCCGTGGCGCACGAAGAGGCCTGATCCGGATCCGTTCAGCGGGCCGATAGAGAAGAAACGTCACATCCGAGGGGCGGAGCCGACCGGCTCCGCCCCTCGACCGTTATCCGCCCACCGCCCCGTACAGCCGCCCGATGACCTCGGGCAGCAGCCGCTCGCTCAGCTTCGGCGGCAGCGCCTGGAGGACCGCGAGGACCGGCGCCATCCGCTGCGGCAGCGCGCCGCCCTCCCCCACGCCCGCGAGGGCCAGCGCGATCTCGACCTCGTCCGGGGTCAGCGCGTCGGGGTCCAGCGAGGCCGCGGCCTCGACGATCGCCGGGTCGACCCGCACCGGACCGGCCGCGCGCGCCCGCCCCACGGCCTTGTCCAGCTCGTCGAGGAGGAGCCGCACGGTCTCCGCGTCCGCGACCGCCGCGGTGACCGTCAGATGCAGATTGGCCGGCGAGGACCCGAAGGCCGGCTGAGGCTGGAGGTACCAGCCGCTCTCGCGCATTTCGTCCGCCACGACGAACACATCCACCTCCGGATCGTCCGAGGCGACCGCGATCAGCGATGCCTCGGGGCGGGCGAGCAGTCGCAGTCCGTCGATCCCCCCGACCCCGTCGGCCAGTTCCCGGGTCGTCCGGTGGACGCGCGTCGACAGCGCGGTGTAACCATCGGTCCCGACGCGCTCGGTCACCGCCCAAGCCGCGGCGAGCGGTCCGGCGGACTTGGTGCCCTGGAGGGTGGAGTTGACGACGGGGTAGCCGGGCCAGGAGGCGTGCGCGAACCAGCCGTGCCGGCGCAGCTCGGCGTCCTCGAAGAGAAGCAGCGAGGCGCCCTTCGCCGCGTAGCCGTACTTGTGCAGATCGACGGAGAGGGAGGTCACGCCGGGGACGGTGAGCCCGAAGTCGGGGATGTCCGGGGCGTCCGCGGCGCGCCTCAGGTGACCCAGGTACCAGCCGCCGATGCAGGCGTCGACGTGGCAGAGCACCCCGCGCTCCGCGGCCAGTGCGGCGACCTCGGCGACCGGGTCGATGACACCGTGCGCGTACGAAGGGGCGGAGACGACGACCAGGGCGGTGTGCTCGGTGATCGCGGCCGCGACATCGGCGGGGCGCACCTTGAAGGTGGCCGGATCGACGGGCACGGTCACCACGTCGAGGCCGAAGAGTTCGGCCGCCTTGTGGAAGGCGGCGTGCGCAGTGTCCGGGAGCACCAGCTCGGGACGGGTCACGCCCCGTGTTCTGCGCGCATGCTGACGGGCCGTCAGCACGGCGAGGAGACAGCTCTCGGTGCCGCCGCTGGTGAAGGTGCCCGCGCCGCCGCCGAGCAGCGCGGTGGCCCGTCGCACCAGATCGTTCTCCAGCTCCACGACGCTCGGGAAGGCCGTCATGTCGAGCCCGTTGACCCCGGCGAAGGCGGCCTGCGCGGCGGCCGCGAGCTCTTCGAGGCCGCCGAGTCCGGAGTCGTAGACGTACGCCATGGTGCGTCCGCCGCGGGTGGGCAGGTCGCCCGCGCGCAGCTCGGCGAGACGCTCCAGGATCGCGTCGTGGTCGGTACTCATGCGGAACTCTCCTCGTCGTACGGGGCGATGGCGCCGCGTCATAGGGGTGCGGGCGAAGGGATCAGGCGGCGGAGCGCGTCCCGGCCGTGTCCCGCAGCCGGGTCAGCTCGGCCTCGGTGAGCCGGTAGCGGGCCAGCAGCGGAAGGCTCAGGAGCAGCAGCACGGCGGGCAGCACGCCGAAGCCGGTGACGATCGCGGTGAGCGCCGAGCCGGGCTGCGCCACCCGGTGGTCGGCGTCGGACGAGACGAAGTCGCCCAGGGAGAGCACGAGCCCGAACAGGCCGGGCCCCAGGGCGAGTCCGAGCGTCTCCCCCGCGGTCCACAGCCCGGTGAAGACGCCCGCCCGGCGCCGGCCGCTGGTGTACGCGTCGGCGGCGATCGCGTCGCCGAGCATGGCGAGCGGCAGCATCTGCATGCCCGCGTACCCGACACCGGCCAGGGCCACGGACACGTAGATCAGGGCATCGGGAAGCTGGCGTCCCGCGGCCGCGCCCGCCGCGCCGACCAGGAAACAGAGCGAGGCGCCGACGGCCGCGTCGCGCTTGCCGGTGCGGCGGCCGACGGCGAGCCACAGGGGCATCGCGAGCAGCGACGGCACGATGAGACAGGCGAAGAGGACGGTCGTGGCGCTCGGCCGGTCCAGGATGTACGTGGCGAAGTACTGGGTCCCGGCGAGCATCAGGCCGGTCGCGGCGGCCTGCACCACGAAGGCGGCGAGCAGCCAGGCGAAGGGTGCGTTGCCACGGGCGGCTCGCAGCTGGGCGAGCAGGCCAGAGCCTGTCTCGCACCTGGGCTCACCGGTGGTCCGCACGACGCTCCGGGCGCCGGCCGTCGCGCCCACGGCGGCGAGCATGCCGCAGGCGAGGACCACGCCGACCACCAGGCCCATCAGCCGGTAGCCGCCCGCGCTCCCCCGGTCGTCGGCCGTGGACCCCGCGAGCATCGGCGCGACGGCGCCCGCCAGCAGGATCGCCACGGCGAGGAAGGCGACGCGCCAGGACATGACGCGGGCCCGCTCGTCGGGGTCGTCGGTGAGTTCCGCGGGCAGGGCGACGTACGGGACCTGGAAGCAGGCGTACGCGGAGGCCGTCAGCAGGAAGAGCACGGCGACGTAGGCGGCGGCAGGACCGCCTTCGAGACCGCCGGGCGCCGCGAACATGGCGGCGAAGCAGAGCGGCATGGTGACGGCGCCGAGCAGCATCCAGGAGCGGCGCGGGCCGAAGCGGGAGCGGGTGCTGCGGTCGGACAGGCTGCCGATCCACGGGTTGAGAACCACGTCCCACGCCTTGGGGAGGAAGACGAGCAGTCCGGCGAGGCCCGCACCGACGCCGAGCACATCCGTCAGGTAGTAGAGCAGCAGCAGACCGGGGACGGTGCCGAAGGTGCCGGTGGCGAAGGAGCCGAGGCCGTAGCCGATCCGGACCCGGGCGGGGAGGCCTGTTGGGGACATGGCGTGAACCTACGCAGGATCCCCGGGAACGCACCAGGCCCGAAGCAGAACAATGTTCAAGTTCTACTTCGGGCCTGCGAGCTCGGCTCGAACGACTGCGGCTTTTATGCCTCGTCGCGGCGCAGCGAGGGCTTCAGGTCCTTGAAGCGGGCCAGAAGACCGTTGATGAACGCCGGAGAGTCGTCCGTGGAGAACTCCTTGGCCAGCGAGACGGCCTCGTCGAGCACCACGGCGTCCGGAGTCCCGTCGACCCAGATCAGCTCGTAGGCACCGAGCCGCAGGATGTTGCGGTCGACGACGGGCATCCGGTCGAGGGTCCAGTCGACGGAGTACTGCGAGATCAGCTCGTCGATGCGGCGCGCCTTGGGGGCGTACCCCTCGACCAGCTCCATCGTGTACTCGCTGACGGGCGGCTGCTGCGGGTCGCTGTGCGAGTTCTTGACCCAGTCGGCGAGGACCGTCACGACGTCGGCGCCGCGCTGGTCGGCCTCGAAGAGGATCTGGAAGGCTCGCTTGCGGGCCGTGTTACGGGCGGCCACGGTTAGCTGTTCACCCGGCCGAGGTAGCTGCTGTCACGGGTGTCGACCTTGATCTTCTCGCCCGTGGTGATGAAGAGCGGGACCTGGATCTGGTGGTCCGTCTCCAGCGTGGCGGGCTTGGTGCCACCGGTGGACCGGTCGCCCTGGACGCCCGGCTCGGTCTCCTTGACGACCAGCTCGACGGCGGCCGGCAGCTCGACGAAGAGCACCTCGCCCTCGTGCTGGGCGACCGTGGCGGTGAAGCCCTCGATCAGGAAGTTGGCGGCGTCGCCGACAGCCTTGCGGTCGACCATGAGCTGGTCGTACGTCTCCATGTCCATGAAGACGAAGTAGTCGCCGTCCATGTACGAGAACTGCATGTCGCGCTTGTCGACAGTGGCCGTCTCGACCTTGACGCCGGCGTTGAACGTCTTGTCGACGACCTTGCCGGAGAGCACGTTCTTGAGCTTGGTGCGCACGAAGGCAGGGCCCTTGCCGGGCTTGACGTGCTGGAACTCGACGACGGACCAGAGCTGGCCCCCGTCGAGCTTGAGCACCAGGCCGTTCTTGAGGTCGTTCGTGGAAGCCACGGTTGCGGAATCTCCTGGACTGACGTGGACGACCCCGGGTCCCGCACACAGCCCTTGGGGGCTAGAGCGCGAGCAGCTCCTTGGTCGTGATGGTGAGTAGCTCGGGTCCGCCGTCCGCCTCGGGGCGAACGACGAGCGTGTCATCGATCCGGACGCCGCCCCGGCCCGGGAGGTGGACCCCCGGTTCGACGGTGACCGGCACACAAGCGTCAAGTTTACCCATGGCGGCGGGGGCCAACTGCGGGTCCTCTTCGATTTCGAGGCCCACCCCGTGTCCGGTCAGCTGCGCGAGTCCGTCACCATACCCTGCGGAGTCCAGTACGTGACGGGCGGCCCGGTCCACCTCACGGCACTCCACACCGGGCACGAGGCTCTCCCGGCCGGCCCGCTGAGCTGCGAAGACGAGGTCGTACAGCTCGATCTGCCAGTCGGCGGGCGAGGTCCCGATGACGAAGGTGCGGCCGATCTCGCAGCGGTAGCCGCGGTAGGTGGCGCCCAGGCACACGGAGAGGAAGTCGCCCTCCTCGACCCGTCGGTCGCCGGGCCGGTGCACTCCGATGCCGGAGTTCGGTCCCGTACCCACCGAGGTGGGGAAAGCGGGCCCGTCGGCGCCGTGATCGACAAGTCGACGTTCCAGTTCCAGGGCGAGATGCCGCTCGGTGCGGCCCACGAGGATCGATTCGAGGAGTTCGCCCAGCGCCTGGTCGGCGATCTCGGCGGCGATCCGCAGACAGGAGATCTCCTCCTCGTCCTTGATCAGGCGCAGCTGCTCGACGGCCCGGTTGAGATCGGCCAGGCGCAGCCCGGGCGCGACGGAGCCGAGCGCCCGGTGCCGGGCCACCGTCAGATGGTGCTCCTCGACGGCGAGCGAGTCGGCGCCCCGGGCGGCCGCCACGTCCGCTGCGGCGACGGCCGCGTCCCCGGCGGGCGCGGACAGCACCTGCACCCGCAGGTCCTCGTCGGCGCGGCCCTCGGCGGGCTGCCCGCTCGGCGGCCGGGCGCACAGCAGCGTGTCGTCGCCGCCACCGGGCTCCCGGCCCAGCAGGAGCACCGCGCCGGGCGGTGCCGCTCCGGCGAGATAGCGGACGTTGGCGGGCTGCGACACGAGGGCGGCCGCACTGCCGCCCGCTGTCGCACGCTCTCTGAGCCGGTCCCGTCGGGCCGCGTACACCTCTGCCATGAGGCCGAGCGTACGAGCGGGCGCCCGACCCGGCCGGTTCAGCGCGTCCGGACGGGCGTCGGTGCCCGCGTTCCCCGAGGTCCGGGAGGGGGATCAGGGGTGACGATTCACCACTGGGGCGGGCTCGCGATGGCCCGGGCGAGCACATCGTCGAGGACCTGCGCGGTGCCGGGCACGTCGAGCTGCGAGTTGTCGATGATCGGCAGGCCCGAGCCGTACCAGCCGGCCATCCGGCCGTGGATCCGGGCGACCTCTTCGTCGGTCAGCCGGCGATTGCCGCTGCGCTGGGCGTTGCGCTCCAGGACGATCTCCAGGCCCGGCAGCAGGACGACGGGCAGCAGCCCGGGCCCCACGTGCCGCTTCCAGCCACCGAGGCCGACGACCGGCCGGTCGGGGAAGACGGCGTCGTCGAGGATGCAGGAGATCCCGTTCGCCAGGAAGTTGCGCGCGGCGAAGCCGCAGGTGCGGCGGGCCAGGCGGTACTGCGCCTCGCTGTAGTCGTTCCACCCGGTCTGCGGGTCGGCGAATCCCGAGCGGACCCATTCCCGTACGTCGTCGAGGCTGATGTGGGCCGTGGGGACACGGCGGCACTCCGCCCAGTACTTGGCGACGCTGGTCTTGCCGGCGCCCGCGGGACCGATCAGCAGGACCGCGAGGGTGGTGGCGCTCGGGTCGGCGGGGGCCTGCGCGGGCGGCGGGCTCGGCACGGCGACCGGGCCGCCGGGCGGCAGCTGCACATGCCCGGTGGTGTCCCGGTGCGGCACCGGCGGGTGCGGGTGCGGCGGCGGCGGGACCGGCGGGTGGTGCGGGGCGCCGGTGAAGCCGGGCGCGCCGGGCTGCTGCTGCGCCTGGCTCCCGGCGGTGGCCGGGCCCGGGCCCGGGCCGTGCCCCGGCTGATGGGGCGGTGGCAGCGGAGACCCCACTGCGTGCTGCATCCGGTGCCACTCCGTCTCGTACAACCGTCAGGGAGGCGTCGGCGAACCGAGCGCTATCGAACGGTACCGTCCCGGGCCGTCGTTGTGTGAACGGCCCGGGCGGCAGCAAAGTGCCCGGTGCTCAACGAGCGGGGCTATTCGGCCACTTCACCGTAGGCGGCGAGCAGGACGGCGGGGTCCGGGCCCTCCAGGACGGTGGGCTTGCCGAGGCCGTCGAGGACGATGAAGCGCAGCAGGTCGCCGCGCGACTTCTTGTCGACCTTCATGGTCTCGAGCAGCTTGGGCCACTGGTCGTAGCGGTAGGACAGCGGCAGTCCCACCGACTCCAGGACGGTGCGGTGCCGGTCGGCGGTGGCGTCGTCCAACCGCCCGGCCAGACGGCCGAGTTCGGCGGCGAAGTGCATGCCGACGGAGACGGCGGCGCCGTGCCGCCACTTGTAGCGCTCGTTCTTCTCGATGGCGTGGGCGAGCGTGTGCCCGTAGTTGAGGATCTCGCGCAGGCCCGACTCCTTCAGGTCGGAGGAGACCACCTCGGCCTTGACCTTGATGGCGCGCTCGATCAGCTCGGAGGTGTGCGGCCCGGCGGGCGTGCGTGCCGCCTGCGGGTCCTCCTCCACCAGTTCCAGGATCCGCTCGTCGGCGATGAATCCGGCCTTGATGACCTCGGCGAGCCCGGACACGTAGTCGTTGACCGGGAGCGAGTCGAGGGCGGCCAGGTCGCACAGCACGCCGGCCGGCGGATGGAAGGCGCCCACGAGGTTCTTGCCCTCGGCGGTGTTGATGCCGGTCTTGCCGCCGACCGCCGCGTCCACCATGGCGAGCACGGTGGTCGGGATGGCGATCCAGCGCACCCCGCGCAGCCAGGTCGCGGCCACGAACCCGGCGAGGTCGGTGGTCGCGCCGCCGCCGACACCGACGATGACGTCGGAGCGCGTGAAGTTCGACTGGCCGAGCGCCTTCCAGCAGTAGGCGGCGACCTCGGCGGTCTTGGCCTCCTCCGCGTTCGGCACCTGGATGGCGACGGCCTCGAAGCCCTGGTCGGCCAGGTCGGCACGGAGCGCCTCCCCGGTCTCGGCCAGCGCCTCGGGGTGCAGGACGGCGACCCGCTTGACCCGGTCGCCGATCAACTGGCCCAGCTCGCCGAGGAGCTGACGGCCCACCAGTACCTCGTAGGGGTCGGTGCCCGCGGTGCCGCCGACCTGGATACGGGTGATCTGCTCGCTCATGCCTGCTTCAACTCCAGTGCGTCGAGGACGGCGGCTGCGACCTCGTCGGGTGTGCGGCCGTCGGTGGCCACGACCACCCGGGCGACCTCGGTGTACAGATGGCGGCGCGCCTCCATCAACTCCCGCCACTGCTTACGGGGGTTGACGGCGAGCAGCGGCCTCGCCACGTTCAGTCCGGTCCGCTTGACGGCTTCCTCGACGTCCATCGAGAGGAAGACGACCGGGTGCCCGTCGAGCAGCGCCCGGGTGTCGGCGTCCAGGATCGACCCGCCGCCCAGCGCGAGGATCCCCTCGTGCCCGGCCAGCGCCGTGGCGACGGCCGCCTTCTCGATGGCGCGGAAGCTCTCCTCGCCCTCGTCGACGAAGATGTCCGCGATGGTCCGGCCCTGTGCGGCCACGATGTCGTCGTCGGTGTCCCGGTAGGAGCAGCCGAGCCGCTCGGCGAGCAGCGCGCCCACCGTCGACTTGCCCACGCCCATGGGCCCGACGAGGACGATCCTCGGCCCGCTCACCGGATCTGGAGGTTGTCGAGGTAGGACCGCACGTTGCGCCGGGTCTCGGGGACGCTGTCGCCGCCGAACTTCTCGGCGACGGCGTCCGCGAGGACGAGGGCGACCATGGCCTCGGCGACGATGCCGGCGGCCGGCACTGCGGAGACGTCGGAGCGCTGGTGGTGGGCCTGCGTGGCCTCGCCGGTGGCGACGTCGACGGTCCTCAGGGCGCGCGGCACGGTCGCGATCGGCTTCATCGCGGCGCGGACCCGCAGCAGCTCACCGGTGGACAGGCCGCCCTCGGTGCCGCCGGCCCGCCCGGAGACCCGGCGGATGCCCTCGCCGGTGTTGACGATCTCGTCGTGGGCCTGCGAGCCCGGCACCCGGGCCAGGTCGAAGCCGTCACCGATCTCGACGCCCTTGATGGCCTGGATGCCCATGAGGGCGCCCGCGAGCCGGGCGTCGAGCTTGCGGTCCCAGTGCACGTGCGAGCCGAGGCCCACCGGCACGTCGTAGGCCAGCACCTCGACGACGCCGCCGAGGGTGTCGCCGTCCTTGTGGGCCTGGTCGACCTCCGCGACCATCGCCTTCGAGGCGACGGCGTCCAGGCAGCGCAGCGGGTCGGCGTCGAGCTTCTCCACGTCGGCCGGCGTCGGGTACACGTTGGCCGGCGCCTTGACGGAGCACAGCTCGACGACGTGGGAGACGATCTCGATCCCGGCGGTCTCCTTCAGGTACGACCGGGCGATCGCGCCGAGGGCCACCCGGGCCGCGGTCTCCCGTGCGGAGGCTCGCTCCAGGATGGGCCGGGCCTCGTCGAAGCCGTACTTCTGCATGCCCGCCAGGTCGGCGTGGCCGGGCCGGGGCCGGGTCAGCGGCGCGTTGCGCGCGAGGTCCTTGAGGATCTCGGGGTCGACGGGGTCGGCCGCCATGACCTGCTCCCACTTCGGCCACTCGGTGTTGCCCACCATGACCGCGACCGGGGAGCCCAGCGTCAGGCCGTGCCGGACGCCGCCCAGGAAGGTGACCTCGTCACGCTCGAATTTCATCCGCGCGCCGCGGCCATAGCCGAGGCGCCGCCGTGCCAGGTGGTCCGCCACCATCTCCGTGGTGATCGGAACGCCGGCGGGAAGTCCCTCCAGCGTCGCGACAAGTGCGGGTCCGTGCGACTCTCCCGCGGTCAGCCAGCGCAACCTGCTCAACGGTGCTCCTCATGCTCACGCTCTGCGTAACGGCTCTGCGGGCGGCGCCGGACGGCACATGTGCCCGGCCCACCGCGCGTCCTCTGATCCTCCCATGCCCGGCCAGGGGCTCGTCCCGGTGTCCGCCTTGCGGACGTCGGGTGAGACGGGGAACACGCGGGCGAAGGTCAGCCGAGCGACTTCCAGGCCGCCTCGCGCATCGCGCCGAGCACCGGGCGGGTGTCCCCGGTGAACTGTTCGAACTGGAAGACAGCCTGGTGCACGAGCAGGTCGAGGCCGCTGAGCACGGGTCCGCCGCGCTGCTGCCAGGCCGCCGCGAGGGGGGTGGGCCACGGGTCGTAGATCACGTCGAACAGCGTGCCCACGCGCGCGGGCACCGCGTCGACCAGGTGGTCGGTGCCGCCCTTGGGTGTCGTCGATATGACCAGGGGCGCCTCGAAGGCGCGGGCCGCGTCGTCCCAGGCGGCGATGCGCACGGGGACGCCGAGCTTCTCGCCCCAGCCGCGCATCTCGTGGGCCCGCTGCCGGCTCCGGACGTGGACGACGACCTCGCCCGTGCAGATCCGGGCCAGCGCGGCGAGCGCCGAGGACGCCGTGGCGCCCGCGCCGAGGATCGCGGCGGACTCGACCTTCTCGACGCCCTGCTCGTGCAGCGCGGCGACCAGCCCGGGGATGTCGGTGTTGTCACCGGTGCGCCGCCCGTCGGCGTGGAAGACGACGGTGTTCACCGCCTCGACCGACGCGGCGGTGTCGGTGACCCCGTCGAGCAGCGGGATCACCGCACGCTTCAGCGGCATCGTCAGCGACAGACCGGCCCACTCCTCGGCGCCGAGGCTCCGGAAGAATCCGGGCAGCGCCGCCTCGTCGACGTCGAAGCGGTCGTACGTCCAGTCGTCCAGGCCGAGTGCCCGGTACGCCGCGGTGTGCAGCTGCGGCGAGAGCGAGTGGGCGATCGGGGAACCGAGGACTGCCGCTCTGCGCGCGTCAGTTGCCCTGCTGGCTGGCATTGAACTTGTCCTTGAGCCTCTCGAATTCGGCGTTGGTCTTGGCGAACTCGGTCTTGTGCATACCGTCCGTCGCCACGAAGTACAGCCAGCCGTCGCTCGTCGGGTTGAGCGTGGCCTTCAGCGCCTCGTCTCCGGGGTTGCCGATCGGGCCGGGCGGAAGACCCTTGTGGTAGTAGGTGTTGTACGGGTCCGGGTCGCTGTTGATCTCGGACTCGCCGATGTCGATGTTGCTCTGGCCCTTGGCGTAGTTGTACGTCGAGTCGAACTGGAGCTTGCCGACCGTCTCCATGTTGCTGGGCTTGAGCCGGTTGAACACGACCTCGGCCATCTTGCGGAAGTCGTCGTGGGTCTTGCCCTCGGCGTTCACGAGGCTGGCGACGGTGAGCAGCTGCCACGGGCCGTCGAGGTTGAACTTCTTGGCCTGGCCTTCGAGGTCGAGGGTCTTGTAGCTCTCGTCGGCCCGCTCGACCATCTGCTTGAGCGCGTCCTCGGGCTTCATGCCCTTGGCGATCGCGTAGCTCCCGGGCAGCAGGAACCCTTCCAGCGGGTCCTTCACGTCCTTGTGGTTGAGCGCCCAGGACGGCAGGCCCATGTCCTTGTAGCCGCTCTTGGCGGCCTTGGCGGTCGTGCCCTTCGAGACCTTCAGCTGTTTGTCGACCGCGGCGTAGATCTTGGCGTTCCGCCAGCCCTCGGGAATCTTCAGATTCGCGTGGCTCGTCGGGCTGAGCATGGACTTGACCGCGCTCGCCCCGGACATCTCCTTCTCCAGCACGTACGCGCCCGCCTGGATCGTCTTGCCCTGCGGGTTCGCCGACTGGGCCGCGACGAAGGCGTCGACGCTCTGCACGACACCGGCCGCCTTGAGCTTCTGGCCGATGGTGTAGCCGTCGGAGCCCTTGTCGATGACGACGCTGACCGTTTCGCCGTTGCCGTCGCCCGAGAAGTCCGGCGCCGAGCCGAAACGGTCCTGGTAGAACTGGTAGCCGAAATAGCCGACGCCGCCGACACCGGCCGCGAAGATCACCGTGAGCACCAGGCAGGCACAGCCGCTGCGGCGCTTCTTCGGTTTGCGGCCGCCGCGCCGCGCACCGCGGTCGTCGCCCTCGTCGTCGTCATCGCCGCCGCCGTTGAAGAACGCGTCCTCGCCCTGGTCGGGGCCCGCGTCCCACTCGGTCTGCGGCTCGGGCGCGCGTCGGCGGCCCGGCGGCTCCGGCGGCGGGTAGGCGTCGGGGGTGCTGTAGTAGTCCGGCTGTTCGCCGCTGTTGTACGCGGCCTGGTGGCCGGTGTTGTAGGGGTCCGTGGGGTCGACGCCGTACGGGACCTGTCCCTGGCCGCTCTGATCCCAGCCGCCCTGGCCCTGCTGGTGACCGCCGTACCCCTGCTGCCCGTAGCCCGGGTCCTGTCCGTATCCCTGGCCCTGGCCCTGGCCGTACCCCTCCTGGCCCTGGCCGTACCCCTGGTCCTGGCCGTAACCGGCCCCCTGGCCGTAGGCGGGATCCTGGCCGTAAGCAGGGTCCTGGCCGTAGCCGTTCCCGCCCTGCTGCCGGCCGTGGCCCCAGTCACCGCCGTACGTCTGCTGCGGCTGCTGCGGGTCGTAACTCCCCTGGCCGCCGTAGGCAGGCTGGCCGTGCGCGGCCTGCTGCTCCCACCCCTGGTCCCCGTACAACGGGTCCGCGGGGTGCCACGGTTCGGAGCCTTGGCCCCGGCCATAATCAGTCATCGGTCCCCTACAAGCCGCGAGGCGGGGAGGACCCGGTCCCCTCCGGTTCGGAGGGCAACCGTTCCGCCTCTTGATGCTGTGCGGCAGCTGTTCGAACGCCGCCGATCGCGCGGAACGTTACCGTATCGCGATCAGACAACCACTTCGACGCCCTCGCCAGGGGCGTTTCCTGACGCCCGTTCGGACTCCAGGGCCTGCTGAAGGATGACCACGGCGGCCGCCTGGTCGATGACAGAACGGCCCTTTTTGGACTTTACGCCGCTGGCGCGCAGGCCCTGACTGGCCGTCACTGTGGTCATCCTCTCGTCGAGGAGCCTCACCGGAATGGGCGCGATGCCCCGCGCCAGCTCCTGGGTGAAGCCACGGACCTTGGCGGCGGCAGGCCCCTCGCCTCCCTTGAGGGAGCGGGGCAGTCCGACGACCACCTCGATCGGTTCGTACTCCTCGACGAGCTGCTTCAACCGCCGGTGGGCGGCCGGGACGTCGCGTCCCGGCACGGTCTCCACCGGAGTCGCGAGGATCCCGTCGGGGTCGCAGGACGCGACCCCGATCCGGGCGTCCCCCACGTCGATCGCCAGCCGGCGGCCTCTGCGCATCAGTTCGCGGTCTCCCCGACGAGGCGCTCGACGGCGTCGATGGCGTCACCGATCGCGGCCGGGTTCTGGCCGCCGCCCTGCGCGACGTCCGGCTTGCCGCCGCCACCGCCGCCGAGGGTCTTGGCCGCCGTACGGACCAGGTCGCCGGCCTTGAGGCCGCGGTCGCGGGCCGCATCGTTCGTGGCGATGACCGTGAGCGGCTTGCCGTTGACCGTCGTGAACAGCGCGACGACCGCGGGACGGCCGCCCTGGATGCGGCCGCGGACGTCGAGGACCAGCTTGCGCAGGTCGTCGGCGCTCGTGCCGTCGGGCACCTGGCCGGTGACGAGGGCGACACCGCGGACGTCCTTGGCGGAGTCGGCGAGACCGCCGGCGGCCGCCAGGACCTTCTCGGCGCGGAACTTCTCGATCTCCTTCTCGGCGTCCTTCAGCTTGCCGAGCATCGCGGAGATCTTCTCCGGCAGCTCCTCGCTGCGGCCCTTGACCAGCTCCTGGAGCTGGGCGACGACCGTGTGCTCCTTGGCCAGGAAGTTGTACGCGTCGACGCCGACCAGGGCCTCGATACGGCGCACGCCCGAGCCGATGGACGACTCGCCGAGCAGCTTCACCAGACCCAGCTGGGCCGTGTTGTGGACGTGCGTGCCGCCGCACAGCTCCTTGGAGAAGTCGCCGATCGTGACGACACGCACCCGCTCGCCGTACTTCTCGCCGAACTCGGCGATGGCGCCCTGCTTCTTCGCCTCGTCGATCGACATGACCTCGGCCTGCACGTCGAGCTCGCGGGCCAGGACCTCGTTGATCTTCTGCTCGACGTCCGTCATCACGGCCGTGGGCACGGCGGACGGCGAACCGAAGTCGAAGCGGAAGCGGCCCGGCTGGTTCTCCGAACCGGCCTGCGCGGCCGTCGGGCCGAGCGCGTCGCGCAGCGCCTGGTGGGTCAGGTGCGTGGCGGAGTGCGCGCGGGCGATGGCCCGGCGGCGCGTCACGTCGATGATCGCCTGGGCCGGAGCGCCGACGGTCACCTCGCCGACCTGGACGACGCCCTTGTGGACGTAGACGCCCGGGACCGGCTTCTGGCAGTCGCGGACCTCGACGACCGCGCCGTTGTCCAGCTTGATGCGGCCGGTGTCGCCGATCTGGCCGCCGCCCTCGGCGTAGAACGGAGTGCGGTCGAGGACGACCTCGACCTCGTCGCCCTCGGTCGCGGCAGGCGAGGAGACGCCGTTGACCAGCAGGCCGACGACGGTCGACTCGCTGTCCAGCGAGGTGTAGCCGATGAAGTCGGTGGCACCGGCGGCGTCCGCGATCTCGCGGTACGCGCCGACGTTGACGTGACCGGTCTTCTTGGCCTGGGCGTCGGCCTTGGCGCGCTCCCGCTGCTCCTTCATCAGGCGGCGGAAGCCGTCCTCGTCCACGGACAGGCCCTGTTCGGCGGCCATCTCCAGGGTGAGGTCGATCGGGAAGCCCCACGTGTCGTGCAGCAGGAACGCCTTGTCGCCGGCGAGGACCGTGCCGCCCTCGGCCTTGGTCTCGGTGACGGCGGTGTCCAGGATGTTCGTGCCGCCCTTGAGGGCCTTGAGGAACGCGGCCTCCTCGGCGAGCGCGACCTGCTCGATGCGCTTGCGGTCGGTGATCAGCTCCGGGTACTGCAGCCCCATCGTGTCGATCACGACGTCGAGCAGCTCCTGCGCGACCGGTCCGGTGGCGCCGAGGATGCGCATGTTGCGGATGGCGCGGCGCATGATGCGGCGCAGCACGTAGCCACGGCCCTCGTTGCCGGGGGTGACACCGTCGCCGATGAGCATCGTCGAGGTGCGCATGTGGTCGGCGACGACGCGCAGCGCGACGTCCGACTCGTGCTTGGCACCGTAGGCGACACCGGTCAGCTCGGTGGCCTTGTCGATGACGACGCGCAGGGTGTCGGTCTCGTACATGTTCTGCACGCCCTGCAGAATCATGGCGAGGCGCTCCAGGCCGAGACCCGTGTCGATGTTCTGCGACGGCAGGTCACCGAGGATCTCGAAGTCGTCCTTGCCGGTACCGGCGCCCCGCTCGTACTGCATGAAGACCAGGTTCCAGATCTCCACGTAGCGCTCGTCGTTGACCGCCGGGCCGCCCTCTTCGCCGAACTCGGGGCCGCGGTCGTAGTTGATCTCGGAGCACGGGCCGCACGGGCCGGGGACGCCCATGGACCAGAAGTTGTCCTTCTTGCCCAGGCGCTGGATGCGCTCCTTCGGTACGCCGACGACCTCGTGCCAGATGCGCTCGGCCTCGTCGTCGTCGAGGTAGACGGTGATCCAGAGCTTCTCCGGCTCCAGGCCGTAACCACCCTTGTCCTGGGGGCTGGTGAGCAGCTCCCAGGCGTACTTGATGGCGCCTTCCTTGAAGTAGTCGCCGAAGGAGAAGTTGCCGCACATCTGGAAGAACGTGCCGTGGCGGGTGGTCTTGCCGACCTCTTCGATGTCCGGCGTGCGCACGCACTTCTGTACCGAAGTAGCGCGCGGGGCGGGCGGCTTGACCTCACCCAGGAAGTACGGCTTGAACGGGACCATGCCCGCGGGGACGAGCAGCAGAGTCGGGTCGTCGGCGATGAGCGACGCCGAGGGCACGACCTTGTGGCCACGCTCCTCGAAGAAGCTCAGCCAGCGGCGACGGATTTCAGCCGACTCCATCAGTGGTCCTCATTCCGGTTGTCGTACGCGTTGCGCGCGTTGTACTCGATGGGCTTGGGTTGCTTGACGCTGGAGGTGTTCTGCACGATCGCGAAGCGGCGCTGCGCGGGCAGTTCGCCCTCGTCCGGCTCGCTCAGGCCCAGCGCGTCGCCGAGCTGGGCCTCGCGCTCGGCCATGTTGTCGCGGACGTCGAGGGCGAAGTCCTTGAGGCGGTGGCCCGCTTCGACGGCCTTGTTCGCGGCCTGGGCGGCGAGGCTCTCCGGCGTCAGCTGCTTGATCTTGCGGTTGACCTTGGTGGTGGCCCACACGCCGGCGGCTGCGCCCGCGGTGAACCAGAACGTACGGCGGAACATAGCTGTGGTCAGTCCCTCTTGTTCCGGTTGGCCCGCTTGGCGCGGCGCGACTCCGGGATCGCACGGCCCACGATCACGGTACGGCGGGTCTGCTTGGCGGGCGCTTCCTTGCCGCGGCCGCCGATGGCCCGGCGCACCCCGTAGCCGAACGCGGCCACCTTGACCAGCGGGCCGCCGAAGGTGGAGGCCACGGTGGAGGACAGCGCCGACGCGTTCGACGTGACTTCCTGCACGTCCGAGGCGATCGCGTCGACCCGGTCGATCTGGGTCTGCGCGGAGCGCACCGCCGCCGAGGCGTCCGCGAGCAGCGGAACAGCCTGGTCGGTCACGTCCGCGACGAGCTTGGTGGTCGCCCTGAGCGTCTGGGCCAGCCTCGCGAGTGCCACCGCGAGGAAGGAGACCAGGATCGCCCAGAAGACGGCCACCAGGATCCCGGCCACCTCTCCACCGGACACTTGGCACCGCTCCCTGGTTGTCTGCTGAGGCTGTCTGCTGCCGCACCACTGCTGAACATCGAAAAGTCGTCCCCCGAGCCTATCGCGCCCCGCCCCGCGCTCCGCACCGCATTCCCCTCGGTACCGCCGCACTTTGATCGAACCGATTGCACGGAGTGCGTACGGATGAGTACGCTCCGTATCTCATGCCTTCCACTCCGCGCCCCGACCGCACGTCCGCCGGTCCTCCGCACCCCGGCAACCTCCCCCATGAACTGAACCGTTTCGTCGGGCGGGCCGCCGAACTCGCCGCCCTCCAGGAGTCCCTGGCCGCCGCCCGTCTGGTCACGGTCACCGGGGCCGGCGGGGTCGGCAAGTCCCGGTTCGCCGCGCACGCGGCCACGCTCATCCCGCGGGATCTGTGCGCCGACGGGGTGTGGCGGGTGGAGCTGGCGGCGGTGCGCCGGTCGGAGCTGGTGGAGTACGCGCTCGCCGAGGCGCTGGGCCTCACCGACCACACGACCCGGCCCCCGCGCCAGGTCCTGGTCGAGCATCTCGCCGGGCGCACCCTCGTGCTGGTCCTGGACGGGTTCGAGCACCTGGTCGACGCGTGCGCCCGTCTCGTACGGGACCTGCTGCGCGCGGCGCCGGGCCTGCGGGTGCTCGCGGTGGGCCGCCGGCCGCTCACGCTGGACGGCGAGCGGCTCCTGCCGCTGGCGCCGCTGCCGGTCGAGGACGCGGCCGAGCTGTTCACCGACCGGGCCGCCGCGCTGCTGCCCGGCTTCCGGCTGGACGACGGCAACCGGGACGACGTACGGGAGGTGTGCCGCCGCCTGGACTGCCTGCCGCTCGCGGTGGAGCTGGCGGTGGGGCGGCTGCGGGCGCTGTCGCCCGCGCAGCTGGCGGAGCGGCTCGACGACCGGTTCCGGCTGCTCACGGGCGGTGTGCGGGACGCGCTGCCGCGCCATCAGACCCTGCGGACGACCATCGGCTGGAGCCACGAGCTGTGCACGGCGCAGGAGCGGCTGCTGTGGGCGCGCCTTTCCGTCTTCTCCGGCTCGTTCGACCTGGAGGCCGCCGAGTACATCTGCAGCGGCGACGGGCTGCACGCGGACGCGCTCCTCGACGTCCTTCAGGAACTCATCGGCCAGTCCGTCGTGACCCGCGAGGAGGCGCCGGCCGGGGTGCGCTACCGGATGCTGGACACGGTCCGCGCGTACGGGGCCGAGTGGCTGGACGGCATCGCCGACGCCGAGCGGATGCGGCGCAGGCACCGCGACTGGTACATGGGGCTCGCGACCTGGTGCGAGCTGGACTGGTTCTCCCCGCGGCAGGGCGAGGTGGCGGCCCGGATCGACGGCGAACTGCCGAATCTGCGGGCGGCTCTCGAGTTCTGCCTGAACGAGCCGGGCGAGACGCATCTGGCCCAGTACCTGGCGGGCACGCTGTGGTTCTACTGGGCGGGCTGCGGACATCTCGCGGAGGGGCGGCACTGGCTGGAGCACAGCATCGAGCTGGACGCCCCGGGCGGCGAGCACTCCGAGTCCGGGTACCCGGACTCCCGGCTGAAGGCGCTGTGGGTGCTCGGCTATGTGGCGATCCTCCAGGGCGACACGGTGCCCGCCCTCGCGGCGCTGCAGGAGTGCCGCGAGGAGGCGGAGCGCACGGGCAACACGACGGCGCTCGCCTACGCCGTGCACCGCACCGGCTGCCTGGCCCTGGTCTCGGACGACGTGCCGCGCGCCGAGCGCCTGCTGCGCGACTCGCTCACCCGCTACCGCGAGATCGGTGAGCTCAACAGCAATGTGCTGATGGGGCAGGTGGAGCTGGCGATGGCGCTGGCGTTCCGCGGCGAGCTGGCGCAGGCCGTCGCGCTGTGCGAGGACGTACGGCAGGTGTGCGAGGACCACGGGGAGCGGTGGACCCGGGCGTACGCGCTCTATGTGCTCGCGTACGCCCAGTGGACGGAGGGCGAGCCGGCCGCGGCCCGGCGGCTCCTGGAGGAGTGTCTGACCATCGACCACGAGTTCCGCGATCTGCTCGGCACCGTGCTGGCGATCGAGCTGCTCGCGCTGGTCACGGTGGCGCAGGGGGACGCCGCGGAGGCGGCGGTGCTGCAGGGCGCGGCGGGCAGGATGTGGCCGTCGGTGGGGCTTCGGCTGTTCGGCTCGGGGCACTACAACGTGCCGCACGAGCTGTGCGAGTCGCGGGCCCGCGAGGCCCTGGGCGACGCCCGGTTCGAGGAACTGACGCGCGTCGGTGAGCTGCTGGGCCACGACGAGACGGTGGCGCGGGCGCTCGGCGGTGGGCCTCCGACGTCCACCGTCACGGTGCCGCGGCCGGCCCGCGCGCTGCCCCCGGAAAAGCGGAAACCCGCCGCCTCCCCCACCGCGAACGGCGGGGAGACGACGGGCTGAAACGCAGGTGAGACTACGTCCGCTGGTCGGTCAGCGGGCGTAGTACTCGACGACGAGCTGCTCGTCGCAGATCACGGGGATCTCCTTGCGGTTCGGGTCCCGGTCCAGGCGGAAGGCCAGGGCCTTCAGGTTCACCTGGAGGTAACGCGGGGTCTCGCCCTCGGGGGCGAAGCCACCCTCACGCGCGACCTGGAACAGCGGCTTCTCGCGGCTGCGCTCGCGGACCATCACGACGTCGTCGGGACGGACACGGAACGAGGGCTTGTCGACCTTCTGGCCGTTGACCTCGATGTGGCCGTGGACGACCATCTGGCGCGACTGGTAGATCGTGCGGGCGATGCCCGAACGCAGCAGCAGCGCGTCGAGACGACGCTCCAGCTCGATGACCAGGGCCTCGCCGGTCTTGCCTTCGGCCTTCTTGGCGCGGTCGTAGGCACGAGCCATCTGCTTCTCGCTGATGTCGTACTGCGCGCGCAGACGCTGCTTCTCGAGCAGACGGACCTTGTAGTCCGAGTTCTGCTTGCGGCCACGGCCGTGCTCGCCCGGCGGGTAGGGGCGGGCCTCGAAGTACTTGACGGCCTTCGGGGTCAGCGCGATGCCGAGGGCACGCGACTTCTTGACCTTGGGGCGGGACTGGTTCGCCATGAACCAAACACCTCATGTTTTCGATGCGAATACGGCTTCACCAGGGTTTGGGAGGTCGCATCCGCAGCCCGGGAAACCCCTCCATCACGAGGATGGACAGGCAGCCGCTCCCGGATACTGGGCACATACGTGCAGCACGCGAGTGGCCCACCGACCTGGTCCCGGAAACCCGGGAGGGTGGTGGGCCGCCCGCGACACCTTCGAAGGTGCGCGACGCTCCTGGATCCCCTGTGCCTCGCGGTTCGGGGGATCCGGCTTGATGTCCCGCTCTGGTGACGCCCTGTCTCCCTTTCGGGACACCGGGCACAGGACACAGCACTTCGGGGAAGTCTACCGGATGGCTCAGCGGCAGCTTGCCAGCAGGTCCTGGAGGGCCTGCTTCTCCGGCGCGGTGACGGTCAGCGCGTACTTGGTCTTGATGCCGGTCCAGCGCCGTCCGTACTCGCACCAGAACGCCTTGTTCGCCGGTTTCCACTTGTCCGGGGTCTTGCTGCTCTTCTCGTAGTTCGCCGTCTTGTCGGCGGCCAGCAGCACATCGAGGTCGTTGGCGTAGGTGAGCCGCTTCTTCGGTGTCCAGGCCCAGGCCCCGGCCCGCCAGGCGGCGCCGAGCGCGACCACGTGGTCGGTCTGGATCTGGGAGGCCCGGCGGTAGTAGTAGGGCAGGTTCTTGCCGGTGTACGGGTCGTGCAGGGTGCCGGAGATCACCACGCAGCGGTTGCGGTCGCCCTCGCGCAGGTCGTCGAGGTCGCGGCGCAGGACGTCGTCGCGGGTGTCACAGCCGTTGCGCCCGCCCGGGGCGTCCACGTCGTCGCTCCACCCGTCGCCGAACTCGCTCCTCTTGTACGTCTGCCAGTTCTTGCCCCAGGCGACGGCGAGGGTGTTCAGCTGGGCCTTGGCCTGCGCCGCGGTGGGCGGAAATCCCTGACTCAGGGCTACCGCCGTCGCCGGGCCCTTCGCCTCCTCGCTCCCGCACGCCGCCGCGCTGAGCAGCAGGGCTGCGGTGACGGTTGCCGTGAGGGTTCTGCGGCGGGGGCTGCGCATGGGGTGAGCCTAGGCGGGCCTGCGCCGCGGTGCCCGCCGGGCGGGTCCCGCGTTGTCGTTCCTGTGCGGGCCGGTGGGGGCTGGTCGCGCAGTTCCCCGCGCCCCTGGGTCCGTTGTCAGCTGACGGCCGGTGGCCTCTTCTCGCGCAGTTCCCCGCGCCCCTGAGGCAGTCGCTACGCGCCGCCTCCCCTTGAGGCTGCGCTTCGCGCGCCTCTGATGGGGGCGGGTGGCGCGCCTTGATGGAGATAGCGCACGAAGTGCGCATCTCTAGGGGCGCGGGGAACTGCGCGAGAAGCGGCCACCGGCCCGCACACGAATAACGACCCGAAAAGGGGCGCGGGGAACTGCGCGACCAGCCACGACGCGACCGCACTCGGTGATGAAACGGTCAGGCCCCGGAGTCGCCCCGCAAGCGCTCGCGGACCCGCTCGACCACATCGGCGTACCGCGCCTCGGCCCCGTAGCGCGTCGGCTCGTAATACCGCCGGCCGGCAATGGCGTCCGGCGCGTACTGCTGCGCCGCGATTCCCCCGGGGACGTCATGGGGATACACGTACCCCTGCGCATGCCCCAGCTTGGCGGCGCCCTTGTAGTGCCCGTCCCGCAGATGGGCCGGCACCGGCCCGGCAAGACCCTTGCGGACGTCCTCCATGGCGGCCCCGATCGCGGTCGTCGCCGCGTTCGACTTCGGGGCCAGCGCGAGCGCGATCGTGGCGTGGCTCAAGGTCAGCGCGGCCTCCGGGAAGCCGATCATGGCGACGGCCTGCGCGGCGGCGACCGCCGTGGGCAGGGCCGTCGGGTCGGCGAGGCCGATGTCCTCGCTGGCGGAGATCATCAGCCGCCGGGCGATGAAGCGCGGGTCCTCTCCGGCCTCGATCATGCGGGCCAGATAGTGCAGCGCCGCGTCGACGTCCGAGCCGCGGATGGACTTGATGAGGGCGCTGGCGACGTCGTAGTGCTGGTCGCCGTCACGGTCGTACTTCACCGCGGCGCGATTGACCGTCTCCTCGACGCTTTCGAGGGTGATGGCCTCCTCGCTCTTGGCGAGAGCGGCACCGGCGGCGGCCTCCAGGGCGGTGAGCGCACGCCGGGCGTCCCCGCCCGCGACGCGCAGCAGATGCTCCTCGGCGTCCTCGGCCAGCGTCACGGCCCCGCCGAGCCCGCGCTCGTCCGTGAGCGCCCGCGCGAGCAGCCCGCGCAGGTCGTCGTCGGTCAGCGGCTCCAGGGTCAGGAGCAGGGAGCGGGAGAGCAGCGGCGAGATGATCGAGAAGTACGGGTTCTCCGTGGTCGCCGCGATGAGCGTCACCCAGCGGTTCTCGACCGCTGGCAGCAGTGAGTCCTGCTGGGCCTTGCTGAAGCGGTGGATCTCGTCGAGGAAGAGGACGGTCTCCTTGCCGTGCCCGCCCAGCGCGCGCCGGGCGCCCTCGATGACGGCCCGGACCTCCTTCACACCGGCGGTGATCGCGGACAGCTCAACGAACCGCTTGTTCGTCGCCTTGGAGACGACGTACGCGAGGGTCGTCTTGCCGATGCCGGGCGGACCCCAGAGGATCACCGACGACGCGCCCGCCGGTCCGCCGCCGCCCTCGCCGACCAGGCGGCGCAGCGGCGACCCCGGCTTGAGCAGATGCTGCTGCCCGACGACTTCGTCGAGGACGCGCGGGCGCATCCGGACGGCCAGGGGACTCGCGGACGGGTCCTTCTCCTGGCGTTCCTCGGCTGCGGCGGTGAAGAGGTCGGGTTCCACGGACAAAACCCTAAGTCACCGCACTGACAACCCCGCCGGGAGGCGTCAGGCCCAGAGCTTGTCGCCCCAGCGCGTGAGGATCAGCACGGCGATGATGCCGATGTGCAGGACGGGCAGCGCCCAGGTGAAGTCCGCGAAGAACGACTTCAGCCAGCGCGGGGCCGGCAGGAAGTCGTTGCGGATGTTGGACGACGTGACGTACCAGAACATCAGGATCGTGGCGACCCAGGCCAGGCTGCACCACAGGCACAGCGCGTTGATCCGGTACAGGGACTGGAACTGCAGCCAGGTCACGAAGCCGACGCCGAACAGGCAGCCCGCGTTGAACGTCAGCCAGTACCAGCGCGGGAAGCTGACCCGCGCGAGCAGGCTCATGCCGACACAGATCACGACGGCGTAGGCGGCCAGGCCCAGCATCGGGTTCGGGAAGCCGAAGACCGACGCCTGGTCGCTCTTCATGATGCTGCCGCAGGAGATGACCGGGTTGATGGAGCAGCCCGGGATGAAGTTCGGGTCCTCCAGCAGCTTGAACTTGTCCAGGGTGATGACCCAGGCCGCGAGGAGCCCGGCCGCTCCTGTGATCACCAGGAGCAGTCCGAACCCACGGCTGCCGCCGACCGTGCGTGGGGCGCCCGCGGTGTCGATGCCGCGGGAGACGCTGTCGCTGTCGCTTGCTGTGGTCGTCTTGCTCATCACGCCGATCCGTAAGTGAGAGAGGGGGCCTGCGGGAACGCTCATTCTGCCGTACGGGCCAGGGGGTCCACTGTTCGATGGACATAAGGATGTACGTCCGTTGGGCCCGGAGCGCTCGGTTCGGGGGGACGCTCGGTGTCATGACCCCACAGACAGCGGAACTCGCGGTGGACGTACGGCGGCTGCGCAAGCAGTACGGCGACGTGACCGCCGTCGACGGCCTCGATCTGACGATCCGTACCGGAGAGGTCTTCGGCCTGCTCGGACCGAACGGCGCGGGCAAGTCCACGACGGTGGAGATCCTCCAGGGCAACCGGTCCCGGGACGGCGGTGAGGTGACCGTGCTCGGCGCGGACCCGGACAGCGCGGGCCGCGCCTGGCGGGCGCGGGTCGGCATCGTCTGGCAGGACGAGTCGGCGCCCGCCGAGTTGACGGTGCGCGAGACCGTACGGCACTTCGCCCACTACTACCCGGCGCCGCGCGACCCGGACCGGGTCATCGAGCTGGTGGGTCTGGGGAAGAAGGCGAACGCCCGGATCAAGTCGCTCTCGGGCGGGCAGCGGCGCCGTCTCGACGTGGCGCTCGGTGTCATCGGCGATCCGGAACTGCTGCTCCTGGATGAGCCGACGACCGGGTTCGACCCGGCGGCCCGGCGGCAGTTCTGGGAGCTGATCCGGATGCTCGCCGCCGAGGGCACCACGATCCTGCTGACCACGCACTACCTCCAGGAGGCCGAGGCGCTCGCGCAGCGGCTCGCGGTGATCGCGTCCGGCCGGGTCGTGGCGGAGGGCGCCCCGGCCGAGCTGCGCGAGCGCTACGGCACCCGCGCCACCGTCGAATGGACCGAGCCCGACGGCTCCCCGCGCAGCGAGCACACGGACACCCCCACCCGCACGGTCGCCGAGCTGGCGCGGCGGTTCGACGGCGAGATCCCCGGCCTGCGGGTCGGCCGCCCGACGCTGGAGGACGTCTACCTCCGGCTCACCGGACAGGAACAGGAGACAGGGCGATGACGACCACGACACTGGCGGGCACGGAGGCGCGGCAGACCGAACGGCTGCCGGGCGCCTGGAAGTTGGGGCTGCGGCGCGGCGCACTGGAGATCAAGCAGTTCTTCAGGCTGCGGGAGCAGGTGGTGTTCACCTTCGCCTTCCCGGTCGTCTTCCTGTTCCTGTTCGCGTCGATCTTCAGCGACGACGTGCGGGGCGCGGGCATCACCGCCTCTCAGCTGTACGTCCCCGCGATGATGGCGGCGGGCATCATGTCGACGAGTTTCCAGTCGCTCGGCATTGCCATCGCCATCGAGCGCGACGAGAAGGTGCTGCGCCGACTGCGCGGTACGCCGATGCCACCGGCCGCGTACTTTCTGGGCAAGGTCTGGCTCGTGCTGGTCACGGGCCTGCTGGAGACGGCGGTCCTGCTGGCCGTCGGCACGGCGTTCTACGGCGTCGCCCTTCCGTCGAGCCCGGCCAAGTGGGTGACGTTCGCCTGGCTGTTCCTGCTCGGCATCACGGCGTGCGCGCTGCTCGGCATCGCGGTCGGTTCCGTACCGAAGTCCGGCAGGAGCGCGACCTCCGTCGTCGTTCTCCCTTTCCTGGTGCTGCAGTTCATCTCCGGGGTCTACATATCGATCGACACCATCCCGGACTGGATGCTGAACATCGGGGCGCTGTTCCCGCTGAAGTGGCTGTGCCAGGGGCTGCGCGGGGTGTTCCTGCCGGACTCGGCGCATGTCCTGGAGCAGGCGGGCAGCTGGGAACTCGGCAGGACGGCTCTGGTGCTGGGTGCCTGGTGCGTCGGAGGATTGGTGCTGTGCCTGCTGACCTTCCGCTGGAAGAACCGACACGCCGGGTGAACGCCCGGACCGAGCCGCGGGGAGAGCACGTCTGGACCCGCACCTTCCGGCTCTGGGACACCTACTTCGCGATCGTGTGGCTGGCCACTCTGGTGTTCGTGCTCGGCACGGCCGAGCCCGCATGGCCCGTCCGGCTGGGCACGGGGGGGCTGCTCGTCCCGCTCGTCCCCTGGTACGTGGCCTACGGGCGGACCGTACTGATGACCGAAGGGGTGAACGAGAGACGGGCGGTGACGTACATCGCGGGAGCCGTGGCGATGTACCTGATGCCGGGTGTGCTGGTGGGCGAGACACGGCTGATGGCGTTCGCCCTCGTCCCGCAGTGCTTCATCGGGCTGCGCTACCGCAGGGCCATGATCGCGGTCACCGTCGTCAATCTCGCGCCGGTGGTGGGCTGGGCGCTGCTGTGGGACATCGACGGCCAGGATCTCTTCTTCAACTCGGTGTTCGCCGTGGTGACGCTCGTCTTCTCGGCGGCGCTCGGCGGCTGGACGATCCGGATCATGGACCAGAGCCAGGAGCGGGCAGAGCTGATCGCGGAACTGGACGCGAGCCGTGAGGAGGTCGCCCAGCTCTTCGCCGACCGCGGGGCCCTGGCCGAGCGCGAGCGGATGTCGCGGGAGATCCACGACACCCTCGCCCAGGGCTTCACCAGCGTCCTGATGCTCGTCCAGGCCGTCGAGGCCGAACTGACGACGGACGTCCCGCAGGCCCGCCGCCACCTGGCGTTGATGGCGGACACCGCGCGGCAGAACCTCGCGGAGGCCCGGGCGCTCGTCGCGGGCGGCGCCCCCGTCGACCTGGACGGCGCGACCCTGCCCGACGCGCTGCTCCGGCTCGCGGCCCGGCACGGGGCCGAGGTCGAGGTCAGCGGCGCGGCCCGGCCGCTTGCGCCCGGCCTGGAGGTGGTGGTGCTGCGCGGCTGCCAGGAAGCCCTGTCCAACGTACGCAAGCACGCGGCCCCCGACACGACCGTGCACGTCCGACTCGCCTATACGGCGGCGGACCTGACCCTCGTCGTACGGGACGCGGGGCCCGGCTTCGCGCCGGGCGCGCCCGGCGACGGCTTCGGCCTGCGCGGGCTGCGGGCGCGCGTCGCCGAGGTCGGCGGCACCGCCGTCGTCGACAGCACGCCGGGCGCGGGCACCACCGTCACCGTCCGGCTCCCGGTACCCGAGAGGACCCTTTCGTGATCCGTATCCTGCTCGCCGACGACCATCCCGTGGTGCGCGAGGGCCTGCGCGCCATGCTCGACGCCGAGCCGGACCTGACGGTCGTCGCGGAGGCGTCGAACGGTCCGCGGGCGGAGGCGCTCGCCGCCGAACTCGCTCCGGACATCGTCCTGATGGATCTGCGGATGCCCGGCGGCGACGGGGTCGAGTCGATCGTGCGGATGACGGCGGCCGGGCTGCCGTGCCGGACGATCGTGCTGACGACGTACGAGACGGACCGGGACATCCTGCGGGCCGTCGAGGCGGGCGCCGCCGGCTATCTGCTCAAGGACCTGGCACGGGCCGAGCTCGCGGGCGCCGTGCGTGCCGCCGCGCGGGGCGAGACCGTGCTCGCGCCCTCCGTCGCGGCGCGGCTCGTGGACCAGCTGCGGACGAATCCTGAGCGGCCCCGGCTGTCCGAGCGGGAGACGGCGGTGCTTCGGCTGGTCGCCGACGGGTGTACGAACGCCGAGATCGGGCGGCGGCTGCATGTCGCCGAGTCGACGGTGAAGACCCATCTCCTACGGGCGTTCGGCAAACTCGGGGTGGACGACCGGACGGCGGCCGTCACCAGCGCGATGCGGTTCGGGTTGCTGGAATAGGGGTCCGTCGTCGGGCGCGGCTCTCGTCGTGGCTGGTCGCGGGGGGTCCCCCCCCCCCCCCCCCCCCCAACACCCCCCCCCCCCCCCCCCCCACACCCCCCCCCCG
>NZ_JBHVIX010000008.1:145680-274452 GCF_042799415.1 Streptomyces sp. NPDC057694
AGCGAGCGAAGCTGCGGCTCTCGTCGTGGCTGGTCGCGCAGTTCCCCGCGCCCCTGAAGCGAGCGAAGCTCGCCCTCCAGGGGCGCCGGGAACTGCGCGAGAAGCGGCCATCGGCCGTCAGCCGGGAGTCAGGTCAGCTGGGCCCGGAGCACCTCGACGACCTGGTCCACCGCGACCGCGGACTGTTCGCCGGACTCCATGTCCTTGAGCTGCACCACACCCTCGGCGAGATCCCGCTCACCCGCGACGAGCGTGAACCGCGCACCGCTGCGGTTGGCGTTCTTCATGGCGCCCTTGAGCCCCTTGCCACCGAACGAGAAATCCGCCGAGATCCCGGCCCTGCGCAGCTCGGTCACCTTGGAGAACAGCACCCGCCGCGCCTCGTCGCCGAGCGGAACGGCGAACACACTGGTCGTGGACGGGAGTTCCAGCTCCACGCCCTCGGCCTCCAGGGCAAGCACCGTGCGGTCCACGCCGAGCGCCCAGCCCACCGACGGCAGCGACGGGCCGCCGATCATCTCGGACAGACCGTCGTAGCGACCGCCACCGCCCACGGCGGACTGCGAGCCGAGCCCGTCGTGGACGAACTCGAAGGTCGTACGCGTGTAGTAGTCGAGCCCGCGGACCAGCTTCTCGTCGTCCTCGAAGGCGACGCCCTCGGCCACGAGCAGCTCGCGCACCTGCTCGTGGTACGCCTTGCACGCGTCGCACAGGTAGTCGCGCAGCGAGGGCGCGCCCACGAGCTGCTTCTGGACGTCGGGCCGCTTGTCGTCGAGGACGCGCAGCGGGTTGATGTCCGCGCGGCGCAGCGTCTCCTCGTCGAGGTCGAGGCCGCGCAGGAACGTCTGCAGCGCCTCCCGGTACACCGGGCGGCACTCCTTGTCACCCAGCGAGTTGAGCAGGATCCGGAAGTCGCGCAGGCCCAGCGAGCGGTACGCCTGGTCGGCCAGGATGATCAGCTCGGCGTCCAGGGCCGGGTCCTCGGCGCCGATCGCCTCGGCGCCGACCTGCGAGAAGTGCCTGTAGCGGCCCTTCTGGGGGCGCTCGTAGCGGTAGTACGAGCCCGAGTACCAGAGCTTGACGGGGAGGTTGCCCGCCTTGTGGAGGTTGGCCTCCAGCGCGGCGCGCAGGACGGAGGCGGTGCCCTCGGGGCGCAGGGCGAGCCTGTCGCCGCCCTTGGTCTCGAAGGCGTACATCTCCTTGGTCACGATGTCGGTGGACTCACCGACACCGCGCGCGAACAGCTCGACGTTTTCAAAGCCGGGTGTCTCGATGTAGCCGTAGCCGGAGTTGCGCAGCGGCGTGGAGATCGCTTCGCGGACGGCCAGGTACTTCGCGGAGTCCGGGGGAAGCAGGTCGTACGTGCCCTTGGGGGCCTGAAAGGTACTCACGGGAGGTCTTCTCGTCACATTCCTCGTCGGGGAGCCTCGGTCGAGGATCCCTGGCCGGCGGCCACCTGCCGCAGGTACGGATTGGTGGTGCGCTCCTGGCCGATGGTCGTCTGGGAACCGTGCCCGGAGAGCACCACGGTCGAGTCGTCGAGCGGCAGGCACACGCGGGCCAGCGATTCGAGCATGTCGTCCATGGAGCCACCGGGAAGGTCGGTGCGTCCGATGGAGCCGGCGAACAGCAGATCGCCCGAGAAGAACACCGACGGGACGTCCGTGGTCTCGGGCATCTGGAAGGTCACCGACCCCTTGGTATGGCCGGGCGCGTGCGCGACGGAGAAGTCGAGTCCGGCGAGCTTCAGCCGGGCGCCGTCGACGAGCGTCCGTACGTCGTCGGGCTCCCCCACCGTGAGCTCGCCCATGAGCGGCATGCCGATGGTGCGGCCGATGCCCTTCTCTGGGTCGCTCATCATGTACCGGTCCTCGGGGTGGATCCACGCCGGGACGTCGTGCGCCCCGCACACCGGGACGACGGAGGCGACATGGTCGATGTGCCCGTGCGTGAGGACGACCGCGACCGGCTTGAGCCGGTGCTTCCTGAGCGCTTCCTCGACTCCCTCGGCGGCCTGGTGGCCCGGGTCGATGATCACGCACTCCTCACCCGCGGCGGGGGCAACCAGGTAACAGTTGGTGCCCCAGGCTCCGGCGGGGAACCCGGCAATCAGCACGATCGTCCTTCATGTGTCGTCGGAAGTGCCGTCGAAAGGCGGCAATACAGCGATGCGGCAGACCAGAGCCTACCGGCGCTGCCGATTCCACAGCGAACCCATATACGGTACGGGGCACAATCAAGGGCCCAGTCATGGTCATACACACGTACGAGGAGAAGATCCGGTGGTCACCAAGGATCAGCGGCAGCGTCAGCTCGCCCGGGAGAAGTTCCTGCGCCAGCAGCAGCGGCGCGAGGCCGCTCGACGCAAGGCGCGCACCCGCAACACCGTGATCGCCTCCGTGCTCGCGGTGGCCGTCCTGGGTACCGGTGGCGCGTACGCCGCCGGAGCCTTCAGCGGTGATGACAAGAAGGACACCGCGGGCTCCGAGGCGAGCCCCAGCCCGAGCGCCTCCGCCACGGAGAAGCCCGAGCCGAAGATGGCCATCGACAAGAAGGCCGCGTACACGATGGCGATGAAGACGAGCCAGGGCGACGTGAACATCGCCATGGAGGCGGCCAAGACGCCGCACACCGTCAACTCGTTCAAGAGCCTCGCCGACAAGAAGTTCTTCGACAACACGAAGTGCCACCGGCTCACCACCTCCGGCATCTTCGTGCTGCAGTGCGGCGACCCGGAGGGCACCGGCGCGGGCGGCCCCGGCTACACGATCCCGGACGAGAACCTGGACGGGCTCGGCAAGGCGGGCAAGGACGGCACGGTCACCTATCCCGCGGGCACGGTCGCGATGGCGAACACGGGCCAGTCGCACACCGGTGGCAGCCAGTTCTTCCTCGTCTACAAGGACAGCAAGCTGCCGCCGTCGTACACGCCGTTCGGCAAGATGGACGCGGCCGGCCTGAAGGCCGTGCAGGCCGTCGCGAAGGGCGGGGTGGCCGCCGGTGGACAGAGCGAGACCGATGGTGCACCGAAGAAGACCGTCAAGGTCACGACTGTGACAGTGAAGAAGAGCTGACCTGTCAGCTGCCAAATTTCGGTCGCGCGGGATGCGGACAGCATCCCCGCCGGTCGCCTATGTTGGCCGTGACGAAACTGTGGACGATGCCCGGGGGCCCACGAGCCTCCCGCAGGCATCATGTGGAGGAGGCGCTGTGAGCAGCGACCCGTGGGGCCGCGTCGACGAGACGGGGACCGTGTACGTGCGTTCGGCCGACGGCACTGAGCGTGAGGTCGGTTCGTGGCAGGCCGGTTCTCCTGATGAGGCCCTTGCCTACTTCAAGCGCAAGTACGACGGTCTGGTCGTCGAGATCGGGCTCCTCGAGCGCCGGGTGCAGACAACGGATCTGTCCGCCAAGGACGCCATGACGGCGATCGGGCACCTGCGGGACCAGGTCACCGACGCGCACGCGATCGGCGATCTGGACGCGCTCGGCAAGCGGCTCGACAAGCTGGTCGAGTCCGTCGAGTCGCGCCGTGAGGAGCGCAAGGCCCAGAAGGCCAAGCAGTCCGACGAGGCACGGCACTCCAAGGAGGCGCTGGTCGTCGAGGCGGAGGAGCTGGCCCAGTCCGAGCAGTGGCGGGCCGCCGGTGAGCGGCTGCGCGCGCTGGTGGACACCTGGAAGGGTCTGCCGCGTCTCGACCGCAAGTCGGACGACGAGCTGTGGCACCGCTTCTCGCACGCCCGCTCGGCGTTCTCCAAGCGCCGCAAGGCCCACTTCGCTTCGCTGGACGCGCAGCGCGAGGAGGCCCGCAAGGCGAAGGAGAAGCTGGTCGCCGAGGCGGAGGCGCTGTCGAACTCGCAGGACTGGGGCGCGACCGCGGCCCGGTACCGCGAGCTGATGACGGACTGGAAGGCCGCGGGGCGCGCTCAGCGCGAGCACGAGGACGATCTGTGGAACCGCTTCCGCGGCGCCCAGGACGTGTTCTTCGCGGCCCGCAGCTCGGTCTTCGCCGAGCGTGACGCCGAGCAGGGCGAGAACCTCAAGCTCAAGGAGGAGCTGGCCGCCGAGGCCGAGAAGCTGCTCCCGGTCGGGGACCTGAAGGCGGCCCGTGCCGCGTTCCGCTCGATCAATGAGCGCTGGGAGGCCATCGGCCATGTTCCGCGCGACGCCCGCCCGAAGGTCGAGGGCCGGATGCACGCCGTGGAGCGCGCCATCCAGGACTCCGAGGAGACCGAGTGGCGCCGTACGAACCCGGAGGCACGCGCGCGTGCCGCGGGTCTGACCGGTCAGCTGCAGGCCGCCGTCGACAAGCTCACGGGCCAGATCGAGCAGGCCCGCGCGCAGGGCAACAACGCCAAGGCCGACAAGCTCCAGAAGGAGCTCGACGGGCGACAGGCGCTGCTCGACTCCGCGCTCAAGGGCCTGGAGGAGTTCGGGGGCTGACCCCCGCCGCCAGCAGCCAACAGAACGGCCCCGGGCCACGGCCCGGGGCCGTTCTGCGTCCGCCAGCGCCTTGGGCATCTCCGGCCGCCCCCCGCCTTGGGCAATCTGCCGCCAAGGGCGGCAGGGTGGGCAAGGCGGCACCCACGGCGCGGGGCGAGCGCCTAACGGGCGGCCAGTACAGCGCCGTCCGCGGGTGATCGCCCGGTGGGGGCTGGTCGCGCAGTTCCCCGCGCCCCTAGCGGGGCTGTCAGTACCCCGCAGCGAAGCCGCTGACGGCCCCCCTTGCGGGGCGCGAAGAAACTACGGCCGCCTGGCCGATGTCACCCGGTACACGTCGTAGACGCCCTCCACGCCCCGTACAGCCTTCAGCACATGCCCCAAGTGCTTCGGATCGCCCATCTCGAACGTGAAGCGGGACGTGGCCACCCGGTCGCGGGACGTCTGGACCGCCGCGGACAGGATGTTCACGTGCTGGTCCGAGAGGACCCGGGTCACATCGGACAGCAGCCGCGAGCGGTCCAGCGCCTCGACCTGGATGGCGACCAGGAAGACCGAGGACTGGGTCGGCGCCCACTCGACCTCGAGGATGCGCTCGGGCTCACGGGACAGCGAGTCCACGTTGACGCAGTCGCTGCGGTGAACCGATACGCCGCTGCCCCGCGTCACGAACCCGATGATCGGGTCGCCAGGGACCGGCGTGCAGCACCGGGCCAGCTTGACCCAGACGTCGTCGACGCCCTTGACCACGACACCCGGATCGGCGTTGGACCGGCGCTTGGAGCGGCCGCGCGAGGGCGGTGCGCTCTCGGCGATGTCCTCGTTGGCGGCCTCCTCGCCACCGAGCGCCTGGACGAGCTTCTGCACGACGGACTGCGCCGTGACATGGCCCTCGCCGATCGCCGCGTACAGCGACGAGATGTCGGGGTAGCGCATCTCGTGCGCGAGCGTGACCAGGGAGTCGCCGGTGAGGATCCGCTGGATCGGCAGGTTCTGCTTGCGCATGGCCCGCGCGATGGCGTCCTTGCCCTGCTCGATGGCCTCGTCGCGGCGCTCCTTGGAGAACCAGCCGCGGATCTTGTTGCGGGCCCGCGGCGACTTGACGAAGCCGAGCCAGTCGCGCGACGGTCCGGCGCCGGACGCCTTGGAGGTGAAGACCTCCACCAGGTCGCCGTTGTCCAGCGTGGATTCGAGGGGCACGAGGCGTCCGTTGACGCGTGCTCCTATGGTCCGGTGGCCGACCTCCGTGTGGACCGCGTACGCGAAGTCCACCGGGGTGGCCCCGGCCGGCAGCGCTATGACGTCGCCCTTGGGAGTGAAGACGAACACCTCGTTGCGCGACAGGTCGAAGCGCAGGGACTCCAGGAACTCGCCCGGGTCCTCCGTCTCCTTCTGCCAGTCGAGCAGCTGGCGCAGCCACGCCATGTCGTTGAGGTGGTCGTCCTTGCCGGTGGTCCGCGGCTGGTCGGAGCGCACCTTGGAGGCGCCGGCGACGGCCTCCTGCTTGTACTTCCAGTGCGCGGCGATGCCGTACTCGGCGCGGCGGTGCATGTCGAACGTACGGATCTGCAGCTCGACGGGCTTGCCGTTGGGGCCGATCACCGTCGTGTGCAGCGACTGGTACATGTTGAACTTGGGCATCGCGATGTAGTCCTTGAACCGCCCCGGAACCGGGTTCCAGCGGGCGTGGACGGTGCCCAGTGCCGCGTAGCAGTCGCGGACCGTGTCGACGAGGACGCGGATGCCCACCAGGTCGTAGATCTCCGCGAAGTCCCGGCCGCGGACGATCATCTTCTGGTAGACGCTGTAGTAGTGCTTCGGGCGGCCGGTGACGGTCGCCTTGATGCGGGCCGCGCGCAGGTCGGACTGCACCTCGTCGGTCACTATGGCCAGGTACTCGTCGCGCTTGGGGGCGCGCTCGGCCACTAGCCGCACGATCTCGTCGTACATCTTGGGGTAGAGGATCGCGAAGGCGAGGTCCTCCAGCTCCCACTTGATGGTGTTCATGCCCAGGCGGTGGGCGAGCGGCGCGTAGATCTCCAGGGTCTCGCGCGCCTTCTTCTCCTGCTTCTCGCGCTTGAGATAGCGCATGGTGCGCATGTTGTGCAGGCGGTCGGCGAGCTTGATGACCAGGACGCGGGGGTCCTTGGCCATGGCGACGACCATCTTGCGGACCGTCTCGGCCTGCGCGGCCTCGCCGAACTTGACCTTGTCCAGCTTGGTCACGCCGTCGACGAGCAGGGCGACCTGGTCGCCGAAGTCCCGCTTGAGGGTGTCCAGGCCGTACTCGGTGTCCTCGACGGTGTCGTGCAGCAGCCCGGCCATCAGCGTCGCCGGGTCCATGCCCAGCTCGGCGAGGATCGTCGTGACGGCGAGCGGGTGCGTGATGTACGGGTCGCCGCTCTTGCGCTTCTGCCCTCGGTGCCAGCGCTCGGCGACCTGGTAGGCGCGCTCGATCTGGCGCAGCGTCGAGGTCTCGATCTTGGTGTCGTTGCCGCGCACGATCCGCAGCAGCGGCTCAAGGACGGGGTTGTACGGGTTCGAGCGCTGGACGCCGAGGCGGGCCAGGCGGGCGCGGACCCGGTTGGAGGAGCCCGAGCGGGCCGCCGGCTGGTTCGCGGCGGCGCGGATGACGGGCGGCGGCGTGGCACGCGGCTGCTCGGCGGCGGGCTCGGGGCGCGGCGACTCGGCCGCCTTGGTCCCGGGCGGCGGCGCGGGCTTCGCGCCGTTCACGGGCTTGGACCCGTTCGCGGACGTGCCGGAGGGAGCCGCGCCCTGAGCAGCCTGCTGATCGGTCGCGGCGGCGGTGAGTGGCTTGGCCTCGTCTGGCAACGGCGCTCCTCGTGCACGACGGGTCCCCCGTTCAGGTCCCGGAGAGCCCATGGTATCGATCCGGCGCCCACCGAACGTATTCGGCCGGTGGTACGGCCTTGTACTGAAGAAACACCAGAGGCGGGCGCCGGATTCCTCCGGGCCCGCCTCTACGGCTCTGAGCTGCGGTTTCAGACCACCAGCAGGGCGTCGAGCGGAGCGCCCTGCAGGGCGGGCTCCAGGCGTGCGCGGCCGGGCAGGAAGCCCAGCTCCATGAGCACCGCGACGCCCGCGACCTCGGCGCCCGCCCGGCGGATGAGGTGCAGGGCGGCTTCGGCGGTGCCGCCGGTGGCCAGCACGTCGTCGATGACCATGACGCGATCGTCGGCGCTGAGGTCCTCGGCGTGCACCTCGATCTCGGCGGTCCCGTACTCCAGCTCGTAGGACTGCGAGAGCGTCGCTCCGGGCAGCTTGCCCGCCTTACGTACGGGGATGAAGCCGAGACCGGCGCGGATGGCGACCGGGGCGCCGAGGATGAAGCCGCGCGCCTCCAGGCCGACGACCTTGGTGGCGCCGTGCCGGACGCACAGCTCGGCGAGGGCGTCGGTGAGGGCCGTGAACGCGGACGGGTCCGCGAGGAGCGGGGTGATGTCCTTGAAGAGGACGCCGGGCTCCGGGTAGTCCTGCACATCGCGGATGCGGCTGAGGAGCAGCTCCTTGATATCGGTCATGTCTGCACCTCAGCGAGTCCGTGATGGAGTTGGCCGCGTCCCTTTTCGGTGGGTCCGCGCGGTCGTCAACCCTAGCAGTGGTCCCTGTCCGGAAACGACGCGGGCGCCAGGAGCGTCGCAGCTCCTGGCGCCCGTGGGCGTACGTGACCGGGTGGTCAGCGGCGCTTGCCCGAGGGGCGGCCGCGGCCGCGGTTGCGGGCCGGCTGGTTGCGCGGACCCGCACCGGCGGGGGCGGCGTCCTCCGGCTCGTCCTCGCCCAGCGGGTCCTCGGCCTGGGGGCCGAGGACGGAACCGACCGGCTCCGTCTCCGCCTTGGCCGCGGCGGCGGCCCGCTTGGCGAGCACCCGCTTCTTGAGGGCCTTCATCTTCGGCTCGCGCTCCTTGAGGTCGGCGACCAGCGGAGTGGCGATGAAGATGGAGGAGTACGCACCGGCGGCGAGGCCGACGAAGAGCGACAGCGAGATGTCGTTCAGCATGCCGGCGCCGAGGAAGCCGCCGCCGATGAACAGCAGGCCCGCCACCGGCAGGAGCGCCACGACCGTGGTGTTGATCGAGCGCACCAGCGTGCTGTTGATCGAGCGGTTCGCGATGTCGCTGTACGTCCAGCGGGTCTGCTTCTCGATGCCCTTCGTCTGCTCCTTGAGGGAGTCGAAGACGACGACCGTGTCGTAGAGCGAATAACCGAGGATCGTGAGCAGACCGATCACCGTGCCCGGTGTGACCTCGAAGCCCACCAGGGCGTAGATCCCGACGGTGATGGTGATGTCGTGGATCAGGGCGACGAGAGCCGCGATGGCCATCCGCCACTCGAAGGCGATCGCCAGATAGATCACGACGAGGACCATGAAGATGGCCAGGCCCTGCCAGGCCTTGTTGGCGATCGTCTCACCCCAGCTGGGGCCCACCAGGTCGGCGTTGATCTTGTCGGAGGGGATGCCCAGGTCCTTGGACAGCTCCTCCTTGATCTGGTCCGACTTGCCGGTGTCGATGCCGGCGATCTGGATGCGCAGACCGCCGGTGCCCAGCTTCTGCACCACCGCGTCGTGACCGTCGGCGGCGGACTCCGCGTCCTTCTCCGCCTGCGAGGCGGAGACGGAGGTCTTGGGCGTCGTGAAGACGGCGCCGCCCTCGAACTCGATGCCCATGTTGAGCCCGCGCACCGTCAGGCCGAGGATGGCCGTGATGGTGATCAGGATCGAGACGCCGTACCAGATCTTGCGCTTGCCGATGAAGTCGTAGCCGACCTCACCGCGATACAGCCTGGCGCCGAGATTGCCGAGCTTCGACATCTCACGCCTCCTTCGGGTCGACGGGACCGGCGGAACGACGGGTGCGGCGCAGCGGCGGCTGGACCCCGAGGCGCTTCGGGTCGAGGCCCGACCACTTGTGGCCGGTGAAGAACTTCCCGCGGGCCAGGATCGTCATCAGCGGCTTCGTGAAGAGGAAGACCACGACGACGTCGAGCAGGGTGGTCAGGCCGAGCGTGAACGCGAAGCCCTGCACCTTGCCGACGGTCACGACGTAGAGCACCGCGGCGGCGAGGAACGACACGAAGTCGGAGACCAGGATGGTGCGCCGGGCGCGCGGCCAGGCGCGCTCGACGGCGGGCCGCACGGACCGGCCCTCTCTGATCTCGTCCCGGATCCGTTCGAAGAACACGATGAACGAGTCCGCGGTGATACCGATGGCAACGATCGCACCACACACCGCGGGCAGGTTCAGCGCGAACCCGATGGCCGGGCCGAGGAGCGTCATCAGCGTGTACGTGAGGATGCCGGAGACCAGCAGCGAGGCCAGGGCCACCATCGCCAGACCGCGGTAGTAGACCACCAGGTAGATGACGACCAGGGCGAGACCGATGGCGCCGGCGATCAGACCGGCGTGCAGCTGCTCGCCACCGAGGGCGGCGGTCACCGAGGTGACGCTCTGCTCGTGGAAGGTGAGCGGCAGGGCACCGTAGGACAGCACGTTGGCCAGGTCCTGGGCGGACTGCTGGTTGAAGCTGCCGGAGATCTCGGCGTTGGAGCTGAGCACGGCGTTGACGCTGGGCGCCGAGACCACGTCACCGTCGAGGACGATGGCGAACTGGTTCATCGGCTGCTGCTGGTCCTTCAGCTTGGCCGTCGTCGCCGAGAACTTCTTCGACCCGGAGCCCGTGAACTCCATGTTGACGACCCACTGGCCGCTCTGCTGGTTGATGCCGGCCGAGGCCTTCTTGACGTCCTTGCCGTTCACCTCGGACGGGCCGAGGACGTACTTGGCCCACTGGCCGCCCGAGTCCTTGCCGCAGGCGACGACGGTGTCGGTGGGCTTGGCGCCCTCGTTGACCTTCGTGCGGGCCGCCGAGTCGGTGCAGTCCAGCTCGGTGAACTTCTTCTGCAGCGCGGCCGTGGCCGGGTCGGCGGAGGCGCTGGCGCTCGCCGACGGGGACGAGGAGGCCTTGGCGTCGTCGCTCGCGGACGCGCTCGGCGTCGCGTCGGCCTTGAGGGCGTCGGTGACGGCGCGGCCCTGCGAGGTGGCGGTGGCGGACGGCGTCGCGGAGGACGACGAGTCGGTCGCCTTGTCGCCGGAGCCCGCGCTCGCCTTGTCCGTGGGCTTGCCGCTGGAGGAGGCGCTCGGGGACGGGCTCGTCGAGGAGTCCGCCGTCGGGGAGCCGGCGGCCATCGTCAGGACCGGACGGAAGTAGAGCTGAGCGGTCGTGCCGACCTGCTCGCGCGCCTGCTTCTCGTTCGTACCTCGCGGGATGTTGACGATGATGTTGTCGTTGCCCTGCGTCTGGACCTCGGCCTCGGAGACACCCAAGCCGTTGACACGGCGGTTGATGATGTCCGCCGCCGTGTTCATGTTGGTCTTGTTGATCGCGTTCTTGGACTGACCCGGCTCGGTCTTGGCCTGCAGGGTGATGCTCGTGCCGCCCGCGAGGTCGATGCCGAGGCGGGGGGTGAACGTGCCCGAGATGAACATCCCGCCGACGAGCGCGACCATGACGATCACGATCAGGCTCAGAGCACGGCCCGGCTTGCTCTGGGCACCTGCCCCTCGGCTCTTTTTAGGTGTGGCCACCTTCTCGTACTCCCTCTCCATCCGTCCGGCATCGGGGATGCGTGCCCGGACGGCCATGAAATGGTCGAGAATCCGCGCGCGTCACGCACGAACCGGAACCACGGGGACGCAAGCGGTACGTCCCCCGGCTCCGGTCGTGGCTACTTCGCGTCGGACTCGCCGTCGGTCTTCTTCGCCTCGGCGCCGGCCTCGGAGGCCGCGTCGGCCTTGGGGGCCTCAGCGGTCTCGGGGGCCTTGTCGGCCTCGTCGGCCGTGTCGACAGTCTCGGCTTCGTCCTTCTTGCCGAGGTCGATGCGCGAGTCGTCGGCGGCGGTCTCGTCGGTCTCGGTGAGGGACGACGCGTCGTCCGGCACGACGGCGCCATCGGTCAGCTCGTCGGCGTCGGAGTCGGCGTCGACGCCGTGGACGATGCGGTTGTACTCGTCGTCGGAGAGCACGGCACCGATCGCGTTCTTCGCGAACATGAGGTGGACGCCGGGGCCGGCGTCGAGGAGGACCGTGTCCTCGTTGACCTCCTTGACCGTGGCGTACATGCCCCCGATCGTGCGGACGCCGGAACCGGGCTGCATGTCATTGCGCATACTCGCGGCCTGCTGCTGCTTCTTCTTGGCAGACCGGGTCATCAGGAACATGGCCCCGATGAGCACGATGAACGGGAGGAGGGTCACGAGACTCACGGGTGGGACTTCCTTCATACGACCGCGTCGGAGTCGCGGCCTTGTCGGGGGTGTGGGGTCGTCCGTCGCCCCTCAAACCGTAAGGACGACGTCGGCGGAGTCTAAGCGAGTCCGCCATCTGGGAACAACGCTCAGCATGGCACCGGGGTTCCAGCCCCGGCGACTACGCGCGCCGTCACGCCCCGAACAGGTCCGCTTGTCCGCTTGCACCTGGTTTCCCTTGGGGCGCGGTGAGTCCGAGGTGGGCCCAGGCCGCGGGAGTGGCGACCCGGCCACGCGGAGTGCGCGCGAGCAGTCCCTCCCGTACGAGGAAGGGTTCCGCGACCTCCTCCACGGTCTCTCGCTCCTCCCCCACCGCCACCGCGAGGGTCGACAGTCCCACGGGTCCGCCGCCGAACAGCTTGAGCAGGGCCTCCAGGACGGCGCGGTCGAGCCGGTCGAGGCCGCGGCCGTCCACCTCGTAGACCCGGAGCGCGGCGGCGGCGATGTCCCGGTCGATGTGACCGTCGGCCTTGACCTGGGCGTAGTCGCGGACGCGGCGCAGCAGGCGGTTGGCGATGCGCGGGGTGCCGCGCGAGCGGCCGGCGATCTCGGCCGCGCCCGCCGGGTCGATCTCCACGTCGAGGAGTCCGGACGAGCGGTGGATGACCCGCTCCAGCTCGGCCGGCTCGTAGAACTCCATGTGGGCGGTGAAGCCGAAGCGGTCGCGCAGCGGCGGGGGCAGCAGACCCGCGCGCGTGGTGGCGCCGACCAGCGTGAACGGGGGCAGTTCCAGGGGGATGGCGGTGGCGCCGGGGCCCTTGCCGACGATGACGTCGACGCGGAAGTCCTCCATCGCCATGTAGAGCATCTCCTCGGCCGGCCGGGACATCCGGTGGATCTCGTCGAGGAAGAGGACCTCGCCCTCCTGAAGGGAGGAGAGGATCGCGGCCAGGTCGCCGGCGTGCTGGATGGCGGGGCCCGAGGTGATCCGGATCGGGGCCGCCATCTCCGCCGCGATGATCATGGAGAGGGTGGTCTTGCCGAGGCCGGGGGCGCCGGAGAGCAGGACGTGGTCGGCGGTGGCGCCGCGCGCGCGGGCGGCGCGCAGCACCAGGTCGAGCTGTTCCCTGACCTTCTCCTGACCGATGAACTCGTCCAGGTCCTTGGGGCGCAGGGCCGCCTCGACGGCCTGGTCCTCACCGTCGGCGGACGCACCGACGAGCCGGTCGGCAGCCTGCTGGGCGGCTTCGTCGGTCGTCTCGTCCCAGTTCATGTGGTGTGCCTCGCGTTACGGGATCTACGGGGGATCAGGGGGTCAGCGGGTGCGGTTCAGCGTCTGCAGGGCCGCCTTCAGGAGCTGGCCCACCTGCGGGGTGCCCTCCGCGGCCTCGGCCTGCGGGGTGACGGCGGCGACCGCCTCGTCGGCCTCACGGCTCGCGTAGCCGAGGCCGATCAGGGCCGCGTGCAACTGGTCGCGCCAGCCGCTGGTCACGGAGGTGCCGATCGCCGGGCCGCCGGTGCCCAGCGGCTCGCCGAGGCGGTCCTTGTACTCCAGGAGGAGCTTCTGGGCACCCTTCTTGCCGATGCCGGGGACGGCGGTGAGGGCCTTCTCGTCGCCGGTGGCGACGGCGCGGCGCAGGGCGTCGGGGCTGTGCACGGCGAGCATGGCCTGGGCCAGGCGCGGGCCCACCCCGCTCGCGGTCTGCAGCAGCTCGAAGGTCTGCTTCTCGTCGTCGTCCGCGAAGCCGTACAGCGTCAGCGAGTCCTCGCGCACGACGAGCGAGGTGGCGAGCTTGGCCTGCTGGCCGATGCGGAGCGTGGACAGCGTGTTCGGCGTGCACTGGAGCGCCATGCCGATGCCTCCGACCTCCACGACCGCGGCGTCGGGGGCGAGTGCGGCGACGGGGCCGCTGACGAAGGCGATCATGCGGTACGGCCTTTCTGTGCTTGGGCTGCTTGGGCTGCTCTGGCTGCGTGGGCCGTGTGCAGGGCCACGGCTTGCTGGAGTCTGTTCTGCGCCGGGGCGCGCCAGATGTGGCAGATGGCGAGGGCGAGCGCGTCCGCCGCGTCGGCCGGTTTGGGCGGGGCGTCGAGCCGCAGCAGCCGGGTCACCATGGCGCCCACCTGCGCCTTGTCGGCCCGGCCGCTGCCGGTGACGGCGGCCTTGACCTCGCTGGGCGTGTGCAGAACGACGGGGATGCCGCGGCGCGAGGCGCACAGCATGGCGACGGCGCTGGCCTGGGCGGTGCCCATCACCGTACGGACGTTGTGCTGGCTGAACACCCGCTCCACGGCGAGGACTTCGGGCTCGTGCTCGTCGAGCCACTGCTCGATGCCCTGCTCGATGCCGACGAGGCGGTGGCCCAGATCGGCGTCCGGCGGGGTCCGAACGACGCCGACGCCGCGCATGGTCAGGGGCCGGCCCGCGATCCCCTCGACCACGCCGACACCGCACCGGGTCAGTCCCGGGTCCACGCCCAGTACGCGCACGCCTTGCCCCCCATTTCGATCGCCTGTTTGTGCAGGCTATCGGGTGACACCGACAAAGCGGCGGGCCGACAGGGTGTGTCCCGTCGGCCCGCCGCTGATGTCACGTCAGGCGTCGACCTTCTCCATGACCTCGTCGGAGACGTCGAAGTTGGCGAAGACGTTCTGCACGTCGTCGCTGTCCTCGAGGGCGTCGATCAGCTTGAAGATCTTGCGCGCGCCGTCCTCGTCCAGCTCGACCTGCATGGTCGGCACGAAGTTGGCGTCGGCCGAGTCGTAGTCGATGCCGGCCTCCTGGAGCGCGGTGCGGACCGCGACCAGGTCGGTGGCCTCGGAGAGCACCTCGAAGGACTCGCCCAGGTCGTTGACCTCTTCGGCGCCGGCGTCGAGCACCGCGCCCAGGACGTCGTCCTCGGACAGCTCGCCCTTGGGGACGACCACGACGCCCTTGCGGTTGAACAGGTACGAGACGGAGCCCGGGTCCGCCATGTTGCCGCCGTTGCGGGTCATGGCGACGCGCACGTCGGAGGCGGCGCGGTTGCGGTTGTCGGTGAGGCACTCGATGAGCACCGCGACACCGTTGGGACCGTAGCCCTCGTACATGATGGTCTCGTAGTCGGCGCCGCCGGCTTCGAGACCGGCACCACGCTTGACCGCGGAGTCGATGTTCTTGTTCGGGACCGAACTCTTCTTCGCCTTCTGGATGGCGTCGAACAGTGTCGGGTTACCGGACACGTCGGCGCCGCCCGTGCGGGCCGCGACCTCGATGTTCTTGATCATCTTCGCGAAGAGCTTGCCGCGCTTGGCGTCGATCACGGCCTTCTTGTGCTTCGTCGTAGCCCATTTAGAGTGGCCGGACATCTGCCTGTCTCCTTCGCGTAACCAACCTCATGAACGAAGTCCCCGGGCAGCAGCGCGGGGGGACCCCGCAGATCCTACAAGGATCCCGCCGCGCCCTTGTCACGCACCATGTCCACGAACAGGCCGTGGAGCCGGTGGTCGCCCGTCAGCTCCGGGTGGAACGAGGTCGCGAGGGCGTTGCCCTGACGGACGGCGACGATGTGACCGTCGTGCTCGGCGAGGACCTCCACCGCGGCTCCCACGGACTCGACCCACGGGGCGCGGATGAAGACGCCCTCCACAGGATCGCCCTCGATGCCGCGGACGTCCACGGCCGCTTCGAAGGACTCGTTCTGCCGCCCGAAGGCGTTGCGGCGCACGATCATGTCGATGCCGCCGACGGTCTCCTGGCCCGAGCGCGGGTCGAGGATCTTGTCGGCGAGCAGGATCATGCCGGCGCACGTCCCGTAGACCGGCATTCCGGCGCGCACGCGCGCGCGGAGCGGCTCCATGAGGCCGAAGAGGCGGGCCAGCTTGGAGATGGTGGTCGATTCGCCGCCGGGGACGACGAGACCGTCGACCTCGGCCAGTTCTTCGGGGCGCCGCACCGGCCTGGCCACGGCGTCCGCCGTGCCCAGGGCGATGAGGTGCTCCCGTACGTCGCCCTGGAGTGCCAGGACGCCGATGACGGGGGTGCTCATGGGTGCTTACCAGCCCCGGTTCGCGTAGCGCTCGGCCTCGGGGAGGGTGTCGCAGTTGATGCCGACCATGGCCTCGCCCAGGTTGCGGGACGCGTCCGCGATGATCTTCGGGTCGTCGAAGAAGGTGGTGGCCTTCACGATGGCGGCGGCGCGCTTGGCCGGGTCGCCCGACTTGAAGATGCCGGAGCCGACGAAGACGCCCTCGGCGCCGAGCTGGCGCATGAGCGCCGCGTCGGCCGGGGTCGCGACACCGCCGGCGGAGAAGAGGACCACCGGCAGCTTGCCCAGCTCGGAGACCTCCTTGACCAGCTCGTAGGGGGCGCGCAGGTCCTTGGCGGCGGCGTACAGCTCGTTGTTGTCGAAGCCGCGCAGGCGGGCGATCTCGTTCTTGATCTGGCGCAGGTGGCGGACGGCCTCGACGACGTTGCCCGTGCCGGCCTCGCCCTTGGAGCGGATCATGGCCGCGCCCTCGGCGATGCGCCGCAGGGCCTCGCCCAGGTTGGTGGCGCCACAGACGAAGGGGGTCGTGAAGGCGAACTTGTCGCTGTGGTTGACCTCGTCGGCCGGGGTGAGCACCTCGGACTCGTCGATGTAGTCGACGCCGAGCGACTGCAGGACCTGGGCCTCGACGAAGTGGCCGATCCGCGACTTGGCCATGACCGGGATCGAGACCGCCTCGATGATCTCCTCGATCATGTTCGGGTCGGACATCCGGGCCACGCCGCCGTCCTTGCGGATGTCGGCCGGGACCCGCTCCAGGGCCATGACGGCGACGGCGCCGGCGTCCTCGGCGATCTTCGCCTGCTCGGCGTTGACGACGTCCATGATCACGCCGCCCTTGAGCTGCTCGGCCATGCCGCGCTTGACGCGGGCGGTGCCGGTGGCGGTGGACTCGTGGGACTGGGTGCTGACGGACACGGGTGACCTCACTCGGTGAACTCTGTGAAGAGGGCTTGCTTCTGTACCGAGGAAACCCCTGCGGACCAGGCCACTACAAGGGCCAATGAGGAGCCGGTGGCTCCTTCTGCCTGCGATCGGCAGGACGGTCAGGTGGTGGCGCGGTCGGCGAGCGCCACCGGCGCCTCGTCGTCCATCTCGAACGCCATCGGGAACGGGGCGTGCCCCGCGAGCCGGAACCAGCGGACCGTGCGGTGGCGGCGCAGGGCGCGGGCCGCGCGGACGGCGTCGTTGTGGAAGCGGCGGGCCATGGGGACCCGGCGCACGGCCTGGGCCAGCTCCTCCGCGGCCTCCTCGCCGCCGGGTGCCTCCCGGACGACCTCGACCTGGTCGGGCTCGCTGAACACCGCCCTGAGCGCCTGGCTGAGTTCGCTCTCGGCGACCTCGCGCTGCTCCTCCTCGGCCTGCCGGGCAGCGTGCGCCGCCTCGTACAGGACGATCGACGCGGCCGGGTCGAGCACGCCGGACGTGGCCAGTTCCTGGGCGACGGAGGCGCGGCGCAGGAGTTGGGCGTCGAGGGCGGCGCGGGCCGCGTCGATACGGGCGTGCAGGCGGTCGAGGCGGCCCGCGGTCCAGCTCAGATAGAGCCCGATCGCGAAGAGGGCTACGGCGATCCAGATCAGGGTGGCGGTCACGGGCGGCAAGGCTACCGTCGGTGCGGGTGATCGCTGCGCGGGCGGGGGTTCCGTGCGGGGCGTCCGCCGTGTGGCGGTGCGTTGTCGCTTGCCGCTCTCGCCGTGGCTGATCGCGCAGTTCCCCGCGCCCCTTCAAGCGGGCTGCGCCCGACCCATGGCGGCTGTCGGGTGCCGGTCTCGTCGTGGTTGCTCGCGCAGTTCCCCGCGCCCCTGAGAGCGGGCTTCGCCCGACCCAGGGGCGGTGGTTGTTAGTCGCGTGCCAGGCCGAAGCGGGACCTGAAGCGGCCGGTTCGTTCGTCCTCCGCCACCGCTGCCGCGCCCTGGGTCACCGTCTCGTAGACGGACAGGATGTCGGCGCCGACCGTCGACCAGTCGAAGCGGCGCACGTGCTTGCTGCCGCGTTCGCGCAGTTCCGTGCGGCGGTTCGGGTCGCCGAGCAGTTTGAGGGCCGCCACGGCCAGAGTGTCGGCGTCCTCGTTGGTGAAGAGTTCGCCGGCCGCGCCCTGGTCGAGGACCTGGGCGAAAGCGTCCAGGTCGGAGGCGAGCACGGGGGCGCCCGCCGACATGGCCTCGACCAGGATGATGCCGAAGGACTCGCCGCCGGTGTTGGGGGCGACGTACACGTCGACGCTGGCGAGCAGCCGTGCCTTGTCCTCGTCGCTGACCATGCCGAGGAACTCCACGCGCTCGCGCATCTCCGCGGGCAGCGAGGCGACGGCCTCCTCCTCGTCGCCGCGGCCCGCGACAAGCAGCCGCGTCGCGGGGCGTTCGGCGAGGATCTTCGGCAGGGCCTTCATCAGGACCGGCAGGCCCTTGCGGGGCTCGTCGATCCGGCCGATGAAGCCGAGGGTGTCGCCCTGCCACTCGGGCTTCGGCTCGGCCCGCGCGAAGAAGTCCACGTCGACGCCGTTGGGGATGACGACCGCGTCGCCGCCGAGGTGCTCGACGAGGGTGCGCCGGGCGTACTCGCTCACGGCGATGCGCGCGCTGATCTTCTCCAGCGCGGGCTGCAGGATCGGGTACGCCGCGATCATGGCCCGCGAGCGGGGGTTCGAGGTGTGGAACGTGGCGACGATCGGGCCCTGCGCCGCCCAGCAGGTGAGCAGCCCGAGCGACGGTGACGCCGGCTCGTGGATGTGGATCACGTCGAAGGTGCCGTCGTGCAGCCAGCGGCGTACCCGCGCGGCGCTCAGGAAACCGAAGTTGAGGCGCGCGACCGAGCCGTTGTACGGGACGGGCACGGCACGGCCGGCCGAGACGACGTACGGCGGCAGGGGGGTCTCGTCGTCCGCCGGGGCGAGGACGGAGACCTCGTGTCCCAGGGCGATGAGGTGCTCCGCCAGATCGCGGATGTGGAACTGGACGCCGCCCGGCACGTCCCAGGAGTACGGGCAGACGATTCCGATCCTCACGCCGGCCGCTCCTCGAAGGTGTCGAGGTCCGCCAGCCACAAGCGCTGCAACATGTGCCAGTCCTCCGGATGGTCGGCGATCCCCGTGGCGAAGGCATCGGCCAGCGCCTGCGTCATGACAGACGTCTTCTCGGCGCGGGTACCTGTCTCCGGTACGTCGATGGGCGGGTGGACGCGACCGCGCATTATGGCCGAGTCGTCGTACCAGAGGGTGACCGGCAGCAGCAGCGCGCCGGTCTGCTGGGCGAGCATGGCGGGGCCGGCCGGCATCCGGGTCGGCTCGCCGAAGAACTTCACCTCGACGCCGGACGTCGACAGGTCGCGGTCGGCGACCAGACAGACGAGACCGCCCGCCCGCAGCCGGCGTGCCAGCGTCCCGAAGGCGGCGCCGCCGGTGTGCGGCAGCACTTCCATGCCGAGGCCCTCGCGGTAGGCGACGAACCGGTCGTACAGGGTCTCCGGCTTGAGCCGTTCGGCGACCGTCGTGAAGGGGGTCTCCAGCTTGGTGGTGACCCAAGCGCCCGCCAGGTCGTAGTTGCCCATGTGGGGCAGGGCGAGGACGACGCCCTTGCCGGCGGCGAGACCGTCGACGAGGTGATGGACGTCCTCGGGCGTGAAGCCGTTCCTGATCCGTTCCTTGCTCCAGGTGGGAAGCCGGAAGGACTCCATCCAGTAGCGCAGGTACGAACGCATGCCCGCCTTGGACAGCCGCGCCAGGTGCTCGGGGGTCGCGTCGGGCACCACCCGGGCGAGATTCGCCTCCAGGCGGAGCACGCCCTTGCCGCGCTTCTTCCAGACGGCGTCCGCGATGGTCCGTCCCAGGCGGCCGGCGACCGGCTCGGGCAGCTTCTTGACCCCGGCCCAGCCGAGTCCGTACAGCGCGTCGGTGATCCGTTCCTGCGCGCCGCTCACGAGGCGGCCTCCTCCTGGGCCGAAGCGGCCGCCTCGGCCTCGGCGGACTCCCGGCGCACCGTCACCACGCGCTGGATCAGCGTGACGAGGCTGCCGGCCGCGACGATCCACAGCGCGACGGGCAGCAGGTACTGAATGCCGGGCACGCCGAACTTGTGCAGACCGGCGAAGCCCGCCGCGACGAGTGTGATGACGAGCCGCTCGGCGCGCTCGACCAGGCCGTTGACGGCGACCGGCAGGCCGATCGATTCTCCACGTGCCTTCGTGTACGAGACGACCTGGCCGCTGGCGAGACAGAAGATCGACACCGCGCACAGCGTGTTGTCGTCACCGCTGCCCGCGTACCAGAGCGCGAGGCCGCCGAAGATGGCGCTGTCGGCGACGCGGTCGAGCGTGGAGTCCAGGAAGGCGCCCCAGCGGCTGGAGCGGCCGAGCTGGCGCGCCATGTTGCCGTCCACGAGGTCCGAGAAGACGAACAGCGTGATGACGACGGTGCCCCAGAAGAATTCCCCGCGCGGGAAGAAGACCAGCGCTCCCGCCATCACTCCGGCCGTGCCGAGGAGTGTGACCGTGTCCGGGCTCACCCCGCGACGGATGAGAAACGCGGCGAACGGTGTGAGGACACGCGTGAAAAATGCACGCGCGTACTTGTTCAGCATGGCCTTCCCGAGGGTCGGTGCCGCGCGACCCCTCTGGCCACCGGCTGGCCCATCGTAGTCACGCGCGCCCGGATACGGCCGCCGGGCCACCACGCGCGCGTGCGATCTCGTACGACGTATGGACGCACCGTGACCGGAGTGGAAAGCTCGAAGACACCGCGGGCGTCGCCGAAGCCGCCTCCCACACACGCGGGTTCGCGTGTCCGCCTGCCGTGACCACGGCGTCCCGACAAGGGCCACCTCACCGTGAAAGCGAACCGGGAGGCAAGGACACATGGGCGACAAGGCGAACGGACACCCCGGCGCCGCCGGCAGGGCGACGACGGCCGACCATCCCGCGTCCGTACGGAATGTGGTGCTGGTCGGCCACAGCGGATCGGGCAAGACGACCCTGGTGGAGGCGCTCGCACTGACCGCGGGGGCGGTGAACCGGGCGGGCCGGGTCGAGGACGGCACGTGCCTGTCCGACTACGACGAGATCGAGCACCGCCAGCAGCGCTCGGTCCAGCTCTCGCTCGTCCCGGTGGAGTGGGGCGGCTTCAAGATCAATCTGCTGGACACCCCCGGCTACGCGGATTTCGTCGGGGAGCTGAGGGCCGGTCTGCGGGCCGCGGACGCGGCCCTTTTCGTCGTCTCGGCGTCGGACGGGCCCGAGACCATGGCCGGGGCCACCCGGATGGTGTGGGAGGAGTGCGCGGCGGTCGGTATGCCGCGGGCCATCGTGGTCACCCACCTGGAGGCGGCGCGGGCCGACTTCGAGGACGTGACCCGCAGCTGCGCCGCTTGCTTCGGCGGCGACGACCCCGACGCCGTACTCCCCCTGTACCTGCCGCTCCACGGCGAGCAGGGCCCGGACGGACACGCGCCCGTGACGGGCCTGATCGGGCTGCTCTCCCAGCGTCTCTACGACTACGCGTCGGGGGAACGCAAGGAGTCCGAGCCCGACTCGGGGCAGCTGCCGCGGATCGAGGAGGCCCGCAACCGGCTCATCGAGGGGATCATCGCGGAGAGCGAGGACGAGACCCTCATGGACCGCTATCTGGGCGGCGAGGACGTCGACGTCAAGACGCTCGTCGAGGATCTGGAGCGGGCCGTGGCGCACGGTGTCTTCCACCCGGTCCTCGCCGCCGCCCCGGCCGCCGAGGGCGGTCGGCAGGGCATCGGGACGGTCGAGCTGCTGGAACTGATCACGGGCGGCTTCCCGAGTCCGCTGGAGCGGGTGGCGCCGGCCGTGGCGACGCCCGGCGGGGCGGCCCGCGCGATCTCGTCCTGCGATCCGGAAGGACCGCTGGTGGCGGAGGTCGTGAAGACCGCGTCCGACCCCTATGTCGGCCGGGTCTCTCTCGTACGGGTCTTCTCCGGCACCCTGCGCCCGGACGAGACGGTGCACGTGTCGGGGCACGGGCTCGCCGACCGCGGTCACGAGGATCACGATGTGGACGAGCGGATCGGGGCCCTGTCCGCGCCGTTCGGCAAGCAGCAGCGCACGCTGACGCACTGCATCGCCGGCGATCTCGCCTGCGTGGCGAAGCTGAACCGGGCGGAGACCGGCGACACCCTCTCCGCGAAGGACGACCCGCTGCTGATGGCGCCGTGGGACATGCCGGACCCGCTGCTGCCGCTGGCGATCCAGGCGCACAGCAAGGCCGACGAGGACAAGCTGTCGCAGGGCCTGTCGCGGCTCGTCGCGGAAGACCCGACGATGCGGCTCGAACAGAACCAGGACACCCATCAGGTGGTGCTGTGGTGTCTGGGCGAGGCGCACGCGGACGTCGCGCTGGAGCGGCTGCGCAGCCGGTACGGCGTCCAGGTCGACGTCGTCGCGCACAAGGTCTCCCTGCGGGAGACGTTCGCCGGCAGGTCGGCGGGGCGCGGCCGCCATGTGAAGCAGTCCGGCGGGCACGGGCAGTACGCGATCTGCGAGATCGAGGTGGAACCGCTGCCCGGCGGCTCGGGCATCCAGTTCGTGGACAAGGTCGTCGGCGGGGCGGTGCCCCGGCAGTTCATCCCGTCCGTGGAGAAGGGCGTGCGCGCACAGGCCGTGAAGGGGGTCGCCGCCGGATACCCGCTGATCGACGTGCGGGTGACGCTGCTCGACGGCAAGGCGCACTCGGTGGACTCCTCGGACGCGGCGTTCCAGACGGCGGGCGCGCTCGCGCTGCGGGAGGCGGCCTCCGACACCCGGATCCACCTCCTGGAGCCGGTGGCCGAGGTCCAGGTCCTGGTCGGCGACGACTACGTGGGGGCCGTGATGAGCGATCTGTCGGGGCGGCGCGGCCGCGTCGTCGGCACCGAACAGGCGCCGGGCGGCCGCACTCTCGTACGGGCCGAGGTGCCGGAGATCGAGATCGGCCGGTACGCGGTCGATCTGCGTTCCCTGTCGCACGGCACGGCACGTTTCAGCCGCCGGTACGCACGGCACGAGCCGATGCCGCCGCAGCTCGGCGACAGGATCCGCGAACAGGCCCAGGACACGGCGTAGTCGAGGGACGGCCGGTCCCCACGACCACCGACATCCCGCTTGGAGGGACGGATGTCGGTGGGGGCCGTTACGCTGGTCGACGATCAACATCATCAAGCCGATGAACCGATCAACAGGTGTGCGGGGCAGGGAAGTCGGGAAGAGCCGCAGCAGCGACGACATGCGGCGATGGGGGCGGCAGTGGCGGACGACGCATTCGATTTCAGGCCCGGGGCCCAGGTCCCGCTGCAGGGTTCCGCGGGACAGACCGCGGCGACGTTCGCCATCGCCTCGGCCGCGTACCGGGACGACCCGGCGGTCAAGATCGAGGAAGCCAACAACGACTGGCACAAGTCCGAGATGAAGAGCGGCAGATCGTCGCTGTTCACGCCCAATCTCGGCGAGGCGTTCTCGCGCGCGGTGCAGCTGCGGATGCTGGGCGGCGGCCGCAAGCCCCTCATCCAGTCGTTCGGCACGGAGCCCCAGGTCGTCGTCGAGCACTGTCTGGCGGCGAACAACATCCGGCGTGAGCGCGACCGGCTGCTCACGATCATCACCGTGGTCTTCGGCTTCCTGTTCCTGCCGGGTTTCCTGATCTGGCTGGTCGCGTTCCAGATCCGCCAGCGGAGCAACGCGCGGGTGGCGCTGGCGGAGAAGGAGGTCAAGGAGGCCGCGGACAAGGGCGCGGCGGCGCAGCGCGAGGCGAAGAAGCACGAGCGCGCGGCGCACGGCCGGTCGGCGATCGCCACGACGATCATGGCCGTCGTCGGCGTGGGCATCGTGATCCTGCTGATCAAGCTGCCCTTCGGCGGTTTCTGGGCCTGGTACCTGCGGGCTTGCTTCGTCATGCCCGTGATCGGCGCGTTCTGGGCGCGGCGGGTCTGCGAGCGCACCGCGCAGGATCTGCGAGACCGGTGGGACGCGCTGCTCTCCGGCGGTGGCATCGGCGCGAAGATCCCGGAGGCGGTGCCCGGCAGTCCCGGCGAGACCGCCGCCGAGCAGCTGCGCCAGAGCCTGGCCAAACTGACCGCGGAGCAGCAGTCGAACGCGGTCTTCTACGCCGGCCCCAAGGGCATCCTGGGCATGGGCACCCGCTGGGGCAGCTGGCAGCTCGCCGAGGATCTGGTGCCGCGCGAGGCGGGCAAGGAGATCCACCCGTTCCGCAGCTGGGACGTCATCCGCGTGATCCACGACCAGCTGCGACTGCTCGAGCGCGGCCCGCTGCACACCGGCGGCTTCCCGACCCCGTCGATAAAGCACTGGATCGTCACCCCGATCGGGGAGAACGCGAGCGCGGTGGCCCGCCCCTCGGGCGAGGACGTCGACGCGTTCCAGATCAAGCAGCACGAGATACAGCGGATCTGCAACGAGCAGCAGTTCGGCAGCGGCGACCGTCACTACCTGGGCGTCCAGTTCACGCTCTGGGACGGCCAGTTGGTGATCACGATGCTGATCACGGTGACGGTGCTGCACGAGACGCTGCGCATCGAGGTGACCGGGCACGCGCTGGGCCCGGTGCACTCCCTGTTCACGTCGAAGCCCGAGGCGAAGACGAAGACGGTCTCCAAGTCGATACGGTTCTGGGAGACCACGGACAGGACGCTCCCGCTGATCGAGACGGAGGACGCCGTCCGTATCGCCGTCCGCGCCCCCTTCTCGTACTACCCGCCGCTCCTGGACTTCCTGGGCGGCAAGCTGGTGCTGCCCGAGCCGTTCGGTCTGCGGCACGCCTGGGCCGACCAGCCCTGGCGGCACCGCTTCATGGCGGACGACGCGCTGCGCACCGCGACCCCGGTGCTGCGCGTGGTCCACTCCGCGGCCATCCGGGTCCTCGAGGAACACGGCGTGGACACCGAGAAGTTCGGCACCCGCTCGGGCTTCCTCAGCGGCCAGGTCCAGGACCCGTCTCCGCGCAAGGCCGACGTGTACGACGCGTAGCGCCGACAGTGGCAGTGGCAGTGGCGGCGCGATCAGGCCCCTGATCGCGCCCGTCGCGGTACGTGAACCGGGGCATCCAGTACTGCGCCACCGGCCCCACCGACACCGCGTACAACACCGTGCCGATGCCCACTCCCCCGCCGAGCAGCCAGCCGGCGGCGAGGACCACGATCTCGATGGCGGTGCGGACGGTGCGCACGCTGCGGCCCGTCGCCGCGGTGAGGCCGGTCATCAGGCCGTCGCGCGGTCCCGGCCCGCAGCGGGCGCCGACGTAGACGGCGATCGAGAGCCCATTGAGGAGGATGCCGGCCGCGAGCAGCGCGACGCGGGCCGGGAGCGCGAGGCCGTCGGGCAGCAGCCACAGCCCCAGGTCGCAGGACCAGCCCACGGTGAGGATGTTGGCGAAGGTGCCCAGGGTGGGCCGCTGGCGCAGCGGGATCCACAGCAGCAGCACGGCCGCACCGATCAGGTTGGTGAGCGTGCCGAAGCTGAGCGGGATGTGGTGGGCGAGCCCTTCGTTGAGGACGCTCCACGGGGCGAGGCCCAGGCCCGAGCGGATCATGAGCGCGACGCTGAACCCGTAGAGGAACAGGCCGGCGACGAGCTGCGGCAGCCGGCGGGCGGGCCGTTCGCGCAGCGGTACGTACGACAAAGACATCAGGACTCCGGAGACAAGACAGGATGCGCGCCGCGACAGGGCGGCTTCAGGGCCAATGCCGTCACTCTGTACATTGATTGGACCGACTTACAGGGCCAATCACAGGAGAATGGTGTGGTTCCCGCCTCCGAGCTCCCCGAAGCCGCCGGACCCCACGACCGGGCGCCCCACGACCGGACGCCCCGCACCGTCGGGGCCCGTCGGCTCGCCGCGCTGCTGCCCGACCCGGCGGCGGCCAGGCCCGCGTACCGTCATCTGGCGCACGCCATCGGCGAGTTGATCCTCGACGGGCGGCTCGCGCTGCATGTGCGGCTGCCCGCCGAACGGGAGCTGGCGACCGCGCTCGGCACCAGCCGGACCACGGTCACGGCCCTGTACGACCTGCTGCGCGAGAACGGGTACGCGCACAGCCGGCAGGGCTCCGGCACCTGGACCGCCCTGCCCGCGGGCCGCGCCGCCAAGGGCGTCAGCCGGCTGCTGCGCCCCGAGGACACCGCGATCGACCTCGCGAGGGCCGCCGCCGCGCTGCCCGGGCAGATCCTCGCCGACACCCTCGCCGAGATCGCCCCGCAGGCCGCCGGGCACGCCGGCAGCCTCGGCTACCACCCGTACGGGCTCCCGGAGTTGAGAGCGGTGATCGCCGACCGGTTCACGGCGCGCGGGCTCGCCACGACCCCCGAGCAGATCCTGGTGACCTCGGGCGCCCAGCACGGGCTGTCGCTCGTCCTGGGCCTGCTGGCCAGGGCCGGGGACCGGGTCATGGTGGAGAACCCGTCCTATCCGAACGCCCTGGAGGCGCTGCGCCGCGCCGGTCTGCGCACGGTGTCCGTCCCCGTGACGGACACCGCTCCCGACGGCTCCGGCAACGGCGATGGCACCGACACCGGCACCGGCGGCTGGGACATCGAGATCGTCGAGTCGACGCTGCGCCGCTCCGTGCCCCGCCTCGGCTATCTGATCCCGGACTTCCACAACCCCACGGGCCGCGTGATGCCGTCCGCCGAGCGGGCCCGGGTGCTGTCCGCCGCGCACCGCTCCGGGACCTGGCTGATCGTCGACGAGACCCTCGCGGAGCTGGCGCTCGACGCACCCGCCCCGCCGCCGTTCGCGGCGCACGGCACGGCCGAGGCGGCGGGCAAGGTCATCACGGCCGGATCCCTGAGCAAGACGCACTGGGCGGGCCTGCGCATCGGCTGGCTGCGTGCCCCGGCCCGGCTGGTGACCGAGCTCGCGGCGCAGCGGGTGGCGACCGACATGGGCGGCTCGGTCGTGGACCAGCTGCTGGCGCTCGCCCTGCTGACCAGGGCGGACGATCTGCTGTCCGCCCACCTCGACCGCCTGCGCGACAACCGTGCCGCGCTCGTCGGGGCGCTGCGCCGGCACACGCCCCAGTGGTCGTGGCACACCCCGCCCGGCGGCCTCTCGCTCTGGGTCGACCTGGGCGCGCCGGTCTCCTCCGTGCTGGCCGAACGCGCGCTCGCGCACGGGGTGCGGATCGAGGGCGGTGGTTACTTCGGCACGGACCCGGGCCTGTTCGAGAACCGGCTGCGCATCCCGTTCACCCTGCCGCCGGACACGCTCACCGAGGCGGTGCAGCGGATGGCCCGCGCGCTGGCCGGGGAGCCCGGCACGGCCGCCGCCGCGCACCGGCCGCACTGGATCGCGTAGGGCAGGCGAACGGGCGGACCCGGGGTCCGCCCGTCGGCAAGTGCAGGATCAGGCGCCCGGCCACGCCTTGGCGAGCGCGGTCCGGGTGTCGGCGAGCATCTGCGGCAGCACCTTGGTGTGGCCGACGACCGGCATGAAGTTCGTGTCGCCGCCCCAGCGCGGGACGATGTGCTGGTGCAGGTGCGCGGCGATACCGGCACCGGCGACCGCGCCCTGGTTCATGCCGATGTTGAACCCGTGCGCCCCGGACGCGGCCCGCAGCGCGGTCATCGCGTGCTTGGTGAAGACGGCCAGCTCGGCGGTCTCGGCGTCGTCGAGGTCGGTGTAGTCGGCGACATGTCGATAAGGCAGCACCATCATGTGCCCGCCGTTGTACGGGTACAGGTTGAGGATCGCGAAGACGTGCTCGCCGCGCGCCACGATCAGCGCGTCCTCGTCGGTCTTGCCGGGAGCGGCGCAGAAGGGACAGCCGTCGTCGGCTCCAGGGCCCGTCGGTTTGCCCTCGCCCTGGATGTAGGCGATGCGGTGCGGGGTCCACAGACGCCCGAATCCGTCCGGTTCACCCACTGGACCGACCTGCTGCTCCGGCTCACTCGTCATGAAGTGCAGCATATGGCGTGACCTCGGGACAGCGTGTCGCCGGGTGGGATACCGGGCGGGCGCACGCGATGCTGTGCGGATGACGGACAGCCCCCTCGCCCGCTGGGAGCGGTACAACGGCGCCGTGCTCGCCGTGGCCTCCCTGCTGTACCTCGCCAGTTACGCGGTCAGGGTCCTGGGCCACGACCTGCCCGCCGCCGTGCGGGACCTGTGTCTGGCCGTGACCTTCGCGTCCTGGGCCGTCTTCGCCCTGGACTACGTGGTGCGCCGGCGGCTCAGCGGACAGCGCTGGCCGCGCTTCGTGCGCAAGCACTGGCTGGACACGGTGGTGCTGGTGCTGCCGCTGCTGCGGCCGGTGCGGATCGTGCAGACGTACGAGACGGTGCAGGCGCACCACGACCGGCCGCGGCTCGCCCTGCACGCCCGGGTGATCGCGTACGCGGGTGTCTCGGTGACCCTGCTCGGCTTCGCGGGCTCGCTCGCCCTGTACCAGCAGGAGCACACGGCCCCGGGGGCGGACATCGTCACGTACGGCGACTCGGTGTGGTTCACGTGCACGACGCTGTCGACCGTGGGCTACGGCGATCTGGCGCCGGTGACCCCGCTCGGCCGGCTCATCGCGGTGGGCGTGATGGCCTGCGGTCTGGCCCTGCTGGGCGCGGTCACCGGCACGTTCTCGTCGTGGCTGCTCCAGGTCTTCGCCCGGGAGGGCGAGAGGCCCCCGGGGAACTCCCCGGGGGCCTCCGACAGCAAGGACTGAGCGTGTCAGCCCCGCATCAGACCTGCGCGCGCTCCTCGACGACCTTCGCGATCTTGGCGATGGCCTCGTCGACCGGGATGCCGTTCTCCTGCGAGCCGTCGCGGTAGCGGAAGGACACCGAGCCGGCGCTCATGTCCTCGTCGCCCGCGATGACCATGAAGGGCACCTTGGCCTTCTGCTGGTTGCGGATCTTCTTCTGCATCCGGTCCGAGGACGCGTCGACCTCGACGCGCAGACCCTGGGCACGGGCCTTCTCGGCGAACTGCTGGAGGTACTCCACGTGCCCGTCGCCGATCGGGATGCCGACGGCCTGGACCGGGGCCAGCCACGCCGGGAACGCGCCCGCGTAGTGCTCCAGGAGCACGCCGAAGAACCGCTCGATCGAACCGAACAGGGCGCGGTGCAGCATGACGGGCTGCTGACGCGAGCCGTCCGCCGCGGTGTACTCCAGGCCGAACCGCTTGGGCTGGTTGAAGTCCACCTGGAGGGTCGACATCTGCCAGGAGCGGCCGATGGCGTCCTTGACCTGCACCGAGATCTTCGGGCCGTAGTACGCGGCGCCGCCCGGGTCGGCGACGAGCGGAAGACCCTGCTTCTCGGCGGCCACGCGCAGCGCCTCGGTGGCCTCCGCCCAGTCCTCGTCCGAGCCGATGAACTTGTCGGAGTCGTCGCGGGTGGACAGCTCCAGCTCGAACTCGGTCAGGCCGTAGTCGCGCAGCAGGTCCAGGACGAAGGTGAGCAGCTTGTCGAGCTCCTCGCCCATCTGCTCCTTGGTGCAGTAGATGTGCGAGTCGTCCTGGGTGAAGCCGCGCGAGCGGGTCAGGCCGTGCACGACGCCCGACTTCTCGTAGCGGTACACGGTGCCGAACTCGAAGAGCCGCAGCGGCAGTTCACGGTAGGAACGCCCGCGGGACTTGAAGATCAGGTTGTGCATCGGGCAGTTCATCGCCTTGAGGCGGTAGTTCTGCTCGTCGAACTCGATCGCCGGGAACATGCCCTCGGCGTAGTGCGGCAGGTGGCCCGAGGTGTGGAAGAGGCCTTCCTTCGAGATGTGCGGGGTGTTCACGAACTCGTAGCCGGAGACCTCGTGGCGGCGCCGCGAGTAGTCCTCCATGACCTTGCGGATCACGCCGCCCTTGGGGTGGAACACCGCGAGGCCCGGGCCCAGCTCCTCCGGGAAGGAGAAGAGGTCCAGCTCGGCGCCCAGCTTGCGGTGGTCGCGCTTCTCGGCCTCGGCGAGGAAGTCGAGGTAGCCCTTGAGCTCGTCCTTGGTCGGCCACGCGGTGCCGTAGATGCGCTGGAGCTGCGGGTTCTTCTCGCTGCCGCGCCAGTAGGCGGCGGCCGAGCGCATCAGCTTGAAGGCGGGGATGACCCGGGTCGACGGCAGGTGCGGGCCGCGGCACAGGTCCTTCCAGCACAGGTCGCCGGTCTTGGCGTCGAGGTTGTCGTAGATGGTCAGCTCGCCGCCGCCCACCTCGGCGTCCGCGCCGTCGGCGGCCTGCGCCGCGTTGCCCTTGAGGCCGATGAGCTCCAGCTTGTAGGGCTCGTCGGCCAGCTCGACCCGGGCGGCGTCGTCGGTGGTGACCCGGCGGGAGAACTTCTGGCCCCGCTTCTGGATCTCCTGCATCTTCTTCTCGACGCGCTTGAGGTCCTCGGGGGTGAACGGCTCCTTGACGTCGAAGTCGTAGTAGAAGCCGTCCTTGATGGGCGGGCCGATGCCGAGCTTGGCGTCCGGGAACAGCTCCTGGACGGCCTGCGCCATGACGTGCGCGGTGGAGTGGCGCAGGATGTTGAGGCCGTCCTCGGAGGAGATCTCGACGGGCTCGATCTCCTCACCGTCCTGCACGGCGTACGCCAGGTCCTTCAGCTCGCCGCCGATGCGGGCCGCGACGATGCTGCGCTCACCGGTGAAGAGCTCGGCGGCCGTAGTGCCCGTAGTCACCACGCGCTCTTCCCGCTCGGAATCGCGTTGGATGATCACACGGACGTCAGACACCGGTCTTCTCCTACCTGAAGATGGAACGCCGCGCCATTACCTGTGACGCGCGCAGAAGCGATCGTACCGAGTCACCGGGGGCGCTCGCGAAACGGTTAACCGGCCGACGGGCACCTCCGCGCGCCCGCGCCTAGCGTGAGTGACATGGCTCTCCCCTGGAACACGCTCCTCGCCGACCAGCTCGACTGGCACTGGCGGCATCAGCTGCGCGAACGGCTGGCGGGCCTCTCCGACGACGAGTACTTCTGGCAGCCGGTGGCGGACTGCTGGACCGTGCGCCCGGGGCCCGACGGCCGCCTCACCATCGACTGGGCGTATCCCGCGCCGGACCCGGCACCCGTGACGACGATCGCCTGGCGCCTCAACCACATCCTGGTCGGCGTGCTCGCCATGCGCAGCGCCTGGCACTTCGGCGGCCCTGCCGTGGACTACGCGACGTACGCGTATCCGGCGACGGCCGCCGAGGCGCTCGACCGGCTCGACGCGGAGGTCGAGCGCTGGCTCGCCGGGGTGCGCGGCCTCGACGCGGCGGCCCTCGAACGTCCGTGCGGCGAGGAGGGGCCGTACGCGCAGGCACCGATGGCGGGCCTCGTCCTGCACATCAACCGCGAGATGCTGCACCACGGCGCGGAGATCGCCCTGCTCAGGGACCTGTACCTCCACAAGTTCGGCTAGTCGTCGCCCGCGCAGGCCTCCTCGAAGAAGTCCAGGTTCTCCTGGAGCGACTTCATCAGCCGGTCCCGCTCGGCCTCGTCGACCTGGACGGGCACCACGCCGCTCGCGCCGGTCAGACGGCGGAAGCCGCCGCGGCTCTCCAGGCGGCCGTGCACCCGGACCGGCAGGCCGACCAGGTGCGCGTGGCCCGCGATCCGGTACGCCTCCTCGTCCAGCGTCATCCGCACGTGCGGCACCTCGGCGCCCGCGATGACGCGCAGCCGCACCGTCCCCTCGCCGCGCGGCCCGCTCCTGGCCAGGCGTACGACGGTGCCGGTGAGGCGGACGGAGACGGCGGGTTCGGCGTGCAGGTACCGGGCGCCCGCCGCCCGCAGCACATCCAGGTCGCCGGGTGAGAACTCGACGGGGTCGTCGCCGTCCGTGCACTCCTCGGGCACCCCGGCGGCGGGCGCCCACGCGACGCCGACCCGGGCGCCCTCGGTGCCCCGCACCAGCGCGACCAGCGCCTCGGTCAGCTCATGGCTCACCCCGGCGCCGACGGCGGCGTCGAAGGCGTCCATGCCGCCCGTGGCCCGCCGGTAGTCGACGGCCTCGCGCACCGCGTACAGCGCCTGGTGCAGCCGGACGGCGAGCGCGCGTCCCGCGGCGACCGGCACGAACGCGGTGAGGCGGCGGCCGCCGGGCGCCGCCTGGACGAGCACCTGCTCCAGGGCCGCGGCGGCGGGCCTGCGGTGCCGCGCGCCGTAGTACCCGGCGCGGCTGCGGGCGGCGAGCGCCCCGGCGAGCAGCATCCGCCGGGCGGCGGAGCGCAGTTGCTCCTCGACGACCCAGGAGGAGGCGCCCGCGGGACCGGCCGGTACATCACGCCACCAGCGGATCTCGTCGCTCGGCACGGCGAGCGAGACCAGCACCTCGCGGGCGGCGGGCGTCCCGCTGCGCTCCAGTGCGACGAGCGCCTCGCCGAGCAGTTCGTCGGCGTCGGGGAAGGCCCGGCTCTCGGGCACGAGCAGGCTCGTCCGGGCGCCGGGGCCGGGCAGCGTCCAGCGGGCGTAGCGCCCGGCCGCGCCGCCGCGCCGCTCCCAGCCGTGCCGGTCGAGCAGGGCGCTGAGCACGGCGGGGTCGACCTGCCCGGGCTCGGGCCCGACCAGCTCCACGGGGTGGGCGCGGGCCACGCTGAACGGACGCGCGGGATCGCCGATCGGGCGGTGCTGCATCTCGAACTCCCTTCTTACCAGGCACAGTTGCCCGGTCAGGGCCGCCCGCCCGTACCGACCCGGGTCATGATCTCGCACAGCGCGCGGTCGTCGAAGATCCGCGCGGTCGGGATACGGACGGTGGTCCTGCGCCGGCCGGTGACCGGGTGTCCGGCGAGGTTGGTCCAGTAACAGCAGTGCCGCAGGTCGAGCCGGTCGTGGCTGGCGCGCAGCCAGTCGTCCTGGGAGCGCGGCACGAGCATCACGACGAGGATCTTGTGCACCGAGACCGGGGTCCTGGCGAGCTTCTCCAGGTGCGGATTGTCGAGCGTGAAGGAGAAGGACGGACCCGGTGGGTTCGGCGCGACCTGATACGTCGCCTTGAGCTGCACTTTGATGGTGACTTCGTCGTCGACCGTGTGCCCGGGGGCGCTGTGGCTGACGTGCCAGTCGATGCCGTTGTCGGGAAAGGGCTGCGAGAGCGAGCACCCGGCGGCCGCGGCCACGGCGTGCAGATAGCCCACCTGGAGGGTCTCCATGCAGGCGGTGGTGGCGAGTGTGCCGCGCGACGGTGCGAACCGCTCGGGCAGCAGCCCGCCCTGTTCGGGCTGCGCGAGCGCCATGGTTCCAACTGGCCTTTCGGAAAGGTGAATCCCCGCTGAGATCAAGAGTTTGATCAAGCCCGAGTCAATGACACCCCGCTGAACTGCCATGACTCGTATCTGTGTTGTCACCGCTCGGCGTACGACGCAAACGGCCCGGGTATCACCGAAACGGGCAGGGGACCATACGTCGACGCGACGTCATCTGCCGTACGTGAAGAAGGAGTTGATGGCACATGACGTGCTGGTACGAAGGCCCCCTGGCGGCCTTCGACACGGAGACCACGGGTGTGGACGTGGAGAGCGACCGCATCGTGTCGGCGGCGCTCGTGGTGCAGGACGTCGCGGGCTCGCGTCCGCGGGTGTCCCGGTGGCTGGTCAATCCGGGGGTGCCGGTGCCGCCCGGCGCGACGGAGATACACGGCCTGACGGACGGGCATCTGCAGCGCAACGGCCGCTGGCCGGCGCCCGTGATGGAGGAGATGGGCCGGGCCCTCGCCGAGCAGGCGGCGGCCGGACGCCCGCTCGTCGTGATGAACGCCCCCTTCGATCTGACGCTGCTGGACAGGGAGTTGAAGCGTCATCGGGCCTCGTCCCTCGTCCAGTACCTGGAGAACCGGCCGCTCTGCGTGCTCGATCCGCGGGTCCTGGACAAGCACCTGGACCGCTACCGCAAGGGCCGGCGCACACTGACGGATCTGTGCGCGCACTACGAGGTCGAGCTGGCGGCGGCGCACGACGCGGCGGCCGACGCGCAGGCGGCGCTCGACGTGGTCCGCGCGGTGGGCCGCCGGTTCGCGACCCGCCTCGAACGCCTCTCCCCCGCCGAACTCCACACGCTCCAGGCCGTCTGGCACGCGGCCCAGGCACGTGGCCTGCAAGCCTGGTTCGCCCGCTCCGGCACCCCGGAGGCGGTGGACCCCGCGTGGCCGCTGCGGCCGGAACTTCCGGCCGCGGCCTGATCCTCTTCGCTCTCCCGTCGGGCGGTTTCCTCGGCACAGCCATGCCCGCGGACAACGAAAAACCGGCCCGCCGAATCGGCGGACCGGTCATTCTCCGGGTGGGCGATACTGGGTTCGAACCAGTGACCTCTTCGGTGTGAACGAAGCGCTCTCCCACTGAGCTAATCGCCCGGGAACGCGTTGAACAATACAGGGCACGGCGCCCTGTGTTCAAACCGGTCGCAGAAGGGCGGCAAGTCCCCGCCGGCCGCCGCGCATCATCCACGCGTGATTGGCGAGGAAGACCGGCCGCCCGGGTACCGCGAAGCGTCGCATCAGGGGTCTGCGCACCTCCACCTCCTGCTCGTAGACGGCCCGTGTGCCGCCGAAGGGGCGCGCCCGCAGCGTCCATCTCGCCCAGCCGTCGAGGTCCCCGCTCATCGCGATCTCCAGGACCCCGCCGGCCGGGTCGTGGCGCCGCTCGCGGGCCACGACCGTCAGCTCGTACGGCAGGAACGACCGGAAGACGGCGACGCCGCTGGTGTCGTCCAGCGGCGTCACCGACCGCACCTGCGGCCACCACGCCGGATACTCCTCGGCCTTCTCCAGGACCGCGTACACGGCGGCCGGCGGCGCGGGGAGGAGCCAGACACTGCGAAAGCGGTAACGGTTCCAGTCCATCAGCCGAGTCTGCCCCGGATCAGGGCATTTCGTCCCCGAGCAGGGCGAGGTTCTCGATGGCGGCGAGCCCGTAGAGGGCCGTGTCGTTGGTGTAGACCCAGTTCGCCTCGCTGCCGGCCACCAGTGTCACGGGCCCGTCGACCTTCTCCGTCTTCCACGGCGAGGCTTCGGTGTACCCGTCGCTCTTGTAGAACTTCTCCCACGCGCGCGCCGCGAGTTTCGCGTCACCGGTGCGCACCGCGGCGTACGCGTCGAGCCGCGAATGTCCCTGGAAGAGCAGCAGCGTGCCGAAGTTGGAGCCGTAGCGGGCCGCCTGCTCCGTCTTCGAAGCGTTGAAGTAGCGGCAGTAGTCGTAGTACGCCTCCTCGAACTTCGGCATGTCGACGATGTCGATGAGTTCGGCGCACAGTTCGTTGAGACCGAAGACCGCGGACAGGTGCGAGACGCCGACGACCGCCTTGTCGGCGATGGCGAACCTGCCGGTGTCGAGGTCGTAGAGCCCGCTGCCCTGCACGAACCCGTTGGGCTGCGCGGCGATCGTCTCCATGGTGGACAGGACGCGGTCGCGTGCCTTCTCCCACTTCGGTCCGCGCCGCTCCCATTCGGTGAGCCACGCCGAGACGAGTCCGCTCCAGTCGGTGCCGAAGCCGATCGACAGGGCGTTGCGGTCGGGCACGTAGTCGGTGTCCGTGCGGACCTTGCGGTTCGGGTCGAGCACCAGGAAGGTCTCGTCGGAGTCGACGTTGGCGTGCATCAGGTCGCCGACGCGCTCGTCGCCCGTGAGGAAGTAGTAGTAGCGGCGGTACGTGGTGTTGGCGATGCGCTGCTGCTTCGCGGAGTCCGCGTAGTGCTGCACGCCGTGCCGGGTGCCGAGTCCGGCCCATTTGCCGAGGTGGTAGACGTCGACCTCGCCGGTGTGCCGGGTCATGGCCTCGGCGAAGCGGAAGATGTCGGCGCGGCCGGAGCGCAGATAGGCGAGCCAGAGCCAGATGTCGGGCGACAGTTCGGAGTTGTCCCACGCGTAGCCTCCGACGTCGTAGCGCCACTGGTGGCGGACCGGGTCGTAGGAGTGCATGACGTCGCCGTAGTCCCAGAAGCCGTACCAGCGCCGCATCTCCACCTGATCCTTGTAGTAGGTGAAGAGGAAGTCGAGATGGTCCTCGATCTTGGCCTTGGCGGGCGTGGAGCGGTCCGGCTCGGCGTACAGGCCCGGGCCGAACACTCCTGCCTCGATGAGCTGCTTGGGAGGCGCGGTGAGCTGGGGCGGGGTGCGGACGGCCTCGACCTGCCGGGCGAGCGCCTCCGGCGCCGGGGTCGCGTCGTTCGCCCAGAACAGCAGCTCGCTGGTGCGGGCGATGCCGTACGGCGTGCCGAACCCGGGCTCGTAGTCCTCGTAGGTGATGTTGAGGCCTTCGAGCTGTTCCGCGTACGTGTCCTGGTCCATGCCGTCGTGGTAGAAGCGCAGGTCCATCGGCTGTGCCTCGGGCGACCAGAGCCACAGGGTCACCTCGGCCTCGTCGGTCTGCGCGTCGCGGATGTCGAGCCCGGCCGGATGCTTCTCCCAGAAGTCGCGCAGGCCGAAGGAGAATCCGCCGCTGGGCCCGCCGACGTAACCGAATCCGCCGGCCCGGTGCCCGCCGCCGGCCCCGATCCAGCCGTGCCCCTTCTTCGTCCGCTTGCGCAGGGTGAACCCGTCCGCCGACAGCTGGGACAGGGTGTAGTCGCCCCACTCGGGGATGTACTGGAGCCGGGTCGTGACGCGCTGGTCCCACGTCGAGGGGTCGGGCAGCTTCTCGCCCGCGAACTGCGCGGCCTGCACGGCCGCGCCGGGGTCGCGGCGCAGTCCGGTGATGCCCTTGACGGCCTCCCGGATCATGCCGGTGTCCTCGCCGCCGATGCGGATGTGCCGGTCGTACGCCGCGTCGCGCATCGGCACGGTGAAGCGGACACCGAGCCCGCGGATGAAGTCGCCCGACGCCTTGCCGGGTTCCTGCGTGCCGTCGTACGTGATGGTGTGCACCATGCGGAAGGACTCGGCGCCCGCGTAGAAGTAGAACCGGACGGAGAACGGCAGCCAGCTCCGCCTGCCCTTGCGGTGCTTGCCGTCGATCCTGACGACGGCGCGGACCGGGCCGTCCTGCTCGACGGTGGTCTCCTCGATGACGGACTCGAACCGCTCGTACTTGGCGGCCCCCTGGTCGCCGTCCTCGATCTCGCCCTGGCGCAGCAGCACGAGCCGCCCGTCCCTGGCGATCTCGGTGGAGCCGCGGGTGACGGTCTTGACCAGGCTCGATCCGCTCCGGCCGAGCTTCGTCACGACGACGCCCGTGTCGACGGTGACGACCCCGCCCTTCGTCGAGACACCGACCTTCTTGTCGGGCGCCGCGGCCTGCCCGGCGGCCAGGGTGAGCTTGCCGTCGCCGGCGCCGGGGCCCACCGCGTGCGCGGTCCACTTCAGCGAGCCGTCCGGCCACTGCGCCAGCGGCCAGGTCTGGACGGGCACCTGCTTGCCGTCGGCGTCGGTGAGGGCGAACTCCTGCCCCTTGTCGTACGCACCCTTCGGCCACGGCACGCCGACGGTGGAGCCGGGGGCGGCGCCGAGCCCGCCGTCCTCCAGCCAGCCGAGCGTGACGGGCCCGGCCTCGGCGGTCCCGGCGGCCGGCGCGGCCTGCGCCCGCCTGCTGCCGAGGGCCCAGCTGAACTGGGCGGCGGCGCCGGCGACCGCGGCGGCCTTGAGGAGGGATCTGCGGGGGAACCCGGGAGAGACGGGGGACATCGTTGATTCCTTTCCGTGCATGCCAAACGTGCTGTACGAGAAGGGAGTTCGAAGAAGGGGAATCCGGAGAAGGCGAGGGCGTCAGCGGGTGGTCCGGCCGCGCTCCTCCACGGCGACCGCGGCGGCGGCGAGGATGCCGAGCACCGGCACGGCGAGCGGCGGGACGAACCCGGCGCACAGGACCGTGACCGCGATCCCGCACACCAGCAGGAAGGAGCCGCCGGGGCCGCGGACGGTGCGCCGCGCGGCCGCGCCGAGCAGCGGCCGCCAGGCCGACTCCGGGGTCCACACGGCGGTGGCCCGCAGGACCGCGACGGCGGCCGCGAGCAGCGCGAACAGGCCGACGGCGGCGGCCGCCTGTCCTCCGGGCAGTCCGGCGCGCGCGACGCGCAGGTCGATCCAGACGGCGGCCCAGGCGGCGACGCCCGCGACCCCGACGAGCCAGCCGTGCCGGACCGCGCGGCGGAAGTCGGTGACGAACGCGCGCCATCCGCCGCTCCGCCCGGTGAGCTGCCGGCGCAGGTGCCGGGCCCCGGCCGCGAAGGCGGCCGGAGCGGTCACGACGGGCAGGGACGCGAGCGCGATCCACACCCCGGTGAGCAGGCATTCGGCGAAGATCCCGAACCCGGCCCGGCGCCGGGACTCCAGCGGTGCGGCGCTCATCACTTGAGCCCCGAGGTCGCCATGCCGTCGATCAGGTACCGCTGGAAGGCGGCGAAGAACGCGACGACGGGGATCAGGGCGACCAGCGACATGGCCACCTGTCCGCCGTAGTTCGAGATGCCCTCCTGGTCGCGGAACATCATCAGGCCGAGGGAGACGGTGTACTTGCTGGGGCTGTTGAGGTAGATCAGCGGCCCCATGAAGTCGTTCCAGGCGTTGATGAAGGTGAAGATGGCGCTGGTGATGATGGCGGGCCGGCTCAGCGGGAGCACGATGGACCAGTAGGTCCGCAGGTGCCCGCACCCGTCGAGCTTGGCGGCCTCGTCGAGTTCCCTGGGCAGTCCGCGCATGAACTGCACCATCAGGAAGACGAAGAAGGCTTCCGTGGCGAGGAACTTGCCCGCGACGAGCGGCACCATCGTGTCGATGAGTTCCAGCTTGCGGAACATCACGTACTGCGGGATGAGCAGCACGTGGTACGGCAGCAGCAGGGTGCCGATCATCAGCGTGAACAGCAGGTTCCGTCCGGCGAACCGGATCTTGGCGAAGGCGTAGGCGGTCAGCGAGCTGGACAGGACGACGCCGACCACGGCGAGGACCGCGTAGGTCAGCGAGTTCAGGAAGAAGCTGCTGATCGAGATGCCGGAGATGCCGTCGGCGAGCCCGGAGAAGTTCGAGACGATCGGGTCTGTGGGGAAGAGATCGAGCCCGCCGATGATCGTCTTGCTGGGCTTGAACGAGGCCCCGACGACCCAGATCACCGGGTAGAGAACGACGGCGAGCACGAGCAGTGCGCCGATGTGCCAGCCGAGGGAGCCGAAGCGCCGCCGCTCAGCGGCCGCGTGCACGACGGGTGTGCCGATACCGGTACTGGTCACTTGGCCGCCCCCACGCTCTCCGCGCCTTCTCCGTAGTGCACCCACTTCTTCTGCGACCAGAACAGGACCGCCGTGACCAGCGCGACCGCGACCACCAGCGTCCAGGCCATCGCGGAGGCGAAGCCCATCTGGGACTCCTTGAAGCCCTTCTGGTAGAGGTAACAGGTGTAGACGAGCGTGGCGTCGGCCGGTCCGCACCGGGTGTCCGAGACGACATAGGCCGAGCCGAACACCTGGAACGCGTGGATCGACTCCAGCAGGACGTTGAAGAACAGCACGGGCGAAATCATCGGCAGGGTGATGTTCCAGAACCTGCGGAAGGGACCGGCGCCGTCCATCGCCGCCGCCTCGTACAGCTCCTGCGGCACCTGCTTGAGCCCGGCCAGGAAGATGACCATGGGGGCGCCGAACTGCCAGATGCTCAGGGCGACCAGGGCGTAGATGACGTAGTCCGGATTGCCGATCCAGCCGCCGACGTCGAGCCCGAACACCTTCTGCGTACGGTCCACGACGGCGTCGTCCGAGAAGAGCGCCCGCCATACGAAGCCGACCGACACGCTCGCCCCGATCAGCGAGGGCATGTAGAAGGCGGCCCGGTACAGGCCCTGTCCGCGCCGCTTCTGGGCGAGCAGCAGCGCGACCCCGAGTGCGAGCAGCAGTTTCAGCGGGGTCGCGACGACCACGTACTTCAGCGTGACCTGCACCGACTTCTGCCAGCGCGGGTCCTGGAACATGGTGGTGAAGTTGTCCAGGCCGACCCACTGCGGTGGCGTGAACAGGTTGTAGCTGGTGAACGCGTAGTACAGCGAGGCGATCATCGGCCCCGCCGTGAGGAGCACGAACCCCGCGATCCACGGCGACATGAAGAGATACCCGGCGAGGTTCTCGCGGCGCCGCCCGCGCCGCCCGGCGAGCGGAGCGGCGGGCCGCTTCTTCGCCGGGCGCACGGGCGCTTCCTTGACGAGCGTCATGGCGGTACGTCCCCTCAGCCCGCGAACGCGGCCTTGGCCTCGGAGAACAGCTGCTTCGCCGCGGCGGCCGGCTTGGTCTTGCCCTGGGCGACCTCACCGCCCAGCCGCAGGAAGGCGGCCTCGATCACATCGGCACCGGACGGGTGCGGGGTGATCTTCCCGAGGACGCCGGCCTTGGCGACCTCGTCCTCGAAGTCGGCGATGCCCTGGCTGGTCTTGTCGGCGGGCTTGTACGCGTCGTACTGCTCCTCGGTGGCGAGGATGCCGCGGTCGTAGCCCATGATCTTGCCGACCTCGGGGTCGTGGACCATGAAGTCGATGAACTGGGCGGCTTCCTTCGGGTGCTTGGTCCCGCTGAAGGCGCTCAGCATCAGGGAGCCGAGGTACTGGCCCGTGTCCTTGCCGTCGGTGGTGGGGATGGGCGCGAGCCCGTAGTCGGAGTCGCCCTCGCCCTCGTAGCGCACGGAGAAGTTGTCCCAGGTGAACTCGGACGCGGCGAGTCCCTTGGAGAGGCCGGAGGCGGGCTTGGCCTGCTCGATCTTCTTCGGGTCGGCGACGAGACCGGACTTCACGCGCTTGAGTCCGTCCGCCCACCACTGCGTCAGATCGTCCTCGGTGAAGCCGAGTTCGGTGTCGGTGAAGAACGCCTTTCCGTTCTGCCGCAGATACAGGTCGTAGAGGTACATGATGCTGAAGTAGCCGGTGTCACCCGCGATTTTCTGGGTGTCCTGGATCTTCTGCAGCGCCTTGAAGTAGTCGTCCCAGGTCCAGCCGAACTCCGGCGAGATCCCCGCCTTCTTGAAGACGTTGAGGTCGATGACGAGCGACATGGTGTTCGCGCCGACCGGAATCCCGACCTGCTTGGCGTCGTCCACCTGACCGGCCGTCAACACGCCGTTCCGGAAGTTCTTCAGGTTCAGATTCCCGGCGTCCGCCTGGGACTTGAGGTCCATCAGCACACCGCGCTTGTCGTACTTGCGGAGGAAGGCGACCGAATTCTGGAATACGTCCGGCGGATTCCCGCCGGAAGCCTGTGTCTGGAACTTCTCCCAGAAAGCCTCGTAATCGGTGAATTCGGGCTTGATCTTGATCTTCGGGTACTTCTTCTCGAAGAGCTTGATGGTCTTCTGGATGGCGACCGCCCGCGGCTCGCCGCCCCACCAGGCGTACCGGAGCTCCACCGGCCCGTCGCCCGAGCCGCCGTCATTGCCTCCGCAGCCGGCCGCCGTCAGGCCGATCGCCGCGACCGACGCCCCCGTGACCTTCAGCAGGCCACGCCGGTCAAGATCCCTGTTCCTAGGCACAGTTCGCCCCTCCACCTGCGCATTGAATCGTTTTAGGAAAGCGCTTGCCGGGCAAAGGTAGAGACGGGGCGGGGGCGCGTCAACGGTTCCGACAAAGATTCGGTCGAAGCGCTTCGAAAAGGCAGGTGAGGGTGCGGCCTCGAGGGCCCTGAACCGTTGCACCGGCAGTCGGCCGCACCGGCCGGGAAACCGGGCGCGCCGGGGGCCGGGAGCACGAAAACGCCGTAGGCCCCGGAGACGTGATGTCTCCGGGGCCTACGGTTCCGGGTGGGCGATACTGGGTTCGAACCAGTGACCTCTTCGGTGTGAACGAAGCGCTCTCCCACTGAGCTAATCGCCCGGGCGCAGGAAGAACATTACCCCATGTCAGGGGGGTCCGAGACCACCCCGCGCCGCTCTCGATCAGCGCCGGGTCACTCCTTGATGTTCCACGGCATCTCCAGCCCGAACTTCCATACGTAGATCCCCACGAGCACCGCGATGATCACCAGCCCGATGGTGGTCAGGATGATGTTCCGCCGGCGCACCTTCGGGTCGAGCGCCTTCTGCGTGGCCTCCGTGACCTTGCGCTTCGTCCAGCGCAGCACCAGCTGCGCCCAGACGAACTCGGTCGCCCAGATCGCCATGCCCCCGAAGATCACCAGCCAGCCCGGCCCTGGCAGCGGCAGCATGATGATGCCCGCGACGACGACCGCGAGCCCCACCACGAAGACGCCGACCTGCCAGCTCAGATGCAGCGCCCGGCGGGCCTGGATGAACTCCGGCGCCCGCGAGCCCAGCGGCTTCGCCCCCGGCTCGGCCCCGGTCCCGTCGGTGGCGGCGGCCGGGCCGCTCGCCTCGTCACTCCCCGTATTCATACAGCCAAACCTACCGGATTGATTCGCGTCACTGGAATGGCCGTTCCCCTACAAGAAAGACTCGGCCGTACGAGCTACTTAAAGACGCTCAAATCCCTCAGAGGGGTTTACAACGGCACCGTAGGTGGCATGTCGATTTCGCCGACGTGCGAATCCCCGAGCGCACACTGAGCGAAAGGCCCTGGCGCTTATGAACACCACGGTCAGCTGCGAGCTGCACCTGCGCCTCGTTGTGTCGAGCGAGTCCTCACTGCCTGTACCCGCAGGACTGCGGTATGACACGGCCGATCCGTATGCCGTGCACGCCACCTTCCACACCGGAGCCGAGGAGACGGTCGAGTGGGTTTTCGCCCGCGATCTCCTCGCCGAAGGCCTTCACCGGCCGACCGGCACCGGAGACGTCCGAGTCTGGCCGTCCCGCAGCCACGGTCAGGGCGTTGTCTGCATCGCCCTGAGCTCGCCAGAGGGTGAGGCCCTGCTCGAAGCCCCGGCGCGGGCACTCGAGTCCTTCCTGAAGCGAACGGACGCCGCCGTGCCACCCGGCACGGAGCATCGTCACTTCGATCTCGATCAGGAGCTGTCGCACATCCTCGCGGAGAGCTAGCCGCGAGGAGCCCCCGCGCCGGTACCCAGCCGGCGTCAGGCAGTGCGAGGGCGCCCCGTGCCGTCCACTCGGGGAGACGGCACGGGTTCACTCACATCAGGACAGCTTGAGAGCTCCACCGCACGACAACCGCATAGGGCAGAACACCGAGCCGCCGCCGTGGGACCCCCACGGCGGCGGCTCGGATGCGCTCCGGGGCCCTGCCGACAGGTACAGGCGCTAGGCTCGGCCAGCATCGGCGGGCGCAGGCCCGACCCCCAGGCCAGGGAGCGAATCGTGCTGATCACCCACGACACCCGGTGCGCGCTCGACACCGTGGTGGATCTGGTGAACACCGCACCGGACGACGCCGCCGGCACGGCCGACACTCTCACCGATGTCCCCGCGCTCGAAGTCTTCGTACGAAAGAACGACATCAGCGATGTGGGGACGGTCGCGGAGCGTGACCTGCTCGCGGTGCGTGCGGTGCGTGACCGGTTCGCCGGGGTCTTCGCCGCCCCCGATCCGCGCGGAGCCGCGGAGCTGATCAACGAACTGATCGCCGCCGCAGGCACCACCCCGCGCCTGACCGACCACGACGGCTACGACTGGCACGTGCACTACTTCGCGCCCGGTGCGTCCGTCGCGGACCACCTGGCGGCCGACTGCGGCATGGCGCTGGCCTTCTTCGTGGTCGCCGGGGAACAGGAGCGGTTGCGGCGCTGTGACGCGCCGGACTGCCGGCACGCGTTCGTCGACCTCTCCCGCAATCGCTCGCGCCGCTACTGCGACAGCCGCACCTGCGGGAACCGGCTGCACGTGGCCGCGTACCGGGCGCGCCGCAAGGAGGCCGCGGGCTGAGCCCTCGCCGGGTGCGGCTCACAGCAGCAGCAGGTCGTGCAGCGCGGCCAGCAGGAGCAGACAGCCGATCACCGAGAGGAAGATCATCAGTGGCGGCTGGGAGAGCGCGAAGAGGCAGCCGCGCCGGGTGTCGGGGTCAGGGGTCACGGGGACGGGCGGCGAGGCCTCCCGGTCGTTCTCTGCGTTCAGCTGTTCGTCCAGCTGCGGTGTGTCCAGCATCTCGTCGTGATGATGACGCAGACGGGCGACGCATTGGGGCCAACATGCCCTGCAACGCGGGCAGTTCGCCGGATCTTGTGACCACGCACACGATCAGCTGAACGAATCCGATCCGCCTGTCGCACGTACGTTCTTGCCGTACGTGCGTTCAGGCGGATCGACGGCTTCGGCGGCTTCGGCGGCTTCGGCGGGGGACGCTCAGATGCCGTGCTTCTTCAGGATCGCCTCGATGTCGCTGAAGTCGTCGGCCGCGCCGGACTTCGGCTTCGGCTGGGCGACGGGGGCGGGGGCGCGGGTGCTCTGGCCGAGCGAGGGGGCCGACGCGGCCGGGGCGACGGCATCACGCCGCTCCGCCTTGGCCGCCGCCCTGCGCTCCTTGCGGGTGCCGCCGGAGCGGCGCTCGGCTGCGCGCGTCCCCATGAACATCAGCCAGGCCGCGCCGAGCACCCCGAACCCGGCCCACGCGGTCGGGCTGAAGGCGGTGTCCACCACCCACTGCACCGCGCCGGTCATCACCAGGCCCAGCGGGACGAGGGAGTAGGCGGCCAGCCGGGCGGCGGAGAGGAAGCGCTTGCGGTACGCGGTGACCACGGCGATGCCCAGGCCCGCCACGGCAACGGCGGAGCAGACGGTCTCGGCTATCATCCGGTCCTCCTGAGCTGGGGCACATCGGTCGGCATCGGGGCGGTTCGCCCCTTCCATCCTGCACCGTCCGGGGGGCCGGGGGCCACGGCCGGGACGGACCTCAGGGAGATCTCCGGGTCCGTTCTCCTCCGCAGGTCCAGGTTGGGCCCCTGCGGCCCGGCCTGGGAGACTGGGTCCATGAACGCCCCGAACCCGGCTCCCCTCCTCGACGTGTGGTGCGAGCTCCAGTGCCCGGACTGCCGCACGGCCCTGGACGACGTACGCGCCCTGCGGGAGCGCTACGGCGACCGCATCGAGATCCGTCTGCGGCACTTCCCGCTCGACAAGCACCCGCACTCGTTCGCCGGAGCCCAGGCCGCCGAGGAGGCGTTCGCGCAGGGCAAGGGGTGGCCCTACGTGGAGGCCGTGCTCGGCCGGGTCGAGGAGTTCGCCGCGCAGGGCGAGCCGTTCCTCGTCGAGGTGGCGGGCGAACTCGGCCTGGACGCCGAGGAGTTCGACACCGCGCTGATCGACGGCCGGCACATCCTGATCGTCGACGCCGACCAGGCCGAGGGCAAGGTCATCGGCGTGAAGGGCACCCCGACGTACGAGATCGACGGCAAGCTGCTGGACGGCAGCAAGAACCAGGCGGGGCTGCGGGCGCAGATCGAGACGATCGTGGACGGGCTGCTCGGCGCCTAGGGCGTGTGTCGAAAGTCCTGCCGTTCGCCCGGAGGGCGGGCCCCGCGGCGTCTGGTGCGTGCGATCGCAAGGCGCCGGAGCGTCCTCATAGCGGAGCTATGCGGACGTTTCGGCAACGCCGCGAGCGTGCGTGCCAGGCGCCGCGGGGCAGGCAGGACTTTCGACACACGCCCCAGGGCCTTCGGCACACGCCCCGGTCAGAGCAGCTGCTTGTAGAGGTGGTGACGGGTCGGCTGGTAGCCGAGCGACTCGTAGAGCCGCAGGGCCGGGGTGTTGTCCGCGAACACGTTGAGGCCGATCCGGGTGGCGCCCGCCGCGATCGCGTCGGCCTCGGCGTACAGCATCAGGGCCCGGCCGTGGCCTCGTCCCCGGTGCTCGGCGGCCACCTCGACGTCGTAGATGTACGCGCCGTCGGAGCGCTGGGCCAGCCACAGCGTGCCGACCGCCTCCCCGTGGTGCTCCAGGACGCTGATCAGCACGTCCGGGGTCCCGATGCCGTCGGGGAGCAGCGCCGCGTGGTCGCGCTCGGACTTCTCCCTTGCCTCGCGCTCGGTGGCGCCACGCTCGATGACGGTCCGCTCGTAGTGCGCCTTCTCCCTGGTCAGCCAGGGGCCGTACTCGGCCTCCGTCATCCGGCGTCCCGTGCTGCCCGCCGGGAGGTCCGGGGGCTGCCGCGGCAGGGTCTTCGCCATGTTCTGGTTGCGCTCCACGTAGCCGAGCGCGCCGGCGAGCCGCAGCAGGGCCGTGCCGTCCGCCGGGACGGACATCTCCACCCGTCGGCAGTTCCAGCCGCGGGCCACTTCCTCGGCGGCCAGCGCGGCGACGGTGCCACGGCCGCGTCCGCGGTCCGGTTCGTCGATGCGCAGATCGAGGATCTGGGCGACGGAGGGGCCGAAGGCGAGGTGCGTGGCGAGGTGGAGGGTGCCCACGGGGCGGCTGTTCACGCACACCGCGAAACGGCGTGAACGATTCCCCTCGGCGGTGCGCTGAAGCGGCTCGGTCGGCCGCAGGGTCGTGGTCATCACGGGTGTTGTACCCACCCGCGCGGACCGGGCGACAGTGGTTTTACCGGGCGCTCACGGATCGATGTCGTCCGCCGCGCGCTCGTCCCACACCCGCATCGCCTTCGCGGTGACCGGGCCGGGCGCGCCCGGCAGGTCCCGGCCGTCGACCCGGTGCAAGGCCTGGATGTCGCGCAGCGTCGAGGTCAGGAACACCTCGTCGGCCTCGGCGAGCACCGACAGCGGCAGTTCGGTCTCCCGGGCGCCCGTCCACTCGACGGCGAGGGCGCGCGTGATGCCCGCGAGGCAGCCGGAGGCGACCGGCGGGGTGTGGATCTCCCCGTCGAGGACGACGAAGACATTGGACCCCGTGCCCTCGCACAGCTGCCCCACGGTGTTGGCGAACAGCGCCTCGGACGCGCCGTATTCACGGGCGCGGGCGAGCGCGACGACGTTCTCCGCGTACGAGGTGGTCTTCAGGCCGGCGAGGGCGCCCCGCTCGTTCCTGGTCCACGGGACGGTGATCACTGCGGTGGTGTCGGGGCGTCGCGTGGCCTCGCCGAGCGCGACGACGAGGGTCGTCCCGGCCTCCCCGCGGTCCGAGCCGAGCGGCGAGAGGCCGCCGGTGTACGTGATCCGCAGCCGGCCCATCGGCAGGGGGTTGGCCGCGAGCACCGCGGCACAGGCCCGGCGCACCTCGTCGAGGTCCGGCTCGGGCAGGCCGAGGCCGCGTGCGGAGCGGGTGAGCCGGTCGAGGTGGCGGGTGAGCGCGAACGGCGTGCCGTCCACCGACTTCAGCGTCTCGAAGATGCCGTCGCCCACGGTGAGCCCGTGGTCGAAGACGGAGACGCGCGCCTCCTCGGTGTCCTGCAGACGGCCGTCGAGCCAGATCTTCACTAGGGTCCCTCCAACGTGGCCGGACTACGCGTCCGCGTACGTGCCCGACGCTACCGCGAGCAGCCGCGCCGCCTTCAGCTCGGTCTCCCGCCACTCCCCCTCGGGGTCGGAACCCCAGGTGATCCCGGCGCCGGTGCCGAACCGCAGCACGCCCTCGGCCCGGTCGATCCAGAACGTACGGATCCCGACGGCCAGTTCCGCGGTCCCCCGGTCCGCGTCGACCCAGCCGATCCCGCCGCAGTAGGGGCCGCGCGGCGCCGTCTCCAGCGCGTCGATGATCCGCAGCGCGCTGGACTTGGGGGCTCCGGTGACGGAGCCGGGCGGGAAGGTGCCCGCGAGCAGTTCGGGCCAGCCGGCGCCCTCGCGCAGCTCGCCGCGGACCGTGGAGACGAGATGGACGAGGCCCGGGTGCTTCTCGACCGCGCACAGGTCGGGCACGGAGACCGTCCCGGTGGCGCAGACGATGCCCAGGTCGTTGCGGACCAGGTCCACGATCATCACGTTCTCGGCGTGGTCCTTGTCCAGGAGGTCGGCCTCGGTGCGGCCGGTGCCCTTGATGGGGCCGGACTCCACGACCGGGCCGCGGCGGCGCAGGAACAGCTCGGGCGAGGCGGTCGCGATCTCCACCCCGTGCTCCGGGAGCCGGATCGTGCCCGCGTACGGCGCCGGGTTCCCGCGCGCGAGGAGTGCGGTGAGGGCGTCGACATCGGCGTCCGGCGCGACCGGCGCGGACAGCACGCGGCAGAGATTGGCCTGATACACCTCGCCGGTCGCGATGTGGGCGCGTATCCGGCGCACGCCCTCCGTGTACGCGGCGTGGTCGAGGGACGACACCCAGTCCGTCGTGGCGGGCCCGCGCCACGCCCCGGGCCGCGGCGCGGGCACCGGCTCCCTGCGCACCTCGCCGAAGCGGGCGCAGACAAGGCGTCCCTCGAAGTCCGCGGAGACCGCCCAGAAACCCGCCGAGTCCAGGGCCGCGGGATCGTCGGTGACGTCCCGGAGGTCGGTCGCGAGAAGTTCGCCGAAGCGGGCGAGGGGAGGCAGAGAGGAGGAACCGTGCACGGTTTCGAGTCTATGGCGGGTGACCGGGCGGTGACCTGGGGTGGAGGTCCGGTGGTCGCCGCGGTGATCGCTCCGCCGGTCATGCCGGTGATCACCTGGGGGTCGCACCGCAGCACGCTGCGCAAACGCGTTTTGGACCTCCCCCGGGAATCCGCTAGAGTTCAACACGTCGCCGGGACGCGCAAGCGGGCCGGAAAGACACGCGAACGTAGCTCAGTTGGTAGAGCGCAACCTTGCCAAGGTTGAGGTCGCCGGTTCGAACCCGGTCGTTCGCTCGGAATTGGGGGATCTTCCCGAACCCCTGATCACTCCGGGTGGAGTGGCCGAGAGGCGAGGCAACGGCCTGCAAAGCCGTCTACACGGGTTCAAATCCCGTCTCCACCTCCATGCGCGATTAGCTCAGCGGGAGAGCGCTTCCCTGACACGGAAGAGGTCACTGGTTCAATCCCAGTATCGCGCACTGGATCTTCGGACTCCGGTCCGTATCCGATCCGTCCCGCGCGATTAGCTCAGCGGGAGAGCGCTTCCCTGACACGGAAGAGGTCACTGGTTCAATCCCAGTATCGCGCACGCAGCACCTGGTAGTACCCGGCAGTACCCCTCGCGGAGCCTGATAGAGTCTGGTCCGTCCCGCGCGATTAGCTCAGCGGGAGAGCGCTTCCCTGACACGGAAGAGGTCACTGGTTCAATCCCAGTATCGCGCACCAACAAGAAGCCCCCGGTCCTCGTGGCCGGGGGCTTCTTCGTGTGTGTCAGGGCCCGGCGGGCCCTGACACAGGGCTCAGGAGGAGAAGAGCATCCGGCCGAAGCTCTTCTGGTGGTGGCCGTGGTGCCCGTGGTGGCCGCCGTGGTGCGGAGCGCCCCAGGCCGGGGCCGGAGCCGCGGGATACGCCTGTGGGGCCGGCGGAGCCGGTGGGACCTGCTGCTGCCACTGGGACTCCAGGCGGGTCAGCGACTCCAGCTCGCCGTAGTCCAGGAATATCCCGCGGCAACCGCTGCACTGCTCGATCTGGACGCCATTGCGGTTGTAGGTGTGCATCGGTGCGTGACACTTGGGACACTGCATGGTCGGCTCAACTCCTCGCCGGTCGGTGCTGCTTGGCCGGAACACTTCCCGGCTTCCGTCCCCCGCACCCTACTTGGCCGGATCGGTCCCCAACTGGGTCGGCACCGATGCCATTCGGGCACACGCGTCGACGACCGCCTCCTCCACATCGTCGAGCGCCCGGCCCGCGCCGACGGATTTCGCCACGGCGAGCGCCGCCGTCTGCACGGTGAGCGCGCGGGCCGGTACGTCCAGGGCGGGCCAGGGGTCGTCGAGGCACAGCTCCTTGTGCCCGCCCGCGCGTTGGTAGGCGGACAGGAAGCGCGTCCAGTCCTCGGCGGGCAGCAGACCGCAGGCGAACCAGGCGGCGGGGCGGGCCAAGTCCCACGCGGGGTCGCCGAGTCCGAGGTCGTCGATGTCGATGAGGAGCCAGGCCGCCGGGTCGGCCGGGTGGCGGACCAGCTGGCCGAGGTGGAGGTCGCCGTGGCAGAGCGCGCGGGCATGGTCGTACGGGGCTTCGGCGCGGGCCCAGGGCGGCAGGGTGCGCCAGGCCGCGAGGATCGGCCGCGCGGCCGGATGGGCGGGGGCCGCGGCACGGAGGCGGGCCAGCGCGGCGGCCGCCTTGAGGGGGCCGCGCATCGGGGGCAGGCCGGGCGGCAGCCGGTGCGCCGGGGTGGTGTGGAGGCGGGCCAGCAGGGCGCCGACGGCCTCCCAGGGCGCGCGCTCGGGGTGGTCGGGCTCGACCGGGACGCCGTACGGCCAGAACGTGACCAGGCGGTCGTGGAGGGGCGCGGCCGTGGGGTGCAGCGGCGGCAGGAGTACGCCGGTCAGGGCGGGGTGCGCGGCCACGGCGAGGCGGCGGTCGAGCTCGGCGGGGTCCGTGCCGGGGCCGTGGGCCTTCGCGACGGTGTCGCCGTGCCGAACGACGGCGCCGTCTGGGCGGTCCGCGAGCGTGGCCGCGCCGCAGACGCACGGGATGCCGGTGGGATGGGCAGCCGTCCGGGCCTTGGCGCGCAGTGCGGGAAGGACGGGCGTGGAGGTGGTCACGGGATCCCCCGGGTGCGGTGCGTGGTCGCGCCGAGCCTACGGCTCCCGGCCCGGCACCAACCCCGGAACCCCGGAAAAGCAATACTGCGCGCAGCTCCCCAGCTGCGCGCAGTATTTGTGCCGTCCGCCGCACCCCCGTCCCCACGGGGTTTCATGGCCGGATGTCCCCGCCCGGACCGCTCTTCCGGGTCTGGAGGCGCCGCTCAGCGCCCCAGCATCACGCCCACGGACGACGCCTGTGTGACCATCGCGTCCCAGCCGCCGAAGACGACGACGAGCAGGGCCGCGAGAGGGAGGACCATGGCCGTGGCCACCAGCGGGTGGCGCCGGCCGGTGGCGGGACCCCGGAACACGCCTGACAGGCCCGGCAGGCCGAAGACGCCCGTCCGGCCGATCCGCGTGCGGAACGTGGTCGTCCGCGATGCCGTGTCCGCCATGGTCCCTCCCGGTCGAAATCTGTGGATCACTTCATGGATCTTGAACTGCACGGTTCTTCGGTTCTGGCAGCGGCGGGCACCTGACCTCGGGGGACGAGTGCTGCACCCGCCGCTTGACCTCAAATCTATGGGCGCCGCGCGTCCCGGTCGTCATGCCCTCGTACCGATTGCCGGGCCTCCCGGAGGATGACCGCTTCCGGCTCATGTACTCCCCTGGGTGGAGACGGCGGCCCGAAGATCTACGCGGTCTCGGGGTCTTCCCCCAGGGAACGGCCCGTCCGCGCCTCCCGCTCCGCCGCCTCCTCGCGCGGCACCGGCTGCTCGACCAGGGCAAGGACCCGGGTCGCCATGAAGCGCGCGGTGCGCACCACGGAGCCGGACCGGGTGACTTCGCTCACTTCCACGACTCCCCTGCGCACCGCCGTCTCCACTCTTCGACCGGCACGACTGGCCACCACCTCGTACGTGCGAGTCGTGTCCCCGGCGTCCACCACTATCTCGACGCGATCACCCTTCATGGACTCAATCCCCCTTCTGCGACAGGTGGTTGGGATTTCGGACGGTATGGATCCGCCCCGCTCCCGCGTTCCCTGACCACTTTTCAATTCTCCCACCCGGCACTGACAATCGAATCTGCCGTGAGGGCGCGGCCTCTGCGCGCAGCCGGGCGCGGAAACGTAAGCTGTGGCTCGTCAGACGGACCGGGCAGCAGCGGGGATGGACATGGCGATGATGCGCCTGAGGCGCGAGGACCCGCGCGTCGTCGGCTCGTTCAGGCTTCACAGACGGCTCGGGGCCGGTGGGATGGGCGTCGTCTATCTCGGCTCCGACCGGCGCGGGCAGCGGGTCGCGCTCAAGGTGATCAGGCCGGATCTGGCGGAGGATCAGGAGTTCCGGTCGCGGTTCGCGCGCGAGGTGTCCGCCGCACGGAGGATCCGGGGCGGCTGCACGGCGCGCCTGGTGGCCGCCGATCTGGAGGCCGACCGTCCGTGGTTCGCCACGCAGTACGTGCCCGGTCCCTCGCTGCACGACAAGGTGGCCGAGGAGGGCCCGTTGGCCGCGGCCGATGTCGCCGCCGTGGGCGCCGCGCTGTCGGAGGGGCTCGTCGCCGTGCACGAGGCGGGGGTCGTCCACCGGGACCTCAAGCCGTCCAACATCCTGCTGTCCCCGAAGGGGCCGCGGATCATCGACTTCGGCATCGCGTGGGCGACCGGGGCCTCGACGCTGACGCATGTGGGGACCGCGGTCGGCTCCCCCGGCTTCCTGGCGCCCGAACAGGTGCGCGGGGCAACGGTCACGCCGGCCACCGACGTGTTCGCCCTCGGGGCCACGCTCGCGTACTCCGCCATGGGCGACTCGCCCTTCGGGCACGGCAGTTCCGAGGTCATGCTCTATCGCGTGGTGCACGAGGAGGCGCAGCTGCACGGGGTGCCGGACGCGCTGGCGCCGCTGCTGCGCGCGTGCCTGGCCAAGGATCCCGAGGAGCGGCCCAGCACGCTGCAACTGTCGCTGCGGCTCAAGGAGATCGCGGCCCGTGAGGCCCAGGGGCTCGGTGAGGCGCGGCCGCCGTCGCAGCGGATGGCCGAGCAGGACCGGCCGACCGGGCGGCTCGCCTCCCCCTACGACGAGCACGACTCCCACGAGCAGCAGCGCACCCAGCGGCGTACCCAGCCGGGCACGCCCACTCCTCGGCCCAGCAACGGCCGGACCGGCGGCGGCTCGCGCAACAGCACGTCCCGGCCGGGCGGCAGGCCCGCGCCGCGCAGTGGCGCCGGGCGCCCCGCGCCGCGGACGAACGGGACGGGGACGGGCAAGCGGCTGCGGCCCGCGAATCCGCGGCTTCTGGGACAGCGGCTCTTCGTGTTCGTGGTCGTGACACTGCTCGTGGCGCTGGCCATCGCGGCCATGCAGGGCTGCCAGGGGCCGTCGCGCGGCCTGGGCGACCTCGGCGTGCCGCACGCGAGTGCGACGCAGACGGCGCCCGCCGCCGACCGGGAGAGCTGAGCGCTCGGATCAGAGTTCGGGGCGGCCGGTCGCCACGGCGTAGAACGCGACCGCGGCCGCCGCTCCGACGTTCAGCGAGTCCACTCCGTGGGCCATCGGGATGCGCACCCATTCGTCGGCGGCCATGAGGGCCTTGGTCGTCAGGCCGTCGCCCTCGGCGCCGAGCATCAGGGCGACGCGGTCCATCCGGTGCGGGGCGACCTCGTCCAGGGACTTCGCCCGCTCGGCCGGGGTGAGTGCCAGCAGGCTGAAGCCCGCCTCGCGGACCGACATCAGCGACTTCGGCCAGGTCTCCAGGCGGGCGTACGGCACCGAGAAGACCGCGCCCATGGACACCTTCACCGAGCGGCGGTACAGCGGGTCCGCGCAGTCCGGGGAGAGCAGGACGGCGTCCATGCCGAGCGCCGCCGCCGAGCGGAAGATCGCGCCGATGTTGGTGTGGTCGTTCACCGACTCCATGATCACGACGCGGCGTGCGGTGGTGAGCAGGTCCTCGGCCGTGGGCAGCGGCTTGCGCTGCATGGAGGCGAGGGCGCCGCGGTGCACGTGGTAGCCGGTGACCTGTTCGGCCAGGTCGGGGGCGACCGCGTAGACCGGGGCCGGGACCTCGTCGATGACGTCGCGCATGACGTCGACCCACTTGGCGGAGAGCAGCATCGAGCGCATCTCGTAGCCGGCGAGCTTGGCCCTGCGGATGACTTTCTCGCCCTCGGCGATGAACAGGCCCTCGGCCGGTTCGCGCTTGCGGCGCAGCTCCACGTCGGTCAGGCCCGTGTAGTCGCGCAGGCGCGGGTCGTCGGGGTCCTCGATGGTGATGAGACCTTTGGGTTCAGCCACGGGTCGATACTGCCTTGTTCTTGTGGTGGTGCCAACGGCCCGGTACGAGTTCGGTTACCGCTGGTTACTGGTTGCGGTCGCTTACGGCCGGCGGTCGGGGCTCTCGCGGACGACCGCGCCGACGACGATGACCGCCGGGGGCTTCACGCCCTGCGCGACGGCCGTCTCGCCGACCGTGGCGAGGGTCGCGTCGACGCGGCGCTGGGCGGCCGTCGTGCCCTCCTGGACGAGGGCGACGGGGGTGTCGGCCGGCTTTCCGTGCGCGATCAAGGCCTCGGCGATCTTCCCGATCTTGTCGACGCCCATGAGGATCACGAGGGTGCCGGTCAGCCTGGCCATCGCGGACCAGTCGACGAGGGAGCGCTCGTCGTCGGGGGCCACATGTCCGCTGACCACGGTGAACTCGTGGGCGACGCCGCGGTGCGTGACCGGGATGCCGGCCGCGCCGGGGACCGAGATCGAGCTGGAGATGCCGGGGACGATGGTGACCGGGATGCCCTCGGCCGCGAGGGCCTGGGCCTCCTCCATGCCGCGGCCGAAGACGTAGGGGTCGCCGCCCTTGAGGCGGACGACGGCCTTGCCCTGCTTGGCGTGGTCGATGAGGGCCTGGTTGATGGCTTCCTGGACCATCTGACGGCCGTACGGGATCTTCGCCGCGTCGATGACCTCGACGTGCGGCGGGAGTTCGTCGAGCAGGTCGCGCGGGCCGAGCCGGTCGGCGATGACGACGTCGGCCTCGGCGAGCAGCCGGCGGCCGCGGACCGTGATCAGGTCGGGGTCGCCGGGGCCGCCGCCGACCAGGGCGACGCCCGGGGTGCGGGCGCGCTCCGCGGTGACCGTGCCGTCGCGCAGGGCCTCGACCAGCGCGTCGCGTATCGCGGCCGTGCGGCGCGGGTCGCGGTCGGCGGCCTCGGTGGACAGCACCGCGACGGTCACGCCCTCGGTGCGGCCGGTCGCCGGGGTCCAGGCGGTGGCCGCCTCGGCGTCGTCGGAGCGGACGCACCAGATGCGGTGGCGCTCCGCTTCGGCCGATGCCAGGTCGTTCGCCGCGCGGTCGGCCGTCGCCACGAGGACGTACCAGGCGGCGGCCAGGTCGCCCTCCTCGTAGCGGCGGCGGGTCCAGGTGATCTCGCCCGCGTCCGCCATGGCCTCGACCGAGGGGGTCGCGGACGGGGAGATGAGGGTGATGTCCGCGCCTGCCGCTATCAGCGCGGGCAGCCTGCGCTGGGCCACCTGGCCGCCGCCGATCACTATCGTCCTGCGGTTCGTCAGGCGGAGGCCGACGGGGTATGCGGGGTGCTGGGGGGACGGCATGTCGTGCGGCTCCTGGGCGGCGGCTCGGTGGGCTGCGACTTTGGAGCCCTGTGACGTGCAGGTTCTTGTGGGTCAGCTTATGCCGGGGTCGCTCGGGCAGTCACCCTGCGCCGTGGGGCTGTGCCCACCCGTTCCATCCCCCACTGCCTTAAGGGCGTGGGAGGGGCCCCCAGGCGGAACGCCTGCCCACAGCGGTGGGGCGGTGGGGTAACGCCTGCCCGCAGCCGGGTGGGCCGGGGCAGGCGTTCCTGTAGCGCGGCCTACTTTTCGGTGACGCCCGCCGAGTCGAACGTCGCCACCTCGTGCATCGCCCGGGCCGCGCTCTGCACGATCGGCAGGGCGAGGAGGGCGCCGGTGCCCTCGCCGAGGCGGAGGTCGAGGTCGACCAGGGGGCGCAGGCCCAGCTTGTTCAGGGCCGCGACATGGCCGGGTTCGGCGCTGCGGTGGCCCGCGATGCAGGCGGCCAGCACCTCGGGGGCGATGGCGCGGGCGACCAGGGCGGCCGCTCCGGCACTGACGCCGTCCAGGATGACCGGCGTGCGCAGCGAGGCACCGCCGAGGAGCAGGCCGACCAGGGCCGCGTGCTCCAGGCCGCCGACCGCCGCGAGGACGCCGATCGGGTCCGCCGGGTCGGGCCGGTGGACGTCGAGGGCGCGGCGCACGACCTCGATCTTGCGGGAGTGGGTCTCGTCGTTGATACCGGTACCGCGGCCGGTGACCTCGGCCGGGTCCACCTCGGTGTAGACCGAGATGAGGGCGGCGGACGCCGTGGTGTTGGCGATGCCCATCTCGCCGGTGAGCAGCGCCTTGTTGCCGGCCGCGACCAAGTCACGGGCCGTCTCGATGCCGACCTCGATGGCCGCCTTGACCTCTTCGCGGCTCAGGGCGGGACCGGTCGTCATGTCGGCGGTGCCGGCTCTGACCTTGCGGGGCAACAGGCCGGGCGTTGCCGGGAGTTCACTGGCGACGCCCACGTCGATGACACAGACCTCGGCGCCGACCTGGTTCGCGAACGCGTTGCAGACCGCGCCGCCGCCCAGGAAGTTCGCGACCATCTGGCCGGTGACCTCCTGCGGCCACGGGGTGACGCCCTGGGCGTGCACGCCGTGGTCGCCCGCGAAGATCGCGACGGCCGCGGGCTCCGGGATTGGCGGCGGGCACATCCGGGACAGGCCGGACAGCTGCGCGGAGATGATCTCCAGCATGCCGAGCGCCCCGGCGGGCTTCGTCATGCGCTTCTGCCGCTCCCAGGCCTCGCCGAGCGCCTTGGCGTCCAGCGGGCGGATGTTGGAGACGGTCTCGGCGAGCAGGTCGTGCGGGTCCTCGCCGGGCAGGGCGCGACGCCCGTACGTCTCCTCGTGCACGACCCAGGACAGCGGGCGGCGCTTGGACCAGCCCGCCTGCATCAGCTCGGGCTCCTCCGGGAACTCGTCGACGTAGCCGACACAGAGGTAGGCCACGACTTCGAGGTGGTCGGGCAGGCCGAGCGTGCGGACCATCTCGCGCTCGTCGAAGAACGAGACCCAGCCGACGCCCAGGCCCTCGGCGCGGGCGGCGAGCCACAGGTTCTCGACCGCGAGCGCGGAGGAGTACGGGGCCATCTGCGGCTGGGTGTGCCGGCCGAGGGTGTGGCGGCCGCCGCGGGTCGGGTCGGCGGTGACCACGATGTTCACCGGGGTGTCGAGGATGGCCTCGATCTTCAGTTCCTTGAACTGCTTCGCGCGCCCCTTGGGCAGGGACTTCGCGTACGCGTCCTTCTGCCGCATGGCCAGCTCGTGCATCGTGCGCCGGGTCTCGGCGGAGCGGATGACGACGAAGTCCCAGGGCTGGGAGTGGCCGACGGAGGGCGCCGTGTGGGCCGCCTCCAGGACGCGGAGCAGCACCTCGTGCGGGATGGGGTCGCCGCGGAAGCCGTTGCGGATGTCGCGGCGCTCGCGCATCACGCGCAGCACGGCCTCGCGCTCGGCGTCGTCGTAGCCGGGGGCCGCGGTGCCGACCTGCTCCGGCTCCCCCGCCTCCCGCACGGGCTCCGCCTCGGGCAGGGGCTCCGCCTCGGGCGCCGGCTGCGTCTCCTCGACGGCCTGCACCTCCTGGAGGGCCTGTGCTTCCTGGGCAGGCTGCACTTCCTGGACGGCCTGTACGTCTTGGACAGCCGGTACTTCCTGGACGGGCTCCGGGGCGACCTCGATCAGCTCCGGCTCCTCGTCGGCGACGGGCTCCTGCGCCACGACCGGCTCGGGCACGGGTACCGCGGCGGGGCCGCCGTCACGCGGCGCGGGCACCGCGGCCGCGACCTCGATCTGCTCGGGCTCGTCGGCGAACTCGGGCTGCTCGGCGACCGGGGCCTCGGCGGCGGGCGCCGGCTCCTCGGCCTCGGGCTGCTGGACCGGCTGCGGCTGCTCCTGGAGCGGCTCGGCCGGTACGGGGTCCATCGCGACCGGCGCCTCGGGCACGGGCTGCGGCTCGGGCTCCGGCGCCACCACGGGCTCGGGAGCGGGCTGCTCGGCGACGGGCTCCGGCGGCTCGACCTGCTGCGGGACCTGCTCGGCCTCGGCGAACTGCGCGACCGGCTCGGGCTGCGCGATCTGCTCGGGCGGCGCGACCGGCTCGGTCGTCGGCTCAGCGGCGGGCTCCGGCATCGGCGGCACCGTCATGGCGTGCGGCGGCGTCGGCGCCAGATGCGGTGTCGTGGGCACGAAGCCCTCGACGGGCACGAACTGGCCGAGCGGCTGCTGCCCGGCCTCCTGCGGCATGCCGTACGGGTCGGCGTGGCCGGGCTGCTCGGCCTGGCCGGCGTAAGCACCGACCGGGGCGGGCTCGGGGACCGGCGCGAACTGCGCCGCGGCGGCCGGGTCCTGCGGGACCGCGTACGCCTCCGGAACGACCGTTTCTGCGGCGATCTGCGGCATTTCGAACCCCGGCTGCGGCTGCGCGTCCGCGGGCTCCCACGGCGCGACGCCCTGCGGCGGGATGTCGAGGTATTCGGGGCCCGTGGTGGGCGGACCCGTCTGCCGTACGGGCATCGGGTTGGCCGGGGTCTGCTGCGCGGGGCCGCGGTCGGCGAGCGAGCGCACGGTGCCGCCGGTCTCGGGCATGGGCGGGCCCATGTGCAGCGGGCGGCGGGCGGGGCCCTGGTTCACGGCGGCGGCAGCGGCGGGCTGGTTCTGCAGGTGCATGCCGCCCATGTCGTGGTGCCCGCTGTCGCGGCCGGCCATCTCGTGCGGTCCCGGCTCGTGCGCCAGGGGGGCGCCGGGCGCCGGGGCGTACTGCGCCTGCGGCGCGGGCATCGGGGCCTGCGTGTCGTACGGCTGGCCCCAGGCGCCCTGGGAACCCGGCATCAGGAGGAGTTCGTCGTCCTCGGCGGTGGCTTCGGCGGGATCGAGGTAGGTGTATGCACCCGGGGCGGGAACGCCCGGCTGCTCCACCGCGCCTGCGTTCTCCGGCAGCCCCTCGCCCGGAACCTGACCGGTGTCGGTCATGCCTACCCCTCGCCCATCGATGAGAACTTGCCGGCCGCCCCGGGCCCGTGGCCCGGTGAGCAACCCCCTTGACCGGAGCGGCGCGTCAACCGCCCGTCATGATGAACGAGCGTGCGCGCCGCGCGGCACGAACCGCCCCGGACAACAGGCATTGTCCCGGTCGGACCGCGGCCACGGAACGTAGATCACCCATGGCCTTCTGTGGACTGCGCCACGTTGCGCGTCCTCCGGTCGGCGCCGTACCACAGGACGCCCCAAAGCTGGCGCGTTTTCCGGACATTGACCGACGAACTGTCGGACACTCCGGCGCAGTACAACGATCGGCCAGCCTACAGCGCGTACTGGGCCGTCAGGGTCACGGGTGGCGGTCCGGCAGGCGTCCGGACAGGAGGAATCCCACAGTCCGCTCCTTCTCGGTCCAGACACGAGTGTCCAGTTCGACGGATTGCAGAAGGGCGCACTCGACGTCGTAACCGTGCTCCGTCAGGTCCCTGCCGATGAGTTCGGCCTCGTCGCGTGTCGCCGCGTGCGAGACGATCCGCGCGGGGCGGCGGTCGGCGACCGCGGAGACGACCGGCGCTCCCCCGCCGCCGACGCGGACGACGTCGGGCTCGGGCAGGTCCTCCAGGACGTGCGGGGCGGTGCCGTGCACGATCTGTGCCTGCACGCCGAAGTTGCGGGCGGCCGCCAGCGTGCGGGCGCAGGCGTCCGCGTCGCGGTCCACGGCGATGACGGCGGCGCCGAACCGGGCGGCCTCCGCGGTGAACGCGCCGCTGCCGCAGCCGATGTCCCACACCAGGTCGCCGGTCCTCGGCCCCAGGCGGGCGAGTTGGGCCGCGCGCAGAAGTTCGGTCTCGCCCTCGCCGAAGGGGCCGTCGTACTCCGCGGCGGGCAGCGCCCAGCCGCGGGGGGCGGGGGTCGCTTCCCTGGCGTCGCCGCCGGCGAGCCAGCCGCCGTTCTCGGAGACCGCGCCGGTGACCGTGCCACCGATGACGATGACGACGTTGGGGTCGCGCCAGGTGTGGTCGGCCGCCTTGTCGGAGGTGACGACGGTGACCTGTTCGCGGTCGGTGCCCAGTTCCTCGCAGATGACGAAGGTGCGGTGGACGCCTTCGATGAGCAGGCCGAGTTCGGCGGGTCCGGCGCCGGGCGAGGTGAGGACCGCCACCTTGGTGTGGGCCCGGCACACGTTCACCGCGCGGCGCAGCGTGCGGCGGTGTGCGACGACCACTTGGGCGTCGTCCCAGGGCATCCCGGCGCGGGCGAAGGCCTGGGCGACGGAGGAGACGGCGGGGACGACCTCGACCTCCAGGCCGTACTCGGGGGCGCGCAGGGTGCGCACGACACCGAAGAAGCCGGGGTCGCCGTCGGCGAGGACGACGGCGGTGCCGCGGTGTCCCGTGATCCGGCGGGCGGCGAGCGAGACGCTGCCGAGGCGGATGCGCTCGGCGCGCTCGGGCACCTCGGGCAGCGCCAGGTGGTGGGCGGCGCCGGCCACGAGGGTGGCCGCGCCGAGTGCGGAACGGGCTGCCGCGGTCAGGGGCGAGCCGTCCCAGCCGATCACCGTGACCCGGTCGGCCATCGTTGTCAGTCTCCAGGGAGGGGGGTGCGGATGCGTACGGGAGAGGGAACCGCCGATGGGCAGCGCCGGGCGGGGCACCGTGAGCGTACCTGCTGGATCTGGCCGCTGCCTGTGGGCAGGTTCCGGTCCGGGCCGCTTCCCGTCGGGACTCTCTCCCTCACGGACCGCTTCCCGGTTGTGTCAGTTCCAGTCGGAGAACGCGGTGAAACCGCCGGCTTCGGCGAGCTGCTCGGTGACTCCCTCGATGTCCTCGGGGAGCAGGCTCCACACGATGAAGTCGGTGCGGACGTCGGCCCAGGTGCCGTCCTCGGTGCGGGTACGCGCTATGCACGCGCTCCGCAGCACGCCCTCGCTGATGCAGCCGATCTTCTGGGCGACCTGCTGGGAGGCGGTGTTGTCGGCGGCGGTGCGCAGTTCGATGCGCTCCATGCCCTGGTCGCGGAAGAGCCACTGGGCGGTGGCGAGCGCGGCCTCGGAGGCGTAGCCCTCGCCGCGGGCCCAGGGGGCGACGATGTACGACAGCTCGGTGGACCGCACGTGCCAGTTGGTCTTGGAGAGCTGGATGATGCCGACCAGGCGCTGGGTCAGGAACTCGGTGACGGCCAGGTCGAGTCCGGTGCCGGCCGTGCGCTCGCGCGGGGCGTACTCCTTGATCCAGGTCCGCGCGCCGTCCTCGGTGAACGGCTGCGGCACCGACGTCCAGGCGGCGACCAGCTCGTCGTTCATCATCTCGGTCAGGGCGGGGACGTCGTCCTCGTCGAGCGCACGCAGCACCAAGCGCTCCGTGCTGATGGAGATCTCGGGGAAGAGGTTCGTCATGCGCCGCTCCGTAACCTTGTGGCCGCCTGTCGTCCCTCGTGTCGGCCGGGTGAAGTGCCCAGCATGCAGCATGCAGGCACGTAACTGCACATGGGGGCCGCCCCTGTTGCCGGGAACGGCCCCCATGGAGGGTGTGCCTTCAGGCCGTACGGCCCGTCGATTGCCTCAGGTCGGAAGCACCGAGCCCTTGTACTTGTCCTCGATGAACTTCTTCACCTCGGGCGAAGTGAGCAGCTCGGCGAGCTTCTTCACGCGCGGGTCGTCCTCGTTGCCCTTCTTGACGGCGAGGACGTTGTTGTACGGGTTGTCCTTCACCGATTCCAGAAGGATGGCGTCCTTCTTGGGGCTCAGGTCCGCGTCGAGCGCGTAGTTGTTGTTGATGACGGCCGCGTCGACGTCGCTCAACGAGCGCGGCAGCTGCGCCGGTTCGAGCTCCTTGAACGTCAGGCCCTTGGGGTTCTCCGCGATGTCCTGGGGACTCGCGTTCGCGCCCGCGTCCTTCTTGAGCTCGATGACACCCTTGGAGGCGAGGAGTTCGAGCGCCCTGCCTTCATTGGTGGTGTCGTTGGGCAGTGCCACGGTCGCGCCCTTGCGGAGCTTCGTGACGTCGCCGATCTTCTTGGAGTAGACGCCCATGGGCGGCAGGTACACGTCGGTGACCGCGCTCAGGGTGGTGCCCTTGGACCGGTTGAAGTCCTCCAAGTAGGGCTTGTGCTGGTACAGGTTGGCGTCGAGGGTGCCGTCCTGGAGGGCGGTGTCCGGCAGGACGTAGTCCGTGAACTCCTTGATCTCCAGGTCGAGTCCGGCCTTCTTCGCCAGCTTGTCCTTGACGTACGCGAGGACTTCGCCGGCCGGGGTCGGGGTGGCCCCGACGACCAGCGTGCCGTTCGCGTCGGACTTGCCGGATCCGCAGGCCGTGACGCCGAGGGCGAGTGCCCCGGCGATCACGGCGGCGGGAATCGTGTGGGTGCGCATCACAGGTACCGGAAGAGGCCTATCAGAAGGAGGGGAGCACCGAGCCCTTGTACTTGTCCTCGATGAACTTCTTCACCTCGGGCGAGGTCAGGAGCTTGGCGAGCTTCTTCACGCGCGGGTCGTCCTCGTTGCCCTCCTTGACCGCGAGGACGTTGTTGTACTTGTTGTTCTTCGCCGACTCCAGGACGAGGGCGTCCTTGGCCGGGTTGAGGTCGGCACCGATGGCGTAGTTGCCGTTGATCACCGCGGCGTCGACGTCCTGGAGGGAGCGCGGGGTCTGGGCCGCCTCGACCTCCTTGAACGTCAGGTCCTTCGGGTTCTTCGCGATGTCCTGGGGGGTCGCGGTGGCCTCGGCGCCGCTCTTGAGGGTGATGATCCCGTTGGCGGCGAGGAAGCGCAGGGCGCGGCTCTCGTTGTCGGCGTCGTTCGGGACGGCGATGGTGCCGCCCTTCTTGATGGCGTCGACCTTGTCGGCCTTCTTGGAGTAGAGGCCGAGCGGCTCCAGGTGGACGGTGGCGACCGACTTCAGGTGCGTGCCGTTCTTCTTGTTGAAGTCCTCGAGGTACGGCACGGTCTGGAAGTAGTTGGCGTCGACCGAGCCGTCCTCGGTGGCGTTGTTCGGCTGGACGTAGTCCGTGAACTCCTTGACCTCGAGGTTGAGGCCGGCCTTCTTCGCCAGGTTCTTCTTGATGTAGTTGAGAACCTCGGCGTGCGGGACGGGAGTCGCGGCGACGACCAGCGGGTCGGACGCCTTGGCCTTCGTGTCGCCCTTGTCGGAGCCGCAGGCGGTCAGGCCCAGGGTGAGGGCGCCGGTGGCGAGGACAGCTGCGGTGATCTTGGTGGTGTTACGCACGAAAAGTGCCTTTCTCCATGGTGGTGCAACCCGCCGGGTGAGGCGGGGAGTCCGGAAACTGCGGGGGGGGGACGCCGTCAGGCGCCGGCGGACCGCGTTTTGAGGAACGCGCGGAAGCGGAGCGGTTCGCCGCCCTTGCCCGCACGGCGGTGCAGGACCCGGGCGCCGCTGTCGCCGGCGAACTGGATGACGGCGATGGCGACCGCGAGGACGGCCACGATGATCCACATCAGGGACGTCTCGAAGCGCTGGTAGCCGTAGCGGATGGCGAGGTCGCCGAGGCCGCCCGCGCCGACCGTGCCGGCCATCGCGGAGTAGCCGATGATCGCGATGATCGTCGTGGTGGTCGCGGAGATCAGCGACGGCAGCGACTCGGGTACGAGGACCTTGCGCACGACGGTCCAGGTGTTGCCGCCCATCGACTGCACGGCCTCGACGAGCCCGCCGTCGACCTCACGCACGGACGTCTCGACGAGCCGCGCGAAGAACGGGATGGCGCCGATGGCGAGCGGCACGATGGCGGCCTCGCGGCCGATGGTGGTGCCGACGATCCAGCGGGTGAAGCCCATCAGGGCGACCATCAGGATCAGGAAGGGCATCGAGCGGACGATGTTCACGATCTGCCCGATGACCTTGTTGGTGACGGCGTTCTGCGCCATCCCGCCGCGGTCGGTGAGGACGAGCAGGACGCCGAGCGGCAGTCCGACGACGACGGCGATCAGCGTGGACCAGCCGACCATGTAGAGGGTGTCCCAACATGCCTGGGACAGCAGCGGCTGCATCTCCGACCAGGTCACTTGGACACACCTTCCTTCAGCAGTACGGACGCGCGGTCGTCGCGGGCTGTGTTCTCGACGGTCTCGGCGTTCTCGACGATCTCGACCTGGAGGCCCTGCTCGCGCAGGAAGCCGATGGGTACGACGTTGTCCTCGTAGCGGCCGGGCAGTTCGATGCGCATCCGGCCGACCTGCTTGCCGGCGACGGTGTCCATCGCGGCGCCCAGGATCGAGATGTCGATGTTGTAGGTGCGCGCGAGCTGCGACACGACCGGCTGGGTCGTCGACTCCCCGTGGAAGGTGACGTCGATGACGGTGCGGTCGTCGCCGGACGCGTCGCCGCCGACGGGGAAGAGCGCGGCGGCGAGTTGGGAGCCCGGGGTCGCGAGGAGTTCGCTGACCGTGCCGGACTCGACGATCCGCCCGTGCTCCATGAGGGCGGCGGAGTCGCAGACGGTCTTGACGACGTCCATCTCGTGGGTGATGAGCAGGACGGTCAGGCCGAGCTGCCGGTTGAGGTCGCGCAGCAGCTGGAGGATCGAGCGCGTGGTCTCCGGGTCGAGGGCGCTGGTGGCCTCGTCGGAGAGGAGCACCTTCGGGTCGCCGGCCAGGGCGCGGGCGATGCCGACGCGCTGCTTCTGGCCGCCGGAGAGCTGGGCCGGGTAGGACTTCGCCTTGTCGGCGAGGCCGACCAGGTCGAGGAGTTCCAGCGCCTTGGAGGAACGTTCCTTCCCCGACTTGCCGAGGATTTCGAGGGGCAGCTCGATGTTGTCCTGGACGGTGCGCGAGGACAGCAGGTTGAAGTGCTGGAAGACCATGCCGATGCGGCTGCGCGCCTCGCGCAGTTCCCGGCCGGCGCGCGGGCCGCGTCCGGCGAGGGCGGTGAGGTCCTGTCCGGCCACCGTCACGGTGCCGGAGGTGGGGCGTTCCAGGAGGTTCACGCAGCGGATCAGCGAGGACTTGCCGGCGCCGGACTGGCCGATGACGCCGTACACCTCGCCTTCGCGCACGTGCAGATCGACGCCGTCGAGGGCGGTGACCTCTCGGCCGCGCGAGCGGTAGACCTTGGTGAGGCCCTGGGTGGTGATCACGTGGATGTCCGTCACTGTCGAGTGCGCGGCACGGGTGGCGCCGGGCACGGGGCATTCATTCGGAACTGGGGAGTTTCCGGGCGCGCGACAGGTTCTCGCGCCGGCACGGGGCCGGCAGACAAGTCCGTACGGAGAAGCTGTGCGCGGGGCAGACCCGGTCACGTAGGCGAACTGTTTCTCCCTGCGGAGTCACTCCCTACGAAACAGGGCGCGCGGGTCTCGCTTCGGGGCGCGAGAACAGGCGGTCTTGCGGGGGCCCTCAGAAGGCGCACATTCGACACATACAACGAGCACCGGGCGTCATGGTCGCCTCGGTCGCAAGGGTGCGGCTGCTCGTCGTGGTCATGCGGGCAAGTAAAGCAGACGTGAGGACGCGCCCCATCCTTGTTGTCCGAATAGCGGACAGCGGTGGATGGCGCTCCGGGGCCGGTCAGGGGGCTGCGGTGATCTCCACGCCGGCCTCTGTGACCAGCGCCGACACGGCCGACAGGTCCTTCACCACGACGTCCGCGGAGAGTTCGCCGACCGCGTGCGTTGTGGTCAAGGCCACGGTCGTCATGCCGCCGGCGCGGCCCGCGGCAAGGCCGGCCGGAGCGTCCTCGAAGACGACGCAGCGCGCCGGGTCCGCGCCCAGCTTCTGCGCGGCGAGCAGGAACGGCTCGGGGTCGGGCTTGCCGCGCGTGATGTCGTCGGCGGCGACGATCAGCGGCGGGGTGATGCCGACGGCCGCGAGCCGGGCCGCGGCGAGCCTGCGGGTGGCGGAGGTGACGACGGCCCAGCGGCCCTCGGGGAGCGAGGCGAGGAGGTCCCGGACACCGGGCAGCAGCTGCGTGCCGCCGTTCGGCACGTCCTCGACCTCCAGCTCCTCGATGCGCGCGACGGCCCCGGCGACCCGCTCGGCGGGCAGCAGGTCGGCGACGATCTCGGCGGCGGGGCGGCCGTGCAGCTCGATGGCCGCGAAGTCCTCGGCGGTGATCCCGTACTCCTGCGCCCACCTGGTCCAGCAGCGGTACACCGACTCCAGGGAGGAGACCAGGGTGCCGTCGTTGTCGAAGAGGAGGGCGTCAGCGGTGATCTTCATGGTCCCCGAGCGTACGGCCGGGGTGCCGGGGCCGCGCGCGGCGGGCCTTTTCGGCCGTAATAGGCTCTCGGCCATGCTTGATGCCCTGACCCTGGTGACGGGTCTCGCCGCGTTCGCGCTCGCCGCGTGGTGCGGTTACGCCGCCTATCGCGACCAGCCGACCAAGGACTGGCACTTCATCGGCATGGCCGTGGTGTCGGTGCTCGCGCTGGTGCAGCTGGTGGTCGGGATCGTGCAGCTGGCGCGGGGCGAGAAGGCCGCGCAGGGCACGACGATCTTCGTCGCGTATCTGATCGGGGCGTTCGCGTGTGTTCCGGCGGCGGGTTTCATGTCGCTGGCGGAGCGGACCCGCTGGGGGTCCGTGACCGTCGCCGCGGGCGGTGTGGTGCTGGCCGTGCTCGAAGTACGTCTCTATGACATCTGGGGAGGATGAGGTGGCTGTGGCCTCTTCGGAGAAGGCGTCCTCGAAGCAGAAGCGCCGGTTGATCAGCGGGCCCGGCATGCTGCTCGTATGGCTCTACGGGGTCATGGTCGTCGGGGCCGTGTCGCGCTCCGCCGTGCAGATCTCCACCGACTTCGGCAAGGCGCCGCTCGCGTACACGCTGTCCGCGGTGGCGGGGGTCGTGTACGGGTTCATCACGTACTCGCTGGTGCGCGGCGGCGACAAGGCGCGGCGGGCCGCGTTCGCCTGCTGCGCCCTGGAGCTGGCGGGCGTGCTGATCGTCGGCGTGTGGACGCTGGTGGAGCCGTCGGCGTTCCCGGACGCGACCGTCTGGTCGGACTTCGGGATGGGCTATCTGTTCATCCCCGTGATCCTGCCGGTGACCGCGATGTACTGGCTGCGCAAGGGCGTGCTGCAGCACGAGGCCCCGGCCGGGGCCTGAGGCTTCGGCGGGTGCGGCCGGGGCGGCGCCCCGGCCGTCCGGTCAGACTCCGGAGAGGCTCGCGGTCTGCGGCTCCTTCGCCAGCGTGACGAGCGTCAGCCGCTCGTCTACCTTCCGCGTCGTCACCGGGGCGTAGCCGTGCCTGCGGTACAGGCGCAGGTTGTGCTCGCTGCGGTGGCCCGTGAAGAGCTCGAAGCGCTTGGTCGTGCCCGCCGTGACCAGCTGGGCCTCTATGGCGGCCAGGAGCCGGCCGCCGAGACCGTGGCGCCGCAGCCGCGGGTGGACGATCAGCTTGCCGATGTGCGCCGTGCCGTCGGCGTCGGTGGTGCCGCGCACGGACGCCACCACTTCGTCGCCGAGGCGCGCCACCAGGACGGTGCCGCCCGCCAGTTCGGCCCGGAACGAGTCCAGGGACTGGGTGAGCGGCTCGATCGAGTAGTCCCCGTAGAGCTGCGCCTCGCTCTGGTAGCAGAGGTACTGCAGTTTGAGGATGTGTTCGGCATCCGCTTCGGTCGCCGCAGAGATGGTCACGCTCATGCCCATGTGTGCATGCCTCCCGCTCACCTGTCCACCGGTTGTCCCTCACCTTTTCCCCGGCGGGCATACGGCGCAACCTCCGCGGCCATGATTCTGCGCAGGCATCCCAGACATCTGGAACGTTCCGGCCCAAGGCTGCCCTGTGACATACCCAACTCGCCCGCGATCTCCCGGTACGTGAGGTCGTGCGGGGACAGCAGGGCGCCGATGAGGCGGGGGCAGCGTCCGGGCAGTCGGCGTACGACCGCGTGCAGGGTCCGCGCCCGCTCCCGGGCGAGCGTGTGCCGCTCCGGGTCGGACTCCCGGGGGTCGGCGGCGGGCTCGGTGGCGCAGGGCTGTTCCCGCAGACCGGTGCGGCGCAGACGGCGGGCCTCGGCGTGGACCGTCCGGGTGAGCCAGGCGGCCGGGTCGGCCGGCGGGCCCTGGACCGCGAGCCGTTCCAGCAGGCGCAGCCAGACGTCCTGCTCCAGGTCGGCCAGGTCGTCGAGGCCGGCGGCGGGCAGTTCGGCGTGCGCCTCCGCGGTGAGCAGCGGGCGCAGGGCGTCGAGCACCCGGGTGTCGTACGTCGTCATGTACGACGGGACGGGCGGGCCCGGCGGCTGGTTGCCGGGCCCGCCCGTGTCTCACTCCAACCGGCGCCCGGGCGTCAGCCGTTGACGAAGTCCTCGCGGGCGAGGAGGGCGGTGTCGCAGTTGTCGGAGAAGATGCCGTCGATCCCGGTGGCGTAGTACGCCTTGAAGGCGCCGAACGCGTCGCCGTACGCGTTCGGGTCCGTGCCCTTCTTGAAGTCGGCCGGGAGGAAGGTGTTCTCGTTGCGCATCGTGTACGGGTGCAGGATGAGGCCCGCCGTGTGGGCGTCCTTCACCAGGGTGGTCGGCGCGAGGAGCTTGCCGGAGGCGTCCTTCGGGATGATCAGGTCCAGGGTCGGGCCGATGCCGTTCGCGTATCCGGCGATCTCGGCAAGCCCCTTGGGCGTGATCAGGTCGGCGACGGTGCGCGGGTCGCCGATGTCGACGAAGTCGGCGGGGCGGGAGTTCGCCGAGGAGAGCAGGACGGCCAGCGGGTTGTCGACGAGCTTGTTCAGGCGCTGGATGCTGGTCGGCTCGAAGGACTGCAGGATGACCGGCGAGTTCTTCTTGTGCAGCCCGTGGGCGCGCAGGATCTTCGCGAGCCGCTCCTCCAGGCCGAGGCCGAGCTTGCGGAAGTAGGTGGGGTGCTTGGTCTCGGGGTAGATCCAGACCTCGCGGCCGCGCTTCCTGCTCTGCTCGGCGCGCCAGGCGAGGACCTCCTCGAAGGTGGGGATCTCCCAGCGGCCGTCGTAGAGGGTGTTGTGCTGGCGGTTGCCGGGGATGCGCTCCTTGGCGCGCAGCGTCTTCAGCTCGGCGAGCGTGAAGTCCTCGGTGAACCAGCCGGTCGTCGAGACCCCGTCGATGATCTTGGTGGTCTTGCGGGAGGCGAACTCGGGGTGCGCCGAGACGTCCGTCGTCCCGCCGATTTCCGGCTCGTGACGGCATACGAGGTGGCCGTCCTTGGTCGGGCAGATGTCACCGGCCTCGATGACGTGGGCGCCCATGTCGAGCGCCAGCTGGTACGAGCCCAGGGTGTGCTCGGGGCGGTAGCCGCTGGCTCCGCGGTGACCGATGACGGTCGGTACGGGCAGGCCCTTGATGCCCTTTCCGGAGTGATTCGCGCCACTGCCGGACGAGCTTCGGTCCGCCGCGCTCGCCGCGCCGGGTGCCGCGAGGGCCGCGGCGCCCGCGCCGAGCACCGCCGCGCCGAGGAGCGAGCGGCGGCCCACTCCCGTGGTCCCCCGGTTCTCCTGTGCAGACTGTGACTTCTCGTTCCCCATGAAGCACTCCTCCCGACCGGTCGTGCCTTGCACCTGTCAAAGCGGTCCCGATCGTAGGTGGGCGGGTGTGACGAACGGGAGACCTCGTGCGGAACGGGAGGGTGTGGTGAGGTGACTGCTGGGGGGCGCGGGTGCCCAGCTGGTGCGCGCACTCACGTCAACTCTGCGTATCCAGTCGGTGAACCCGATGTGCGGCCGGGCCGCAGGCGCGAGTATCGTCCTCACCTGCACAGACCGCACGGCCGGATCCCAGGCCGTACCCAGACTGAAATCTTGTCAATCTCGACACCGGAGGGCCCGTTGTCCCGCTTCGCGCTCATCAAGGCAGTGCTCGGACCGATCATGCGCCTGATGTTCCGCACCCGTGTGGAAGGCGCCGAGAACATTCCGGGCACTGGCCCCGTCATTCTGGCGGGCAACCATCTGACGTTCATCGACTCGATGATCCTGCCGGTCGTCTGCGACCGGCAGGTGTGCTTCATCGGCAAGGACGAGTACGTCACCGGGAAGTCGCTCAAGGGCCGCCTCATGGCCTGGTTCTTCACCGGCGTCGGCATGATCCCGGTCGACCGGGACGGTGCCAACGGCGGGGTGGCCGCGCTGATGACCGGCCGCCGCATCCTGGAAGAGGGCCGCATGTTCGGCATCTACCCGGAGGGGACCCGGTCCCCCGACGGGCGCCTGTACCGCGGCCGTACCGGTATCGCGCGGCTGACGCTGATGACCGGTGCGCCGGTGGTGCCGTTCGCGATGATCGGCACGGACAAGCTGCAGCCGGGCGGGGCCGGGATGCCGCGTCCGGGGCGGGTGACCGTGCGGTTCGGTGAGCCCATGGAGTTCTCCCGGTACGACGGGATGGGGCGTGACCGGTATGTGCTGCGGGCCGTGACCGACTCTGTGATGGCTGAGGTCATGCGGTTGTCGGGGCAGGAGTATGTGGACATGTACGCCACCAAGGCGAAGGCCGCTTAGGCGTTCTGACCTGAGCTGGGGCCCCCGGGGATTTCCGGGGGCCCCAGTTTTTTGTACGGGGCTGGAGCGCGGGTTGGTCGAGGCGCCTGTCCGGCGCTGGGGTGCTGCCTTGCCCACCCTGCCGCTCTGGAGGTCCCCCCGGACGGAGTCTGGGGGATGGCAGATTGCCCAAGGCGGCGGGGGTGGGCTAGTTCTCCAGGTGCTGGCCTCTGAGCATGAACCAAGCTGCCACTGATGTCGCCAGGAGGACCGCCGCGCCCACGCCGGCCGCCAGTTGGAGGCCGTCCACGAAGGCGGTCTGGGCCGAGGACAGGAGTTCTTGGGCCTGGGCAGCGGGCAGGGCGGAGGATGATTCGAACGCGCCGCCGAGGGATTCGTGGGCGGCCGAGGCCACGTCCGCCGGGGTGCCCTCGGGGGCCGTGAAGCTCGCGTAGACGCCCGTGACGATGGAGCCGAGCAGGGCGATGCCGAGGGCCGCGCCGAGTTCGTACGCCGTCTCGGAGACCGCGGACGCGGCGCCCGCCTGCTCCTTGGGGACGCTGGAGAGGATCACGTCGGCCGTCACCGTGAAGGAGAAGCCGGCGCCGATGCCGACGACCAGCAGTACGGTGCCGAGCAGCGGGTAGCCCGTCGACTGGCTCAGGGTCGTGAGCGCGGCGAGGGCCAGGCCCACCGCCGCCAGGCCGCCCGCCACCACGACGCGCACCGAGAAGCGGCGCGCCACGAATCCGGCGATCAGGCCGGCGCCCACCGCGCCGACCGCGGCCGGGAGTTCGGCCAGGCCCGCCTCGAACGGCTCGCGGCCCTGGACCAGTTGGAGGAACTGGGAGAGGAAGAAGATCAGGCCCGCGAGGCCCAGGATGGTGAGCAGGTCGGCGAGGACGGCGCCGGAGAAGCCGCGGTTGCGGAACAGTCGCATGTCCAGCAGGGGCGAGGCGAGGGTGAGTTGGCGCCGGACGAAGGTGGTCAGGGCCGCCACGCCGATGACCGCCGTAGCCACGACCTGCCAGCCGATGCCGTGCGCCGCTGCTTCCTTGATCGCGTAGACGACACCGATCATGCCGATCAGGGACAGTCCGACGCTGGCCAGGTCCCAGGGGCCAGGGACCGGGTTCTTCGACTCAGGGATGAGCTTCGCTCCGACGACAACCAGGACCGCCATCACGGGCAGGTTGATCAGGAAGACCGAGCCCCACCAGAAGTGCTCCAGGAGGAACCCGCCGACGACCGGGCCGACCGCCGCGCCCGCCGAGGCCATGGCGCCCCAGATGCCGACGGCCAGTGAGCGCTCACGCGGGTCGTGGAAGATGTTGCGGATCAGGGCGAGGGTGGAGGGCATGAGCGTGGCACCCGCGACACCCAGCAGGGCGCGCGCCAGGATCATCAGCTCCGGCGTCGTCGCGTACGCGTTGAGCACCGAGACCGCGCCGAACGCGACGGCGCCGACGAGCAGCAGCTTCTTGCGGCCGATGCGGTCGCCGAGGCTGCCCATGGAGACCAGAAGTCCGGCGATGACGAACGAGTAGACGTCGCCGATCCACAGCAGCTGGGTGCCGGACGGCTTCAGGTCCTCGCTGATGTACGGGGTCGCGAGTCCGAGGACCGTCGCGTCCACGGCGACGAGCAGCACGGCGAGCACGAGGACGCAGAGGGCGAGCCACCGGCCGGGGCGCGACACCACCTCCGCCGCGGGGGTGCGCTGGTGTGTGCTGGTCATGGTTCCACGCTCCGTCGTGCGCCGCCGAGCAGCAGCTCGGCGATCATGTATGAGAAGTCCTTGGCCGCGACGCGGCCGTCCTGTACGGCCCAGGCGCCGCTGCCGATGAGGCCGTAGAGCGCCTCGCAGAGCCAGGCCGGTGTCAGGTCGATGCGGAACTCGCCCGCCTCCTGGCCGCGCCGGAACAGCGCCACCATGCGGGCGTCGAGCCGCTCCCAGCCCGCGTTCTGCCCCTCGCCCTCGAAGAGCTGGTTCTCCGTCGTGAGGAAGGCGAGCAGCGGGGCCGCCGGCTCCATCTCCCGGACCAGGCGGCGCAGTGCGTCGGCGGCCGGGCCGTCGTCGAGCCGGGCCAGGTCGAGCGCCGCCTCGCACTCCTGGATGCCGAGGATCTCCAGCGCGCGAACGAGGGCGTCGCGGCCCGCGAAGTGGCGGTGCAGGGTCGCGCGGCTGATGCCGGCTGCCCGGGCGACCTCGTCCATCGTGGCGGTGGACTTGCGGGTGAGCAGGGCGGCGGCGCTGCGCAGCACCTGTTCGCGATCGACTGGCATGAGACAAGAGTAAGTCATGTGAGACATGAATGTCTCATTCTTTTGTCGCGCGAATGATGGCGATGACTCCGGTGGCCCGGCCGCTCACCCGGTGTTACGACTGACGGGACGCCTGGGCAGGCCCCCGGCGGAACTCTCGGGAGGTACGGGCATGGGGTGCTGCATCTTCGCGGCGATGGCGGCGATCGGGCCGCGCGTCGCGCTCGTGATCACATGGCTCTTCACGAACCTCGTGGACCGCGCGTTCACCGGCGTGCTGCTGCCGCTGCTCGGCCTGATCTTCCTGCCGTGGACGACGCTGGGGTTCGTGTTCGCCTACGCGCCCGTGGCCGGGGTGCGCGGCATCGGCTGGCTGGTGGTGCTGATCGGACTGCTGATGGACCTGTCGAGCTACGGCGGCGGGGCCAAGGCGCGTCGCTGATCCGCCGGCGGCCACGACAGCAAGGGCCCGGTTCGTCCTCGTACGGACGAACCGGGCCCTTGGCCGTGGGGACGGGTCTGCGGGCTACTTCTTGGCGTCGGCCCAGGTGCGCTGGACGCCGAGGTCCTGCTTGAGTTCCGCGAGCTGGACGGCGACGGCGCTGGGGGCGGTGCCGCCGCGGCCGTCGCGGGAGGCGAGGGCGCCCGGCACGTTCAGGACCGTGCGGACCTCGGGCGTGAGGTGCTCGGAGATCTTCGCGAACTGCTCGTCGGTGAGCCCGTCGAGCTCCTTGCCCTCGGACTCGGCGACCTTGACGCACTCGCCGGCGACCTCGTGCGCGACACGGAACGGCACGCCCTGCTTCACGAGCCACTCGGCGATGTCGGTGGCGAGCGAGAAGCCGGCCGGGGCCAGCTCCTCCATGCGCTCCCGGTTGACCGTGAGCGTGGCCATCATGCCGGTGAAGGCCGGGAGCAGCAGCCGCAGTTGGTCGCAGGAGTCGAAGACCGGCTCCTTGTCCTCCTGGAGGTCGCGGTTGTAGGCGAGGGGCAGCGCCTTGAGCGTCGCCATCAGGCCGGTGAGGTTGCCGATGAGGCGGCCGGACTTGCCGCGGGCCAGCTCGGCGATGTCGGGGTTCTTCTTCTGCGGCATGATCGACGAGCCGGTGGAGAAGGCGTCGTGGAGGGTGACGAAGGAGAACTCCTTCGTGTTCCACAGGATGATCTCCTCGGCGATCCGGGAGATGTTCACGCCGATCATCGCGGTGATGAAGGTGAACTCGGCGACGAAGTCGCGCGAGGCCGTGCCGTCGATGGAGTTGCCGACCGAGCCGTGCTCGAAGCCGAGGTCGCGGGCGACCGCCTCCGGGTCGAGGCCGAGCGAGGAGCCGGCGAGGGCGCCCGAGCCGTACGGCGAGACCGCCGTGCGCTCGTCCCACTGCCGCAGCCGCTCCGCGTCCCGGGAGAGCGCCTGGACGTGGGCGAGGACGTGGTGGGCGAAGAGCACCGGCTGGGCGTGCTGGAGGTGGGTGCGGCCGGGCATCGCGGTGTCCGGGTGCGCCTCGGCGAGGCCGACGAGGGCTTCCTGGAGGTCGGCGATCAGGCCGCCGACGACCCGGGCCTCGTCGCGCAGGTACATCCGGAAGAGGGTCGCCACCTGGTCGTTGCGCGAGCGGCCCGCGCGGAGCTTGCCGCCCAGGTCGACGCCGAGGCGCTCCAGGAGGCCGCGCTCCAGGGCGGTGTGCACGTCCTCGTCGGCGATGGTGCCGACGAAGGAGCCGTCCGCGACATCGCCTTCGAGCTGGTCGAGTCCGGCGATCATGCGGTTCAGCTCGTCGTCGGTGAGCAGGCCCGCCTTGTTGAGCACGCGCGCGTGGGCGCGGGAGCCCGCGATGTCGTACGGCGCCAGGCGCCAGTCGAAGTGGACGGAGGCGGAGAGTTTCGCCAGGGCCTCGGCGGGGCCGTCGGCGAACCGGCCGCCCCAGAGGCGGACATCGCCGGTGTTGCTGCTCACGTGCTCTGCTCCTCAAGCCGGTGGGTGTCATGCATGATTATGCAGAGTTCCGCATGAATCGTCAATCGCGGCCGCATGCACAGATCGACCGTCTCACCTTTCAAGATCCTCTGTCCAACATGTGGTCGGCTTCGCCATACTCCTCGCATGGGAAAAAGCTACGAGAGCATCGACGGCCGCCTGCGCACCTTCATCGAGTCGCAGCCCCTCTTCTTCACCGCGACGGCCCCGCTGGCCGGCGACGGCACGGTGAACCTCTCCCCCAAGGGCCTCAAGGGGTCCTTCGCCGTCCTCGACCCGCACACCGTCGCCTACCTCGACTTCGCGGGCTCCAACGCCGAGACCGTCGCGCACCTGCGGGAGAACGGCCGGATCACGCTCATGTGGTGCGCCTTCCAGGGCCCGCCGACCATCGTCCGGGTGCACGGGCGCGGCGAACCCGTCTTCCGCGACGACCCGCGCTTCGCCGACCTCCTCGGGCACTTCGACGCCATCGACCCGACGCGCAACGGACTGCGCGCCATCATCCTCGTACGGGCCGAACTCGTCCGGGACACCTGCGGATACGCCGTCCCCTTCATGACGTACGACGAGGAGCGCACGCTGCACGGGGACTTCTTCGCCCGCAAGGACGACGCCGGGCTGGACGCGTACTTCCAGAAGAAGGAGTACATCGGAACCAGCCTGGACGGACTTCCGGGGCTGCCGTTGCCGCTGCCGCCCGCTAGCTTCTGACCCATGCGTCCTTTACGAGTAGGTATCGCCGCCGCTGTCGCCTTCTGTGCCGCGCTCGGTGCCGCGCCGTCCGCGAGCGCCGCCGCTCCGCTGCCCGCGCGGATGGCGGACACCGGCGGCGGCAGTCAGCTGATCACCGCCGAGGCGCCCCGCGCGTCCTCGACCTCCGGCACCGTCACCTGGTGGGACCGGCGCTCCGACGGCCGCTGGGTGAAGGCCGGTTCCGCGCCCGCGCGGTTCGGGGCGAACGGGCTCGTGGCGGGCGGCAGGCGCGAGCAGGGCACGAACACCACCCCGGCCGGGCTCTACGACCTCCCCTTCGCCTTCGGTACGAAAGCGGCACCGGGCGGCACCTCCGTCGCGTACCGGCGGGTGCGGGACTCCTCCTGGTGGTGCCAGGACAACACGTCGCGCTCCTACAACCGCTGGACGCAGCCCCGTCCGGCCGACTGCCGCGCCTCGGAGTCCGAGCATCTCGCCGACTACGCCACGCAGTACGCGTACGCCCTGGTGATCGGCTTCAACTACGACCGGCCGGTGCGCGGGCGGGGCGCCGGGATCTTCCTGCACGTCAACGGGCGGGCGGCGACGGCCGGTTGTGTGTCCGTACCGAAGGACGACATGCGGCGGATCATGGCGTGGGCGCGGCCGGGGCGGGCGCCGCACATCGCCATCGGGACGTCGGGCGGGGCGACGGCGATCACGAAGTACTGATCACTCGTCGTCGCGGGCGCCCCGGGGCAGCCGGACGGTGAACTCCGTCGTGCCGGGCCCGCTCTCCAGCGTGACCGCGCCGCCGTGCGCCTGCGCGACCCCGGCGACGATGGACAGGCCCAGGCCGGTGCCGGTGCCCCCGTGCTCGCCGCGCCGCCGCTCGCCGTGGACGAACCGCTCGAAGAGCGTGTCCCTGATCTCCGGCGGGATGCCGGGGCCGTCGTCGGCCACCGCGAGCAGCACCGCGTCCGGGCCGCTCGTGAGGGAGACCGTGACCTCGGTGTCGGGCGGGGTGTGCAGCCGGGCGTTCGCGAGGAGGTTGGCGAGGAGCTGGTGGAGGCGGTGGGCGTCGCCGGTGACGGTGACCGGTTCCTCGGGCAGCCGCAGCGACCAGCGGTACCCGGGACCCGCCGCACGGGCGTCGTCGACCGCGTCGAGGACGAGCCGGGTCAGATCGACGGTGACCCGCTCCAGGGGGCGGCCCGCGTCGAGCCGGGCGAGCAGCAGCAGGTCGTCGACCATCGCGCCCATCCGGCCGGACTCGGCGGTGATCCGCTCCAGTGCCCGGGTCACCTCGGGCGGCACCGGGCCGGGGTGCAGCAGCGCGAGTTCGGCGTGACCGCGGATCGCCGCGACGGGGGTGCGCAGTTCGTGGCTGGCGTCGGCGGAGAAGCTGCGCAGCCGCTCCTCGCTGCGCTGGCGCTGGGTGAGCGCGTTCTCGACATGGCCGAGCATGCCGTTGAAGGCGCGGGTGACCCGGCCGATCTCGTTCTCGGGCGGCAGGGTCTCGGGGGCGCGGGCGGGCAGCTCCACCGCACCGCTGGCGAGGGGCAGTTCGCTGACCCGGGCGGCGGTGGCGGCGACCCGGTTGAGGGGGCGCAGCGACCAGCGCACCCACAGGGCGCCCGCGATGCCGGTGACGACGAGGGCGACGCCGAAGACGATGCCGGAGACGAGTTCGAGCCGGTGGACGGTGGCCTGGACGGGTTCCAGCGGCAGGCCGGTGATCAGGACGTCGCCGTCCCGGCCCGGCGCCGCGACCACGCGGTACTCGCCGAGCGTGGACAGGTCGACGGACGTCCCGGTGCCGTCGGCCGGCACGGCGGCGAGCTTCTTCTCGTCGGCCGCGCTCAGCGGTGCCGACTGGTCGCTCGCGTCGTCGCCGGAGCGGACCACCCCGGCCTGGGTGACCCGCCCGTCGACCAGGCAGACGCCGAGCGTGCCGGTGGTCTGGCGGCGGGTGTCGCCGTGCTCGTCGCCGTCGTGGTCGTCGCGCCCGGTCGCGGTGCCCCGGTGCTCGATGCTGGCCGGGTAGGTGCTGCCCGCGTCCCGCAACTGCTGGTCGAGGCGGGAGGTGAGGAAGCCGCCCAGCTGGAGGACGGCCACGATGCCGACCGCGGCACAGCTGACCGCGAGCAGCACGACGAGTCCCGCGGTGAGCCGTCCGCGCAGGGTGCGCGGCGCCCGCGGCCACCTCACCGGGCCGCCGGTCTGAGCAGATAGCCCGCGCCCCGCACGGTGTGGATCATGGGTTCCCGGCCCGCGTCGATCTTCCGGCGCAGATACGAGATGTACAGCTCGACGACGTGCGCCTGGCCGCCGTAGTCGTAGGACCAGACGAGGTCGAGGAGCTGGGTCTTGCTCAGCACGCGGCGCGGATTGCGCATCAGGCAGCGCAGCAGCTGGAACTCGGTCGGGGAGAGGTCGACCGGCTCGCCGCCCCGGGTCACCTCGTGGGCGTCCTCGTCCATCTCCAGGTCGCCGACGGTGAGCAGCGCGGACGCGGCCCGCTCCCGGGTCATCCCCGCGCGGCGCAGCAGCCCGCGCACCCGGGCGACCAGTTCGGCCAGCGCGAACGGCTTCGTCACGTAGTCGTCGCCGCCCGCCGTGATGCCCGCGATGCGGTCCTCGACGGTGTCCCGGGCCGTGAGGAACAGCACGCACACGTGCGGCTGGGCGGCCCGCAGCTCGCGCAGCACGGACAGGCCGTCGCGGTCCGGGAGCATGATGTCCAGGACCACGGCGTCGGGCCGGAAGTCGAGGGCCTCGGCCACGGCCGCGCGGGCGGTGGCGGCGGAGCGCACGTCCCAGCCCTCGTAGCGCAGGGCGCCGGTGACGACCTCGGCGAGGTCCGGCTCGTCGTCGACGACGAGGACCCGCACGGGGGTTCCGTCGGGGCGGGTCAGGGCGGCGGGGCGTTGGCTCATGTCCGTACCAGGATCTCTCGGTCGGTACGAGGATCTCTCGGTTCGCTCTGAGTTTCCTCTGAGAAATCCGCCCGGACCCCGGTGGGGCCGCCCCGCGGGGCGGTGCTCAGAGCCCGCTCAGAAGTTCGCCCAGCACAGTGGCACCTCTGAACAGCCGTGAGGAGGCCCCATGGTCACCGCGACCCACAGCCCACCGCCGACGAGCCACCGCGCCCCGGCCGTCGCGCACCGCCGCTCCCCCGCGGCGCCCCTGCTGGCCGCGGCCTGGGCGGGCGGCCTCGCGGTGCTCGGCCTGTGGTGGGCGGACACCGCCTCCGTGGTCGGCACGGCGGGCTGGCTGAACGGCGCGGGGCGGATCACCGGTCTGCTGTGCGGCTACATGTGCGCGCTGCTCGTCGTGCTGATGGCCCGGATCCCGTGGCTGGAGCGCGGCGTCGGCAGCGACCGCACGGCCCGCTGGCACGCATCGGCGGGCCGGTGGACGGTCGGGCTGCTGCTCGCGCACATGGTGCTGATCACGCTCGGGTACGCGGCGCAGGCGCACGACAACGCCGTACGCGAGTTCCTCACGATCACGCTCGACCTGCCGGAGATGCTGAAGGGCACGCTGGGCGCGGCGATCCTGCTGACGGTCGGCTTCGTGTCGGCGCGGGCGGTGCGGCGCCGGATGCGTTACGAGACCTGGTACTACCTGCATCTGCTCACCTACGCGGCGATCTTCCTGGCGTTCTGGCACCAACTGGCGCTCGGCGCCGACTTCGTGGGCAATGCCGCCGCGCGGTCCGCCTGGTACGCGCTGTACGTCGGCGCCGCCGCGCTGGTGCTGTGGTTCCGGGTGCTCGTGCCGGTGCGGCTGAATCTGCGGCACCGGCTGCGCGTCGAGGTCGTGGTGCCGGAGGCGCCCGGGGTGCACTCGGTGTGGGTGCGCGGCCGGCACCTGGACGAACTGGGGGCCCGGCCGGGGCAGTTCTTCCGCTGGCGGTTCCTCACCCAGGGCCTGTGGGCCGCTTCGCACCCGTACTCGCTGTCGGCGGTGCCGCGGCCCGATCTGCTGCGGATCACCGTGAAGTCGCTGGGCGACCACAGCGCGGCGGTGCCGACGGTCGCGCGCGGCACCCGGGTGTGGGCGGAGGGCCCGTACGGGGCGCTGACCGCGGACCGGCGGCGCCGCCGCAAGGTGCTGCTGCTCGCGGGCGGCACCGGGATCACCCCGCTGCGCACTCTCTTCGAGACGCTGCCCGCCGAGCCCGGCGACCTCACGCTGCTCTATCGGGCGCGCAGCGCCGAGGAGTTGGCGCTGCGCCGCGAGCTGAAGGCGATAGCCGACCGGCGCGGAGCGCGGCTGCTGTACGCGCTGAACGCGCCGGACGGGACGCGCACGCCGCTCACCGCGGACCGGCTGCGGGCGACGCTGCCCGACATCGCGGAGCACGACGTGTTCCTGTGCGGGCCGCGTGAGCTCTCGGTCGCCGCGTACGACGCCCTGCGCGCGGCCGGGGTGCCCGCGTCGCGCATCCACCACGAGTCGTTCGAGTTCTGAGGAGCGTACGCAGCGCATGAAAGCTCATCCGCTCCGCCGCACGGTTCTGACCTGCGCCGCGACCGTCACCGTGACGGTGCTGACGCTGGCGATGAAGCCGCACGGGACGACGGCGACCGCGGCCCCGCCGGTGACGGCGCCGTCCGGCGGCTCGTCCGGGAGTTCCTCCGATAGCGCCACTGGTGGGTCGTCCGGTGGCTCGACGACCACGACCCGTACCGTCACCGGCGACACCGTGCAGACCCGCTACGGTCCCGTACAGGTCGAACTCACCCTGAGCGGCTCGAAGATCACGGCGGCGCGGGCGGTACAGACACCCGCGAACGAGCCGCGCAGCCGGCAGATCAACGCGTCCGCCGTGCCGACGCTCATTCAGGAGACCCTCGACGCGCAGAGCGCGCGGATCGACACCGTCTCGGGGGCCACCTTCACCAGCGAGGGCTACATCTCCTCGCTCCAGAGCGCGCTGGATCAGGCCGGTGGCTGACGGAGCGGGGGGCCTGCACCGGGTGGTGCACACGATGGGCACGGTGTTCTCGTGCACGGTGCGCGACGCCCCGACTCCCGCCCTGGAGGCGGCACTTGACGAGGTCGAGGCGCTGCTCCACCACGTGGACCGGGTGTTCTCCACGTACCGGGACGACAGCGCGGTCAGCGCCCTGGCCCGTGGCGAGCGGGTGCCCGACGCCTGGCGGCCGGAGGTCGACGAGGTTCTGGAGCTGTGCGCGCGGGCCGAGCGGGACAGCGAGGGCTGGTTCTCGGTACGGCACTCGGCGGGGCTCGATCCGAGCGGCCTGGTGAAGGGGTGGGCGGCGGAGCGGGCGGCGCGGCTGCTGTGCGACGCGGGCGCCACGACGGCGTGCGTGAACGGCGGCGGGGACGTCCAGCTGCACGGCGGGCCCTGGCGGATCGGCATCGCCCATCCGCTGGAGCCCGGCAAGGTGGCGGCCGTCGTCACCTCGGAGACGGGCGCGCTCGCGGTGGCGACGTCCGGCATCGCCGAGCGGGGCCGCCACATCGTCGATCCGCACACCGGGCGGCCGCCGGACGGGGCCCCGGCCTCGCTGACCGTGGTGTGCCCGGGCCTCACGCGGGCGGACACCCTGGCGACGGCGGCGTACGCGCGCGGCACGGGCGCCCGGGCCTGGCTGGAGCGGCAGCAGGGCGTGGCGGCGTTCGCGGTGGTCGGTGACGGATCGACGTGGACCACTGGGAGCTTCGGCGCCGAAAGTCGACAATAAGATGTAGCGACCACATATCGAGACGGGGTTGCATGACCCTGTCATCGCGGCGTTGCATCGCCCGGTGCGAAGCGAAACCGAACCCCCCACCGAGAGCGCCCCGGCCGACAGCACCCCGGCCGACAGCTCTTCGCCCGAAAGCTCTTCGACCGACCGCGCCGCCCGGCTCGCGGTGACCGTCTTCCCCGTGCTCGTCCTCGTCGCGGGCGCGCTGGGGCTCCTGCTGCCCGACGCGTTCGCGGACTTCAAGACGGATGTGCCGTACCTGCTGGGCATCGTCATGTTCTGCATGGGCCTGACCATGACCATGCACGACTTCAAGGGCGTCGCCCAGCGGCCCTGGGCGGTCGGGATCGGCCTCGTCGCGCACTACGTGATCATGCCGGGGCTCGGCTGGCTGATCGCCAACGTCCTCGATCTGTCGCCCCAGCTCGCGGCGGGCGTGATTCTCGTCGGCTGCGCGCCCAGCGGCACCGCGTCCAACGTCGTGACGTACCTCGCGCGCGGCGACGTCGCGCTCTCCGTGTCGGTCGCGACCGTCTCCACCGTGCTCGCGCCGCTCATCACGCCGCCGCTGACGCTGCTGCTCGCCGGGGAGTACCTGCCGGTGGACGCGGGCTCGATGGTGACGGACATCCTCAAGACCGTGCTGCTGCCCGTGCTCGCGGGCCTCGCCGTCCGGCTGCTGTTCGGCCGGTACGTCGACCGGGTGCTGGGCGCGCTGCCCTGGCTGTCCGCGCTGACCGTCTCCGTGATCGTCGCCGTGGTCGTGGCGGGCAGCGCCGCCGCGATCAAGTCGGCCGCGCTCGTGGTGCTGCTCGCCGTGGTGCTGCACAACGGGCTCGGTCTCGCGCTCGGCTACGGCGCGGGGAAGGTCGCCCGGCTGGGCAAGCCCGCGTCGCGCGCGATGGCGTTCGAGGTCGGCATGCAGAACTCCGGGCTCGCCGCCTCCCTCGCCACCGCCCACTTCAGCCCGCTGGCCGCCCTGCCCGCCGCCGTGTTCTCCGTCTGGCACAACGTGTCCGGCGCGCTCGTGGCGGCCTGGATGTCGTACCGCTCCAAGACCGAACGCGGCACCGGCTGACCACACCGCCCGCCCACACCCCACGAAGCCGACCCGCTCCGTACCGAATTCCTCACTGGACAGGTATGGACAGGTCGGCTTTCGCGTGTCTAACGTCTAGACATGCCTGGACAGGTTCACAAGCATCATCACGTCGCCCGCGTCCTCGCCGACGAGATTCGCGCGGGCGTCCACACCGGCGGCAGCAAGCTGCCCGGCGAGCACGCCCTGCGGGAGCGGTTCGGCGTCAGCCGGACGACCGTACGGCAGGCCCTCGGGGTCCTCGGCGAGCAGGGGCTCATCGAGACGCACGCCGGGATCGGCTCGATCGTCACCTTCGACGGTACGCCCCTCGACCAGCGTCTCGGCTGGACGAAGGCGCTCGCCGCGCAGGGCACCGAGCTGACCACGCGCGTCCTGCGCTTCGAGCGGATCAGGGACGCGGCGCTCGCCGCCGCACTCGGTCTGGACGAGGACGAGTTCACCGCCCTTGACCGGGTGCGGCAGCTCCCCGACGGGCAGGGTGTCTCCCTGGAGTTCAGCCGCGTCCCCGCCGTGGGTCCGCTGGCGGACCTGGCCGAGCGCGGCCTCGACGGCGGCTCCCTGAGCCGCACGCTCACGGCGGCGGGCCGGGTCCCCGACTCGGCCGACGCGCACATAGCCGTCGCCGGGCTCGAACCGGTCGACTCCGCCGCTCTGCACCGCTCCCCCGGTGAGCCCTTCCTCCGTGTCGCCCAGGTGTTCCGCGACGCGGAGGGCGGCGTGGTCGAGCAGGTGACGAGCCTGCTGGATCCCGCCCGGTTCCAACTGCACGTACGTACCGGCCGAGGAGGCCACCTGTGACACCCGCTCCGCTCCCCCGACTCGACCGCGCCCTCGGCGCCTTCTACGGCCTCGCGCTCGGCGACGCCCTCGGCATGCCGACGCAGGTCATGTCGCGCGCCGACGTCGTCCGCGTCTACGGCACGCTCGACGGCTTCAAGCCGGCGCTGCCGGACAACCCGGTGAGCGCCGGGATGCCCGCCGGTTCCGTCACGGACGACACCGACCAGGCGGTCATCGTGGCGCGGCTGATCGTCGAGGGCGGCGGGCACGTCGACCCGCTGCGGTTCGCCGAGGAACTCCTGTCCTGGGAGAAGGAGATGAAGGCCAAGGGCTCGTTCGACCTGCTCGGCCCGTCGACGAAGGCGGCCCTCGACGCCGTGGCCCGGGGCACCGACCCCAAGGAGGCCGGGAAGTACGGCACCACGAACGGGTCCGCGATGCGGGTCACCCCGGTCGGCATCGCCTTCGCCGCCGACGACACCGAGACGTTCCTCGACCGGGTCGTCGAGTCCTGCCAGGTCACGCACGACACCACCATCGGCATCGCGGGCGCGGCGGCCGTCGCGGCCGCGGTCTCCACCGGGGTCGCCGGCGGCACCCTCGACGAGGTCTTCGACGCCGCGATCGGCGCCGCCGCGGCCGGAGCCCTGCGCGGCAACTGGATCGCGGGCGCCAGCATCTCGGCGCGGATCGGCTGGGCGCGCGAGCTCGTCGCCGGTCTCGACGAGGCCGCGGCGCTGGACCGGATCGACGCCCTGATCGGCACCAGCGTCGCCAGCCAGGAGTCGGTGCCCGCGGCCTTCGCCGTGCTGGCGCTGACCGGCGGCGACCCGTGGCGCTCCGCGCTGCTGGCGGCGAACCTCGGCGGCGACAGCGACACGATCGGCGCCATCGCGGGCGCGATCGCCGGTTCCGTGCACGGTCTCGGCTCCCTGCCCGCAGCCGCCGTACGCACCCTGCGCGAGGTCAACGACCTCGAACTGGAGCCGCTGACGCGCCAGTTGCTCACCTACCGCGATCACCGCGACCGCGGCTGACACCCACCGCCCCGCTGAAGACCACTGCCCCCAGACCACTGCCCCCCCCGCACCTGAGCAAGGAGGTTCCGCGATGGCCGCTTCGACGAAGAACGACCGCGTCGGCACCGTCGAGACCCGAGGGATCGAACCGGTCCCGGACCATGAGCGGCACGGACACGCGAGCCAGATGTTCTGGACGTGGTTCGCCGCGAACATATCGATCCTCGGGCTGCCGCTCGGCGCGACGCTCGTCGCCTTCCGCGGCCTGAACATCTGGCAGGCCGTGCTCGTCGCGGTCGTCGGCGCGGTCGGTTCGTTCGCCCTGGTCGGGGCGCTCAGCCTGGCCGGGAAGAAGGGCGGCGCGCCCGCCCTGACGCTGTCGCGGGCCGTCTTCGGGCAGCGCGGCAACCACGGGCCGACGCTGGTGACCTGGCTCAGCCGGGTGGGCTGGGAGACGATCTCGACGACCACGGCGGCGTACGCGCTGCTCGCCCTGCTCAACACGCTGTTCGGGTTCGGCCGGGGCACCGTCCTCACCCTGGTCTGCCTGCTGGTCTTCATCGCCTGCACGCTGCTGATCAGCGGTCTCGGGCACGCCACGATCATGTGGATCAACAAGTGGGCGACGATCGGCTTCGGCGTCCTGAACCTGATCGTGATGGGCTTCCTCGTCGCCACCGTCGACTGGCACAAGGTGCTCGACGCCCCGGCCGGACAGACCAGCGCGGTCGTCGCCGGCATCGGGTTCATCGCGTCGGGTACGGGCATCGGCTGGGCCAACGCCGGTGCGGACTACGCCCGTTACCTGCCCCGGTCCATCCCCGGCGGGCGGCTCGTGCGGGCCTCGGCCTTCGGTGCGGGCATCCCGCTGGTGCTGCTGATCTCACTGGGCTCGCTGCTGACGGCGGGCGACCCGTCGCTCGCGACCTCCTCCGACCCGGTCTCGGCGATCAACGCGATGCTGCCGTCGTGGATGGCGGTCCCGTACCTGATCGCGGCCTTCGGCGGACTGCTGATGTCCAATCACCTGTCCACGTACTCGGCCGGGCTGACGATGATCACCCTCGGTCTGCGGGTGCCGCGCGCGTGGGCGGTCTGTGTCGACGTCGTCCTGATGTTCCTCGGCGGCATCTACTTCATGCTGATCGCCGGTGACTTCTACGGCCCGTTCACGACGTTCCTGACGCTGCTCGCGGTGCCGATCTCCGCATGGATCGGCGTCATCGTCGTCGACATGCTGCGCGGCCGCCAGTACGACGCGCAGGCGCTGATGGACACCGGGCGCGGCAGCCGCTACTGGTACCGCGGCGGCTTCGGGCTGCCCGCCATGGTGGCCTGGCTGGTGGCGATCGTCGCCGGTCTGCTGTTCACGACGGCCGCGACGAGCGCGGACGACGTGTGGTTCAAGGGCCCGCTGGCCACGTCCTGGTTCGGTACGAACGGGCTCGGCTGGCTCGTCGCCATCGTCGTGGGCGGCGCCGTGTACGCGGTCCTCGGCCGGCGCTCGCCGGTGACCGTCCCCGACTCCGATCCCGACCCCGCCGCTCTCGAGGAGGCATCCCGATGACCACGACGGCCCCCGCACCCCGTGTCGTGCTCGCGGGCAATGTGATCGCCGACCTGGTCGTCGACGTGCCCGCTCTCCCGGAGCGCGGTGGCGATGTCATCGGGACCCGTACGGAGTTGTACGCGGGCGGCGGCTTCAACACCCTGACCGCCGCGCGCCGCCTGGGCGCCGAGGCCGTGTACGCCGGGCTGCACGGCACCGGGCCGTACGGCGATCTGGTGCGTGCCGCGCTCGCCGCCGAGGACATCGGGACGGTGCTCGACGCGCGCACGGACGGCGACACCGGGTTCTGTGTGGCCCTGGTCGACGGCGGCGGCGAGCGGACGTTCGTGACGAGCTTCGGCGTCGACGCGCGGATGACGCCGGACGAGGCGGCGACGATCTCCGGCGCCGTGCGCCCCGGCGACCTCGTGCAGGTCTCCGGGTACGGCCTGGTGATGGAGGTCAACGGGCCGCTGCTCGCCCGGGTCGTGGCGGGGCTCCCCGACGACGTACGGGTGTGTCTGGACCCGGCGCCGCTGGTGGCGGACATCCCGGCGGAGGTGCTCGGCCCGGTGCTCGCCCGCACCGACTGGCTCAGCTGCAACGCGCGCGAGGCAGGGCTGCTGACCGGCGTGGCCGAGCCGCGGGCCGCGGCCGAGGTGCTGCGGGGGCGGTTGCGGGCCGGGGCCGGTGTTCTGGTGCGGGCCGACAAGGACGGCTGCTGGGTGGCTCCGCCGGGATCGGGGGACGTGGTGCACGTCGCCGGGTTCGCCGTGGACGCCGTCGACAGCAATGGGGCCGGGGACGCGCATGTCGGGGCGTTTCTGGCGCTGCTGGGGCGGGGGGTGCCGGACGTTGAGGCGGCTCGGGGGGCCAATGCGGCTGCTGCGCTGGCCGTTACCCGGCGGGGGCCCGCGACGGGGCCCACCCGGGGGGAGCTGGCCGAGTTCGTCGGGCCCGCGCTGGCCGGGGGGCTGGGGCTGTTGTAGCGCCCCCGGCGATTGAGCTGAGGTCACGGGGCTCTGCCCCGGACCCCGCTCCTCAATCGCCGGAGGGGCTTGAAATACGTGCCACCGGTGGCGCTTGAAATACGTACGGCCGGAGGGGCTCAGAACAGGTACTAGTGGTCGTTCTGGGCCAGTCGTAGCAGGTGTTCCGCCAGGGCCTGGCCGCCCGCCGGGTCGCGGCTGATCAGCATCAGGGTGTCGTCGCCCGCGATCGTGCCGAGGATGACGTGCAGTTCCGCCTGGTCGATGGCCGAGGCCAGGAACTGGGCGGCGCCCGGCGGCGTACGCAGGACCACCAGGTTCGCCGACGCCTCTGCGGAGATGAGCAGTTCACCGGCGAGGCGGCGCATCCGCTCCTCCTTCGCCGACTCGCCGAGCGGCGCCTGCGGGGTGCGGAAACCGCCCTCGCTGGGCACCGCGTAGATCAGTTCGCCGTTGGTGTTGCGGATCTTGACCGCGCCCAGCTCGTCGAGGTCACGCGAGAGCGTGGCCTGGGTGACGCTCAGCCCGTCGTCGGACAGCAGCTTCGCCAACTGGCTCTGCGAGCGCACCGGCTGCCGGTTGAGGATGTCCACGATCCGGCGGTGGCGCGCGGTGCGCGTCTGTGGCACGGCGGGGCCGTGCCCGCCGTTGACACCCCGCTCGGCGCCGGGCGTCGTCTCCACAGGATCCGCTTGGCTGCTCATCGTCGTCGTCCCATCCTCAGGATCGTCCTTCCCCGTCGGCCGCTGCGGCGTCCAGGACCGAGGGCAGCGCCGCGAGGAACGCGTCCGCCTCGGCGTCGGTCAGGTTCAGCGGGGGCATCAGCCGGACGACATCGGGTGCGGGCGCGTTCACCAGGAAGCCCGCGTCCTGGGCCGCCTGCTGCACCTGGGGTGCGCGCGGCCCGGTGAGCACGATACCCAGCAGGAGCCCGGCTCCCCTGACATGACCGACCAGCGGGTGTCCCAGGGACTCGATTCCGGCCGTGAGGCGCTCGCCGACCCGCTTGGTGTTGTCCAGCAGGCCTTCGGCGGCGATGGTGTCGAGCACCGCGAGGCCGGCGGCGCACACCGTCGGGTTGCCGCCGAACGTCGTGCCGTGCTGCCCGGGGTTGAGCAGCTTCGCCGTGTCGCCGAACGCCACGGTCACGCCGAGCGGCAGCCCGCCGCCGATGCCCTTGGCGAGCGTGACGACGTCCGGATCGACGCCCTCCTCCGCCTGGTACGCGAACCAGTGGCCGGTGCGGCCGATGCCGGTCTGCACCTCGTCGAGGACGAGCAGGGTGCCGGTGGCGCGGGTGATCTCCCGGGCCGCCTTGAGGTAGCCGGCGGGCGGCACGACCACGCCGTTCTCGCCCTGGATCGGCTCGATGATGACGAAGGCGGTGTCCTCGGTGACGGCGGCGCGGAGCGCGTCCACGTCGCCGTACGGGACGTGCGTGACGTCACCCGGCAGCGGGGTGAAGCCGTCCTGCTTGCCGGGCTGGCCGGTCAGGGCGAGGGCGCCCATCGTGCGGCCGTGGAAGCCGCCGGTGGTGGCGACCATGTGGCGCCGCCCGGTGAGCCGGCCGATCTTGAAGACGGCCTCGTTGGCCTCGGCGCCCGAGTTGCAGAAGAAGACGGAGCCGTCGCGGCCGAACAGCTGGAGCAGCCGCTCGGCGAGGGCGACGGGCGGCTCCGCGATGAACAGGTTCGAGACGTGCCCGAGCGAGCCGAGCTGGCGGGTGACCGCCTCGACGATCGCGGGGTGGGCGTGGCCGAGGGCGTTGACCGCGATGCCGCCGACGAAGTCGGTGTACTCCTTGCCGTCGGCGTCCCACAGCGTGGCGCCCGCGCCCTTGACGAGGGGCAGCCGCGGAGTGCCGTAGTTGTTCATGAGCGCGCCCTGCCAGCGCGACGTCAGTTCCGCGTTCGTGATGTGCTCGCTCATGCCGTGGTGTCCCCCTCCGCATCGGGCACGACCATCGTGCCGATGCCTTCGTCCGTGAAGATCTCCAGCAGGATCGAGTGCTGGACGCGGCCGTCGATGACGCGGGCGGTGTGCACGCCGTTGCGCACGGCGTGCAGGCAGCCCTCCATCTTCGGGACCATGCCGCTCGCCAGGTCGGGGAGCAGCTTCTCGAGTTCGGCGGCGGTGAGCCGGCTGATGACCTCGTCGGAGTGCGGCCAGTCCTCGTAGAGGCCCTCGACGTCGGTCAGCACCATCAGCGTCTCGGCGTCCAGCGCAGCAGCGAGTGCCGCAGCCGCCGTATCAGCATTGACGTTGTAGACATGGTGGTCGTCCTGGGAGCGGGCGATCGAGGAGACGACCGGGATCCGGCCGTCGGCGAGCAGGGCGTTGATGGCACCGGTGTCGATCTCGGTGATCTCGCCGACGCGGCCGATGTCGACCAGCTCGCCCTCGATGCGGGGCTGATGCTTGGTGGCGGTGATGGTGTGCGCGTCCTCGCCGGTGATGCCGACGGCGAGCGGCCCGTGCTGGTTGAGCAGCCCGACGAGTTCGCGCTGGACCTGCCCGGCGAGCACCATCCGTACGACGTCCATGGCGTCCTCGGTGGTGACGCGCAGGCCCGCCTTGAACTCGCTGACGATGCCGTGCCGGTCGAGGGCCTTGCTGATCTGCGGGCCGCCGCCGTGCACGACGACGGGCTTGAGGCCCGCGTGGTGCAGGAAGACGACGTCCTGGGCGAAGGCGGCCTTCAGCTCCTCGTCGACCATGGCGTTGCCGCCGAACTTGATGACGACCGTCTTGCCGTGGTGGCGGGTCAGCCAGGGCAGCGCCTCGATGAGGGTCTGCGCCTTGGGAAGCGCGGTGTGCTTGCGCGCGGTGGGCTGGGCCTCTTTCGCCCCGCTCGGGTTCGTCTCGCTCACGTTCGTCCCGTCGCTCATGAGGAGTACGCGCTGTTCTCGTGGACGTAGTCGGCGGTGAGGTCGTTGGTCCAGATGGTGGCCGTCTCGGTGCCCTCGGCAAGGTCGGCGGTGACGACGACCTCCCGGAAGCGCATGTCGACGTTGTCCCGGTCCTCGCCGACGCCGCCGTTCTTGCAGACCCAGACGCCGTTGATGGCGACGTTCAGCCGGTCGGGCTCGAAGGCGGCCTTCGTCGTGCCGATGGCGGACAGGACGCGGCCCCAGTTGGGGTCCTCGCCGTGGATGGCGCACTTGAGGAGGTTGTTGCGGGCGATGGAGCGGCCCACCTCGACGGCGTCGTCCTCGGTCGCGGCGTTGATCACCTCGACCTTGATGTCCTTGCTGGCGCCCTCGGCGTCGCCGATGAGCTGACGGCCGAGGTCGTCGCAGACGGCGCGTACGGCGTTGGCGAACTCGGCGTACTCGGGGGCGACTTCGGAGGCGCCGGAGGCGAGCAGCAGCACCGTGTCGTTGGTCGACATGCAGCCGTCGGAGTCGACCCGGTCGAAGGTGACGCGGGTGGCGTCGCGCAGTGCCTTGTCGAGGACCTCGATGTCGAGGTCGGCGTCGGTGGTGAGGACGACGAGCATGGTGGCGAGGCCGGGGGCGAGCATGCCCGCACCCTTCGCCATGCCGCCGACCGTCCAGCCGTCGCCCTCGTACACCGCGGTCTTGTGCACGGTGTCGGTGGTCTTGATGGCGATGGCGGCCTTCTCGCCGCCGTGCTCGGAGAGCTGGGCCGCGGCGGTCTCGACACCCGGGAGCAGCTTGTCCATGGGGAGCAGTACGCCGATGAGGCCCGTGGAGGCCACGGCGACTTCACCCGCGTTCAGGTCGAGGGCGTCCGCGACCTTCTCGGCCGTGGCGTGCGTGTCCTGGAAGCCCTTGGGTCCCGTACAGGCGTTGGCGCCACCGGAGTTGAGGACCACTGCGGAGACGAGTCCGCCCTTGAGGACCTGCTCGGACCACAGGACCGGGGCGGCCTTGACGCGGTTGGAGGTGAACACGCCCGCGGCGGCCAGGCGGGGCCCGCGGTTGACCACGAGGGCCAGGTCCGGGGTTCCGCTCTGCTTGATTCCGGCGGTGATGCCCGCGGCCTGGAATCCCTTGGCTGCCGTCACACTCACGGCGCGACTCCGATCGTCGAGAGCCCGGTGGTCTCGTCGAGACCCAGGGCGATGTTCATGGATTGAATGGCACCACCGGCGGTGCCCTTGGTCAGGTTGTCGATCGCGCTGATCACGATGACCCGGTCGGCGGCCTCGTCGTACGCGACCTGGATCTGCACGGCGTTCGACCCGTACACGGCGGCCGTCTGCGGCCACTGTCCCTCGGGCAGCAGGTGCACGAACGGTTCGTCGGCGTACGCCTTCTCGTAGGCGGCGCGGACGGCCTCGGCACTCACACCGGGGGCGGCCTTGGCGCTGCACGTGGCGAGGATGCCGCGCGGCATGGGCGCGAGGGTCGGCGTGAACGACACGGAGACCCGGGTGCCGGCGGCCGCGCTGAGGTTCTGGATCATCTCGGGGGTGTGCCGGTGGCCGCCGCCGACGCCGTACGGCGACATGTTCCCCATGACCTCGCTGCCGAGGAGATGGGGCTTCGCGGCCTTGCCCGCGCCGGAGGTGCCGGACGCGGCGACGATCACCGCCTCGTGCTCTACGAGCCCCGCGGCGTACGCCGGGAAGAGCGCGAGGGAGACGGCCGTCGGGTAGCAACCGGGCACCGCGATGCGCTTGGACCCCTCCAGCGCGGCGCGGCCACCCGGCAGTTCGGGAAGGCCGTAGGGCCAGGTGCCCGCGTGCGGGCTGCCGTAGAACGCCTCCCAGTCGGCGGCGTCCTTCAGCCGGAAGTCGGCCCCCATGTCGACCACGAGCACGTCCGGGCCGAGCTGCTCGGCGACGGCGGCGGACTGGCCGTGCGGCAGCGCCAGAAAGACGACATCGTGGCCGGAGAGCACCTCGGCGGTGGTCTCCTGCAGCACGCGCCCGGCGAGCGGGAAAAGATGGGGCTGGAGGGCACCCAGACGCTGCCCCGCGTTCGAGTTGCCCGTCAGGGCACCGATCTCGATCTCGGGGTGGGCGAGGAGCAGGCGCAGCACTTCGCCGCCCGCGTATCCACTCGCCCCTGCCACTGCTGCGCGTACCGCCATGGAACCCTCCTCCTAGATGGCATGACTATACGTCGCGCTGCACGTTTATGCAATCGACCTTGAGGGGCCCGCTGAGGCACCGCCGCCGAGTTGAGCCGGCCCGGGAGCCGGACGGACACTGTCCGGGATCCGTTTCCGGCCGGCCCCACTCCCCCGAGGAGAGCACCGCATGAAGATCCACCTGACCAGTGTCTTCGTCGACGACCAGGCGAAGGCCGAGCACTTCTACACCGAGATCCTCGGCTTCCGTAAGAAGCACGACATCGCGCTGGGCGAGGAAGCGCGCTGGCTGACCGTGGTCTCGGCGGAGGAGCCCGGCGGCACCGAGCTCCTCCTGGAGCCCGCCGGGCACCCGGCCGTCAAGCCGTACCGCGACGCGCTGGTCGCGGACGGCATCCCGCTGGCCCAGTTCGCCGTCGACGACGTACAGGCGGAGTACGAGCGGCTGACGGCCCTCGGCGTCCGCTTCACGCAGGAGCCCGTGGAGATGGGCCCGGTGACCACCGCGGTCCTCGACGACACGTGCGGCAATCTGATCCAACTCGCGTCGGAGCCGAAGTAGCCGGAGCAGCCGGACGGGACACCGTGGGGCCCCTCATCCGGCGGCGTCCCGCAGCCCGAGGACGAGGTCGCGCGGCAGGCCGTGCGTGTCGTGCAGGTAGCGCAGGTCCTCCTCGGTGAGCGGGCCGCGGAAGCGCGGCCGGCCGAGCACCTTGCGGCCGGTGTCCAGGAGCCGGCGGAAGCGCCGCTCCTCGTCGAGCAGTACGCGGCGCACCCGCTCGGGGTCGGTGTCCTGGCGGAAGTGGTCGCGGGTGTGGTCGATCAGCTCGGCCGGCAGGTCGCCGAGGTGCCGGTCGCGGTCGTCGCGCCACAGGGTGGTGAGGGCGCGGCGGACGAGTCTGCGCAGGACGTAGGCGCGGCCGGTGGCGGCCGGGAGGACTCCGTCGCCGAGCACCACCAGGGCCGAGCGGAGGTGGTCGGTGACGAGCCGCGTCGACGTCTCGTCCAGGGGACCCCACAGTCCGGGCAGCCGCTCCCGCCACGGCGTGAAGACGTCGCAGTCGAAGACCGAGGTGCGGCCCTGGAGCAGCGTGGCCAGCCGTTCCAGGCCGAGCCCGGTGTCGACGTTGTGGCGGGGCAGCGGTTCGAGTGAGCCGTCGGGCAGGGCGCGGTAGCGCATCATCACGTGGTTCCACACCTCCACCCAGCGGTCGTCCCGGGTGGGCGTCGAGCGGGGCGGGCCGTCGCCCGTCCACAGGAAGATCTCCGAGTCGGGACCGCACGGCCCGGTGGGCCCGCCGGACCACCAGTTGTCGTCGACGGTGAGCTCCACCGGGACGCCGAGCCGCTGCCAGGTCTCCAGCGACCGGGTGTCGGGTCCGCTGCGCCCGTCTCCGCCGAAGACGGTGGCGTGCAGCCGTCCCGGGTCGATGCCGAACCCCTCGGTGAGCAGCCCGTGTCCCCATTCCAGGCTGCGCGGCAGTTCGTAGTCGCCGAGCGACCAGGTGCCGAGCATCTCGAACACCGTCAGGTGCGTGAGGTCGCCCACCTCGTCCAGATCCGTGGTGCGCAGGCAGCGCTGAACGTTGACGAGGCGGCTGCCGAGGGGGTGTGGACGGCCCTCCAGGTACGGGGTGAGGGGGTGCATGCCCGAGGTCGTGAAGAGAACCGGGTCGCCGGGCGGCGGCACCAGCGTGGACCCGGTGATTCGGCGGTGGCCACGCTCCTCGAAGTACTCGACGAAGGTGCGCAGGACGCTTTCGGTGTCCGTGGGTCGCGTGTCCGTGGGTCGCGTGTCCATGAGGGCTCCTTGGGTGCATGCGTGCGGGGCGGCGCCGGAGGACGGAGCGCGCGATCACCGGGAGCGGGGCGAGGAGCCCTGGGAAGTCATCGGCGTACCGTTTCCGGTCGCCGGGGAAGAGAAATCGTCAGGCGGCGGCAACCGGCGAGCTGGTCGCTCGCGCGGTCGCGGTGGTGGTTCGGCCGATGACGTTCATGCAGCCGACGATAACGCGGTGCGGCGCGCCGGTGCATGCGCTTTTCGGCGCAGCGACAGAGGCGGCGCGTGACCGGACGCGGCAGCAGCACGGGCTCGTGCGGATCCCGTCCCGAGGAACGGCAAGATAGGTGGCGGCGGTACGCGCGTCGACGGTTCGCGCGGCGGCAGACAGGAGAGGTGCACGTGACGGGTGAACTCTGGCCGGTTGCCGACGTGCCGGCGTTCCTGACCGGGAGCTGGCAGGTGGAGCGGACGGTGCGGGATCTCACCGACGACGTCACCGGCATCTTCACCGGCACGACGGACTTCACAGCGGACCCCGTGACGGCCCCCGCGACGGCGGGCACGCTGCGGCACTTCGAGTCCGGCACCTTCACCTGGCGGGGCACGGCGCGCCCCGCCGAGCGGACGCTGCTCTACGTGCCGGGCGAGATCCCCGGCACCGCCGTCGTGCGCTTCGCCGACGGCCGGTTCTTCCACGGCCTCGATCTGCGCACCGGCCACCACGTGGCGGACCACCCGTGTTCGGCGGACCTCTACCGGGGCGAGTTCACGGTGTACGACGCCGGGCGCTGGCGGACCGTGTGGCGGGTGAAGGGCCCGGCGAAGGACCTGGTCCTCACGACGGACTACCGGCGGCGAGCCGCAGACTCCAGCGGCCCGGCCGGCCGCTGACGACGGCCGTCGACAGCGGCCGCACATCGATGTTCCAGTACGTCGACGGGGGCGCCTTCAGCGCGTAGACGAGCGCCGCGCGGACCACGGACGGCTCGGCGATCGCCACCATGCGGGTGCCGTCGTCGGCGGGCCGGGTGTCCAGCCAGGCGCCGACCCGCGCGATGAAGCCGAGCAGCGGTTCCCCGCCGTGCGGCGCCGCGCGCGGATCGGCCAGCCAGCGGTCGACGGCGGCCGGTTCGACGGCCGCCACCTCGGCCAGCGTCCGGCCCCGCCAGCGGCCCATGTCGCAGTCGCGCAGGGCGGGTTGGACCAGCGGGGCGAGTCCGAGGGCGTCGCCGGTGGCCCGGCTGCGCGGGGTCGGTGAGCAGTAGCGCAGTTCGGCCGCGGCGAGCGGGCCGAACCCGGGTGCCGCGCGCAGCACCTCGTACCAGCCCGCGTGGTCGAGCGGCCGGTCGTCGTCGAAGCGCTCGGCGAGCAGCGAAGAGCTGCGCGCGGCCGCGAGGAGTGTGACGCTGAGCTGCATGCCTGATCGTGTAACCGGCCGGTAGCACCGGTCAAGGGTTCACTCCCGGTTCACAGGCGGCGGGATCGGGCGGCGGGTTCGGGCGGCCGGTTCGGGGCGGCGGGTTCAGGAGCGTACGGCCGGGTCGTAGTAGTGCACCATCCACTGGCCCGGCTCCGGCAGCGGCTGGAAGCCGGCCTGTTCGTACACGCCGTGGGCGTCGCTGGTGGCGAGCAGGATGCGCCGGACGCCGAGCGGCCGCAGATGCTCGCGGACGGCGACGACGAGGGCCTTGCCGAGCCCCTTGCCGCGTACCGACCGGTCGACGTAGACGTCGCAGAGCCAGGCGAAGGTCGCCGAGTCCGTCACGACCCGCGCATAGGCCACCTGCTCTCCCGAACCGGCGTCGTAGGCACCGAAGTTGAGGGAGCCGGCGAGTGCGCCGTCCTGCGTCTCGCGCGAGCGGCCCTTCGCCCAGTACGTGTCGGTGGACAGCCAGTGGTGGACGCGGGCGGCGTCGATGCGCGCGGGGTCGGCGGAGATCTCGTATCCGTCGGGAAGCTCTGGCACTGGCGTGGAGGTTGCTGACATGGGCGGGATCGTCGCACGTCACGCCGGGTTCGGTCGATCAGGTTTCCGCTCGTCCCAGGCCGCCGCGAGCCGCCGCACGCCCTCCGTGATCTCCGCGGTGCTCGCCACGGCCACGAAGCCGAACCGGAGGTACGGGGCCGGCGGCTCGGCCGCGAAGTACGGGCGGCCCGGCGCGACCGCGACGCCCTCGCGCAGCGCGGCCGTGACCAGCTGGCGCTCGTCCGTGCCGTCGGGCAGCCGCGCCCACAGGTGATAGCCGCCGGCCGGGATGTGCGGCAGCGCGAGGTCGGGCAGCCGCTCGGTGACGGCGGCGGCCATCAGGTCGCGGCGGCGCCTCAACTCCGCGGCCACGGTGCGCAGATGACGCGGCCAGGCGGGCGAGCCGACGAGTTCGAGGGTCGCTTCCTGGAGCGGGCGCGGCACGAAGAGATGGTCGACGACCTGGATGGCGCGCAGCCGCTCCAGGACCGGCCCGCGCGCGGCGAGCGCGCCGATGCGCAGGCTCGGTGACGTCGCCTTGGTGAGGGACGACACGTGTACGACGACTCCGTCGGCGTCGTCGGCGGCGAGCGGCCTGGGCAGCGGTCCCGCGTCCTCGTGGGCGAGGCGGCGCACGAAGTCGTCCTCGATGACGAAGGCCCCGGCCGCGCGGGCGATCCGCAGCACCTCGGGGCGGCGGGCCGGGGCGAGCACGGCGCCGGTCGGGTTCTGGAAGAGCGGCTGGCAGACGAAGACCCGGGCGCCGGTCGCCCTGAACGCCTGGTCGAGGAGGTCCGGGCGGACCCCGTCGCGGTCGACCGGGACCGGGACCGGCCGCAGCCCCGCGGCCCGCGCGATCGCCAGCATGCCGGGGTAGGTGGGCGATTCCACGAGGACCGGCGCCCCGGGCGGAGCGAGCGCGCGCAACGCCGTGACCAGCGCCGACTGCCCGCCGGATGTGATCAGCACCTCGGCGTCGGTGACCGCTCCGCCGATGCCGCGCGCGAACCATTCCCGCAGCTCGGGGAGTCCGTCGACGGGCGGGCGGGCCCAGGCGCCGGGGCGGCGGCCCGCGCGGGCGAGCGCGGCGGCCAGCGCGGCGCCGGGCTGGAGCACCTCGTGCAGATAGCCGCCGTTGAACTCGATCACTCCGGGCGGCGGCGCCGCCAGCGTGACCAGGACGCCGGACGCGTCGACGGCGCGCGGTACGCCCTCGACGGCGCCCTCGGCGCTGAGCGCGACCTCCTGCCAGGAGGTGTCCCCGGCCGGGGCCGCCGCCCGGGCGGCGGCCTTGAAGGCACCCGCGCCCGGCCGGGTCACGACGAGCCCTTCGGCGGCGAGCTGGGCGAGGGCCCGGGACACCGTCACGGGGCTGACCCTGAACCGCTCCACGAGCGCCCTGCTCGACGGCAGCTTCTCGTGTTCGGAGTAGCGATTCAGCTCGTTCCTCAACTGTTTCGCCAGTTCTTCGACGCTGCTACCGTGTTGCATGAAGGCTGAGAATAGCGCTACTGAGCAGATGGCGATAGCGGTCGGCGGCCCGCCCGCCCCCTCGCCCCGCACGTCTCCTACGGACGTCCCGGCCGCCGGACCGAGCCGGGTGCGCGGCACCCTGCTGGCGGCCCTCGGCGTCGTCACGTTCTCGCTCACCTTCCCGTCCACCGTCTGGGGCCTCGAAGGCTTCGGACCGTGGTCGCTGGTGGCGGTGCGCAGTGTGCTCGCGGCCGTGATCGCCGGCACGGGCCTGCTCGCCCTGCGCGTACGGGTTCCCGAGCGCCGCCACTGGGGCGGACTCGCGGTCGTCGGAGCCGGAGTCGTACTCGGCTTCCCGCTGCTCACGACGCTCGCCCTGCAGACGGCGACGACCGCGCACTCCGCCGTGGTCGTCGGCCTGCTGCCGCTGACCACGGCCGCGTACTCGGCGCTGCGCACCGGCGCCAGGCCCTCGCGGACGTTCTGGATCGCGGCGTGCGCGGGCGCCGCCGCGGTGGTCGCGTTCACCGTGCAGCAGAGCGGCGGGGCGCTGACCCGCGCCGATGCCTACCTCTTCGGTGCGCTGCTGGTCTGCGCCGCCGGTTACACGGAGGGCGGCCGGCTCGCCGGGATCATGCCGGGCTGGCAGGTCATCGCCTGGGCGCTGGTGTTCTGCCTGCCGGTCACCGTGACCGGGGCGGGCGTCGCGCTGTCGGTCGAGCCCGTGCACCTCACCGCGCACGCCGTCGTCGGACTCGTCTGGGTGGCGGCCGTCTCGACCTTCCTCGGCCTGCTCCTCTGGTACAAGGGCATGGCCCTGATCGGCATCCCCAAGGCCAGCCAACTCCAGCTCGCCCAGCCTCTGTTGACTCTCGTCTGGTCCGTTCTGCTGCTCGGCGAGAGCCTGCCGGTGGCCGCGCCGCTCACCGCCGTGGCGGTCCTGGTGTGCATCGCCGTCACCCAGCGGGCGCGCGGCTAGGACCGCTTCGTGCCTGTTCCAACTCCCTTGCGCCGCCGTAGAATCGCCTCGTAACGGGCAGCGCGAGGGGGCACTCCGATGCACGCATCCGCAGGCGACCAGCTCCTGGTGCACGGCCGGATCGTCGGGCAGCACGACCGTGTCGCCCAGATCGTCGAAGTGCTCGGGGCGAACGGCTCGCCGCCCTTCCGGGTCCGCTTCGAGGACGGCCACGAGGCCATCATGTCGCCGGGCCCGGACGCGGTCGTGCGGCCCGGCTTCAGGAATCCGGAGTGACCCGGCGGGTGTAGTGGTCGGCGACGACCCGGGCCATCGCCCCGGTCCGGTCCTCCCCGACCTCCTTGGCGGAGAAGAAGACGTGCCCGCGCACCTCGGGGAAGGCGTCCGCGAAGGTGAGGTGCCGGGACAGCTCGGCCGGGTCCTGCCAGGCGGCCGGCTGCGCGGGATCGCCCGCCTTGTAGAGGGCCTCACCGATGTACAGCCGCACCCCCGTCCCCCGGACCACATCGGCCCACCAGGGCACGAGCCTGGCGTAGTCGGCGGCCGCGAAGCCGATGTTCCAGTAGACCTGGGGCACCACGTAGTCGATCCACCCCTCGCGCACCCATGTACGAGTGTCCGCGTGCAGGTCGTCGTAGGTCTGCACGCCCGCCGCGGTGTCCGAACCCGCCGGGTCCGTCGCCCGGTTGCGCCACACCGCGAACGGGCTGATCCCGAACCGCACCCCGGGCCGCGCCTTCCTGATGCGCTGCCTCATCTCCCGTACGAGCCGGTCGATGTTGTCGCGCCGCCAGGCCGCCCGGTCGGCGAATCCGCCGCCGTGCGCGGCGAACGCGGCGTCGTCGTCGAAGGTCTGCCCGGGAACGGGATAGGGGTAGAAGTAGTCGTCGAAGTGCACGGCGTCGACGGCGTACTTCTTGACCGCGTCGATCATCGCGTCCTGCACGAACCGCCGGACCTCGGGCAGGCCCGGGTTGTAGTAGAGCTTCCCGCCGTACGGCACGACCCAGTCCGGGTGGAGCCGGGCCGGGTGCGTGGGCACGAGCCGGGTCGGGTCGGTGTGGTTGGCGACGCGGTAGGGGTTGAACCAGGCGTGCAGTTCGAGACCGCGCCGGTGCGCCTCCTTCACGGCCGTGCCCAGCGGGTCCCAGCCCGGGTCCTGGCCCTGGACGCCGGTGAGCACCTCCGACCACGGTTCGTACGGGGACGGCCACAGCGCGTCGGCGGCCGGACGCACCTGGAAGACCACCGTGTTCAGCCGGCGGCGGACGGCCGTGTCGAGGTGGGCGAGCAGTTCGGCCCGCTGCCCGGCGGCGGTGAGGCCGGGCTTCGACGGCCAGTCCCGGTTCGCGACACTGGCCAGCCACATGCCCCGCAGCGCGGGTCCGCGCCGCGGCACGGGCTCGCCGCCCACCGCGTCCCCCGCCGTGACACCGGCCAGCGTCAGTGCGGCGCCCAGCGTGAAGGCCCGGCGTGACATACGTCCCATGGATCCCCCCGAATTCCCGTGCAACTGTGAGCCCCTATATAAACAGCCGTTAACCCGGACTCCACCCCTCCCATGTCTACGGGGTAACGTGCAGATCCGGAACCCCTGGAAATCTAGCCGGATCTCTGTTCCGGCGACCCCGGACGAACATCGAAAGGCACGAGGTGACGGACGCCTTGACTGACATCACACGCGTCGGAGTGGTGGGCTGTGGCCAGATGGGCGCCGGCATCGCTGAGGTCTGCGCCCGCAGCGGCCTCGACGTGATGGTGGCGGAGACCACCGGCGAGGCCCTGGAGATCGGCCGCACCCGGCTGCTCAACTCCCTCGCGAAGGCGGCCGAGCGCGGCAAGATCACCGATGAGGAGCTGGCGGAGACGCAGGCGCGCCTCACCTTCACCACGGATCTGGGCGAGTTCGCCGACCGCGACCTCACCATCGAGGCCGTCGTGGAGAACGAGCAGGTCAAGACGGAGATCTTCCAGGTTCTCGACCAGGTCGTCACGCGTCCCGACGCGATCCTCGCCTCGAACACCTCGTCCATCCCGCTGGTGAAGCTGGCCGTGGCGACGTCCCGCCCGGACCACGTCGTCGGCATCCACTTCTTCAACCCGGCCCCGGTGCAGAAGCTCGTCGAGCTGATCCCGGCCCTGACCACCTCCGAGGGCACGATCAGCCGCGCCCAGGCGCTGGTCGAGAAGATCCTCGGCAAGCACGCGATCCGCGCCCAGGACCGCTCGGGCTTCGTGGTGAACGCCCTCCTCGTGCCGTACCTGCTCTCCTCCATCCGCATGTTCGAGTCCGGTATCGCCAGCCGCGAGGACATCGACAACGGCATGGAGCTGGGCTGCGCCCACCCGATGGGTCCGCTCAAGCTCTCCGACCTGATCGGCCTCGACACGATCGCCTCGATCGCGGACTCGATGTACGCCGAGTACAAGGAGCCGCTGTACGCCGCTCCCCCGCTGCTGCAGCGGATGGTCGACGCGGGCCGGCTCGGCCGCAAGTCCGGATCCGGCTTCTACACGTACGTGTAACTCCCCGCTCGGGGATCACTCAGCGTATTCGAACAGCGGGCCCGGTGTTCTTCGGAACACCGGGCCCGTTCGTTTCGCACGGGGTGCGTGCGACTTACTCGCATATGCCCATCGCACACGCTCCCGCCGCGTCCACCAGGCGAGTTGACTTCCGTTGCGCACAACAAGGGATGTGCCGACTACGGAAAGGAGCGGACTAGTGACCACCGACCCGGAGCATCCCGTGGTCTCAGAAGAATTCGCAGAGTTACGCCGCGTCTTCGAGGTCGGACTGACCCGCATCGACGGTGAACTGGCTCTGCTGGCCCATCGCGACGACCAGAACGTCAAGGATCAGGACGACCTCAACGCGCGGATCACCGCGCTGGAACACACCCGCTGGCCACTGCCCACGGTCGCCGCACTGACGACGATCGGAGCCCTCGCCATCGCGGTGTGGCAGGCAGTCGGGCACTGAGGGCCTGCCACAGCGGAAAAGAGCTCAGCCGAGCCTGAGTTGGTGGAGCAGCAACAAGGCGGCCGCCATATTGGCGGCCGGGACCTCTCCTCGGGCGAGCATGTCGGGGACGAGTTTGAGCGGGACCCATTCCCTGCGGTCCGACTCGAAGTCGTCCTGGGGGTGGCCGATGTACGTCGCCTCGTCGGTCCAGTAGATGTGGTGCCGGGCGTCCGTCAGACCGTTGCACGGTTCGACGCTCATCAGGTGCCGCAGCGGTCCCGGCCGCCAGCCGGTCTCCTCCTCCAGTTCGCGGGCGGCCGCGTACGCGATGTCCTCGCCGTCCTCGACGACCCCTGCGGCGAGTTCCCAGCCCCAGCTGTCGGTGATGAAGCGGTGCCTCCACAGCAGGAGCACCTCGTCCGCGTCGTTGACCACCGTCGCGACCGCCACCGGACGCAGACGTATCAGGAAGTGATCGAGGTGTCGGCCGTCCGGGAGTTCGACGTCGGCCAGATTGACGCTGAACCACCGGTTTTCATACACAGTTTGTTCGTTCTGTTTCGTCCACTGCACGGTTCTGCCACCTTCCGTCGAGTTGATGGCAATATCGCAGCAGTGGCGTGGACGAGCGCCCCGCGAAAGGGCTCAGAGCGGTACGCGCAGCGCCCCGTCGATGAGTTCGGCGGCTTCCGCCGTGCCGGCGCAGCCGCTGCGCACCAGGTGTTCGCGTACCGCCCGGAGCCTGTCGCGCAGCCGCTGGGACTCCATTCCCCTGGCGGCCTCGGCCATCTGAACTGCGGTCTCGGCGGCCTGTTCCGTGTGCCCCTGTCTGAGCTGGATCTGGCTGAGGACGGCGAGCCGGTGGACGCGGCCGCGATCGTGCGCCGGAGTGTGCACCGCCTCGGTGGCGTGCTCCTTCGCGCCCGCATAGTCACCGAGGCTCAACAGGGCTTCGGCGACCTGGACGTTGACGAATCCGGGCTGCACGTACCCCGTCTCGTCCGGTTCGTGGCCGCGCCGGATCCGGTCGGCGGCGGACTCCGCACGCCGGATGCACTCCAGGGCACTGGTGCCGTCGCCGAGGTGCGCGTACGCCTTGGCCTGCATCGCGTACAGATCCGATGCGAGGGCCGGGGTGATGTGCCGGCCCGCCGCCCGCAGCGCGGCCTCGGCGAACGCGACCGCCTGCCGGTACTCGCGCATGTGCAGCGACTGATTGACGAGCAGCGCTATGACGTAGGCACCGAGTCCGCGGTCCCCACTGGCCTTGGCGAGCCGCAGGGCCTGGTGGAAGTAGCGCTGCGCGAGACCGTGCGCGTCGGAGTCGTACGCGCAGATGCCCGCGATGGCCACCAGACCGCCGGTGGCCCGGTGCAGATCGCGCCCCGTCTCGTCCGTGTAGCCGCCGCGCAGCAGCGGGGCGGCCTCGGTGTTGAGGAATCCGACGATGCGGATCCGGGTCGCGATGCCGCCCGCCTTGCGGTACATGTGCTCGTAGTGCGTCCGCGCCGAACGCATCAGATCCAGGTCGGCGGGGCTCACCTGGTGGCGCCCGCCGCGCGAGACGTCGGTGTCCTCCGGCGGGTTCTCCCACTCCCACACCGGCATCACGGCCGGGGTGCCGGTGACGGCGGGGGCGTCCAGGATGTGGCGGCGCTGCTGCTGGTCCGAGCGCCACAGCGCGGTGGCCCGCTCCACGAACCCGGAGAGGGTCGCGTGGTGCGGGACGGCCGGTTCGCCGGGGATGCCGAGGCCGATGTCGTCGAGGGTGACGTGCCGCTGGAGGCGGGCGGCGAGCACCTCGCAGATCAGGTCGGGCACCTGGCCGCGCGGGCGCTGGCCCTTCAACCACCGTGCCACGGCCGTGTGTTCGTATCTCAGCGCGAGCCCGCGGGCCTTGCCCGCCTGGTTCACATGAGCGGCGAGGCCCGCGTGGGAGACCCCGGCCTCGTCGAGGATCGCGTCGAGCAGGGTGTTGGGCTGCATGGATGCCCTCCGTTGGCTCGGTGCGGCCAGCCTAATGGAGCGCCGTTCACACGGGGTGTGATCGGAATGCCCAACTCCGGGACCAAAGCGCTCTGTTGTGGCTGGTTTATTCCCGATTGACTGAACTGCCTCGCAAGAGGCCGGCCGGGCCGCCGGCTCCCCCTCGTACAGCGCGGCGGCCCGCATCCGCGCCGTCCGCCCGCCCGTCTGCCCGACACTCCGCGGCGGGCGGACGGCGCGCCCCGAACAAGCCCCGTCGTCAGGGGACCGTGTGCACCGTGCGCCCCAGGGGGTCCCCGTGCTGAAGCGGAACGCGACTGCGGTCGTTGCGCAGCACCAGCATCGCCGCGTCGTCGCCGGGCGGTCCTCCGACGTGCCGCAGCAGCCGGGCGTACACGGAGTGCACCACGGCCGTCGGCACGACGGGCCTGCGCCGCACGGCCTCGGTGAGCGCTGCCTGGAACGGAAAGAACCGGCCACGGGTGTCGCGGGCGTCCTCGATGCCGTCGGTGTGCAGCAGCAGGCCCTCCCCCGGCAGGATCAGCCCGCACCGCACCGGCGCCAGTTCGGCCGGCAGCGGGAACGGTCCGAGGGGCGGCATCGGGTCCCCGCCGCTCATCGGCTCGACGCAGCGCACCGCGCACGGCCGCAGCAGATACGGCCACGGGTGGCCGCAGTTGAGCGCGTACACGGCGCCGTCCTGCCGGATCTCCAGGAGCAGGACGGTCACGAACTCCTCGGCGACCGGGTTCTCGGGCTCGCCGCCCCCGGCCGCGGGATGCTCGTCGCGCGAGCGCTGGCGCAGGTGCCGGGCGTGGGCGCGCTCCAGCCTGCGCAGCACGTCGCCGAGTTCGCTCTCGTCGTGGGCGGCCTCGCGAAAGCTGCCGAGGACGGCGCCGACGGTGGCGAGCGCGGCGAGGCCGTGTCCGCGGACGTCGCCCATCACGATCCGTACGCCGTGATCGGTGGCCACGACGTCGTACAGGTCGCCGCCGACGCTGGCGCCCGGGTCGGCGGAGAGTTGGCCGGCGGCGAGCGCGAGCCCGTCGATCCGCGGCGGAAGCGGCCGCAGCAGCACGGACTGGGCGGCACCGGCGACCGCCCGCATCTCCCGCAGTTCCCGCAGCAGGCCGTGCCGGGCGTGGAGTATCAGCCCGGTGCCCACGGCGAAGAAGACGGCGCTGCTCACGATCCGCGCGCCCAGGCCGGTCTGCTGGGCGAGCGGGCAGGCGAACTTGTACGTGATGGCGACGGCGCCCCAGACGGTGGGCAGCCCCAGCATCATCACGCGCCGGGTCCGTCGGGGGTGGGTGTGGACGGCCCGGGCGAGCCGTCCACGAAGGGTGGTGGGGAAGACTCGGGTGGGCGCCCTGGTCTCTGAACGAATCATGCCGACGGCCCCCTAGGCCCATCTGGCTCACCGGTCGGCCCGGCGGCCGCAATGATTGTTGCGACCTGCCGCCGCGCCCGGGCGGGATCACCGCGAATCCTCACCCGAACGAGTGAGGGGCACACCCGGTGACCCGGGTGTGCCCCTCACGAGCGTGCTGTCTGCGCCGTTACGCGCCGCGCAACACCGCGCCCGCGCTCTCGGCGGCCTGGGCGACCGCCGCGTCACGGGCGGCGCTGGCCTCCTCGACCGTCAGGGTGCGGTCGCCGGCGCGGAAGCGCAGCGCGTACGCGAGGGACTTCTTGCCCTCGCCGAGCTGCTCCGCGTTCTCGTACACGTCGAACAGGCGGATGCCCTCCAGGAGTTCACCGGCGCCGAGGCGCAGGTAGTGCTCCACGGCGGCGGCCGGGACGTCCTTGTCGACGACGAGCGCGACGTCCTGGGTGGCCACCGGGAACGTGGAGATGCGGGGCGCCTCGACGGCACCGTCGCTCGCCTGCTCCAGGAGGTCCAGGTCCAGCTCCATCGCGCTGGTGCGGGCCGGCAGTCCGAGCGCCTTGACGACGCGCGGGTGCAGCTCACCGGCGTGACCGGCGAGGGTCTTCACCCCGTCGATGACCACGTACAGCGCCGCGCAGCGGCCCGGGTGCCACGGCTCGTGCTGGTCCTGGTCGACGGCGAGGTCGACATTGGCCTCCCGCGCGATGATCCGCGCGGCCTCGACGGCGTCGGCCCAGGTCGACGGGTAGCCCTTGCCCCACCAGCCCGCCTGCTCGCGGGAGCCCGCGAGGACGACGGCGGCGCGGCGCGGCTGGGCCGGCAGCGCGCTGGTCAGCCCGGCGATCTCCGCCTCCGTGGGACGACGGTCGACGGGCAGCCGGACGGCCTTGTGCTCGTCACCGGTCGGCCGGAAGACCAGGCCGGTCTCGAAGAGCGCCAGGTCGTGGCTGCCGCGTCCGTCGTTGCGGCGCAGCGCGCCGAGCAGGCCCGGCAGCAGCGTCGTACGGAGCGAGGGCTCCTCGTCGGAGAGCGGGTTGACCAGCTCGACGGTGGTCCGGCGCGGGTCGTCGGCGGCCAGGCCCAGCTGGTCGAGGACCGCCTGCCCGATGAACGGGTAGTTCAGGGCCTCGACGTAGCCGGCGCCGGCCAGCGCGCGGCCGACGCGGCGGTGCGTCCGCTGCCGCTCGGTCAGGCCCCGGCCGGCCGGGGGCTTCGGCAGGGTCGAGGGCAGGTTCTCGTAGCCCTCCAGCCGGATGACCTCTTCGGCCAGGTCGTTCGGGTCGGTCAGGTCGGGGCGCCAGGACGGCACCGAGACGACCAGCTCGTCCTGCCCGTAGACGTCGCAGCCGACCTGCTGGAGGCGGCGCACGACGGTCTCCCGGCCGTAGGCCACACCCGCGACCTTGTCCGGGTGGTCGGCCGGGATGGTGAGGGTGCGCGGGGCGCCCGGGGCGATGACCTCGGTGACGCCCTCCTCCGCGGTGCCGCCCGCGAGCAGCACCAGCAGGTCGACGACGCGCTGGGCGGCGGCCGACGTGGCCTGCGGGTCGACGCCGCGCTCGAAGCGCTTGGCGGCCTCGGAGGACAACTTGTGGCGGCGCGCGGCGCGGGCGATCGTGATCGCGTCGAAGTGCGCGGCCTCGATGACGACGTCGGTGGTCCCGGCGCCCTCTTCGTGGTCACCGATCTCGGTGTTGGCACCGCCCATGACACCCGCGAGGCCGATGGGCCCGCGGTCGTCGGTGATGACCAGGTCCTCGGCGTCGAGTGTGCGCTTGGCGCCGTCGAGCGTGGTGAGCTTCTCGCCCTGCTCCGCCCGGCGCACGCCGATCGCGCCCTGGACGAGGGAGCGGTCGTACGCGTGCAGGGGCTGGCCCAGCTCCAGCATCACGTAGTTCGTGACGTCCACCGTGAGCGAGATCGGCCGCATGCCGGCCTTCTGGAGCCGGCGCTGGAGCCAGATCGGCGAGCGGGCCTCGGGGCGCAGCCCCGTGACGGTGCGCGCGGTGAAGCGGTCGCAGGCGATCGGGTCGGCGACCTTGACCTGGTAGCCGTGCGCGTTCGGCGCGGGCACGTCCAGCAGGGCCGGGTCGCGCAGCGGCAGGCCGTACGCGATGGCGACCTCGCGGGCGATGCCGCGCAGCGACAGGCAGTAGCCGCGGTCGGGCGTGACGGCGATGTCGAGCACCTCGTCCACCAGCTCCAGGAGCTCGATGGCGTCGGTGCCGGCCTCGTGCTCCGGCGGCAGCACGATGATGCCGTGCGTGCCGTCGTCGCCCATGCCCAGCTCGTCGGTGGAGCAGATCATGCCGTGCGAGGTCTTGCCGTACGTCTTGCGCGCGGCGATCGCGAAGCCGCCGGGCAGCTCGGCGCCGGGCAGCACGACGACGACCTTGTCGCCGACCGCGAAGTTCCGGGCGCCGCAGACGATCTCCTGCGGCTCGCCCGTGCCGTTGGCGGTGCCGACGTCGACGGTGCAGAACCGGATCGGCTTCTTGAAGCCCTCCAGCTCCTCGATGGTCAGCACCTTGCCGACGACGAGGGGGCCCTTGAGGTCGGCGCCGAGCTGCTCGACGGTCTCGACCTCGAGGCCTACGCCGACCAGCTTGGCCTGCACGTCACGGCCGGTCTCGGTGGCGGGGAGATCGACGTACTCCCGCAGCCAGGAAAGCGGGACCCGCATCAGATCTCCATCCCGAACGGCCGGGTGAACCGGACGTCACCCTCGACCATGTCTCGCATGTCTTCGACGTTGTGGCGGAACATCAGCATCCGCTCGATGCCGAACCCGAAGGCGAATCCGCTGTACTTCTCGGGGTCGACGCCGCACGCGGTGAGCACGCGCGGGTTGACCATGCCGCAGCCGCCCAGCTCGATCCAGCCCTCGCTGCCGCAGGTGCGGCACGGCCGGTCCGGGTTGCCGACGGACTCGCCGCGGCACACGTAGCAGACCATGTCCATCTCGGCGGACGGCTCGGTGAACGGGAAGTAGTTCGGCCGCAGCCGGGTCTTCATGCCGTCGCCGAAGAGCGCCTGGACCATGTGGTCCAGGGTGCCCTTCAGGTCGGCCATGGTCAGGCCCTCGTCCACGGCGAGCAGCTCGATCTGGTGGAAGACCGGGGTGTGCGTGGCGTCCAGCTCGTCGGTGCGGTAGACGCGGCCGGGGCAGACGACGTAGACGGGCGGCTCCCGGTCGAGCAGCGAGCGGGCCTGCACCGGTGAGGTGTGGGTGCGCAGCACGACGCCGGACTCGTCGCCGACGGTCTTCTCGCGGCCCTCGGGACCGGCGACGAAGAACGTGTCCTGCATCTGCCGCGCCGGGTGGTCCGGCGTGAAGTTCAGGGCGTCGAAGTTGAACCACTCGGCCTCGACCTCGGGGCCCTCGGCGATCTCGTATCCCATGGACACGAAGACGTCCGCGACCCGCTCCATCATGGTCGTCAGCGGGTGCCGGGCGCCGGCGGGCGTGCGGTCGTAGGGCAGCGTGACGTCCACGGCCTCCTCGACCAGGACGCGCGCGTCGCGCTCGGCCTCCAGCTCCTCCTGGCGGGCGGCGAGGCCCCGGCCGACGGCGGCGCGGGCCTGCCCGACGAGCTTTCCGGCCGCGGCCTTGGCCTGCGGCGGCAGCGCGCCGATCTCCCGGTTCGCGAGCGACAGCGGCGACGTGCCGCCGGCGTGCGCGACCTTGGCCTCCTGAAGCGCGTCGAGCGAGTCCGCGGCGGCGAAGGCGGCGAGCGCCTCGTCCCGCACGCGCTCGATCTCTTCCGGTTTCAGTGCCTCGACCTCGACAGGGTCGTACGACTTGTTCGGTGCCGACATCTCTTCCCGTGCTTCCGATTGGGGTGGCTGAGGGTCCCGCAGACGCGTTCGACGGCCGTCGAGTGGCTGGGACGCAAACGTGCCAAAGGACGAGTCTAACGGGGGTGACGTGTGCGGATGCGCCCGTGGGGGCCCGGCGCTCAGCTGGTGAGATACGCGGGCGTCGCCACGGGCAACGTAAATCGGAACCGGGCGCCGCCGCCGGGCGCCCGCCCGACCGTGATGGTGCCGCCGTGCGCTTCCACGATGCCCTTGACGATATAAAGCCCGAGACCGGTGCCGCCGCGCTTGCTGCCCCGCCAGAAACGGGTGAAGACGCGGTTCATGGACTCCTCCGGGATGCCGGGGCCCTCGTCGCTCACGGTGACCGAGGTGCCTGCGGGGGCGGGCTCGATGTCAATGGTGACGGTTCCCTCCCCGTGCCGCACCGCGTTTTCCAGCAGGTTGCTGAGCACCTGGTCGACCTTGTCCGGATCCGCCCACAGGTCCGGCAGCGGCCGGATGACCCGCAGCAGGAACCGGTCGGCGGCCTGACCGGCGGCGACATGCGCCTGGATGTGCCGGGAGACGGCGGCGGCGATGTCGACGGGCTGACGGCGCACTTCGAGCCGTCCGGAGTCGATCCGGGAGATGTCGAGCAGCTCGGCGATCAGCCGCGTCACCCGGTTCGCGTCGGCGTCGACGGTCTCCAGCATCAGCCGCTTCTGTTCGTCGGTGAACCGCTCCCACTTCGCGAGGAGGGTGGCGGTGAACCCCTTGACGGATGTCAGCGGCGAGCGCAGTTCGTGGGCGACGGTGGCGATCAGCTCGGCGTGGCTGCGCTCGGTGCGGCGCCGGGCCTCGGTGTCGCGGATGGAGATGACGACGCGGCGCACGGGCCCGGTGGGCCTGCCCCGTACATAGCGGGCGGTGACCAGGACCTCCCGGCCGCCGGGCAGCAGCAGGTTGCGCTCGGGCTGGCCGAGCCGGATGGCGAGGCCGCCGTAGGGGTCGGTCAGCTGCCACCAGCGCCGGCCCTCCAGGTCCTCCAGGGGCAGCGCGCGCTCCAGCGGGGCGCCGATGGCCCGCTCCCGGGGCACGGCGGTGATCCGCTCGGCGGCGGCGTTGAAGCAGACGACGTGGCCGCTCTCGTCGGCGACGACCAGTCCGTCGGGGAGGTCGTCGGGGTGCACATCGAGGCCCATGGGGCCCACGAGGCCGACGGAATCGTCGCGGCCGCTTCGGGGCGCGGCCGGTCCCCACCGCCCGCGCGCTCCTCGCGCTCCGCTCGTGCCGACGACGCTCATCTCCCCGTATCCCACCTCTCGTCCCCATCCAGAACCGGGCCAGAGGTGGTCACCCTACTAGCTGGTCGTGACGGAACGGCACCCTCCGGCGGCGCGCTGTGCACGGGCGGAGGCGTACAGGCACACGGCGGCGGCCGTCGCGAGGTTGAGGCTCTCGGCCTTGCCGTGGATGGGGACGCGTACGACGGCGTCGGCGAGTGCGCGGGTCTCCTCGGGCAGCCCCCATGCCTCGTTCCCGAAGATCCAGGCGGTCGGGGTGCCCATGGCGCCCCGGTCCAGCTCGTCGTCCAGGTCGTCCTCGCCCGCGCCGTCGGCGGCGAGGATGCGCACGCCCGCGGCCTTGAGCCCGGCGACGGCCTGCTCGACGGGGACGCCCACGGCGACCGGCAGATGGAACAGCGATCCCACGGAGGCGCGTACGGCCTTCGGGTTGTACAGGTCGACCGAGGCGTCGGTGAGGACCACGGCCTCGGCGCCCGCCGCGTCCGCGCAGCGCAGCACGGTGCCGGCGTTCCCGGGGTCGCGCACATGTGCCAGTACGGCGACCAGCTTGGGCCGCGCCGCGAGGATCGCCTCGAAGGAGGTGTCCAGGAACCGGCAGACACCGACGAGGCCCTGCGGGGTCACGGTCGTGGAGATGTCGGCGATGACGCTCTCGTCGGCCAGGTGCACCCGGGCCCCGGCCTGCCGGGCCTCCCCCACGATGTCGGCGTACCGCTCCGCGGCCTCGACGGTCGCGAACATCTCCACGAGCCCGCCGTGCGCGGCCGCCTCCCGCACGGCCTGCGGCCCCTCGGCGAGGAACAGCCGCTCCTTCCCCCGGAAGTTCCGCTTGCCGAGCCGCCGCGCGGCACTCACGCGGGACGACTTCGGAGAGATCAGCTCGGGGGCAGCAACCATGAGACTCACCTGGGGAGGAAGCGCCCCTTCAGGGGCGCGGGGAACTGCGCGACCAGCCACAGCCGACGCGCACACGACACACAACAGACGATGGCAAACGCACTCGGACCCGCAGGCCAACTGGCCTGCGGGTCCGAAGCACGGCTCAACGCAAACCTCAGGCGGCAGCCTTCGGGGCGTTGACGTCGGCCGGAAGGGCCTTCTGCGCAACCTCGACCAGCGCGGCGAACGCGTTGATGTCGTTGACGGCCAGCTCGGCGAGGATCTTGCGGTCCACCTCGATGTTGGCGGCCTTCAGACCCTGGATGAGGCGGTTGTACGTCATGCCGTTCTGGCGGGCAGCGGCGTTGATGCGCTGGATCCACAGCTGACGGAAGTCGCCCTTGCGCTTCTTGCGGTCGTTGTAGTTGTAGACCAGGGAGTGGGTGACCTGCTCCTTGGCCTTGCGGTACAGACGCGAACGCTGACCGCGGTAGCCGCTGGCCTGCTCGAGGATCGCCCGACGCTTCTTGTGCGCGTTTACCGCGCGCTTGACGCGTGCCACTTGTTAACTCCTTGTAGCGGGGCCGGGGTTGTCGTCACCCGACCCGAATTCGAATAGTCCCGGTCTAGCTGTGCGGGGCGCGAGAGCGCCGCCGCATCACTTGCCGAGAAGCTTCTTGATCTTCTTGGCGTCGCCCGGGGCCATCTCGGCGTTGCCGGTGAGGCGACGCGTCAGGCGCGACGACTTGTGCTCGAGCAGGTGGCGCTTGCCGGCACGCTCGCGGAGCACCTTGCCGGAGCCGGTGATCTTGAAGCGCTTGCTGGCACCGCTGTGCGACTTGTTCTTCGGCATAGCGCCGTTCTCTCCTCGTCAGTGGCGTTCCCGGCCGGTCCGTGCCATGGGCGCGAACCGGCCGCGGGGGAACGTCAGTTGTGTCGGTTGGGTATCCGAGGCACACAGGCTGTGTGCCGGCGGATCATGCCTCGGCCGGAGCCTGGGCGGGGGCCTCGGCGGCAACCTCGGCAGGCGCCTCGGCGACGTCCTCGGCAGACAGCTCCTCGGAGTCCAGGTCCTCGGCGGCGTTCTGCGACTTGCCGGGGTTGGCCTTCGCGTCGGCCTTGCGCGCGGCCTGGGCCTCGCGAGCCTCGGCCATGGCCTCGGTCTTCTTCTTGTGCGGACCGAGAACCATGATCATGTTCCGGCCGTCCTGCTTCGGGTTCGACTCGATGAAGCCGAGGTCCTCGACGTCGTTCGCAAGGCGCTGCAGCAGTCGGTAGCCGAGCTCCGGCCGGGACTGCTCACGACCACGGAACATGATCGTGATCTTGACCTTGTCACCCTGCTTGAGGAACCGAACGACGTGACCCTTCTTGGTGTCATAGTCGTGCGGGTCGATCTTCGGCCGGAGCTTCATCTCCTTGATGACCGTGTGCGCCTGGTTCTTGCGCGCCTCACGGGCCTTCATGGCCGACTCGTACTTGAACTTGCCGTAGTCCATGAGCTTGCAGACGGGCGGGCGGGCTGTCGCCGCCACCTCGACCAGGTCGAGGTCGTACTCCTGAGCAAGCTCAAGGGCCTTGGCAAGCGGAACAATCCCGACCTGCTCGCCGCTGGGACCGACAAGTCGCACTTCGGGAACGCGAATCCGGTCGTTGATGCGGGGCTCGGCGCTGATGGATCCTCCTCGGTAGCACCACACGACGGCCTGGCGGGCCGCCGCGTAACGTCTGTTACGTAGTACCAACCGCGTCGAAGCACAAAAAATGCCCCGGACGGTACACATGGGGGGCTCCAAGAACTACCGGAGCACCTCCACGGTGTGACCGCGGGGCGCGCTATCGGACGGCTCCATCGTCCGTACGGAACGATGGGGACCGCCTGACCGGTGACCCGCCGCCCTGTACGGGCAGTCAGGTGGGAGATCGGAGCCTCCACTTGTGGGCCGGAACACGCAGGTGTCCGGCCGGTCGTTACACAAGGTTAGCAGCACTTGGGGGGTGCGCCCAACCGAGTGGGCGTCGGCTTATCGTGGGGCCCATGAGTGACGCCATTCCCGCAGCCCCTTCGGCTGATTCCCCCGAGTCCCCCGACTACGACGCGCTGACCCGCGACATCGCGGAGGTGCCCGCCGTCGAGGTCATCGTCACGGTGGCGGTCAACCTGATGAGCGCCGCCGCGGTGAAGCTGGGCCTCACCGAGGAGGGCGACGCCCACAAGGACCTGGACGAGGCCCGCAAGCTGATCCACGCCCTCGCCGGGCTGCTCGACGGCAGCGCGACCGAGATCTCGTCCTTCCACGCGGCGCCGCTGCGGGACGGCCTGAAGTCCCTGCAGCTGGCGTTCCGCGAGGCGTCGATCGTGCCGGACGAGCCCGGCCAGGGCCCCGGCGAGAAGTACACCGGCGCCGTCTACGGCTAGGTCCGCATCAGTCACGCACGGGCATCAGTCACGTACGTACAAGGGCTCGCCCGCGAGAGCGGCCCCGGCCGGCAGCAGTGCCAGGTCGAGGCCCCTCGTGAGGCGGGCCCTCAGTGTTTCGTCGGCGGCGATGGCGGCGGCCACCGCCTGCGCGGCGCTCTGCACGTCGGCGTCCGCGTCCAGGACAAGGGCCAGCGTGCCGTCCGCCTGTCCCGGGCCCAGGTGGGCGCGGGCCACCGCCGGCTGCGCCGCGACCGCCGCGCGCACGGCGTCCCGGACGGCCGGGTCGGCCAGCGGGTCCGCGGTCGCCCGGCCCTCGGCCAGCGCGTAGAGGGCTGACCCCGTCAGCTCGTAGGGCACCGGGCCAGCGAGGTCGAGGACGACCGTGTCGGCCTTCTCGTGGGCGGCGGCCTGGAGCGCCTGGTGCAGGGGGACGGCGACCGGGCGGGCCTCGGGGTCCCACAGGGCCAGGGACGCGGTGGAGGTGAAGGCGGGGAGCGCGGTGCGGTTGCCCGCCTTCAGGGTCGGGACCGCCATGTCACTCGTCTTCTCGCGGCGCAGGCCGTTCTCGTCCTCCTCGACCTCGCCGAGGACCGCGACCACCGGCACCAGGAGCCGGGCGTCCTTGAGGGCCTCCAGGACCGGGCCGTGGGCGGTCCTGTCCGTCGACCAGGCGGCCAGGGCCTCGGTCAGGCGGGGGTCCGCCGAGCCGTCGTCGTCGGAGAAGCCGGGGTCGGGAATGTTCTTGTTCGCCACGTCGACCGACCCTACCGAGGTCACGGCCACAGGTTCTCAGCGGACCCTGAGCCGGGCCTCATGGTCCCCACAGGACCACGGCCGAGCATCGGCCGCATGTCCCCTCGTTCCCGTCGCCGCCGGTCGGCCGCGTCCCGCCGCAGGTCCCTGCTGTACGCGGCCGTCGCCTCCACGGTGCTCCTGAGCGGTACCGCCGCCACTACCGTCTACGTGAAGGCGCAGGCGCACGACGCGACCGCGCTGGTGTCGCAGACGTCCGCCGCCGAAGGGGGCTCCTCCGTGTCGTCGTCGCCGTCCCCGTCCGCCGTCGACCGGGACGCCCTGCTCGCCGAGGCCGTGGGCGGCCTGGACGGGGCCTTCTCCGTCGCCGTGTTCGACGTGTCGGCCGGGACCAGTGCCACGTACGCCACCGACGCCGACGCGACGTACGACACGGCGAGCATCGTGAAGGTCGACGTCCTGGCCGCGCTGCTGCTCCAGGCACAGGACGACGGACGGTCGCTGACCGGGCAGGAGAAGACGTACGCGGCCGCGATGATCCGGAACAGCGACAACTCCGCCACCACCGCGCTGTGGGACACGATCGGGCAGGCGGACGGGCTCGACGCCGCCAACGAACGGCTCGGGCTGACCGGGACCAGTGGCGGTGACGGGCCGCTGTGGGGGCTGACCCAGACCACCGCGGCCGATCAGCTCGCCCTGCTCCAGCAGGTGTTCGGGACCGGCGGCGACTCCGTACTGGACGCGGACTCGCGTGCGTACGTCCAGGGGCTGATGGAGAACGTCGAGTCCGATCAGCGGTGGGGCGTCTCGGCCGCGGGCGCTGACGGGCTCGCGCTGAAGAACGGGTGGCTGCGGCGGAGCACCACCGAGCTGTGGGACATCAACAGCATCGGGCGGGTGACCGTCGACGGGAAGCGGTACCTGATCGCCGTGGTCTCCGACGGGAACGCCACCAAGGACGCCGGGATCGAGCTCGTCGAGGCCGTGGCGAAGGCTGCGGTGCCGGTGCTCAGCGACGACGACGCGTGAGGCGGTGGCTGCGCCACAGGTAGACGGCGGCGCCCAGCAGCACGACACCGAGGCCGCCCGCGACCAGTCCCACCCAGGTGGCCTGGCCCGTGTCGTCGGGGTCGGTGGGGCCGGTCCCGAAGTACTGCTTGCCGTACGCGGCCGGCTTCAGCCCCTCCGGCTTCAGCTTCTTCGCCGCCGTGATGGCCGCCGCCGGGTCGATCATGCCGAAGCCGCGGGAGTCGTCGCGGCCGCCGGAGGGCGGGTCCTGGGCGGTGTCCTCGACGAGCTTCTTGATCTGGGCGGGGCTCAGGCCCGGGTGCGCGGCGCGGATCAGCGCGACGGCGCCGGAGACGAAGGCCGACGCGGCGCTGGTGCCCCAGGCCGAGTAGTACTCGCGGTCGGGGTCGGCGGTGACGATCTTGCGGCCGGGCGCGGCGACCGTGGCGTACCAGCGGCGGGTGGAGAACGAGGAGCGGGAGCCGGTGGTGTCGACGGCCGTGGCGGCGATGACGCCCGGGTAGGCGGCCGGATAGGAGATGTGGTCGCCCTTCTCGCCGCCGTTGCCCGCGGAGGCGACGACGGAGACGCCCTTCTTCAGCGCGTACTGGATGGCGTCGTCCTCGCTCGCCTCGGCGTGGGCGGTGGCCGAGTCGTCGCCGAGCGAGAGGTTGATGACGTCGACGCCCTGGTCGGCGGCCCAGCGGATGCCGTCGGCCAGCGCGTCGCCCCGGCTCTCGCGGGCCTTGGCGCGGTCCGGGTCGCCGTCCTCCAGGATCACGCGGACCGGGAGGATCGTGGCTTCGGGGGCCACGCCCATCACGCCGTCGCCGTGGTCCTTGCCGTGGCCGTGTCCCGCGATGACGCTCGCCATGGCGGTGCCGTGACGGGCCCAGGGGCGGTCGCCGCGCTGCGCGCCGAAGCCGACGAAGTCCTTGGCGGTGGCGACATTGCCCTTGAGGTCCGGGTGCTGGTCGTCGACTCCGGTGTCCAGGACGGCGACGGTGATGCCCTTGCCCTTCGTGGTGCGCCACACCTCCTGGGTGTGCAGGGCGTCCAGGCCCCACTGCTGGGCACGGACCGAGTCGGCGTGCGCGGCGGTGGTGGGGACCAGGGTGAGGGCCGCCGCCGTCGTGAGGGCGGCGAGGGTGCGGCGGTTCATGACGGCTGCTCCGTGGACTGCTTCTGGACCGCTTTGCGCAGGCCGCGTTCTATCCGGTCGGCGATGCCCTGCGCCTCGTTGCCCAGACCCGCCTGGGCGGGGGCCGTGGTGACGCCCGGCTTCATGGCGTCCGCGGCGGGCTGCGGGTCGGAGACGGTACGGCCGTCGGCGAAGCCGGAGACCGCGTAGACGACGACCGGGGCGTCGGTCAGCACGTTGAGGGTCCAGGACGCGCGCTGGGCGTCGCCGAACTCCGCGGCGGCGGTGCCCTTGGCGGCGTACGGGCGCGGCATGAGGTCGGCGCGCCGGTCGAGGCCCTGTTCGGTGAAGCGGGTGCGCAGCGCCTGCGTCGCCTCCTGGTCGGCCCTGGTGAACAGCAGGCCGACGGTGGTGACGCTGCTCTGGGTGGCGTCCGTGTACGTGGCGCGCAGCAGGCGCAGACAGCCGACGGGGCTCAGGGCCTTGTGCAGGAGCGGGTCGAAGGCCTTGGCGCAGGTGGTGTCGGGGGCCACGGCGATCCGCGTCCAGGTGCGGTCGGCGCCGCCGGGGCCCGCGCCCTCGCCCTTCAGGGTCCGCGGGAAGAGCTGGTCGACGGGGATGCTGTGCCACAGCTCCCCCGCCCGGGTGTAGGCGCTGTGCGCGGCGACGATGCCGTCGCCGTCCTCGCCGGTGAGCAGGGAGCCGGTGGCGGCCCCGCCGATGAGGCCGAGGCCCAGCACCAGGCAGGCCGCGGCCGCGGCGACGCGCGGGGCGAGCCGGGGGCCGACGGGGCGCAGCCTGGTGGTGCGGTCGTCGTAGTGCTCGGGCGGCGCGAACCGGACGAAGGGCCTGCCGGCCGTGCCGGGTACGGGGGTGAGGTCGACGGTGCCGATCGGCCTGCGCGGGGGTGCCTGTGCCGGGGGCGGCGGGGGCACGGGGGGCCGTGCGGGTGCGGGTGGGACGGGGCGCAGGCGGGTGGTCGTCTCGGTGATCAGGGCGGCCGGGGTCTCCGGGGGGAGGGGGCCGGGGTGCGCGGGGGCGCCGTTGGGGGTGGGTGTGGGGTTGGCGGGTGCCGGTGCGTCGTGGCCGGTCGCGCCGTTCCCCGCACCCCTCACGGGGCTTGCCGGAGGGGTGTCCGGGAAGCGGGCCGACGGGATCGGTGGGGGTGGGGTCGGCGGCAACGGAGGGACCTCGGGCGGGAGTTCGGGGGTGGCGGGCTGCGCGGGGCGCGGCGGGGCCGGGGGGCGCGGTGGCACTGAGGGGCGCGGAGGGACGCGTCCGGCTTCCGTACTCATGCCTCCCCGTTTCCTCAGCCTGCGTGCGCGTCACTCTAACGGGCGGGGCCGGGTACGGCAGGATGCAGTCCGCGCACCCGCACGATCTGCCCGGAACATCCCCCTACCCTGCGGTAATCGAGTCTGGCAGGCTTCGGACATGACACCCCGTGCAGCCGATCGCGCCCGCTTCGACCGGGCCACCGCTCACCTCGACGCCCCTGTGGCGATCGTGGACCTGGACGCCTTCGACGCGAACGCAGCCGATCTGGTGCGGCGCGCGGCGGGCAAGCCGATCCGGGTGGCCAGCAAGTCCGTACGCTGCCGGGCCCTGCTCGAACGGGTGCTGGCGCGCGAGGGGTTCGCCGGGATCATGTCGTTCACGCTGGCCGAGTCGGTGTGGCTGGCGCGGTCGGGGTTCGAGGACGTACTGCTCGCGTATCCGTCGGCGGACCGTGCCGGGTTCGCGGAGCTGGCGCACGATCCGAAGCTGGCCGCCGCGGTGACCGTGATGATCGACGACCCCGCGCAGCTGCGGCTGATCGACGAGGCCCGGGACGGCGGCACGGAGGAGATCCGGGTCTGCCTAGAACTCGACACGTCTCTGCGGATGCTGGGTGGCCGGGTGCGGGTCGGCGCCCTGCGCTCCCCACTGCGCACCCCGTCCCAACTCGCGGATCTGGCCCGGGTCGTGGCCCGGCGGCCGGGGTTCCGGCTGGTGGGGATCATGGCGTACGAGGGTCATGTGGCCGGGGTCGGCGACGCGGTGGCGGGGCGGCCTCTGCGGTCCCGGGCGATCCGGCTGATGCAGTCGGCCGCGCGCCGGGAGCTGGCGGCGCGGCGCGCCGAGGTGGTGCGGGCGGTGCGGGCGGTGGCGCCCGATCTGGAGTTCGTGAACGGCGGCGGCACGGGCAGTGTGCAGCACACGGCCGCCGAGGACGCCGTCACCGAGATCGCGGCCGGTTCGGGGCTCTATGTGCCGCGGCTCTTCGACAACTACACGTCGTTCACCGGGCGTCCGGCCGCTCTGTTCGCCCAGCCGGTGGTGCGCAGGCCCGGCGTCGGTGTGGTCACCGTGCTCGGCGGCGGCTATCCGGCGTCCGGCGCTGCGGGCCCGGACCGGCTGCCGGTGCCGTATCTGCCGGAGGGGCTGCGCTACGACGGACAGGAGGGGCCGGGCGAGGTGCAGACGCCGCTGCTGGGCGCGGCCGCGGACGATCTGCTCATCGGCGACAAGGTGTGGTTCCGGCACGCGAAGGCCGGGGAGCTGTGCGAGCGGTTCGAGGTGCTGCACCTGGTGTCCGGGGACACCGTGACCGAGACGGTGCCGACGTATCGCGGCGAGGGCTACACGTTCCTGTGAGCGGCCGGGGCCGCGGCGGGTGCGCCGCGGCCCCGGTGTCCCGGGATCAGTGGATGGAGTCCACCTGGTCCGGCACGACCGAACCGTCGTCCCGCAGGAGCGGGCCGAAGCCGCCCTCCGGTTTGTTGTAAGCGGCCGTCGAGCACGGGTACGTACCGGTCTTCTGCGGCAGCGGCTCGATGAACATGGGGTTGGCGACCCAGCGTCCGTCGGCGTTGTCGTAGGCCCGGCACATGATCTCGTTCTTGTTCCGGTTGAGCACGAGGTGGGCGCCGGTCGCGTCGCCGACGAAGGTCACGTCGGTGTCGGCGTCACCGCCGCCGAGGGCGATGCGCTTGTTCCAGCTCTGCTTGTTCCAGGCGGCCTTGCCCTTGACACCGTAGATGTCCTGGTTGATCCAGCAGCGTTTGCCGTCGATGTACGGGATGGCCTCGCCCTGGGTGCGGCCGGTGCCGCCGCAGCCTTCGTTGTACGTCGTGATGCGGCCCTTGCGGTCGAGCACCGAGCGGATGGCGATGGTGTGGGCGCGGTCGATGCCGACACCAGCGGACCACACCTCGGTGACGGGCTCGGAACCGGCGGACACGATGTAGACGTCGAAGCCGGCCTTCTGGAGCGTACGGATGAGGTCGCGCTGCTGGTCGTAGTAGCGGACGTAGCCGGGGATGGTGTGCGTGCCGAGCGTCTGGGTCGCGCCGACGGGGGCGGCGAGGGCCTCCTTGCGGGCGGCGGCCGCGTACGACTCCAGCTCGGGCACCGTGTGACCGGCGAACAGCTGCGGCACCCAGGCGTACTGGGGCACCGTCCAGCGGTGGTTCCAGTCGCCCGCGAAGGCCGCGGCGCCGCTCATCGTCTTGCCGGACTCACGGATGTTGAAGATCTCGTCCGTGCAGTCGGTGTCCTTGGAGGTGGGCAGCGGCGAGCCGACCGGGACGGCGGTGCCGCAGGCGGCGGTGAGCGCCTTGTCGGCGTCGTCGGTCAGCCACTTGCTGGTCTTCTTCCAGCTCGCGGGCCGCAGGATCTTGTCGTGCTTGAGGGACCACGCGATGGTGGCGTCGGTGACGTCGTTCTTGGAGACGGTGTTGTCCCAGTCGAACGCGGCGACCGGGCGCGGGCCGTGCAGGCCTCCGCAGGTGCCGCGTTCGTCGATCATCTTCTGGAGCTGGGCCCGATTGTCGCCGTACCACGGCAGCTTCTTCGAGAGCTGCGGGCAGGCGTGGCCGGACGGGCCGGACGGGGTGGGAGCGGACGTGGCGGCGGCCGCAGGAGAGACGAGAGCCGTGGCCACCAGGGCGGTGACCACGGCCGAAGTCCACGCGGAAACATTTCTGTTACGCATGCCTCGGGACCGTACACCTAGTTGACGGGTCCCCTACAGAGGCGTGACGTAGGCGCCCGAGATCCCGCCGTCGACCAGGAAGTCGGTGGCGTTGACGAAGGAGGCGTCGTCGCTGGCCAGGAAGGCGACGGCGGCCGCGATCTCGTCGGCGGCGGCGAACCGGCCGACCGGAATGTGCACGAGGCGGCGCGCCGCGCGCTCCGGGTCCTTCGCGAACAGCTCTCGCAGCAGCGGGGTGTCGACGGGGCCGGGGCACAGGGCGTTGACCCGGATCCCCTCGCGGGCGAACTGGACGCCCAGTTCGCGCGACATGGCGAGCACGCCGCCCTTGGACGCGGTGTAGGAGATCTGGGAGGTGGCCGCGCCCATCCGGGCCACGAACGACGCGGTGTTGATGATGGAGCCCCTGCCCTGCCTGCGCATGTAGGGGATGGCGGCCTTGCAGCACAGGTACACGGAGGTGAGGTTGACGTCCTGGACGCGCTTCCACGCCTCGAGGCCGGTGTCGAGGATCGAGTCGTCGTCGGGCGGTGAGATGCCCGCGTTGTTGAAGGCGATGTCGACCGAGCCGTAGGTGTCGTACGCGGTCTTGAAGAGCGCCTCGACCTGTTCGGCGTCGGTCACGTCGACCTGCACGAAGGTGCCGCCGACGGCCTCGGCCGCTTTCTTGCCCGCGCTCGCGTCGATGTCGCCGCAGACGACGTGCGCGCCCTCGGAGGCGAGCCGGCGGGCGGTGGCGAGGCCGATGCCGCTGCCCGCGCCGGTGATGACGGCGGTGCGGCCGACGAGGCGGCGGCAGATGATGTCTTCGGTCACTGTGCGGGGTCCTCCGTGCTGATGAAGACGTTCTTGGTCTCGGTGAAGGCGGTGAGGGCGTCGGGGCCCAGTTCGCGGCCGAGGCCGGACTGTTTGAAGCCGCCGAACGGGGTCCAGTAGCGCACCGCGGAGTGCGAGTTGACGGACAGGTTCCCGGCGCGAACGGCTTGGGAGACGCGGAGCGCTCGGCCCACGTCCCGGGTCCAGAGGGAGCCGGCGAGGCCGTACGGGGTGGCATTGGCGAGGCGGACGGCGTCGGCCTCGTCGGTGAACGGCAGCAGGACCGCGACGGGCCCGAAGATCTCCTCCACGGCGGCGTGCGAGTCGGCGCTCTCGGCGGTCAGCACGGTCGGCGCGAACCAGAAGCCGGGCCCGGTGGGCGCGGTGCCCCGGATGCCGGGGGCGGAGTCGGGCACGAAGTGCCTTACCCGGTCCAGCTGCTGACGGGAGATCAGCGGGCCCATCTGCGTCTTCTCGTCCAGCGGGTCGCCCACCACCACGGCACCGACGGCCTCGGTGAGCAGCGCCGCGGCCTCCTCGTACACGGACTCCTGGACGAGGACGCGGGTGCGGGCGCAGCAGTCCTGGCCGGAGTTGTCGAGGAACGAGAACGGGTCGAGGGCCCGGGGCAGATCCGCGTCCGCGAAGACGACGTTGGGGCTCTTGCCGCCGAGTTCGAGGGTGACCGGTTTGACCAGGGCGGCGCAGCGCTCCATGATCTCGCGGCCGGTGCGGCTCGACCCGGTGAAGACGATCTTCGCGACGTCCGGGTGGTCGACGAGGGCGCGACCCGCGTTCTTCCCGTACCCCGGAAGGACCTGGAAGAGGCCCTCGGGAAGGCCTGCCTCCAGGGCGAGTTCGGCCAGGCGCAGGGCGGTGAGCGGGGTCGTCTCGGCGGGTTTGAGGAGTACCGCGTTGCCCGCCGCGAGCGCGGGGGCCGTGCCCCAGGCGGCGATCGGCATCGGGAAGTTCCAGGGGGCGATGACGCCGACGACACCGAGCGGCTCGTGGAAGGTGACGTTCCAGCCGCCGGGGACGGGGATCTGCGCGCCGTTGAGGCGTTCGGCGCCACCGGCCGCGTACAGGAGCAGGTCCCGTACGTTGCCGGCCTCCCAGCGGGCGTTGCCGATGAGGTGTCCGGCCTCGCGGACCTCCAGCCGAGCCAGTTCTTCCAGGTGCTGGTCGACCGTGTCGGCGAAGCGGCGCAGCAGGCGGGCGCGGTCGGCGGGGGCCGCGGCGGCCCAGCCGCGCTGTGCCTCGGCCGCACGGCGCACGGCACGGTCGACGTCGCCCGTGTCCGCGGCGGGGACGGTGGCCACCACCTCCTCGGTGGCGGGGTTCAGCACGGTCAGTGTGCTCGGGTCGACGCTCAGGTCGATCTCCCAGTCGGGCAAGGTCACAGCCTCTCGAATCCTCGGCGGAGCTCCCAGTCGGTCACGGCTGCGTCGAACGCTTCCAGCTCGACCCGCGCCGTGTTGCGGTAGTGGGCGACGACCTCGTCCCCGAAGGCGGCCCGGGCGATCGGGCTGTTCTCCCACAGCTCGGCGGCCTCGCGCAGGGTCGTGGGGACCTGCTCGTACTCGGCGGTGTAGGCGTTGCCCGTGCAGGCGTCGGGGAGTTCGAGCTTCTGCTCGATCCCGTACAGACCGGCCGCGACGAGGCCGGCGACGGCGAGGTGCGGATTGACGTCGCCGCCGGGCAGCCGGTTCTCGAATCTGAGGGAGCGGCCGTGGCCGACGACGCGCAGCGCGCAGGTGCGGTTGTCGTGGCCCCAGGCGACGGCGGTGGGCGCGAAGGAGCCCGGCTGGAACCGCTTGTAGGAGTTGATGTGCGGCGCGTAGAGGAGGGAGAAGTCGCGCAGCGCGGCGAGCTGTCCGGCGAGGAAGTGCCGCATCAGCGGGGACATCTCCCGGCCGTCGGCCATCGCGTTCGCGCCGTCCGCGTCGGCGAGGGAGAGGTGGATGTGGCAGGAGTTGCCCTCGCGCTCGTTGTACTTCGCCATGAAGGTGAGCGAGACGCCCTCCTGCGCGGCGATCTCCTTGGCGCCCGTCTTGTAGATCGCGTGCTGGTCGCAGGTGACGAGGGCCTCGTCGTAGCGGAAGACGATCTCGTGCTGGCCGGGGTTGCACTCCCCCTTGGCGGACTCGACGGTGAGGCCCGCGCCCGCCATCTCGTTGCGGATCCGGCGCAGCAGGGGCTCGACGCGGCCGGTGCCGAGGACGGAGTAGTCGATGTTGTACTGGTTGGCCGGGGTGAGACCGCGGTAGTTCGCGTCCCAGGCCTGCTCATAGGTGTCCTTGAAGACGATGAACTCCAGCTCGGTGCCGACCTGCGCGGTGAGTCCGAGCGCGGCGAGGCGCTCCAGCTGGCGGCGCAGGATCTGGCGGGGCGCGGCGACGACGGGCGAGCCGTCCTCCCAGGCGAGGTCGGCGATCAGCATCGCCGTCCCGGCGTTCCAGGGGACAAGACGCAGGGTGGCGAGGTCGGGGTGCATGGCGAAGTCGCCGTAGCCGCGCTCCCACGACGACATCGCGTAGCCGTCGACGGTGTTCATCTCGGTGTCGACCGCGAGGAGGTAGTTGCAGCCCTCGGTGCCGTGCTCCAGGACCTCGTCGAGGAAGAAGGGGGCGGCGAACCGCTTGCCCTGGAGCCGCCCCTGCATGTCGGGGAAGGCCAGGACGACGGTGTCGATCTCGTCGCTCGCGACGAGGTTGCGCAGTCCCTCGACGGAGAGCGGGGGTGTGCGGTCTGCCACGGGGTGGTCCTCCTCGGGTACGCCATGAGGTCATGCGAGGTGATACGCCATAAGGTATGGGTGAGAACCATTGCCTGGGAAGGGGGTCGGGGCTCATGTCGCGGATCAATCCGGGGGCGGATGCGGGGACGCGCCCGGGAGTGGGCGGCGAGGACGGTCGCGGGGGGACGCTCGCGACGGTGCTGCGGCCGGTACGGGCGGGCAACGGCTTCGAGGAGGCGCTGGAGCAGATCCTCCAGGTGGTCCGGCTCGGCCTGGTTCCGGGCGGTGAACGGCTGCCGTCCGAGCGGGAGTTGGCGGAGCGGCTCGGGATCAGCCGGGTGACGCTGCGCGAGGTGCTGAAGGTCCTCCAGGACCAGGGGCTCGTCGAGGCGCGGCGCGGACGCTACGGCGGGACGTTCGTGCTGCCGCGCCCCGGGGCGGGCGGCGAGGACGAGCTGCGGCGCCGGACAGCGGGCGTCGACATCGAGGACGTCCTGCGCTTCCGCGAGGTCCTGGAGGTCGGCGCGGCCGGGCTGTGCGCGGCCCACGGGCTGGACGACGCCCGCGCGGGGCGGCTGCGCGCCGCGCTCGCGCACACCCACGACGCGCCGCTCGCGGACTACCGCCGCCAGGACACGCTGCTCCACCTCACCCTCGCCGAGCTGTGCGGTTCGCCGACGCTGGCCGGGAGTTACGCGGCGGTGCGGGCGAGCGTGAACGACCTGCTGGACTGCATCCCGCTGCTGGTGCGCAATCTGGAGCACTCCCAGCGCCAGCACACGGCCCTGGTGGAGGCCGTGCTCGACGGGGACGCGGACGGCGCGCGGTCGGCGATGCGCGAGCACTGCGCGGGCACGGCCGCCCTGCTGCGCGGCTTCCTGACCTGACACGGTCGGGATTCGATACCCGAAAAGGTCCGGATCGGATCCATTGGATATGGACGCGGTGCCCGCATACTGAACGCCCCGGTGGGCGACGCCGTGATCTCGTACGCTCTGGTGTCCCTGTCGCACAACAGAGGTCGGGAGCACAGCACCATGGTGAGCAGGCCGCTGATCGGCATCAGCACCTACCTGGAGAAGAAGGCCAGTTGGGGGGTGTGGGAGATGCCCGCGACGCTTCTGCCCGCCGGTTACCCGCAGTTGGTGCAGTCCTCCGGAGGGCTCGCCGCGACGGTGCCGCCGGACGACGCGAAGCACGCGCCGTCGGTGGTGGCCCGGCTCGACGGGCTGATCATCGCGGGCGGGCCCGACGTGGCGCCCGAGCGGTACAAGGCCGAGCGCGACCCGCGCACGGGCCCGTCCGCCGAGGAGCGCGACACCTGGGAACTCGCGCTGATCCGGGCCGCGTTGACGTCCGGGACGCCGCTGCTCGGCATCTGCCGCGGGATGCAGCTGCTGAACGTCGCGCTCGGCGGCACGCTCACCCAGCACATCGACGGCCATGTCGTGGAGACCGGTGTCTTCGGCCGGCACACGGTGACGCCGGTGCCGGGCACGCGGTACGGGGATCTGATTCCGGAACCGTCCGACGTGCCGACCTACCACCATCAGGCCGTGGACCGGCTCGGCAAGGGCCTGGTCGCCTCCGCGTACGCGACGGACGGCACCGTCGAGGCCGTCGAACTGCCCGGCATGTCCTGGGTGATCGGCGTGCAGTGGCACCCCGAGATGGGCGAGGACAAGCGCGTCACGCAAGGGCTCGTCCGGGCCGCGAGCACCCCGCACGGCTTCTGAGCACCTGCCGCCGACCTGCCTTGCTCTGCCTCAGCCCGTCCGGGTCAGCCCCAGCAGATCACGCGCCGGTCCCGTCGGGCGGTGGCCCGTGGGCCACACCGCGCGCAGGGCGCGGGTCAACGGGGCGGCGTCCAGCGGGATCTCGACCAGTCGGCGGGCGGCCAGCTCCTCCCCCACCGCCAGTTCGCTGAGGACCGAGGGGCCCGCGCCGCTCACCGCGGCGGCCTTCACCGCCGTCGTCGAGGAGAGTTCGATCAGCGGGCGGGCGAGGCCGCCCAGGGCCGCGTCGAGGACCTGGCGGGTGCCCGAGCCCTCCTCGCGGAGGATGAGCGCGGTCGCGGCCAGCTCGTCCGGCGACAGCGGCTTGCGGCGGCGGGCCCAGGGGTGACCGGGGGCCGTCACCACGACCAGGCGGTCGTGCGCGATTTCCGTCGAGTCCAGGCCCGCGGGAACCGAGACCCCCTCGACGAACCCGAGGTCCGCCTCGCCCGCGAGGAGCCGCTCCGCGACCACCGCCGAGTTCCCGGCCAGCAGCGAGACCGCCGTGTCGGGGCGCGCGGCGCGCAGCGCGAGGAGCCAGCGCGGCAGCAGGTACTCGGCGATCGTCATGCTCGCCGCCACCGTGAGCCGCGAGTCCCGGCGGTCGCGCAGCGCCTGCGCGCCCGCGTCGAACTCCTCCGCCGCCGCCACGATCCGCCGGGCCCAGTCGGTGACCAGCGCGCCGGTGCCGGTCAGCCGGGAGCCGCGCGGCGAGCGGTCGACCAGGGCCAGGCCGAGCTGACGCTCCATGGAGCGGATCCGGCTGCTGGCCGCGGGCTGGGTGATGCCCAGTTCGCGCGCGGCGGCGCCGAGGCTGCCGAGCCGCGCCACGGCGAGGAGCAGTTCGAGCGCGCCGAGATCGGGGACGCGGTGGGCGAGCATCCCGGGCGGGGAGTCGCGCACGGGCTGCTGCTGCCCCGCCCGCTCCACCGGCGCCCGCCCCTCCACCGGTCCGGGCCGCCCGTCCGGTCCGTGCCGCTCCCCTGACCCCTGCCGCGCCTCGCTCATAAGGCCAGGTTATGCCCTCATACAGGGAACGTCCCTGGTGGGGGCCGGTCGTCCGGCGCACCGTGAAGGCATGGTCACTGTCGCCCAGCCCCGCTCCGTCCCCGCCACCGGCGTCCCCTCCCGCCGCGTGGTCGCCGTCCGCCATCTCGGGCCCAACTGGTACGCGGCCGTCATGGGCACCGCGATCGTCGCCAACGCGGGCGCGACGCTGCCGGTCGGGTTCCCGGGGCTGCGGACTGGCTGCTCGGTGGTGTGGGCGCTGTCGTGCGTCCTGCTGGCGGCGCTGCTGACCGCGCGGGCGCTGCACTGGACGCACCACCGCGACCAGGCGCGGGCCCACCTCCTCGACCCGGCCGTGGCCCCGTTCTACGGCTGTCTTTCGATGGCGCTGCTCGCGGTCGGCGCCGGGACGCTGCTCGTCGGGCGGGACTGGATCGGGCTCGGCGCCGCCGTGGCGGTCGACACCGTGCTGTTCGTCGCGGGCACGGCCGTCGGGCTCGCCGCCGCCGTCGCGATCCCGTACCTGATGGTCGTACGGCATCGGATCGAGCCGGGGCAGGCGTCGCCGGTGTGGCTGCTCCCGGTGGTCGCGCCGATGGTGTCGGCGGCGGTCGGTCCGCTGCTCGTGCCGCATCTCCCGGCCGGGCAGTGGCAGGAGTCGTTCCTCTTCGCCTGTTACGCGATGTTCGGGCTGAGCCTGCTGGCGACGCTGGTCATGCTGCCGGTGATCTTCGCGCGGCTGGTCACGACGGGTCCGCTGCCGCTGCTGCTGACCCCGACACTGTTCCTGGTCCTCGGGCCGCTGGGCCAGTCGACGACGGCCGCGAACAAGTTCGCCGATGTCGCGGGCGGCGTGCTCCCCGCCTCGTACGCGCACGGTTTCACGGTGTTCGCGGTGCTGTACGGGGTGCCCGTGATGGGATTCGCGCTGCTGTGGCTGGCGCTCGCCGTGGCGATGGTGGTGCGGGCGCGGCGCGAGGGGATGGGGTTCGCGATGACGTGGTGGGCGTTCACGTTCCCCGTCGGGACCTGTGTCACCGGCGCGGAGGGCCTGGGCAAGCACACGGGTCTCGCCGTGTTCGACGGGCTCGCGCTCGTGCTGTACGCGGCTCTGGTCGCGGCCTGGGCGGTGGCGTCCGTACGGACGGTCCGGGGGCTGCTCGACGGGCGGCTGCTCGCGCCGCCCGCGCGCCTGACGGTCGGCGGGGTCAGCGTTTCAGGGCCCGGTAGCGCTTGAGCAGGGCGGTGATCCGGTCCTGGTCCGCGGCTCCGTTGAGTTCGGTCAGCAGGTCGTCGGGGCACAGCTCGTAGTGGTCGCCCCACCAGCGCCGGCCCCGGTTGTCCCAGACGCGGTAGCCGCCGGGTACCCCGCGGGCGACGTAACGCCTCTTGCTCACCGCTCCCCCAGTTCCCCGAGTTCCCTCAATTCCCTGCCCAGCACCTCGGGTGCCTGTGCCAACGACGGCCCGTACCAGGTGAGATGACGGCCGCTGACCAGGGCCGACGGTGCCGTGAACGCCTCGGGTCCGTCGTCGGCGGTGAAACGGTACGGCTCGTCGGGCAGCACCACCAAGTCCTTTTCCACGGCGTCCAGTTCGTCGAGCGGGACGCGCGGGTAGCGCTCGGCGTGGTCCGCGTACACGTTGTCGACGCCGAGGCGGGCGAGCAGGTCCCCGGCGAAGGTGTCGCGGCCGACGACCATCCACGGGCGCCGCCAGATCGGGATCACGGCCCGTGCGCGGCGGGCGGGCGGGGGAAGAGCGGCCCAGGCCGCCTCCGCCTCGTCGAGCCAGCGCGGCCGGGACGGTGCCCCGCAGGCGCGCAGGACCCGGTCCAGCTCACCCATCGCCTGGGGCAGGGTGCGCACCTCCGTGACCAGGACCTCGATCCCGGCGGCGCGCAGGGCGGCGAGGTCGGGAGCGCGGTTCTCCTCCTCGTTGGCGACGACCAGGTCGGGGCGGAGCGCGACGACCGCCGCGACGTCGGGGTTCTTGGTGCCGCCGATCCGGGCCGCGTCGAGCCCGGCGGGGTGGGTGCACCAGTCGGTGGCGCCGACGACCACGCCGCCCGGCAGCGTGGCCGCGACCGCCTCGGTCAGGGACGGCACGAGGGAGACGACGCGCACGCCGGAGCCCTACTTGGGGCCGGGCTCGTCGACCGCGTCGATGTGCTCCGCGACCGCCACCACGAGCACCCGCGCGTCCGGCACGGTCGCCCGCCACCGGTGCCGTACGCCACCGGTCAGATACAGGGTGTCGCCGCGCACGAGGCGGTAGGCGCGGCCCTCCGCCTCGACCTCGACGGCGCCCTCGGTGACATGCATCAGCACGTCGTTGCGCAGCTGGAACTCGCGGCCCGGGTCGTGGTCCCCCACGAACTCCTGGGCGTGCATCTGGTGGTGCCCGCGCACCACCGACCGCACGACGCCGCCCGCGGATGCCTCCTCGACGGAGGTGTCGTCGGCGCGGACCAGATCGACGGTGCGGGCGGGGTCGGCGGCCGCGAGCAGTTCGACGGCGGTGGTGCCGAGGGCGTCGGCGACCTTCTCCAGGGAGCGGCGGCTGGGCCGCGCCCGCTCGTTCTCCACCTGGCTGAGGAAGGGCACCGACAGGCCGCTGCGCTCGGCGACTGCGGACAGCGTCAGCTCCAGCGTCCGGCGCCGGCGCCGGACGGCCGCGCCCACGCGGAGTGACTCCTTGTGTTCATCCATGACGTCCGCTCCCTCCCACCGGTGGCCCTTGTCCGTTTGATTGCACCCTACGCATGTTCGTCGCACCGTTTCAGGTGAGCGGTGCAAGCCATGGTCCAGGATGCGGCCGTGTGCTACAGCTCGCGCCAGTAGACGAGCTGTCCGGCCTCCCCCGGCGCGGCCCCCTCCGCCGGGATGAACAGGCTTACCAGGAGCGCCCGGTGACCGCCAGGGTCCGTGATCCGGGTGGCCGACGGATTGGCGAAGGAAGTGGAGCCGCCGCCGGTGCGCAACGGGACCCGGTCGGCTCGGCCGGACGCGGGATCGTAGGCGTACGTCGACCAGCTGCCGAAGTCGTCGCGCCACCGCTGCCCCTCGATGAGCACCATCGGCTGTCCGGCGAGGCTCAGCCGGTCGCGGTCTCCTATGTTGCCGCTGGTGCCGTAGCTCTCCACGGCCCGGTCGAGGCGGCGGTCGGGGGCGGCGCTCCAGGTGGTGAAGTCCTTGAGGGTGGCGGTCAGTTGGCGGTCGGTGTCGCAGTCGGCGCGGTAGTGGCCGGTCAGCTCGACGGTGTCGCCGTGGACGGCGGTGATCGCCGGGGTGCCCTCGGCGCAGGAGGAGAGGGTGCGGGGCGCGTCGAAGCGGTGGGCGGCGCGGCCGGCGAGCAGTGCGTCCAGATCGTCGTAGCCGCGTACGGCGATGTGGTTGCGCGGGTCCTTCTCGTACGCCAGGACGTAGCCGCCGCGGCCGTCGGCGGCGAGCGCCGGCTGGCTGGAGCCGGCGCCGAAGTCGTGGCGGCGCTGCCAGTGCAGCAGATCGGTGGAGGTGGCGACGGCCGAGTGGAAGCGGCCGTCGGCCAGCATCGTGTGGTACACGGCCAGATACGTTCCGGAGCCGCCGCCGGGGACCTGCACGATCTGGGCGGCGTCCATGGTGGCGCCGGTGTCGTCCGTGAGGCCGTAGCGGTGACCGTCCGCCTCGGTGACGTCGGCGGCAAGCGCGACAAAACGGGCGGTGGCCGCCGAGGCCGGGTGGGCGCTGGCGGCGGGCAGCTGCGTCAGCAGCAGGACTGCGGCGAGCGCGGCGGCGGCGAAGGCGCTGAGCCGGGCGGCGGTCACGGTGCTGTCGAGGTTACGAGCGGACGGCGCCCGTGCGGCCCCGCCCGGACGTGGGGTGCGCCACAGGCCCCGGGGACGGCGCGAGGGGGACCGCGGGCGCCGCGGACGACGCAAGGGGTGGGGCCCCCCCGTCCGTCCCCGCGGGGGCCCCCCCCCCTCCCTCCTTCCCCTTTTGTGTTTTCCCGTCCTAAGGAAGG
>NZ_JBHVIX010000008.1:274462-307792 GCF_042799415.1 Streptomyces sp. NPDC057694
GCGCGGGGGAGCCCGCGGCCCCCGAGGAGGACGAAGGGGGGGGGCCCCGCCGGTACGTACCGGCGGGGCCCACCCCTTCTACTGCCTGCGCTGCTGGTGCGTCCCGGTCAGGAGACGGGAGCCAGCTTGTCCTCCAGGCCGGGCTGGGAGTCCAGCCACTTGCGGGCCGAGGCCTTCTCGTTGCCGGCCCCGCCCTTCTGGATCTCCACCTCGAGCGACGCGAGCTGCGTGTCGCTGAGCTTGAAGTCCTTCAGCCACTTGTTGAACTCGGGGAAGTCCGAGGCGAAGTCCTTCTTGCCGACGATGTGGATCCGCTCGCCCTTGCCCCAGGCACCCTTCGGGTCCTTGAGCTTCTTCAGGTCGTACTTGCCGTACGCCCAGTGCGGCGACCAGAGAGTCACCACGACCGGCTCCTTCTTCTTGATGGAGCGGTTCAGCTCGGCCAGCATCGACGAGGTGCTGGAGGAGACGACCTTGTACTCGCCCTCCAGGCCGTACGCCTTCAGGACCTTCTTGTTCAGCGTCCCCATCATTCCGGCACTGGCCTCGATGCCGATGATCTTGCCGTCGAACCTCTTGCCCTGACCCTTGAGGTCGGCGAGCGAGTCGATGCCCTTCACGTACGAGGGAACCGTCAGCTCCAGCGACGTGGGCCCGTACCAGGAGCCGATGTCGGAGAGCTGGTCCTTGTATCTGTCCACGTACTGCTTGTGCGTCTGTGGCAGCCAGCTGTCCAGCTGGACGTCCATCTGCCCCTGCGCCAGCGAGGTGTAGAGCGGGCCCGGGTCGAGCTGCTTCAGGTTCGGCTTGTAGCCGCGGTCCTCCAGGATGTTCTGCCACAGGTACGTGGAGGCGATGGCCTCGTCCCACGGGAAGTAACCCATGTTGACCGTCTTGCCCGCGTCCTTGCCCTGCTTCTGCGCACCCGAGGCGCCCGGAACCGGGGCCAGCTTGTCGACCAGCGACGGGTTCTTCTTCAGCCAGGCGCGCACGCCGTCCTGCTCGTGGCCCTCACCCGCGGCGCGGATGTCGTTCTCCAGGCTCGTGAGCTGCTTCTCGGTGAGCTTGAAGTCCTTCAGCCACTTGGCGACCGTCGGGTTCTTCTTGGCGAAGCCCTTGTGGGCGACGGTGTGGATCTCCTCGCCCTTGCCCCAGGCACCCTTCGGGTCCTTGAGCTTCTTCAGGTCGTACTTGCCGTACGCCCAGTGCGGCGACCACAGGGTCACCACGACCGGCTCCTTCTTCTTGATGGAGCGCTCCAGCTGGGCGAGCATCGTCGAGGTGCTGGAGGAGACGACCTTGTACTCACCGTCGAGGCCGTAGTCCTTGAGGACCTTCTTGTTGAGGGTCCCCATCATTCCGGCACTGGCCTCGATGCCGATGATCTTGCCGTCGAACTTCTTGCCCTGACCCTTGAGGTCGGCGAGCGAGTCGATGCCCTTCACGTACGAGGGAACCGTCAGCTCCAGCGACGTCGGGCCGTACCACGACCCCATGTCGTCGAGCTGGCTCTTGTACTTGTCCCAGTACGCCTTGTGGGTCGTCGGCAGCCAGGAGTCGGTCTGGAAGTCGACGTCGCCGCGCGCCACACCGGAGTACAGCGGGCCCGGGTCGAGCTGCTTGACGTCCGTGGTGTAGCCGCGCTGCTCCAGCAGCTCCTTCCACAGGTACGTGGAGGCGGTGCCCTCGTCCCAGGGGATGTAGCCGATGTTGACCTTCTCGCCCTTGCCGACGTTGGTGCTCTTCGAGGCGGACGAGGAGTCGTCCGAGCCCGAGAGGTTCATCCCGCCGGCGATCAGCGCCAGGGCCACCACGCCGACGACGGCGACGACGCCGCCCGGCTTGTAGTGCGCGAAGGAGATCTTGCTGCGGGTGGCGGCGAGCTTGGCGGCCGCGCGGCGGCCCAGCGGGGAGACCCGCTCGTTGAGCGCGCCCGTCATCCGGTCCAGGTACATGGCCAGGACGACGACGGCGACACCGCTCTCGGCGGCGAGGCCGACCTTCAGCTGGGTGATCGCCGAGTAGACCTGCTCACCGAGGCCGCCCGCACCGGCCATACCGCCGATGACGACCATCGACAGGGCCAGCATGATGACCTGGTTGACACCGGCCATGATCGTCGGCAGCGCCAGCGGCAGCTGGACGCGGGTCAGGGTGGAGCGCGGGCTGGTGCCGAACGCGTCGGCCGCCTCGATCAGCTCACCGTCGACCTGCCGGATGCCCAGCTCGGTCATGCGCACGCCCGGCGGCATCGCGAAGATGACCGTCGCGAGCAGACCCGGGGTGGTGCCGACGCCGAAGAACATGACGCCGGGGATCAGGTAGATGAACGCCGGCATCGTCTGCATGACGTCGAGCACCGGCCGGATGGCGCTGCTGACGCGGCTGCTGCGCGCGGCCCAGATGCCCACCGGCACGGCGATGACGATCGTGATGACCGCCGCGACGAGCACGAGGGACAAGGTGTCCATCGCGTCGTCCCACAGGCCGAGCGAGTCGATCAGCGCCATGCCCACGAAGGCCAGGACACCGGGAAGCAGACCGCGCAGCCAGCACGCGATCACCGCGAGGATGCCCGCCATCAGCAGCGGCTCACCGCCGCCGAGCACGGCGTCCACGCCGTCGTACATGCCACCCAGAACCGTCTGGATGAAGTCGAACAGCCAGGTCAGGTGCGACTGGAGCCAGTCGACCGCGTCCTCGACCCAGTCACCGAAATGAAGCCTAGGCACCGGCGTTCACCTTCTCCACCGGGCCGTCGCCCTCAGCGCTCTCAGCACTCTCGGTGCCGTCGGCGTCCTCAGTTCGCTCTACGGTCTTCATCGGCTCGCCGAGCACGGCGAGCAGCCGCTGGCGCGGGACGACACCGAGCAGCTTGCCCTTGTCGTCGGTCACGGCCACGGGTATCTCGCTGGTCGAGCACGGCGTGAACAGCTCGATGATCGGGGTGTCCTCGGTGACCGTCGCCGGAGCCTCGGACACCTTGTACCCCTTGTCGGGGGTGGCCATGATCGCGCCCGCGCTCAGCACGCGGGAGCGGTCGACGTCCTGGGTGAAGGACGCGACGTAGTCATTGGCCGGCGTGACGAGGATGTCCTCGGCGGAGCCGATCTGGACGATGCGGCCGTCGCGCATGACGGCGATGCGGTCGCCCAGGCGCATGGCCTCGTTCAGGTCGTGCGTGATGAAGACGATGGTCTTCTTCAGGGTCTTCTGCAGTTCGAGCAGCTGATCCTGCATGTCGCGCCGGATCAGCGGGTCGAGCGCGCTGAAGGACTCGTCCATCAGGAGCATCTCGGCGTCGGTGGCGAGCGCGCGGGCCAGGCCCACACGCTGCTGCATACCGCCGGACAGCTCGTCGGGGAAGGACTTCTCCCACCCCTTCAGGCCGGCCAGCTCCAGCGCCTCGTGGGCACGCTTCTCGCGCTCGGCACGCGGCACGCCCTGGACCTCGAGCCCGTAGCCCGCGTTCTCCAGGACGGAGCGGTGCGGGAAGAGCGCGAAGTGCTGGAAGACCATGCTGATCTTCTTGGAGCGCACCTCGCGAAGGTCGCGTGCGGGCAGCTGCGTCAGGTCCTGGCCGTCGAAGCGGACGTGTCCCGCCGTGGGCTCCAGGAGTCCGTTCAGCATGCGCAGCAACGTGGACTTGCCTGATCCGGACAGACCCATGACGACAAAGATCTGGCCCGGCTCGACGGTGAAGGACGCTTCGATGACAGCGGCTGTGGTGCCGTCGGCGCGCAGTTCCTCACGGTCGGCTCCGCGGCGGAGTTTTTCCACCGCCTCAGCGGGTCGTCTTCCGAACACCTTGTACAGGTCTTCGGCTTCAAGCCTGGACACATACACCTCTCGGGTTGAAGCAGGACGGCCCGCCTCCCCCGCCGGCGGGCCGCGGAGCGAAACGGGTTCTGCCCGTCCGATCGACCTCGCCCAACCGTTCATTAGTTGAACGTGAGACCGGGTTCGCTCCGGCTCGGCGCCTGCCCGGGCTTATGCAGACCAAACACAGGAGTGGTCCAGTTCACATTCCGTTCACCGGCTGTCCGGCGTCTGTCGGCGTTTGTCAGCGGGCTACGGCATGATGCGCAAGGTGACTCAAGGACCCGCAGCCCCCTCCGCGAACCAGCGTCTGATGCTGCTCGACACCGCGTCCCTGTACTTCCGGGCCTACTTCGGAGTGCCGGATTCCGTGAAGGCCCCGGACGGCACTCCGGTGAACGCGGTGCGCGGACTGCTCGAATTCATCACCCGCCTCGTCCACGACCACCACCCCACGCACCTGGTGGCGTGCATGGACGCCGACTGGCGCCCCCAGTGGCGCGTCGACCTGATCCCCTCGTACAAGGCGCACCGCGTCGCCGAGGAGACACCGTCCGGCACCCCGGACCACGAAGAGGTCCCCGACACGCTCTCGCCGCAGGTCCCGATCATCGAGGCGGTGCTGGACGCGGTGGGCATCGCGCGCGTCGGCGTCGCCGGGTACGAGGCGGACGACGTGATCGGCACGTTCACCGGGCGGGCGGGCGGCCCGGTCGACATCGTCACCGGTGACCGCGACCTGTTCCAGCTCGTCGACGACAAGCTGGAGCGGCGCGTGCTCTACCCGGTCAAGGGCGTCGGCACCCTGCAGATCACCGACGAGGACCTGCTGCGCGAGAAGTACGGGGTGGACGGCTCCGGCTACGCGGACATGGCGCTGCTGCGCGGCGACCCCAGCGACGGCCTGCCGGGCGTGCCCGGCATCGGCGAGAAGACGGCCGCGAAGCTGCTCGCGCAGTTCGGGGACCTGGCCGGGATCATGGCCGCGGTCGACGACCCGAAGGCGAAGCTGACGCCGACGCAGCGCAAGCGGCTCGACGAGTCGCGCCCGTACCTGGCGGTGGCGCCGAAGGTCGTGCAGGTCGCGCACGACGTCCCGCTGCCCGACGTGGACACCGCCCTTCCCCGTACGCCCCACGACGCGGCCATGGTCGAGCAGTTGGGGGCCCGCTGGGGCTTGGGCGGTTCTTTGCAGCGACTCCTCACCACACTCTCAGGATGAGGTGTTAGCTTAGGTATACCTAAGTAGCAGTGGATCAAGGGAGACCGCACATGGCCGAGCGTCCCGCAGCGCGCAAGCCCCGGAAGGCCCGCTCCGCACAGGTCGTGCGCACGGAGCGCCTCACGCCTCATATGCAGCGGGTGGTGCTCGGCGGGTCCGGCCTCGCGGACTTTCCCGCCGAGCTGGAGTACACCGACCACTACATGAAGCTGCTGTTCGCGCCGCCCGGTGTCACGTACGAGGAGCCCTTCGACGTGGAGCGGATCCGGGAGGAGCTGCCGCGCGAGCAGTGGCCCGTGACGCGTACGTACACGGTGCGCGCCTGGGACCCGACGGCCCGCGAGCTGACCGTCGACTTCGTGGTCCACGGCGACGAGGGCCTGGCGGGCCCCTGGTCGGCCGCCGCGCAGCCCGGCGAGACGATCCACTTCATGGGCCCGGGCGGTGCCTACCGCCCCGACCTCGCCGCCGACTGGCACCTGCTCGCCGGTGACGAGAGCGCGCTGCCCGCGATCGCCGCCGCTCTGGAGACCCTGCCGGAGGGCACGCGCGCGCACGCCTTCATCGAGATCGAGGGTCCCGAGGAGGAGCAGAAGATCGACACCCCCGTCGAGGTCACCTGGCTGCACCGGGCGGGCCGCCCGGTCGGCCAGGCACTCGTCGCGGCGGTGACCGGACTCGACTTCCCCGAGGGCCGGTTGCACGCGTTCGTGCACGGCGAGGCCGGTTTCGTGAAGGAGCTGCGCCGCTACCTCCGGGTCGAGCGGGAGATCCCCCGCGAGGACCTGTCGATCTCCGGCTACTGGCGCCTCGGCCACAACGAGGACGGCTGGCAGGCCTCGAAGCGCGACTGGAACGCCCAGGTGGAGGCCGAACAGGAGGCCTAGGCCTTTCCAGGTGCCGCCGATCAAGCACCTCCGGCGCGGCCGATCAAGCCCCTCCGGCGATTGAGGAGCGGGGTCCGGGGCAGAGCCCCGCGGCCCCGGCCCACCGTACTCTTGACCCGGTGACCCGCCGAAGGCCCCGTACCCCACCCTCCCCGCTCCCCCAGCGCAACGGCATCGACCCGGCCCGGGTCAGGCTCCCGGTCGACGGCGCCGCCACCTGGCCCACCCTCCGCGACCACCTGGTGCAACGGCTCAGCGCCGGCGACGGCGTGATCGACGCGATGATCGCCGAGGGCCGCATCGTGCGGGCCGACGGAAGCGCGGTCACCGCCACGACCGCGTACGACCCGGGCGGGCACGTCTGGTTCCACCGCGACCTCGCCCCCGAGACACCGGTGCCGTTCACCATCGGCATCGTGTACCGCGACGAGCACATCGTCATCGCCGACAAGCCGCACTTCCTGGCCACGACACCGCGCGGCAGCCATGTCGCGGAGACGGCGCTCGCCCGCCTGCGCCGCGACCTGGGCATCCCGACGCTGGGCCCCGCCCACCGGCTCGACCGGCTGACGGCGGGCCTCGTGCTGTTCGTCGTACAGCCGCAGGAGCGGGGGAAGTACCAGACGCTGTTCCGGGACCGGCTCGTGGCCAAGGAGTACGAGGCGGTGGCCGCGTACGATCCCGCGGTGGAGCTGCCCGTGACCCTGCGCAGCCGGATCGAGAAGGAGCCCGGGGTGTTCGCCGCCCAGGAGATCCCCGGCGGCGAGCCCAACGCCGAGACCGACGTCCACCTGAGCGGCCGCGAGGGACCGCTCGGGCTGTACCGGCTGACGCCGCACACCGGCCGCACGCACCAGCTGCGGGTGCACATGAACCGGCTGGGCCTGCCGATCCTCGGCGACCCCCTGTACCCGGTCGTCACCGACCCCGTCGCCCCCGGCGACTTCCGACGGCCGCTGCAACTCCTCGCGCGGTCACTGGAGTTCCGCGATCCGGTGACCGGGCGCGAGCACCGGTTCGTCAGCGCTCGCACCCTGCGGTCCTGGACCTCGTACGCGTCCTGGGCCGCCGAACCGGCCGATCAGTAGCCGCGCCACCAGCGCAGGAACCGCTGCCAGGCGCCGACCGGCGGCTCCGGCTCGGCCTGCGGGGCCACCGGGGTGACGGGGGCCGCGGGCGCCGGCGGCGGGGGCGGGACCGGCGCGGGAGCCGACGAGACCTGCCAGTCGGAGCTGCTGCGCGGCGGGGTGATGCTGGGCTTGCCGCTGACCTCCTGCTGCGCCCGCGGGGTGAACGTCACCGGGAGCCGCACGAGGTGCCGCGACAGGATCGACGAGCGCCACGTCAACTCGCTCTCGTCGACGGAGAGTTCGGTGTCGGGCAGCCGCATCAGGAAGGCGTCGACGCCGATCTCGGCGATGGCGCGGCCGATGTCCTGGCCGGGGCACTCGTGCGGCCCGCCGCTGAACGCGAGGTGCGAGCGGTTGCCCATCATGTGGGCGGTCGGGTCGGGGCGGACGACCGGGCATACATTGCCCGGCTGGATCCCGAGGATCAGCCCGTCGCCCGCGCGGATGTGCTGCCCGCCCAGCTCCGTGTCCACCTTGGCGAAGTAGCCGAGCATGGCGCTGAACGGCGGCTCGTCCCACAGCGACTGCTCGACCGCCTCGGGCACGGTCATCTGCCCGCCGTTGAGCTGGGCGCGGAAGCGCGGGTCGGTGAGGACGACGCGCAGCACGTTCGCGATGAGGTTGGCCGTGGCCTCGTACCCGGCGATGAGGACCAGGCGGAGGTGGTGGGCGACCTCCTCGTCGGTGAGCCCGGCCGGGTCGCCGATCAGACCGCTGGTGAAGTCGCCCTCGACAGGATCGGACCGGCGGCGCGCCACGAGGTCGAACAGGACGCCCATGATGAACTCGTTGCTGGCGATCGCCGTGTCGGTGCCCTTGAGGAAGTCCCGCGCGGCCTGCACCATGCGCTCGCTGTAGGCCTCGGGGGCGCCGATCACGTCGAGCATCACCATCATCGGCAGATGCTCGGCGAACTCGCTGACGATGTCGCAGGTGCCGCGCTCGGAGAACCGGTTGATGATCTCCTGGGTGCCCTTGTTGATGGACCGGCGCAGGCTGCGGTGCTCGATGGTCGACATGGCGGCGGTGACCGCGCCGCGCAGCCGGGCGTGCTCGGCGCCCTCGACGAAGGACGCCATGGGCTGCCAGCTGATGACCGGGGCGAGCGGATGGGTGGGCTTGAACGTGCCGTTCTTCATCTGCGTCCAGATGCGGGCGTCCCGGGTGTACTGGGACGTGCTGCGCACCATGTGCAGGTTCTCGGTGTGGCCGAGCACCGCCCACATGGGGACGTCCTCGTGGATCAGCACGGGTGCGACCGGACCGTGTTCGGCGCGCAGCTTCTCGTAGAGGGCCGGGATGTCGGCGTCGGCCTCGGGCCCGTAGAGCCGGCGGACCCCGCCCGGGCCGAGGGCGTGCGCGGGGCAGCCGGGCGGCGGGGTCTCGCCGTAGCCGTCGAGGTCGTCGTACCCGGCCGCCGGCCGGGAGGGGTTGGGGGGAGGAGGCGTCACGAGAATCGCTCCGGTCGATTGGTGAACTGGGCTGTGGGAGGCGGGAGTTCGAGGTCTGGCGCGGCGCGGTCAGGCGCGGTGCAGGGCCATCTCGTGGAGATAGCGCATCAGGGTCATCAGCACATCGCGGCTCGATGCCCGGCGGCGCGCGTCGCACTCGATGATCGGGACCTGCGGGTCCAGGTCGAGCGCGTTGCGCAGCTCCTCTGCGGGGTAGCGCGGGCCGTCCGGGAAGGCGTTGTTGGCGATGACGAACGGCACACCGCGCTCCTCCAGGCGCCCGATCACGTCGAAGCTGACCTCCAGGCGGCGGGTGTCGATCAGTACGACGGCACCGAGCGCGCCCTCGAACAGTCCGTTCCACAGGAACCAGAAGCGCTCCTGGCCCGGTGTCCCGAACAGATACAGGACGAGTTCGTCGGTGATCCTGATCCGGCCGAAGTCCATGGCCACGGTGGTGGCCGTCTTGGTGTCGGAGCCGTAGTTGTCGTCGACGCCGATACCCGCCTGCGTCATGGTCTCCTCGGTGGTGAGCGGGCGGATCTCGCTGACCGACCCGACCATCGTGGTCTTGCCCACCCCGAACCCGCCGACGATCACGATCTTGACGGCCGAGGTGACCGTCTCGGGCATCCGGTCCTCGGCCCGCGGTCCGGGGATGTGCACGCCGCCGGGGGCGGCCTCGGTGGTGGCCGAGTTCTCAGAGCTTCTGTAGTCCATGCATCACCGCTTCGAGGAGGGAGCGGTCCGCGACCGCACCCCGGATGACCGGTGCGCGGGCCTGGACCTGTTCGGCCGCGAGGAGTTCGCCGAGGAGCACGGTGACCACGCTGAACGGCAGATTGAGGTAGGCCGAGATCTCGGCCGTGGACAGGGGCGTCTGGCACATCCGCAGGACGGCGGCCTGCTCGGGCGGCGCCGACGGCTTCGGTTCGGTGCGGGTCACGATCAGGGTGACCAGATCGAGCGGCGCGCGATCACTGCCGTCGGTGCCGCCGGTGATGACGTAGAGACGCTCGAGGTCCTTGGCGTCCTGGGAATTCTCGGGCGAGCGTCGCTCGCGCCGCGGCGGCGGTGGTTCTCGGTAGGGGGGCTGGGGAGGACGCGTCATACGGTCTGCCCGTTGCGTCGCGGCGGGCTCGTCAGATGTGCGCCGATCCGGATGACCAGATCACGCATCTGGTGGCTGATCATGCCGGCGTCGACGAACTGGTTGGCGAGGACGGCGAGATACGCGCCCTTGCCGGCCGCCATCAGATAGAAGAAGCCGCTGTCCACCTCGATGATGACCATGTTCATCTTGCCGCTGGACTCCGGGATCTCGGTGGCGACCGCGGAGGCCAGCGACTGAAGTCCTGCGCAGGCGGCGGCGATCCGGTCGGCAGCGTCGGGGTCGCCGCCGTAGCGGGCGATGCGCAGCCCGTCGGCGGAGAGCACGACCACCTGCTGCACGTTCGCCACACTGTCGGCGAGCTCCTTGAGCATCCAGTCGAAGTTGGCGCGTTGCTGGATCACTGACGGTCTCCCTCGTCGACCTGCTGGTTGTACGCGTCGTCGTGCGGCTTCTCAGCGGCCTCACCGGCACCGGGGCCGGCCGCGTCGTCCGGTTTCAGCCCGTTCATGAACGCCTCGACCCACAGGCCGGGTTCGGGCTGGTCCGGCTTGTCGTGCTCCGGCTCGACGGACGAGTCGGGGACGGACGCGGTCCCGTACTCCTGCGCCGGGGGCGGCGGCATGGAGAGATCGGGGTTGCGCGGTGTCACGATGATCTGGTTCTCGATGATCTTCGTATCGACCTTCCTGCGGCGCTGCGGGAGCCCGTTGGCCCGCCATTCGGTGACCACCGGGACGTCGTCCTCCAGAGCGAGGAGCGGGGCGGAGGGACGCGGGCCCGTGGTGGGGCGGCGGGTCTTCTTCAGCCGCGGCTCTTCCTTGATCGGGACGCCGTTGTGGTCGACGCGCGGCACGGCGGTCGCGCCGATGCCGTGGGCGAGGCCGGGCGCGGGCTCGCTGCTCATCATGTCGCGCGGTACCACCAGCACGGCGCGCACGCCGCCGTACGCGGACTGGCGCAGCGAGATCTGCATGTCGTACATGGCGCACAGCCGGCCGACGATCGACAGGCCGAGGCGCGGGTTCTCGCCGAGGTCGTTGAGGTCGACGCCGGCCTGGGCGCGGTCCAGCATCCGCTCGACCCTGGCGCGCTGCTCCTCGCCGAGGCTGACGCCGCCGTCCTCGATCTCGATGGCGACACCGGTCTGCACCTCGACCGCGGTGACGTGCACGCGGGTCTGCGGCGGCGAGTAGCGGGTGGCGTTGTCGAGCAGCTCGGCGAGGGCGTGGATCAGCGGCTCGACGGAGATGCCCTTGATGGCGATGTCGCAGATGGCGTGCAGGTCGATGCGGGGGTACTCCAGGATGCGCGACATGGCGCCGCGCAGCACGCTGTAGAGCTTGACCGGCCTGGCCCACTGACGGCCGGGGCGGGCGCCGCCGAGGACGGTGACGGAGTCGGCGAGGCGGCCGATCAGGGCCGTGCCGTGGTCGATGCGCAGCAGGTCGTCGAAGACCTCGGGGTTGCGTCCGTGGTCCTCTTCCATCTCGCGCAGTTCCTGGGCCTGCTTGTGCACGATGGCCTGGACGCGGCGGGCGATGGAGACGAACGCGCGCTGGGCCGCGTCGTTCGCGGCCGCCTCGCGGTCGATCTCCTTGAGGCAGGCGCTCATCAGCGCGCGCTCGCCGCGGGTGACGTCACGGAAGGCGGGCTCGGAGTCGCAGGCGTTGCGGACCGCGTCCACGGGGTTGTCGCCGGTGCGCAGCCGGTACAGGGCGTGCGGCAGCACTTCCTTGGCGACGCGCATCGTGCGGTGTTCCTGGTCGGCGATCCGGGTTTCCAACTCGGCGATGTGGTGGGCGTATTGGGTGCGCTGCCCCCTGATGATCCGGCCGCGGCGCACGGCCTCCGCCGCGACGGCCACCACGAGGAGCGTGCCGAGGGCGCCGCACAGGGCGACGGCGAGCCGCGCGGGCTCCGTGACCAGGGCGACGGCCGCTCCGGTGGCGGCGGCCATGACCATGGCGGGCAGCAACAGCACGCGTGTGTAGGGGACTTCTCGGCCACCGGGAGGCGATTGAACACTCACCATGTATGCCCTCTGAACGGTCGTGTCGGGGAAGTTTGCGACGGTTCGTTGCGTTTTATGGACGTGCCATTCCCTGGATCAATGCGAACCATCGGCGCACAGGGGAACAAGCGGCCGAATTCATCTCAACCCGGCGCGCTGCGGGCGAGCTTAGTCCTGCCGGATCATCGCCGGGTCATATTCGGCAAGGGCCTGAAATCGGCTCCCCGAGGGGCATACACTCCGCCCATTTACACGCTCAGCGCCCGTTCGCACACATGGAGTGAAGACGTCCGCCTGTCCGAACCCCCGCCCGTGTCAAGGGAGTCGGCCCTGACCAGCGCCCGGCCGGACGCCCGCGATCCACGAAACCGGGCCGGCGGCGACCACCGGAGAAATCGCCACGGATCGGTCCGGATCGCAAACGGCCGACAAGAACGACACCTTCGATCAGACCGGACCACACCGCACAACAGATCCGTCCACGGCCCCGAAAGGGGCGCGGGAAACTGCGCGAGCAACCACACGATCGGCGCACCCGCCACCATGAGAAGCCCCAACAGCGAGGGAGGGCCCCGCCCTCAACGGACGAAGCCCTCCCTCACACACCCGCGACGAAGCACGGCTCACCCCACCGAGGAGTAAGCCACCACCCCTCGCAACACGGCGTCCACGGCCTTGCGGGCGTTCCGCGTCACGGTGGACCCCTCCACCGGAGCCGCGGCGGCGATCTGCCCCAGCACATCGATCACCTGCTTGCACCACCGCACGAAGTCCCCGGCCGGCATCTCCGCCTCCCGCAGCACTTCGTCGAGCCCCTTCCCCGAGGCCCACTGGTACACGGCCCAGGCGAACCCGAGATCGGGCTCGCGCTGCCCGACGCCCTCCGCCTGATTGATCCGGAAGTCCTCCTCCAGGGCGTCGAGCCGCCCCCAGATCCGCACCATCTCGCCGAGCGCGGCCTTGGCCTTGCCGGAAGGCACCTTGGGCGCGAGGGCGTCGTCCGAGGCGCGCGCCTCGAACACCAGCGCAGAGACACACGCGGCGAGCTCGGCCGGGTCGAGACCCTCCCAGACCCGGTCGCGCAGACACTCACTGGCGAGCAGATCGAGTTCCCCGTACAGCCGGGCGAGCCGCTTGCCGTGCTCGGTGACCTCGTCGCCGCGCAGATAGTCCATCTCGGTCAGCAGCTTCACGATGCGGTCGAAGGTCCGCGCGATCGTGTTCGTCCGCCCCTCGATGCGCCGCTCCAGCTGCACCGTGTCGCGGCGCAGCCGGTGATAGCGCTCGGCCCAGCGCGCGTGGTCCTCCCGCTCGTCGCAGCCGTGGCACGGGTGGGCCCGCAGCTCGGAGCGCAGCCGGGCGATCTCGCGGTCGTCGGCCGCCGGGGCGCGGCCCTTCTTGTGCCGGTCGGGCACGATGTGCCCGGCCTTGGTCCGCAGCGCCGAGGCGAGATCCCGCCGCGACTGCGGCGAGCGCGCGTTGAACGACTTCGGGATCCGCATCCGCTCCAGCGCCTCCACCGGCACCGGGAAGTCGATCGAGGCGAGCCTCTTGACCTGGCGCTCGGCGGTCAGCACCAGGGGCCGCGGCCCGTCGTGCTGCTCGAACCCGCGGTGCCCGTTGGACCGGCCGGCCGGCAGCCCCGGGTCGAGCACGAGCGCGAGGCCCGCGAACTTCCCCGTGGGCACGTGGATCACGTCGCCCGGCTTGAGCTTCTCCAGCGCGGCGGCGGCCTGCACCCGGCGCTGCACGGCGCCCTGCTTGGCCAGCTCGGTCTCCCGGTCCTTCAGCTCGCGCCGCAGCCGCGCGTACTCGTCGAAGTCACCCAGGTGACAGGTCATCGAGGCCTTGTAGCCCTCGAGGCCCTCCTCGTTCTTCTGCACCTGCCGGGAGATCCCGACCACCGACTTGTCGGCCTGGAACTGAGCGAACGAGGTCTCCAGGAGTTCGCGCGAGCGGTGCCGCCCGAACTGCTCGACCAGATTGACCGCCATGTTGTACGACGGCTTGAAGCTGGAGCGCAGCGGATAGGTACGCGTACCGGCGAGGCCCGCCAGGTGCTCGGGGCTGAAGCCGCGCTGCCACAGCACGACGGCATGTCCCTCGACGTCGATGCCGCGCCGCCCGGCCCGCCCGGTCAGCTGGGTGTACTCGCCCGGGGTGATGTCGGCGTGCTGCTCGCCGTTCCACTTCACGAGCTTTTCCAGGACCACGGACCGGGCCGGCATGTTGATGCCGAGCGCGAGGGTCTCCGTGGCGAAGACCGCCTTGACCAGGCCGCGCACGAACAGCACCTCGACGACCTCCTTGAAGGTCGGCAGCATGCCCGCGTGGTGGGCGGCGATCCCCCGCTCGAGCCCTTCGAGCCATTCGTAGTAGCCCAGGACGTGCAGGTCCTCGTCCGGGATGGAGGCGGTGCGCTCCTCGACGATCTCCCGGACTCTGGCCCGCGCGTCCTCGTCGTTGAGCCGCAGGCCCGCGTACAGGCACTGCTGCACGGCGGCCTCGCACGCGGCCCGGCTGAAGATGAAGGTGATCGCGGGCAGCAGCCCTGCCGAGTCGAGCCGCTCGATGACCTCGGGGCGTCCCGGTGTCCAGATCCTGGAGCGCTGTCTGCGCTCCCGCTCGCGGTCGGCCTCCCGCATGTTGTTCCGCCCACGCTTGCGGTCCTGGTACGAGGGGCGGCTGGCCTCCATCCGCGCCATGCGCGTGAGGTCGGGGTTGACGGCCTTCTTGGCCCCCTCGCCCTCCTCGAAGAGGTCGTACATCCGGCGGCCGGCGAGCACGTGCTGGAAGAGCGGCACGGGCCGGTGCTCGGAGACGATCACCTCGGTGTCGCCGCGCACGGTGTCGAGCCAGTCGCCGAACTCCTCCGCGTTCGACACCGTCGCCGACAGGGAGACCAGCGTCACCGACTCCTGGAGGTGGATGATCACCTCTTCCCATACGGCGCCCCGGAAACGGTCGGAGAGGTAGTGCACCTCGTCCATGACCACATAGCCGAGATTGATCAGCGCCTGGGAGCCCGCGTACAGCATGTTCCGCAGCACTTCGGTGGTCATGACGACCACCGGCGCATCGCTGTTCACACTGTTGTCGCCGGTCAGCAGGCCGACCTTGTCCGCGCCGTAGCGCTTCGCGAGGTCCTGGTACTTCTGGTTCGACAGCGCCTTGATGGGTGTCGTGTAGAAGCACTTCTTGCCCTGCTGGAGGGCGAGGTGCACGGCGAACTCGCCGACGATCGTCTTGCCTGAGCCGGTGGGCGCGGCCACCAGCACACCCTTGCCCGCCTCCAGTGCCTGACACGCCTCGATCTGGAAGGGGTCGAGACCGAAGTCGTACATCTCGCGGAAGGAAGCTAGCGCGGTGGCCTGCTCGACGGCCCGCTTACGGGCTGCCGCATACCGCTCGGCCGGTGAGAGGTCCTCTGTCATCGTGGTTTCGAGCCTACCGGCCCCCACTGACAACGGACGATCATTATCCGGCAAGGACCCTGACGGCTCCTGGCACGCACTCGGCGACCAGGGGAAGCCCTCCGACCGGTTCCCCGTCTGCATACGCGGTGATCCCTTCCGCGACCAGCTCGACCCGCGCCGCCCGGTACACGCTGACGACGGGATGGGTGAGATGGGTGCCCTTGTAGACGCGCGGAAAGACCCGCAACAGTGTCCTACGGGAGCATTCCCCGACCACGGTCACATCGAACAGCCCGTCGTCCATCACGGCGTCGGCGCAGATCCGCATGCCGCCCCCGTACGAGGTTCCGTTCCCGACGGCGACCAGGGTGGCGGCGACCTCCCGCACGGCGCCGTCGTCCAGGGTCAGCCGGTACCGGGCCGGCTTGAAGGCGGCCAGCTCGGCCACCATCGCCAGGTCGTACTTGAAGCGGCCCAGCGGCAGCCGCATCCGGTTGCCGCGGTCGTTGACCCGGGAGTCGAAGCCGGAGGCGAGCACGGTGCCGAACCAATGGTCGCCGATCCGGCCGAGGTCGATCTCCCGTATCCCCGCTCCCCCGTTCCTCTTGAGCGCGGCCGCGACGAGCGCGCCCGCCGCGGCCGGTTCACGGATCGGCAGCCCGAGCGAGCGCGCGAAGTCGTTGCCGGTGCCGACGGCGACGACGCCGAGCGGCGTGCGGGTCCCGGCGACGGCCTGCAGCGCGAGATTCACCAGCCCGTCCCCGCCGACGGCCACCAGGGCCCCGGTCCCGTCCCGCACGGCGGCACGCGCGCGTGCCAGGGCGTCGGGGGCGTCCTCACCGATGACGCTCCGCACGGAGAACCCGGCGGCCCGCAACGCGGAAGCGGCCGGCTGCGCAGCACCTGCGCCCCGGCCGCGTCCCGCGGTGGGATTGACGAAGAGGGTGATCTCACTGCTCACGGCCGGACCTTAACAACCGTCCCGTCGCGAACAGGAGTTACCTCAGGTCACATCGTCGTAACCGTTGACCCGGTCCGTCGTCGTCTGCTCGGGCAGCGGCGTCCGGCTCGCGCTCACGCCCTCGACCTCATCGACTCCCTCAGGGGTCAGGTCGAGCTGGGACGCCTCGTCGTCGTCGAGATCGGCGTCCGGGTTGTTGCGCCGCCTGCGCCGGTCGTTGAGCAGCGAGAAGGCCGTGGCGGCGAAGTACAGCACCCAGATCGGGGCGGCCAGCGCCATCATCGACAGCGGGTCCGTACTGGGCGTGGCGACCGCCGCGAAGACCGTGATGCCCATGATCATCGCCCGCCACCAGCCGAGCATCCGCTTGCCGGTGATGGCCCCGATGAGGTTGAGGAACACCAGCAGCAGCGGCAGCTCGAAGGAGAGGCCGAAGACGATCACCATGCGCGTCACGAGGTCGAGCAGGTCATCGAGGGGCAGCAGGTTCGACGCGTTGCCCGGGGTGAAGCCGATCAGCACCTTCGCCGTGGTGGGCAGCACCGCGTACGCGAAGTAGGCGCCGGCCAGGAACAGCGGGACACCCGTGCCCACGAACCCGTAGGCGTACTTCTTCTCGTGCTTGTGCAGACCGGGCGCGATGAAGCCCCACAGCTGGTAGAGCCAGACCGGCGAGGCGAACACGATGCCCGCCATCAGCGAGATCTTCAGGGCCAGCGTGAAGGGGGCCAGCAGGCCGTTGATGGTGATCTCGGCGCAGGGCTCTTTCTTCACCTGAGCCAACTGCGAGAACGTCTGCTCACAACCGACCGAGTCGAGGATCGGTTTGGTGATCAGATCGATGATGTCGTTGTAGAAGAACGCAGCGACGACCGTGATGGCGACAACGCCGAGCAGCGCCTTCGCCAGCCGGTTGCGAAGCTCACGCAGGTGATCCGCGAGCGGCATCCGCCCCTCGGGGTCCTTCTCCTGCTTGCGGGCAGTCTGGAGCAACCCACGTCCTCATCTCGTGCGGCAGGCCGCCGAGACGGAGGCGGCCTTGGGTCAGCTCTTGATCAGCTCTTCGACGTGTTGGTCGGCTCGGTCACCGGACGCGAGCTCGTGACGTCGCCGGGCGCGGCCTGGATGGTGCGCGCGGGCTGGGCCTGCTCGTCCTGGGCCGGCGGGTCGGACGGAGCGGCGGCGTTGTTGTTGCCCTCGCTCTTCATCGCCTTGGCCTCGCTCTTGAGGATGCGGGCGGACTTGCCCAGCGAGCGCGCCATGTCCGGAAGCTTCTTCGCGCCGAACAGCAGGATGATGACGACAAGGATCAGGATGATCTCAGGTGCGCCGAGCTTTCCGAACATATCCGTTTACCTTCTCACTGAGGCGGCAGGGGCGGGACTGCCGGGGTACCGGTCGAACCTTAGGACTGATGTCCGACCACCGTGCTGGCAGCGATCGTATCCCGTGGGGGTGAACAGGGGGCAATCCCTCTGCGTACTCCCCGTTGCGGCCCGCGCCTCACTCCTGGGTCGCGTCAACGAGCGTACCCGGCGAACCCGGCCGCCCGACAGGCCACAGCGGTAAAGCGCTTTCCATGTGCGGCCCTTCGGCGTCCCACGAGGTCAGACCGCGTCGCCGCCCGCCCGCGCCACACTGACCGCGGCCTGCTCCAGCTCCTCGGCGGCCCGATTGATCTTCCGCGTGGTGTCGGCGACTTGACTCCCCAGCCGCTCCGCCTCGACGAACACCTTCACCGCGAAGAAGGCGAGCACAGCAAGTCCCACGAAACCCACGGCCACCGACAGCATCGCCCAGAACATGCGCCGAGCCTAGACGGTCTGGTGCAGGCGCAGCGTGCGCACCCCGCCACCGGTGAGGAGTTCGACGATCCGCTCACCGGCGGGCTTGCGCACCGCGGCCTCGCACTCGGGGCAGGTGAAGGAGTAGAAGGTCGTACGACGGCTGCCGCCGATCGCCAACCGGATGGCGGACGCGTCGAGTTCGAAACTGGCACGGCAGTCCGGGCAGGCGGCCCGGAAGACGACGGCGGCCGGACCGTCGGCCACGGCGGACATCCGGGTGATTCCGGCCACATCCATCGTCCCGGTCATTTTCCCCACCTCGTACCTTCCATCCGTTCGAGCCGATCGAGCCGATCCGGGCAGCACTCCCGGCCCGCTCACGCCGCCCCGTCGTACGCGGCCAGCGCCTCCCGGGCCGCGGCCCGCGCACTGTCCGCGAGGTCGGCGGGGGCCACGATGTGCCCGTCCCGGCCGAGCCGCAGCGCGAGCCGGCGCAGCGACGAGGGGTCCGGCGTACGCAGCGTGATCCGCAGACCACCGTCCGCCAACTCCTCCGCGCTGTCGTGCGGGTAGTACTCCGCGACCCAGCGCCCCCCGGGCCCGACCTCGATGACGACCTCGGGATCCTCGGCGGCCGGCTGCACCAGTCCCTCGGACAGGTCCCGGAGCTCGATCTCCGGCGGCGCCGACGCCTCGTCCAGAATCTTGATCTCCGCGACCCGGTCGAGCCGGAACGTGCGCCGCGCCTCGGACCTGCGACACCACGCCTCTACGTAGGTGTGGCCGACGGAGACGAGCCGGATCGGGTCGATCTCCCGCTCGGTGACCTCGTCGCGCGCGGGCGAGTAGTAGCGGATCCACAGCCGGCGCCGCTCGGAGATCGCCCGGTCCACATCGGCGAAGACACCGCCCTCGGACTCGAAGGTGACGCTGAGCCGCGCACTGGCACCGGCCACCTCACCGGCCGCCGCCTCCAGCTTCGCGGTCGCCCGCAGCAGGGCGAGCCGGTCGCCCTCGCGCAGCCCCGGCAGCGTGGCCACCGCGCGGGCCGCCACCAGCAGGGCGGTCGCCTCGTCGGCGGAGATCCGCAGCGCCGCGGCCACATCGTCCGGGTTGTGCCACCAGATCCGGTCGCCGTCGGTGTCGATGTCGAGGAGGTCGCCGCCGCGGAAGCTCGTCCCGCACAGCGGCAGCACGTCCAGGTCGGAGATCAGCTCGTCCTGGGTGATGCCGAAGGCCCGGGCGACGTCCTCCACGCGCGCGCCGGGGCGCTCACGCAGATACGTCACCAGGGACAGCATCCGCCGGGTCTGGTCGATGGCATTGGCAGCCATGGGTGTCCGTGCTCCCCTCGGTCCCGCGCTCAGTCCTTGGCCACGGCACGCAGCCGGTCGACCACGTCCGCCCGCAGCTCGGCCGGTTCGAGCACCACGACATCCGGCCCGAACTCCACGAGCCAGGCGTCGAGCCCGTGCCCGTACGGAATCTCCAGCTCGTCCCAGCCGTCGCCCAGCGCGCGCACGGAGCCGGCCTTGGCCCGCAGCGGATAGCCCGCACCCGCGCGCAGCCTGATCAGCGCGGAGCGGTCCGCGCTCTCCCCCGCCCAGCCCGCGACCGTCTCGCGGACCGTGACGACATCCGGCACCGGCGCCTTGAACTGTCCGGCGCGCGAGCGCACCTTCCCGGTGATCCGCGACAGCCGGAAGACCCGCTCGGCCTGCCGGTCGCGGTCCCAGCCCGCGAGATACCAGTGGCCGCGCCAGCACTCGAGCGCCCACGGCTCCACGTGCCGCTGCTCGGGCCGGGCCGCGGTCGCCTTGCGGTAGTCGAAGACGACGGGGCGCCGGTCGCGGCAGGCCAGCATCAGCGGCTCGAAGGACGCCTCGTGCACGGGGATCCGGGGCTCCAGCGCGCCATGGCCCTCGTACGGGTCCACGTCCTCGGGCATCCCGGCGGCGCGCAGCTTCTGCAGAGCGCCGCTGGCAGCACCGGCCAGGCGGGCCTGCTGCCACACCTTGGCGGCGAGACCGAGAGCGGCGGCCTCCTCGGCGTCGAGGGTGACGGGCGGCAGATGGTTGCTGTCGCGGCGGGCCAGATAGCCGACCTCGCCGTCCAGGTTCTCCACGGTCTCGATGACCAGGCCCAGCTCGCGCAGATCGTCCTTGTCGCGCTCGAACATCCGGTTGAAGGAGTCGTCGTTGCCGGCCTCCAGGTAGGCCTCGATGGAGCCACGCAGCTCGCGCTTGCTGAGCGGGCGGCGCGTCCCGAGCAGACACAGCGCCAGATTCATCAGCCGCTCGGCCTTGGCAATCGCCATCGACGCCCTTTCCCCTGGTGTTTTCCCCGCGGTCCCCGAAAAGCTCCCGACGGACGACCGTACCGCCCCGGGGTGTCGTGGCAAAAGCCAGGGGCAAAGCAAGAGCCCGTGCCAGCAGGCACGGGCTCTTTGATGACCGCTTGTAGTCGTCGTGTGACCGACTCAGACGGAGACGAGGTCGCAGACGAAGATCAGCGTCTCACCGGGGGCGATGGCGCCGCCACCGGCACCACGGTCGCCGTACGCGAGGTGCGCCGGGATGGTCAGCTCGCGACGGCCGCCGACCTTCATGCCCTGCACGCCCTTGTCCCAGCCGGAGATGACCTGGCCGGCACCGAGCTGGAACTCCAGCGGGTTGCCGCGGTTCCAGGAGGCGTCGAACTCCTCACCGGTGGAGAAGGCCACGCCCACGTAGTGGACCTTGACGAAGTCGCCCGCCTTCGCCTCGGCGCCGTCACCCTCCCAGATGTCCTTGATCTGGAGGTCCGCCGGCGGCTCGCCTACGGGGAAGTCGACCTCGGGCTTGTCGATGCTCACGTGAATTGCTCCTGCTTGTTGGCTGTTGGGCAACCGGGACAGTCTGCCATCGAAGGACGGGTCAGTGCGCGGCGAGGATGTCGACCACGAAGACCAGCGTCGAGTTGGCCGGCAGCGTCTTGCCCTGGTCCTTGGCTCCGTAGGCCTGGTCCGCGGGGATCACCAGCAGCACCCGGTCACCGACGTGCTTGCCGACGATGCCCTTGTCCCAGCCCTTGATGACCTGGCCCTGACCGATGGCCGTCGTGAACGGCTGGCCGCCACGGTTCCACGAGGAGTCGAACAGGGCGGCCTTCGCCTTGCCCTCGTTCTCCTTCCACACCGCACCGCTGTACTGCATGCTGACGCTCTGGCCGCTCTTGATCTCGGCGCCCTTGCCCGGGATCAGCACCTGCTCGACGAGCTTCTTCGGCGGGTCGTTCTTCGGCACGGAGATCACCGCCGGCGCTTCCGCGTCCGCCTTGATCTGCGGCAGGTTCGACGGGATGGCGGCCTGCGTGCCCTCGACCTTCTTGGGCTCCACCTTCTTGATGTCCACGGCGAAGACCAGCGTGTCCTTGGCCGTGACCCCGAACTGCGGGTTGCCCTGACTGCCGAAGCCCGCGGCCGGCGGCGCCACCACGAGGACGCGGCTGCCCTCCTTCTGCCCCACGACGGCGTCCGAGAAGGCCGGGAACTGACCCTCGGCCCCCGCGGTGACGAGCTGGTCGCCCCCGCCCTTCGCCCCGTAGGTGGAACCGAGGTCCTTGGCGCCCTTCCAGATCTTGCCCGTGTAGTTGAACGACACCAGGTCGTTCTTCTTCACCGTGGCGCCACTGCCCTGCGACACCGTGTGCACGACGAACTTGTCGCTCGGGTCACTCTTGGGCAGCGAGATCGTCGCCGTCTTGCCGTACGCGCCCGAGACCTTCGGCATCGGGGTGGCGGTGTCCACCGGCTTGGGCACACCCGGAGCCGGCGAGGACGAGTCCGCCTTGTCCGCCGCATCCTTCTTGCCGTCGTCGTCGCCGCCGCAGGCGGTCGCGGTCAGCGCCAGTGCCGGCACGATCAGTAGAGCTGCAAGTCGGCGTCGCACAAGGATCCTCAGGTCGCTCGGATACGGTCCGGCCACTCTAGGCCCTCGCCCACCGATTCAAAGGGCGCGGAAGGGCCCCGTACGAATGATTCGTACGGGGCCCATGACCTGATCGATCGCCTGCGCGACGGGTGACCTACATTCCCGCGATCAGCTTCTCCACCCGGTCGTCCACGCTGCGGAACGGGTCCTTGCACAGCACCGTGCGCTGCGCCTGGTCGTTCAGCTTCAGATGCACCCAGTCCACCGTGAAATCACGGCGCTGCTCCTGCGCCCGGCGGATGAAGTCACCGCGCAACCGCGCACGCGTGGTCTGCGGCGGCACCGACTTGCCCTCGAAGATCTTCAGGTCGTTGCAGATCCTCGTCGCCTGGCCCTTCTTCTCCAGAAGGTAATAGAGCCCACGACGGCGATGGATGTCGTGGTAGGCGAGGTCGATCTGCGCGACCCTCGGATGCGACATGGTCATGTTGTGCTTGGCCCGGTACCGCTCGATGAGCTTGTACTTCATGACCCAGTCGATCTCGGTACCGATCCGGTCGAGGTCCTCCGCCTCGATCGCGTCGAGCGTGCGGCCCCACAGCTCCAGGACCTGGTCGACCGTGCCGGTGCGGATGCCCCGGCGCTCCACGAAGTCGACGGCCTTCTCGTAGTACTCGCGCTGGACCTCCAGGGCGGAGGCCTCACGACCACTGGCCAGACGGACCTTGCGACGACCCGTGATGTCGTGGCTGACCTCGCGGATGGCCCGGATCGGGTTCTCCAGGGTCAGGTCACGCATCACCGTGCCCGCCTCGATCATGCGCAGCACGAGATCGGTGGCACCGACCTTGAGGAGCATGGTCGTCTCGGACATGTTCGAGTCGCCGACGATGACGTGCAGCCTGCGGTAGCGCTCGGCGTCCGCGTGCGGCTCGTCCCGGGTGTTGATGATCGGCCGGGAGCGCGTCGTCGCGGAACTGACACCCTCCCAGATGTGCTCGGCGCGCTGGCTCACGCAGTACACGGCACCGCGCGGAGTCTGCAGCACCTTGCCCGCGCCGCACAGCAACTGCCGTGTGACCAGGAACGGAATGAGAATGTCCGCGAGTCGCGAGAACTCCCCGTGCCGCGCCACCAGGTAATTCTCGTGGCAGCCGTAGGAGTTGCCGGCCGAGTCGGTGTTGTTCTTGAACAGGTATACGTCGCCTGCGATGCCCTCCTCGTGCAGACGGCGCTCTGCGTCGACGAGCAAGCCTTCGAGAATGCGCTCGCCTGCTTTGTCGTGGGTGACCAGCTCGGTCACGTTGTCACATTCGGGAGTTGCGTATTCCGGATGCGATCCCACGTCCAGATAGAGGCGGGCGCCGTTCCGCAGAAAGACATTGCTGCTGCGGCCCCATGACACGACACGGCGGAAGAGGTACCGCGCCACCTCGTCAGGTGACAGACGGCGCTGTCCCCTGAACGTACATGTGACGCCGTACTCGTTCTCCAGCCCGAAAATGCGGCGGTCCATGACTGAACATTACGCCCGATCCCCCGAGCTGAAACGGGGTTCGACGGCACGGTTTGGATCATTTTCCGACGAGAGCGCGACACGCCCGGACGCGCGCGGCGCCGCGAGGGCCCCGCCCGTGGCCAGCAGAACGAGCAACGCCACGGCCCCGGTCACCCCCGGCACCGCGAAACCCCACCGCGTACCGCCCCACTCCACGACCGGCCCCGCGACGGCCGTTCCCACACTGGCCCCCACCGTGAACGTCGTCACGAGCCACGAGAACGCCTCCGTCACCGTCCCCCGCGGAGCATGCCGGTCCACCACGATGAACGCACAGGCGATCGACGGCGCGAGGAAGACCCCCGCCACCGCACTCAACGCCACCATCGCCACCGGCCCCGGCATCACCACCAACGGCACGTAGAACAGGGCGAGCAGGGCGACGAGCCACCTCAACCGCGCCTCCGGAGCACCGCCCCACTGCCGGGCGCCGTAGACCGTCCCGCCGACGAGCGCGCCGAGCCCCAGCGCCGCCATCATCCAGCCGTACGTCGCGTCCCCGCCGTTCCCGTCCGCATAACTGACCCCCGCCACCGTGATCGACCCGAGCGCGAGCCCGATGAACAGGAACGCCGCCAGCAGCACCAGCAGCCCCGGCGAGCGCAACGCCCCCAGCCAGTGCGCCTCACGCGGCGCCGACCGCCACGCGCGGGACGGCTTCGAGACGACGACCGACAGAGCGCCCAGCACCCCGATCACGTTCAGGACGACGAGCGCCGCCTGCGCCGACCACAGCGACACGCACACCGTCACCAGCAACGGGCCCACGGTGAACATGACTTCCTGGGCGATCGCGTCCATCGCGTACGCCGTGTGCACCTGCTCCTCGCGCGGCAGCACACTCGGCCACAGCGCCCGCAGACCGCCCTCCAACGGCGGCGTGAACAGCCCCGCCGCCGCCACGGCCGCGTACGCCAGCGGCAGCGAACCCGTCCCGGCGAACGCGAACACCGCCATGCCCACACCCGACAGCACCGCCGCCGGCAACTGCACCCTCGGCTGCCCGCGCAGATCCACGAGACGGCCCAGCACCGGCTGCCCGATCGCGTTCGCCACCCCGTACACCGCGGCGAGCCCACCCGCCAGGCTGTACGTACCGCCCTCGTCCCGCACGAACAGCACGATGGCGATCGCCGCCGTGGCATTGGGCAGCCTGCCCACCAGCGTCCCCGTGAGCAGCCGCATCGCGTGCCGCGCTCTGAGGATCTCCGCATAACCCGCGGCCATCGCCCCACCCTGTCCTCGACGAATTCTCTGACGACGCCCTGGAAAGTGTTACGTATAACGTCGCGCCGTTATACGTACCACGTACGCTGCGACAAGAGCCACCCGCTAACGTCGACGACCGGCGGAACCACCGCACCAGACCCCGGAGGCACCAGTGACCAGCGGCACCGACACGACAGCGGCCGGAGCGGGCGGCACCCGCCCCACCAGCCGGGACGTGGCGCGCGCGGCCGGCGTCTCCCAGGCCGCCGTCTCCCTCGTCATGGGCGACAAATGGCGCGGCCGCGTCGCCGAGACCACCGCCGAACGCGTCCGCGCCGCCGCCCACCACCTCGGCTACCGCCCCAACCTCGCAGCCCGCAACCTCCGCCTCGGCCGCACCCGCACCGCACTCCTCGTCGTCCCCGCCCTCACCAACGAGTTCTTCGCCGGCGTCTACACCGGCGCCGCCCGCATCGCCGCCCAACACGACTTCGGCGTCGTCCTCTACCCCTCACCCGACGGCACCGGCCCCGCCCGCGACCCCTTCCCCAACGCCCGCGCCGCCCTCGACGGCATCCTCGCCTCCTCCATGGCCGCCGGCGCCGTCACCGCCCTGCGCGGCGACGACCTCCCCCTCGTCATGCTCGACAGCGACCCCACGGGCAACCCCGGCGCGACCACCGTCAACCTCGACCTCGCCGACGGCATGCGCCGGATCACCGACCACCTCCTCGCCCACGGCCACCGGCACTTCCTGCACCTCGCCTCAGCGGTCGACTCCTGGACCTTCGACATCCGCGCCGACGAACTCACCACCCGCACCACCCAGATGCCCGGCACGACCGTCCGCACCGTCCGCTCCGACCTCACGGTCGAGGCCGCCGTCACCGCGATGGAACACGCCCTGCGCACCACAGGCACCACCCACCCCACCGCCGTCGTCTGCGACGACGACAAACTCGCCGCCGGCGCCTACAAAGCCGCCCGCCGCGCAGGCCTGCGCATCCCCGACGACCTCTCCGTCACCGGCTTCGACGACCTGTCACTCGCCACCGCGATCGAACCCGAACTCACCACCGTGCGACTCCCCGCGGAAGAATTCGGCGAACGAGGCATGACAGCACTCCTCGCCGTACTCGACGGCCACACACCCGACACCACCCCACTCCCCGTCGAACTGATCGTCCGCGGTTCCACCGGCCCCGCACCCACCACCCCCTGACACACGTGTGCCCCGACCGGTTCACCAACCGGCCGGGGCACACACACGCTCACAACGCCCTAATCGTCGGACGAACTCTCGTCGGAGACGGCCTCGGACTCCGCCTCCGTCGTCGCGGCAGCACCCTCAGCCGTGAGCAACTTCGACAACTGACGCCCCGCGATCCGCTTGAACTTCCGCTGCTGCGGCCGCGTACGGTCCAGCACCGCCACCTCAAGACGCTCCGCGGGAATCTCCCGCTCACTGCCATTGGTGTCCCGCGACAACGCCTGCACAGCCAGCTTCAGACCCTCGGACAGCGTCATACCGTCCTCGTGCCGCTGATCCAGGAACGTACTGATCTGCTCCGCATTACCACCGACCGCCACCGAGCCGTGCTCATCGACGATCGAACCGTCGTGCGGCAACCGATAGATCTGGTCACCCTCAGGGGTCTCCCCCACCTCGGCGACGACCAGCTCCACCTCGTACGGCTTCTCGCCCGCACTGGAGAAGATGGTGCCCAGCGTCTGCGCGTACACGTTCGCCAGACCACGCGCCGTCACGTCGTCCCGGTCGTACGTGTAACCCCGCAGATCCGCGTACCGCACACCACCGATCCGCAGATTCTCGTACTCGTTGTACTTACCGGCGGCCGCGAAACCGATCCGGTCATAGATCTCGCTGAACTTGTGCAGCGCACGGGACGGATTCTCGCCGACGAACACGATGCCGTCGGCATACTGCAGCACGACCAGGCTGCGACCGCGCGCGATGCCCTTGCGCGCATACTCCGCGCGATCGGCCATCGCCTGCTGGGGTGAGACATAGAACGGCGTCGACACCGGCTATCCGTCCCTTTCTGTCAGTGACTCAGTGAGTAGGCAGCAAACAGGGAACGACTCACAACAGAGCGGCCCGAGGACCGTCCGGCTGCTCGAGACGCCGCTCCAGGATCGACCGCGCGATCTCCGACGACTCGTCATCATTGAGCCGACGGAAACCGTCGTCCGTGATCACCGTGACGATCGGGAAGATCCGCCGCGCCATGTCGGGACCACCCGTCGCCGAGTCGTCGTCCGCCGCGTCGTACAACGCCTGCACGACCAGCGTCGTCGCCTGCTCCTCCGTCAGATCACCGCGGTAGAGCTTCTTCATCGCTCCCCGCGCGAACACCGAACCCGAACCGGTCGCGGCGAACCCGTGCTCCTCACTCCGTCCACCGGTGACGTCGTACGAGAAGATGCGCCCCTTCTCACGGTCCACGTCGTACCCGGCGAACAGCGGCACGACAGCGAGCCCCTGCATGGCCATCCCCAGATTCGACCGGATCATGGTCGACAACCGGTTCGCCTTGCCCTCCAGCGACAGCTGCGCACCCTCGACCTTCTCGAAGTGCTCCAGCTCCAGCTGGAAGAGCTTGACCATCTCGACGGCCAGACCGGCGGTGCCGGCGATGCCGACGGCCGAGTACTCGTCCGCCGGGAAGACCTTCTCGATGTCGCGCTGCGCGATGACGTTGCCCATCGTCGCCCGACGGTCACCGGCGAGCACCACACCGCCGGGGAACGTGACGGACACGATGGTCGTGCCGTGCGGGGCCTCGATGACCCCCTGCATCGGCGGCAACTGCCGGTTGCCCGGCAGCATTTCCGGCTGATGCTCGGACAGGAAGTCCATGAAGGACGACGACCCGGGCGTCAGGAAGGCAGCTGGTAGACGCCCGGTGCTACGAGGGTTGGCTTCCACACGTTTCCTTCCAAGTAAGCGGTGGCCCGACGGACGGTGTCGGGATCATCTCCCAACTTGCCGATGGCCGAATTGCAGTTGAAGCACAGTACGCCACGGACCCTACCCGTCTCGTGGCAGTGATCCACATGTACTGCCGGAGCATTGAGGCAGATCACGCAGATCCCCATCTGAGAGGCCACCATCTCGTCCCGCTCGACCTCGGTGAGGTTGTAGTGGCGCTTGAGGTGGCCTTGCCGACTCTGGATCGCCCGGCAGGCCTTGCAGCGCGTCGACAGGCCGTCGGAGGCGGTCGCATTGCGATGCCACTCACTGTGCGACTTGATCTCGCCACATGTGCGACAGAGCTTGTGCCCTTCAGGTACGTCGACCTTCGCCCGGACGGTTTTACCTCGCGCCTCCTGTCGACGCCTGTAATACTCTGCGGCGCATTCGCGGCAATTGGCCTGCAACCCATCCGGCCGCGCCCGATTAGCCGCGAACGCGCTCGCAGCAAGGAGCTCCTGGCAAGCGGAGCACCTTTTCATGCCCGAGTCGGACATTCCTCACTGTCCGCCCTTTTGTACGAAACTCCGCACAAAGTCCTCGGCATTTTCTTCCAAGACGTCGTCGATCTCGTCCAGAACCGAGTCGACATCGTCGCTCAGCTTCTCCTGGCGCTCCTTGAGGTCCTCGGAGCCCTGCGCCTCTGTCGCCTGCTCCTCGACCTCCTCGGTGGAACGCGTCGCCTTCTGCTGCCCGCCGCCGGTGTCCTTGGTCGCCATCTCAGCTCACCCCGCTCGGTTCGAGATACAGGTCGTTCGTGATCAGAACCCTACTTGTCGGCCCTGACATCGGCCCCGCACTTCGCCCAATGCGGGACCCACCTCTGTGATTCCCCTTCGCCCGGGATTTCAGCCGCGGATCAGCCCCCGGACAGGACCCGGACCAGATCTTCCGCCGTCCGGCACCGGTCAAGGAGCTCCTTGACGTGATTACGCGTCCCGCGAAGGGGTTCGAGGGTTGGGACGCGCTGGAGCGAGTCCCGGCCGGGCAGGTCGAAGATGACCGAGTCCCAGGAGGCCGCGGCGACGTCGTCCGCGTACTGCTCCAGGCAGCGCCCGCGGAAGTACGCCCTGGTGTCCTCCGGCGGCTGGGTACGGGCCCGCTCGACCTCTGCCTCGTCCAGGAGTCGCTTCATCTTGCCCCGGGCCGCCAGACGGTTGTACAGGCCCTTCTCGGCGCGTACGTCGGCGTACTGGAGGTCGAGGAGGTGCAGCTTGGCGGCGTCCCAGTCGAGGCCGTCACGGCGCCGGTAGCCCTCCATGAGTTCCCGCTTGGTGACCCAGTCCAGCTCGCCGGACAGGCTCATCGGGTCGGTCTCCAGGCGGCCGAGCACGTCCTCCCAGCGGGACAGGACGTCCCGGGTCTGGTCGTCGGCGTCGGCGCCGAAGCGCTCTTCGACGTATTTCCTGGCCAGCTCGTAGTACTCCATCTGGAGCTGGACGGCGGTGAGTGTGCGGCCGCTGCGCAGGGTGATCAGGTGCTGGAGGGTGGGGTCGTGGGAGACCTGGTGGAGGGTGCGGACCGGCTGGTCCACGGCCAGGTCGACCGCGATGAACCCGTCCTCGATCATGGAGAGGACCAGGGCCGTCGTGCCGAGCTTGAGGTAGGTCGAGATCTCGGAGAGGTTCGCGTCGCCGATGATCACGTGCAGGCGGCGGTACTTCTCGGCGTCGGAGTGCGGCTCGTCGCGCGTGTTGATGATGGGCCGCTTGAGTGTGGTCTCCAGGCCGACCTCGACCTCGAAGTAGTCGGAGCGCTGGCTGAGCTGGAACCCGTGCTCGTGGCCGTCCTGACCGATGCCGACGCGGCCCGCGCCGGTGACGACCTGGCGGGAGACGAAGAAGGGCGTCAGGTGGCGCACGATGTCCGAGAAGGGGGTCTCCCGCTTCATCAGGTAGTTCTCGTGCGTCCCGTAGGAGGCGCCCTTGTTGTCGGTGTTGTTCTTGTAGAGGTGGATGGGCTGGGCACCGGGCAGCTGGGCGGCCCGCTCGGCGGCCTCGGCCATGATGCGCTCGCCGGCCTTGTCCCACAGGACGGCGTCCCGGGGGTTGGTGATCTCCGGGGAGCTGTATTCGGGGTGTGCGTGGTCGACATAGAGGCGCGCGCCGTTGGTCAGGATGACGTTGGCCAGGCCGATGTCCTCGTCGGTGAGCTGGCTGGAGTCGGCGGCCTCCCGCGCGAGGTCGAAGCCTCGGGCGTCGCGCAGCGGGTTCTCCTCCTCGAAGTCCCAGCGGGCCCGGCGGGCCCTGTGCATCGCCGCGGCGTAGGCGTTGACGATCTGGGACGAGGTGAGCATGGCATTGGCGTTGGGATGGCCGGGCACGGAGATTCCGTACTCGGTCTCGATGCCCATTACTCGCCGTACGGTCATGCGGCCCTCCTTGCCCGGCGGCGCCCTCGGTCGGGGGCGGCGCTCAAGTACCGCTGGTTCTCCGGTGCGCGCGCGGTGCCCGTCCCCGCACGGCGCGACTCGGCGGCATGGAAGAGCCTAGAACGCCTTTGCGCTGGTGGGGAGATCATTTGCGTCATTGCTTTGCTCCGGCGTCGGGCGGGCGGTCGCGGGATAGCGGCCCGATAGTTGCCTGGAAAAACAGTGGGCTGCGGGTACCCGGTTCGGGCACCCGCAGCCACCCTGCTTTTTACAGGTACTGACCGGTGTTCGCCACCGTGTCGATGGAGCGTCCGGTGTCCGCGCCCTGCTTTCCGGTGACGAGCGTGCGGATGTAGACGATCCGCTCGCCCTTCTTTCCGGAGATGCGGGCCCAGTCGTCGGGGTTGGTGGTGTTGGGCAGGTCCTCGTTCTCCTTGAACTCGTCGATGCAAGCCTGGAGGAGGTGGGAGACCCTGAGGCCCTTCTGCTTCTGTTCGAGGAAGGCCTTGATGGCCATCTTCTTGGCGCGGCCGACGATGTTTTCGATCATTGCGCCGGAGTTGAAGTCCTTGAAGTACAGGACTTCCTTGTCGCCATTGGCGTACGTGACTTCCAGGAAGCGGTTCTCCTCGGATTCCGCGTACATGTGCTCGACGGCCGACTGGATCATGGCGTGGACCGTGGCGGCCCTGTCGCTGCCGTGTTCGCCGAGGTCCTCGGTGTGCAGCGGAAGGCGTTCGGTGAGGTACTTGCCGAAGATGTCCTTGGCCGCTTCGGCGTCCGGGCGCTCGATCTTGATCTTCACGTCGAGTCGTCCGGGGCGCAGGATGGCGGGGTCGATCATGTCCTCGCGGTTCGAGGCGCCGATGACCACGACGTTCTGCAGGCCTTCCACACCGTCGATCTCGGCGAGCAGCTGGGGGACGATGGTGTTCTCCACGTCCGAGCTGACGCCGGAGCCGCGGGTGCGGAAGAGGGATTCCATCTCGTCGAAGAAGACGATGACGGGGGTGCCCTCGCTGGCCTTCTCACGAGCGCGCTGGAAGACGAGGCGGATCTGCCGCTCGGTCTCGCCGACGTACTTGTTGAGGAGCTCGGGGCCCTTGATGTTGAGGAAGAAGCTCTTGCCCTGGCCCTGTCCGGTCACTTCGGCGACCTTTTTGGCGAGGGAGTTGGCCACTGCCTTGGCGATGAGGGTCTTGCCGCATCCGGGGGGTCCGTAGAGGAGGACGCCCTTGGGCGGCCGCAGCTCGTGCTCCCGGTAGAGGTCGGGGTAGAGGTACGGGAGCTCGACGGCGTCGCGGATCAGTTCGATCTGGTTGCCCAGGCCGCCGATCTGCTCGTAGCCGATGTCCGGGACCTCTTCGAGGACGAGTTCCTCTACTTCGCTCTTCGGTACGACTTCGTAGACATAGCCGGATCGGGGTTCGAGAAGGAGGGCGTCGCCGGGGCGGATGGTGACGTCCAGCAGAGGCTCGGCGAGCCTCACCACCCGCTCCTCGTCGGTGTGCCCGGTGACGAGGGCGCGCTCGCCGTCCTCAAGGATCTCCTTGAGGGTGACGATGTCGCCCACGCTCTCGTACTCCATGGCCTCGACCACGTTGAGCGCTTCGTTGAGCATTACTTCCTGGCCGCGCCGAAGCTCTTCGAGTTCGACGCTCGGGCTCACGTTCACCCGGAGTTTGCGGCCGCCGGTGAAGATGTCGGCGGTGCCGTCCTCATTCGCGGTGAGGAAGACTCCGAAGCCTGCCGGCGGTTGTGCGAGCCGGTCGACTTCTTCCTTGAGGGCCACGATCTGGTCGCGGGCCTCGCGGAGTGTATTCGCGAGCCGTTCGTTCTGGGCGGACACGCCGGCCAGGTTGGTCTGCAACTCGACGATCCGCTCTTCGAGAATCCTCGTATGACGCGGAGAGTCGGCGAGCTTGCGCCGCAGGACGGCGATTTCCTGCTCGAGATAGGCAATCTGTCCGGCGGGGTCGTCGGACCCTCGTCCCGGGCGGATGCCGCGGTTGATGTCGTCGTCGTGGGCTGCCACGGTCCTCACCTCCTCCAAGGGGAGCTGGACGCTTCCAGACCCTACCTGGGCGGGTGTCGATTGAAACCCCTAGATCACAAAGACGGTCGAGGTGTGTCCGATCTTCACCCTTGCGCTCTCCCTCACGCCAGTGGAATACCCACCCAACAACATCGGAAAGCGGGCGGTTGTAGGGTCGAAGTGTTCAACACCCGTCAGGGCTGGCCCGACTTGCTTCTGTGAAGTCGGTTTCCGGACAGTGCGGCAGAGCGGGATGTAGGGAGCGGCAGGAGATCATGACCGTGCAGCAAGAGGCCGGATCCGGCACCGGCACCAGTGAGGCGCTGGAGGTCTGGATCGATCAGGATCTGTGCACCGGCGACGGTATCTGTGCTCAGTACGCGCCCGAGGTCTTCGAGTTGGACATCGACGGGCTCGCGTATGTGAAGGACGCGGAGGACGAGTTGCTTCAGCGGCCGGGGGCTTCGACGCCGGTGCCGCTGCCGCTCCTGACGGATGTGGTGGCGTCGGCGAAGGAGTGTCCGGGTGACTGCATCCATGTGCGGCGGGTTTCGGACAGCGTCGAGGTGTACGGGCCGGACGCGGAGTGAGTGTCTGACCACATGCGAGAGGGCCCCGCACATCCGGTGATCCGGTGTGCGGGGCCCTCTCGTGTGTGTGGTCAGGCGCTCTGTGCGGCCGCGGGGGTGGTGCGGACGAACGTGCCGTTCTTCCACTGCCACTTGGCCTTGTCGTGGATGTCGGGGCGGTAGCGGGGGACGTCGGGCGACGAGTAGCCGTCGAGGGTCGCTGTGACGGCTCTGTCGCGCACGGCGAGGTCGGTGACGGTAAAGGTGTCCTTCGGGTCGACGAGCGTGGCGACGACGCGGGGTTTTCCGTCGGCGGAGCGGGTCAGTACGTACACGCCGTTCGGCGGGGTGCCGGAGCCGGCGTCGCAGCGGACGACCGCGACCGTCTCGGGCCTGCCGTCGCCGTCGAGGTCGCCGGAGGCCTTCTTCTGGACGAGGACTTCGGCGGGGCCGCAGTCCAGCGGGAAATGGACCTTGGCCGGGTCGGGCGGGGTGACGGCGGCGCCGTGTGCGGCGGGTGACGTGGTGTCGGCCTGGGCCGCGGTGGCGGATCCGGGCTGCAGGACGCCGGAGAGCGCGACGACGGCGGCGAGGGCTGCCGCGGTGGCGAGCCAGTGGATGGGGCGGGTGGTGGTGTGCGCCAGTTCCGGGATCGTCTGCCGGGGGGGCTGCTGCACGAGGAGCGTCTCCTGTGAGGGCTGTGCCGGTGGGGATGGCCAGCATCGTGCCATACGTCACAGTGGAGTGGAACGGCGGGGGCGCCAGTTTTCCCTGGTGGCCTCCGGGATCGGTGCTGCCGGAGGGTCAACGTACGAGCGCCGCCGCCGAGTTCCCCCCCCCGGCAGGGGGACCCTCGGGAGCGACAGTGCCGTGTGCTGTGGTTC
>NZ_JBHVIX010000008.1:307802-316182 GCF_042799415.1 Streptomyces sp. NPDC057694
AAAAGGGAACGAGACCCAGTAACGGGCCCGCGGGCGGGGAGGGCGGCGCGACTCCGGCGCCGGTGCGTTGTGCTGTGGTGCGGGAGTCCGGTGGGGCTCAGCGGCCGCGGTTGCCGCCGTCGGCGTTGGGGCCGTCGTAGTCCTCGCCGTAGGCGCCCTTGGCGGGGCGGCGGCGGCGCATGGGCGGCTCGACGCCGTCCGCGAGGCGGCGGGCGGTGAGCAGGAAGCCGGTGTGGCCGATCATCCGGTGGTCGGGGCGGACGGCGAGGCCTTCCACGTGCCAGTTGCGGATCATCGATTCCCAGGAGGTGGGCTCGTTGAAGCAGCCGATCTCGCGGATGGATTCGACGGTGCGGGCCAGCTGGGTGGTCGTGGCGACGTAGCAGCAGAGGATGCCGCCGGGGACGAGCGCCTTCTTGACGACGTCCAGGCACTCCCAGGGGGCGAGCATGTCGAGGATGACGCGGTCGACGTCGCCGTCGGACAGGTTGTCCTGGAGGTCGCCGACGGTGAGCTGCCAGGCGGGGTGGGGGCCGCCGAAGTAGCGCTCGACGTTGCCCTTGGCGATCTCGGCGAAGTCCTCGCGGCGCTCGTAGGAGTGCAGCATGCCTTCGTCGCCGATGGCGCGCAGCAGGAAGCTGCTGAGCGAGCCGGAGCCCACGCCCGCTTCCACGACGCGTGCGCCGGGGAAGATGTCGGCGAAGGCCAGGATCTGCCCCGCGTCCTTGGGGTAGACCACGGCGGCGCCGCGGGGCATGGACAGGACGTAGTCGGGGAGCAGGGGGCGCAGCGCCAGATAGGCGACGTTTCCGGTGGTGCGGACAACGCTGCCCTCGGGTGCGCCGATCAGCTCGTCGTGCGGGAAGGAACCCTTGTGGGTGTGGAAGTTCTTTCCCTCTTCGAGCGTGAACGTGTAGTGGCGGCCCTTGGGGTCGGTCAGCTGTACCTGGTCCCCGACCTTGAAGGGCCCGCGTCGGCGGGCGGCACCGGTCGGTTCGGACATGTGACCAGGGTACCGGGCCCCGGGCGGGGCGCCGACCACTGCGCCGCCGCCGGGGTGCGGTGCGTTCAGTTGGGGCGGGCCATGGCTTTGACGAAGGCGCGTTCGACGTCGGCGGCGGAGAGGACGCCGTAGATCGCGCCGTTCTCCTCGACCACGAGGTATTCGGTGGCCGGGGTGGCGCGCAGGGTGTCGAGGAGGTCTTCGCCGGCCAGTTCGGCGGAGACGCGCATGCCGTCGGAGAGGTCCTGGGCGAGGCCGCTGACGGGGACCCAGGGGCGGCGGTGTTCGGGGACGCCGACGATGGCGGCCTCGCGGACGATGGAGCGGGGTTCGCCGTCGGGGTCGACGACGACGAGGGCGCGGGCTCCTGCCTCGTTGGCCCGGCGCAGGGCTTCGGAGAGCGGGGTGGTGTGCTCGACGGGTACGGCGCGGCGGGTCAGGCTGCGGGCGCGCAGTTCCGGCAGGTGTTCGCGCAGGCGGGCCATGCGCAGGCTGTTGCCGGCGCCGGTCCAGATGATCGCGGCGAGGATGGCGGCCAGGAGTGCGTCGGTGATGGTGTCCATGCCGCCGGTGTCCTGCGTGTTCGAGCCCAGGGCGTCGGTCTGGGTGAGCAGGGGCAGGCCGATGAGGACGGCGATGGCGAGGGCGCGGCCGACCCAGGCGGCGGCGATGGTGCCGCTCATGGGTTTGCCGGTGATCTTCCAGACGACGGCGCGCAGCATCCGGCCGCCGTCGAGGGGCAGGCCGGGCAGGAGGTTGAAGGCGGCGACGATGAGGTTGGAGATCATCAGTCCTGCGAGCAGGACGCCGGGGACGGTGCCGGGTTCGACGGCCTTCATACCGAGGTAGAAGACGCCGGAGAGGACGAGGGAGAGGAGCGGGCCGACGAAGGCGAGGACGAATTCGCGGCCCGGGGTCTCGGACTCCTTCTCGATCTCGGAGACGCCGCCGAAGAACTGGAGCCGGATCCGCCGGACCGGGAGTTTGTAGCGCAGGGCCACGATGGTGTGGGCGAGTTCGTGGACGAGGACGGAGGCGTAGAAGGCGACGGCGAAGAAGAGGGCAACGAGGTAGCGGGCGGCGCCGAGCTCGGGCAGGACGCGGTCGAGCTGGCCGCCGAAGACCCAGGTGATGAGCGCGGCGACGAGGAACCAGCTGGGTGCGACGTAGACGGGGACGCCGAACGGGCGTCCCATGAGGAGTCCGCCGCGTGGTTCGGGGGGCTTGGTGGGGCCCTTGCGCCGGCCGGAGGTGGCGGCGGTCCGCTCGGGGTGCCGGTCGTAGGGGCTGCCGGTGTGCGGCGCCGGTGCGGTGGGGGCGGGGGCGTCGCTGTCGGGTCCCGACGGCACGTCGGTTCCGGGATGCCCGTCGGTCCTCGGCTGCGTCCCGGGCTGCTCTTCGGTCCCCGGCTTGTCGGGGGTCGGGGTTCCTTCGGAGGTCGGTGGTTCGTCCGGGGTGGGGGTGGTGGCCTTCTCCTGGGGTGTCGGCCGGTCGGGGTGGCCGTCGGCAGGAGCAGTGGGTTCGGCGGGGGTGGTGTCCGCCGTGTCCCCTGTGTCCCTCGTTCCGGTGGATTCGGCCTCGGGCGCGGCGGGGTCCCGCCGGGGTGTGTCGCCCGTGTGCTCGGTCCTGGTGTCGGCCCGGTCCGTCGCGGGACGCGCCCCGGTGTGCTCCGCGGGCGGCGTCGCCTCGCCGGTGCCGGACTGCGGCTGCCCGCTCTCGTCCACGGTGATCCCTCGGTCCCCTCGTTCGAGCGTCTCCCGCCGCGGGGCGGGACGTTCTGGCGTCGATGGTATGCGGACGGTGTCCGTCGGCCCCCGGCGACTCCCCCGGGCCACGCTACGCAAGACGCCGTGGAACGCGCGGGTGCCTGACTGTCGGTGGCGGGCCGTACCGTGGTGACGCATGGAGACCAGTACCGAGACGGGCCCTGCGACCGGCCCTGAGAAGCCCGCCGCGCGGCCGGCGTCGCTGTCGCCGTCGCGCGCGAGCGATTTCATGCAGTGCCCGTTGCTGTACCGGTTCCGGGTGATCGACAAGCTGCCGGAGAAGCCGAGCGAGGCGGCGACGAGAGGCACGCTGGTGCATGCCGTGCTGGAGCGGCTCTTCGACGCCCCGGCGGCGGAGCGGACCGCGCCGCGTGCCACGTCGCTGATTCCGGGGCAGTGGGACCGGCTGCGGGAGGCGCGGCCCGAGCTGGCCGAGCTGTTCGCGGACGATCCCGAGGGTGAGCGGATGACCCGCTGGCTGGGGGATGCCGAGCGGCTGGTCGCGCGCTGGTTCACGCTGGAGGATCCGACGCGTCTGGAGCCCGCCGAGCGGGAGCTGTTCGTCGAGGCCGAGCTGGAGTCGGGGCTGAAGCTGCGCGGGATCATCGACCGGGTCGATGTGGCGCCGTCCGGCGAGGTGCGGATCGTCGACTACAAGACGGGCAAGGCGCCGCGGCCCCAGTACGCCGAGGGCGCGCTGTTCCAGATGAAGTTCTACGCGCTGGTGGTGTGGCGGCTGAAGGGTGTCGTGCCGCGGCGGCTGCAGCTGGTGTATCTGGGCAGTGGGGATGTGCTGACGTACGACCCGGTGGTCGCCGATCTGGAGCGGGTGGAGCGGAAGCTGCACGCGCTGTGGGAGGCGATCCAGCTCGCCACGGAGAGCGGTGACTGGCGGCCGCGGCCGACGAAGCTGTGCGGCTGGTGCGATCACCAGGCCGTCTGTCCGGAATTCGGCGGTACTCCCCCGCCCTATCCGCTGCAGATCGTGGCGGCGGTGCCGGCGCCTGCGGAGGAGTCGGTCAGGGCGGCCGAGTCGGGCGGGGTGTAGCAGGGCAGAATGGGCCCGGACTATCGAAGGAGTGTTTCGTGGCGATCCGTGTCCTACTGGTCGATGACCAGCCTCTGCTGCGTACGGGTTTCCGGATGATTCTGGAGGCCGAGCAGGACATCGCGGTCGTCGGTGAGGCCGGGGACGGCCTGCAGGCGCTCGATCAGGTGCGCGCGTTGCAGCCCGATGTGGTGCTCATGGACATCCGGATGCCGCGGATGGACGGTGTCGAGGCGACTCGGCAGATCACCGGTCCGGGGCGGGACGGTCCGGCGAAGGTGCTGGTGCTGACGACGTTCGATCTGGACGAGTACGTCGTGGAGGCGCTGAAGGCAGGTGCCAGCGGTTTCCTGCTCAAGGACGCTCCGGCCAATGAGCTGGTGCAGGCGATCCGGGTGGTGGCCGCCGGTGAGGCGATGCTGGCGCCGAGCATCACGCGCCGGCTGCTCGACAAGTACGCGGATCATCTGCCGTCGGGGGACGAGCCGGTGCCGGACACGCTGCACACGCTGACCGAGCGCGAGGTCGAGGTGCTCAAGCTGGTGGCGCGCGGGTTGTCGAACGCGGAGATCGCGGCCGATCTGTTCGTGAGCGAGACGACGGTGAAGACCCATGTCGGTCATGTGCTGACGAAGTTGGGGCTGCGCGACCGGGTGCAGGCGGCGGTGTACGCGTACGAGAGCGGTCTGGTCCGGCCGGGCGCGCAGTAGTACTCGCGGAGAAGCTCATCAGCATGAAGGCGGCGGCCACCGAGAGGTGGCCGCCGCCTTCATGTGCGTACGTGCTTCATGTGCGTGCGGGGACGGGGATCAGCCGCTGACGCCGCGGCCCAGCTCCCACAGCTGGAGCAGGGAGGTGGAGGACAGGGCCCATTCGGCGCCGGTGATGTCGTCGCCGGCGGCGATGTACTGCTTGCTCTGGGTCAGGGGCAGCACGGGGACGTCGTCGGCGACCGTGTCCTGGATCCGCTTCAGCGTCTTGGACGCGGCGGCGCGGTCGGACTCGCGCCGGGAGGCGGGGATGAGGTCGCGCGTGATGGTGGAGTTGGTGTACGTCGACGCGAGGAAGTTGTCCTTGTCGAGGAACGGCGCGAGGAAGTTGTCGGCGTCGGGGAAGTCGGCGACCCAGCCCATGCCGTAGACCTGGTACTTGCCGGCCAGCTCCTCGGCGCGGAACTTGCTCCACTTCTTGGTCTCGTGGACCTCGGCCTTGAACAGGCCGCTGTCGTTGAGCTGTTGGGCGAGCAGCTCGAACTGCTTCTTCATGACCGGGCCGTAGTGGTCCTGGGTGTAGTGCAGCGAGAGCTTGACGGGCGTGGTGATGCCCGCCTGGTGCAGGATCGCGGCGGCCTTGGTCTTGTCCGGGTCGTTGTACTCGTTGAAGAACGAGTTGGCGTGTCCGACGACGCCGGCGGGGACGAGGGAGTACAGCGACTCGGAGGTCGACTTGTACGCCTCGGAGGCGATCTGGCCGCGGTCGACGACCTGGGCTATCGCCTGGCGGACGGCCTTGTCGCCCACCTGGCCCTGCTTGAGGGAGAAGCCGAGGAAGTTGGTCTCCAGGCCGGGCGTGGCGACGAAGTTGATGCCGTCGGGGACCTTGGCGGAGTACTTGGAGATCTGGTCGGGCGTCAGCGTGCGGCCCATGACGTCGATGTCGCCCTTTTCGAGCGACGTCTCCATGGCCTCGGCGCTGGACATCGGACGCATCTCGACGGTGTCGCTGTTGACCTTGAACTGGCCCTTGTAGTTCGGGTTCTTGGTGAAGACCGCCTTGACGACCTTCTTGTCCTTGACCTCGGTCTTCAGCGTGTAGACGCCCGATCCGCTGATGTCGAAGCCGTTGCGCAGCTTGTTCTTCGCGTAGTCGTCGGGGTTGACGAGGGCGGCGGCCGGGGTGGTCAGCTTGTACGGGAAGGTCGCGTCCGGCGTGTTCAGGTGGAAGACGATCTTCCCCTTGCCGACGGTCTCGATGGTGTCGATCGTGGAGAGCAGGCCCGCGATGCCGCTGTCGCTGTCGATGCCGCGTACGCGGTCGATGGAGTACTTGACGTCGGCGGCCGTGACGGGAGTCCCGTCGGAGAACTGCAGTCCGCTGCGGAGCTCGCACACGTAGCGCTCGCTGCCGCTGTCGGTGAACCCGCAGCTCTTCGCCGCCTCCGGCACCGGCTCGCCGCCGCCCTTGGGCACGGCCACGAGGGTCTGCAGGGTCTGCTGCAGTACGTTCCACACGCCCGCGTCGTAGGAGAACGCCGGGTCGAACGGGGCCGGAGTGTCGGAGGTGAGCTCGAACTGGTCGGTCGTGCCCACCACGATGGCGTCGCCACCACTACCGCTGTCCGAGCCTCCGCACGCGGCCAGCGTGGGGGCGAGCAGGCCGACGACGGCCGACAGCACCAGAGTCTTGCGGTTCATGCTCGACGTTCTCCAGAGCTTGACCCACTCGTTTCCGGCGCGGAGTGGGCGACAGGAGCACGAGGGGTGGGGCGATGTTCTCGCGATGACATTAATGGGATCGCCGCCGGGGCTCACAGGCGCCGCTTCCGGGCGCCCATCACGCTGCGAAACCGGGTGTGGACGCACCGAAAACGCCTCAGGAGGAAGGTTCCCCGCAGGGGGCCACCAATCGGGACACATGGGCATGCCCGAGCGGGCAGAAAGCGGACACCCAGCACGCCCGGGCGGAGCTGTCGACCCACGGGAAAGTGGGAAAGGTCACACAGTCAACTCATTTGAGGCGTGCGGTACTTCAGTCGCTTTCCGGCCACGTCCCGTGTCCCCTGCCATCTTTCAGGGCGTCATGAGGCCGTGCAGGAAGGACAGGTTGACGTGTTCGAGGGAGGGCACGACGGTGCGCCGGTGGGCCGGCTCGATGGGGGCGACGGACGGTACGGCGACGACGTGGCAGCCCGCGGCCTCGGCGGCCGCGACGCCGGTGGCGGTGTCCTCGATGACGGCGCAGCGCTCGGGTGCGGCGTCGAGTCCGGCGGCGGCGATCAGGTACGGGTCGGGGTGCGGCTTGGTGCGGGCCACCTCGTCACCGGCGATGGTGAGGTGGAAGTTGGCCGGGCCGAGCGAGTGCAGGACGCGGTCGATGATGCGCCGGTGGGAGGCGGAGACGAGCGCGGTGGGCACGCGCTGGGCGGCGAGTTCGGCGAGCAGTCCCGCGGCGCCGGGCATCAGCGGCAGGTGCTGTCCGATGCGCCGCTCGAAGGCGTCGTTGAGCAGCACCGTCACCTCGGGGACGGTGATGTCGGCGCCGGTCGCGTCGATGAGGAAGCCCGCGCTGCGGGTCATGGGGCCGCCGACGACGACCTGCTTCCAGGCCGGGTCGAGGGTGTGGCCGAGGCCGGCGAAGACGGCCGACTCCGCGTCCCACCAGAATCCCTCGGTGTCGACGAGGGTCCCGTCCATGTCGAGGAGTACGGCCTGAAGTGTGGAGCCTTCGGCCGTTCGGGTACCGAGTGCGGGGACCGTACTGGTCATCCGGGCACACCTCCATGAGGGACGAAGAGGCCGGTCCCCGGGTGGGGACCGGCCTGCGCTGGACGGACCAGTGTACGACTGCTGTCGATTACCGCGCGTTGAAGTACTTCGCCTCGGGGTGGTGGATGACGATGGCGTCGGTGGACTGCTCGGGGTGGAGCTGGAACTCCTCGCTGAGGTGGACGCCGATCCGCTCCGGCTGGAGCAGGTCGGCGATCTTGGCGCGGTCCTCCAGGTTGGGGCAGGCGCCGTAGCCCAGCGAGAAGCGGGCGCCCCGGTACTTCAGGGCGAACATGTCCTCCATCTCGGCGGGGTCCTCGCCGGAGAAGCCCAGCTCGGAGCGGACGCGGGCGTGCCAGTACTCGGCGAGCGCCTCGGCCAACTGGACGGACAGGCCGTGCAGTTCGAGGTAGTCGCGGTAGGAGTTCGCGGCGAACAGTTCGGCGGTGGCCTCACCGATCTTCGAGCCGACGGTGACGACCTGGAGGCCGACGACGTCGGTCTCGCCGGACTCCTCCGGGCGGAAGAAGTCGGCGAGGCACAGGCGGCGGCCGCGGCGCTGGCGGGGGAAGGAGAAGCGGGTCCGCTCGTTGCCGTCGTCGTCCAGGATGATCAGGTCGTCGCCCTTGGAGACGCACGGGAAGTAGCCGTGCACGACGGCCGCTTCCAGCATGTTCTTGGTGTGCAGCTCGTCGAGCCAGCCGCGCAGGCGGGGGCGGCCCTCGCTCTCCACCAGCTCCTCGTACGTGGGCCCGTCGCCGGTGCGGGCCTGCTTCAGGCCCCACTGGCCCTTGAACAGGGCGCCTTCGTCGAGCCAGGAGGCGTACTCCTTGAGCTGGATGCCCTTGACGACGCGGGTGCCCCAGAAGGGGGGCTCGGGCACCGGGTTGTCGGTGCTGGTGTCGGAGCGCACCGGCCCCTCGTCGGGCTGCTCCTCGATCTGCACGGCGGCCGCCTTGACCCGGCGCTGCTTCAGCTCGGGGAGGGTGGCGCCGGGGACGCCGCGCTTGACCGCGATCAGGGCGTCCATCAGGCGCAGGCCCTCGAACGCGTCGCGGGCGTAACGGACTTCGCCCTC
>NZ_JBHVIX010000009.1:0-216084 GCF_042799415.1 Streptomyces sp. NPDC057694
CCCGCGTGGTTTCACTCCCACCAACACCCCCCGCACCCCCCATACCCCGAAAACTTGGGGCCCCGTCCGCCGTCGTGCGTGGCTCAGGCCTCGTCGGCCGCGGCCGTGACGGACGGCAGCGACTGCTGCTCGGCCGCCGCGGTCTTCTTCGCGGTCGTCTTCTTGGCGGCGGTCTTGGTCGCCGCCTTCTTGGCCGTCGTCTTCTTCGCGGCCGTCTTCTTGGCCGCGGTCTTCTTGGTGGTGGTGGCCGCCTTCTTCGCCGTCGCCTTCTTGGCCGTCTTACGGGCCGTCTTCTTGGCGGCGGGCGCCTCCTCGGCCTCGGGAGCCTCGGTGGCCTCCTCCGTGGCCGACGGGACGACCAGGACGGCCGTCTCCTCGGACGCGGTCGGGGCGGTCGCCTTGCGCACGGCACGGCGGCGCGGGCGGGCCGGAGCGGCCGTCCCGGCCTCCGGCGCCGTCTCCTCGGCGGCCTTGGGCTGCTCCGCCTTCGGCTCCTCGGCCTTGGGCTCGGCGGCCTTGGGCTCCGACTCCACGACGGTCACCGCGGCGGCCTCGTCGGACGACGCCTTCGGCGCACCGGCGGGGGCGCTGGCCTTGCGGGTGGCACGACGGCGCGTCCGCGGGGCCGGGGCCTCGGCGGCCTGCTCCACCACGGGCTCGGGCGTCTCCTGCGCCGTGGGCGCCTCGACGACCGGCTCGGCCTCGGCCACCGGGGCGGCCGCGGCGGCCTCCCGCTGCTCCTCGGCCTGCTCCGCCTTGCGGGCCCGGTCGGCACGGGCGGACCGCTTGTCGGTCTGCTCGGCCTTCGGGGCACCGGCCGGAGCCGACGCGCGGCGCGTGGCACGGCGGCGCGAACGGCCGCGGCCCGCCGCGGCCTCCGCCTCGGCGGCGCTGGAGTACAGCTCGTCGTCGACCGTGAAATCGACCTCGGCCGGCGCGGTCCCGGCGGCCGTCTCGACGTCGCTCTCGGCCGTCTCCGGCGCCGACGCGTCCTCGTGGGCCTCGTGCTCGTGCGTGTCGTGCTCGTGCGTCTCGTGCTGGTGGTCCGCGCCGTTGCCACCGCGGCCACGCTTCTTGCGCTTGCCGCCGCCACCGGAGCCGGCGGAGGACGCCTGCTCCATGTGGACGATGACGCCACGGCCGTTGCAGTGCACGCAGGTCTCGGAGAAGGACTCCAGGAGGCCCTGGCCGACGCGCTTGCGGGTCATCTGGACCAGGCCGAGCGAGGTGACCTCGGCGACCTGGTGCTTGGTCCGGTCACGGCCCAGGCACTCCAGGAGGCGGCGCAGGACCAGGTCCCGGTTGGACTCCAGGACCATGTCGATGAAGTCGATGACGACGATGCCGCCGAGGTCGCGCAGCCGCAGCTGACGGACGATCTCCTCGGCCGCCTCCAGGTTGTTCCTGGTCACGGTCTCTTCGAGGTTGCCGCCCTGACCGGTGAACTTCCCGGTGTTGACGTCGACGACGATCATCGCCTCGGTCTTGTCGATCACCAGGGAGCCGCCGGAGGGCAGCCACACCTTGCGGTCGAGCGCCTTGGCGAGCTGCTCGTCGATCCGGTACGTCGCGAAGACATCGACCTCGGACGTCCACCGGGACAGCCGGTCGGACAGGTCGGGGGCGACATGGTTGACGTAACCGTGGATGGTCTCCCACGCCTCGTCACCGCTGACGATGACCTTGGAGAAGTCCTCGTTGAAGATGTCGCGCACGACGCGGACGGTCATGTCCGGCTCGCCGTACAGCAGGCTCGGCGACGACGTCGAGATCTGCTTGGACTTCTTCTGGATGTCCTCCCACTGGCCCTGCAGACGCTCGACGTCGCGGCGCAGCTCGTCCTCGCTCGCGCCCTCGGCGGCGGTGCGCACGATGACGCCCGCGTCCTCGGGGACGATCTTCTTGAGGATGGTCTTCAGACGCGCGCGCTCGGTGTCGGGCAGCTTGCGGCTGATGCCGGTCATCGAGCCCTCGGGCACGTAGACCAGGTAGCGGCCGGGCAGCGAGACCTGGCTGGTCAGGCGGGCGCCCTTGTGGCCGATCGGGTCCTTGGTGACCTGCACCAGGACCGACTGGCCGGACTTGAGGGCGGTCTCGATGCGGCGCGGCCCGTTGGCCATGCCGAGCGCCTCGAAGTTGACCTCACCGGCGTACAGCACCGCGTTGCGGCCCTTGCCGATGTCGATGAAGGCGGCCTCCATCGACGGCAGCACGTTCTGCACCTTGCCCAGGTACACGTTGCCGACGTACGAGGTCGACTGCTCCTTGTTGACGTAGTGCTCGACGAGGATGTTGTCCTCGAGCACGCCGATCTGGGTGCGGTCGCCGTTCTGCCGGACGACCATCACGCGCTCGACGGCCTCACGACGGGCCAGGAACTCGGCCTCCGTGATGATCGGCACCCGGCGGCGGCCCTGCTCACGGCCCTCGCGGCGGCGCTGCTTCTTGGCCTCCAGACGCGTGGAGCCCTTGATGGACTGCACCTCGTCCGAGGAGGTCGAGCGCTCGGCCTTCTCTTCCTTCTTGCGCGGCTCGCGGACCTTGACGACGGTGCGCTCCGGGTCGTCCGTGGACGACTGCTCGGCCTCGGGGGACGCGTCACCGGCGCGACGGCGACGACGACGGCGGCGACGGCTGCTGCTCGACCCACCGGACCCGCCGTGCGCGTCCTGCTCGTCGTCCTGCTCGTCAGCGTGCTCGTCCTGGTCCTCGTCGGCCTCGGCGTCCTCGTCGGAGGCGCCGTCCGTCTCGGCGTCGGCGTCCGTGTCGGCGGCGTCCCCGCGGCGACGGCGGCGGCCACCGCGACGGCGACGGCGGGCCGGGCGGTCGCCCTGCTCGTCGTGGTCGTCGGCGCTGTCCTGCTCGTCGGCGGCCTGCTCGTCCTGGTCGTCGGCCTCCGCCTCGACGGCGGGCTCCGGCGCGGCCACGGTCACGGCCTCGGCCTCGGGCTCGGCGGCGGGGCGCTCGTCCGTGGCGCGGCGACGACGGCGACGGCGCGGCGTCTGGTCCTCCTCGACGGCCGCGACCGGCTCGGGCGCGACCTCGGCCTCGGGCTCGGGCTCTGCGGCGGCCTCGGCCGCGGCGGCGGCAGCGGCGCGCTCCGGCGTCTGGAACATCGGCTCGGTGAAGACCGGCGCCTTGAACACGGCGATGGACGGCCGCTTCGGGCGGCCGCCGCCCTCGGTCCCGGCGGTTTCGGTCTGCTGCTTCGCCTGCTTGCCCTGCTTGCCCTGCTTGGGCTCGGAGAAGCCTCCGGCGGCCTTGCGGGTGGCGCGGCGACGGCCCCGGCGCGGGGTGCCGTCCTCGGCGTCGTCGCCGGACTGGGGGGTCTGGGTGGCCTGGGCGGGCTCGGCGGCGGGCGCGGCCTGCTCCTGTGCGGCCGGCTCGGCGGTGGGCGCGGCGGCCTGCGGGGCGTCGGGGGTGGACACGGCGCGGGTGGCCCGGCGGCGCGCACGGCGCGGGGCGGCGTCCTCGGCCGGGGTATCGGCGACCGGCTCGGCGGCGGGCGCCGCGGCCTGCGGCTCCTCGGCCGGGGCCTCCTCGACGGCCTGCGGCTCGTCGGCGGCGGGCGCGGTCACGGTGCGGGTCGCACGGCGGCGACGGCGCGGCGCGGCGGCCTCGGCCGGTGCCTCGTCGGCGGCGGCCGGGGTCTCCTCCGCGACGGCCTTCGGCTCGTCGGCGGCGTTCGTGGTGTCCGTCACGGGCGCGGACACGGTGCGGGTCGCACGGCGCCGGCGGCGCGGCGCGGCGGCCTCGGCGGGCGCCTCGTCGGCGGCGACCGGCTCGGCGGCTGCCTCGACGACCGGCTCGGCGGCCTCGGCCTGTGCGGGCGCACCGGTGGGCGCGGAGGCGCGCCGGGTGGCACGACGGCGCGGGCGGGCGGCGGGCGCCGCGTCCGCGGAAGTCTCAGGGGTAGTGGCAGCGGCCTCGGCTGCCTCGTTCACGGCGTCGAGCTCTTCCTCGGCGTCCGTGGCAGTGGCCGGTATGGCCGGCGCGGCGGCCTCGGCGTCCGTCGCGGAGGGGGCCACGGGCGGGCCCGCGGGGCGCGACGCGGCCCGGCGCCGACGGCGCGGGGGCAGGGTGTCGCTGGGGCTGTCCAGCTCGGAGGTGGTGGGTTCGGTCGGCTCGGGCATGCGGGTGGATCTCCCGTCGGGCCCCCGGGCGCCGCGCCTGATCCATGACCGGTGACGTCCGCGGCTCGCTCACGCTTCTTGTCGGGCGCGAGGGCCGCCGGTCCGGGGCGCGGGCGCCGCACGGGGGCTCTTCTGTCTGTTCTCGCCGGTTCCGGTACGCGATGTACGTACGGCCTGGCGAAAGTCCTTGGGTGGGTGCGCTGCCCGACCCAGGTGGCTCCCGAGTACGAGGGCGGCGCGACGACGACCGTCCTTACGCGGAACCGTCCGCCGCGGGCACCGTCGCGGCGGCAGTTCCTGCGGCCTCCACAAGGGGGGCGGCCGGGGCTGCCTCGCGGTCGGGCGCGAGCGGGTCGGTCACCGTGCCGGTCTCTTCATCGAAAGGCCCCTGCGCCAGCCTGGTCACCGCTGCGGGGACCGGCGGCGCCAGGTCGGCCACGGCGCGGAGACCGGACAGGACGTCGTCGGGTCGAACGGCAGGCGTCACGTGCCGAACAACCAGGCGCAGTATCGCACAGGCCGTGTCGCCGGGCCTATCAGCCGGGACATCCGAGGTCTGCGCCGCATCATGTGCCTCCAGGGACACCACGGCTCCGCGGGCGTCGAACGTCCGCATGCCGTTCTTGGTGCGGCGCTGCACCTCGACCGTCTCGGCGGTCCGGAAGGCCTCCGCGGCGCGGGCGGCCTCCTCGGCCGGGACCCCGTCGAGCCGCAGCTCCCACACGGATGCGGTGAGCCGGTCGGCGAGACCTGAGGTGCGGGCCTCGACGGCGTCGACGATGTCGAGGCCGTGGGGCATCGACTCGTCGAGCAGCGCGCGGAGGGTGCCGGGGTCGCGGGGCGCGGTGAGCGCGATCTCCAGATACTCGGCCTCACTGCCCGTGCCGGTGGGTGCGGCATTGGCGTACGACACCTTCGGGTGCGGCGTGAACCCCGCCGAATACGCCATGGGCACCTCGGCGCGGCGCAGCGCACGCTCGAAGGCGCGCTGGAAGTCACGGTGGCTGGTGAACCGGAGGCGGCCGCGCTTGGTGTAGCGCAGTCGGATGCGCTGCACCGCGGGTGCGGGCGGCGGGCCTACGGGCTGTCGCTTGCCCAGTGTCCTAATCCTTAATGAATGCGGTCTTCGTGAGAGCGGTCGTACTGCTATCAAGAGTACGTCCCTGCGCGTCCTGCGGTTCCCGCACCTCCCCGGGCGGCGGCTCGGGCGGGCGGCCCGGACCGAACAGGGCGCGCCGCACGTCGGCCCGCACCTGGCGGACCGTGGCACGGACCGTGCCGAGCGCCTCCCGGGCCACCCGGGCGGCGGGCCGCCACAGCTGGTCCCGTACGACGTGCCCGAGCGGGGTGAGCACGCTGCGGTACGCCCAGCGCACGGGTTCCACGAAGGTCCACCGCAGCAGGGTGGCGAGGAACCGCCCGACGGCGAGCGACACGTACCCGGCCACGCGCCAGGCGACGCCGAGCGCCGCGCCGATCTCCCGCAGGAGGACGCCGAGGGCCCGCCCGACGGGCACGAGCACCCAGCGCCACAGGGCGAGCGCGGGCAGCACGAGAATCCACCGGACGAGTGCCAGGGCGGCGAGGCCGAGCGGGGTGAGGAGATACCGGTACAGCGCGGCCGCGAGCCAGTGCAGACCGGCGGCGATCCCCGTGAAGAGCAGGGCGATCGCGTGCCCGATCGGGGTCAGCACGCGCGCGTACAGCCACGCGGCGGGGACGACGAGGAGCACCCGCGCGAGCCAGGCGAGCCCGCGCCCCAGCGCGACGGCACCGGCACCCAACTGCCGTACCAGCCAAGCGAGTCCACGCCCCACGGGTGCGAGCACATACCGCCACAGCGCGACCCACGGCCATACGAACAGGGCCTTGCCGATCCAGCCGAGCGCCACGCCCGCCGCCCGTCCGAGCGGCGCGAGCACGTGCGCGTACAGCCAGACCGCCGGCACGGCCACCAATACCCGCCACAGGAAGGCGAGTCCGCGGCCCAGCGGCGCCAGCACGTACCGCCCGAGCAGGACGAACGGCCAGACGATCACCGCGCCCAGCAGCAGCCCCACACCGCGGCCGAGCGGCACGAGCACCTTCTCGTACAGGAAGCGGCCGCCGGTGACGAGCGCGTCCCACACGAGCCGGACCGGCACCACGACGACGAGCGCCACGATCCGCACCGGCATGCGGATCGCCGCCACCAGACAGCCCTCCGCGGGGGCCGGTGCCGGGGCGGGCGCGGGGTCGTGGCGCTTCTCCATGTCCATGCAGTGTCAGACGCCGCAGAGGGCTCTTCGGATGCGGAGGAAACTCCTCCTCAGGTGTCGAATTGGACGCCGGTGCTTCACAAAGCGGCCGTGCCAGGCACAATCTGCGCATGATTACGCTTACGAAGGAAGACGGCCCCGCGGATCTCGACGGTGTCACCCATCTCTCCATCGGGGTCTCCTGGGACCCGACCGCCGGCAGCAGCGGTGGCGTGCTCGGCGCGCTGCGGCGCAAGCAGGGCACGGACCTGGACCTGATAGCGGTCGCCCTCCAGGGCAACGACCCGGTCCGGCTCGCGGGCCTGGACTCCCTGGACCCGCTGGGCAACGGCGCGCTGCGGCACAGCGGCGACAACCAGACCGGCAAGGGTGACGGCGACGACGAGACGGTCACCGTCGAGTTCGCGAAGGTGCCGCCGGTCATCACGTCGATCGTGTTCATCGCGGCGGCCTACAAGAAGGGCAGTTCGTTCCAGAAGGCCCGCAACATCAGCTTCAAGGTGTACGACGCCACGGGCGGCAGCAGCCAGCAGGTGGCCGACATCTGGCCGAGCCTGCTCAGCGCCGACAACGGCTGCCTGGTCGCGAAGGCGATCCGCACGGCCGGCGACGTCTGGAAGCTGGAAGTGATCAATGAGAACGGGAAGATCAAGCAGGGCGACGAGCGCGCGCTGATGCGCTTCGCCGTCAGCAAGTAGCCGTACGGCACGAGGAAGGGCCGGGCGTGTGAGCCCGGCCCTTCTTCGTGTCCGCCTGATGTCAGCGGTGGGCGCTACTTGACGACCGTCAGCGGCAGCAGCTTCTTGCCGGTCGGGCCGATCTGGATGGTCGTGTCCATCGCGGGGCAGACACCGCAGTCGAAGCACGGCGTCCAGCGGCAGTCCTCGACCTCGGTCTCGTCGAGCGAGTCCTGCCAGTCCTCCCAGAGCCAGTCCTTGTCGAGACCGGAGTCCAGGTGATCCCAGGGCAGGACCTCCTCGTACGTGCGCTCGCGCGTCGTGTACCAGTCGAGGTCCACGCCGTACTTCGGGAGCTCCTTGCCCGCGCACTCCATCCAGCGGTCGTAGCTGAAGTGCTCGCGCCAGCCGTCGAAGCGGCCGCCGTCCTCGTAGACGGCGCGGATGACGTCGCCGATGCGGCGGTCACCGCGGGAGAGCAGGCCCTCGACGATGCCGGGCTTGCCGTCGTGGTAGCGGAAGCCGATGGAACGGCCGTACTTCTTGTCGCCGCGGATCTTGTCGCGCAGCTTGGTCAGGCGCGCGTCCGTCTCCTCGGCGCTCAGCTGCGGCGCCCACTGGAACGGGGTGTGCGGCTTGGGCACGAACCCGCCGATCGACACCGTGCAGCGGATGTCGTTCGAACCGGAGACCTCGCGGCCCTTCTGGATCACGTTCATCGCCATGTCGGCGATCTGGAGGACGTCGTCGTCCGTCTCGGTGGGCAGGCCGCACATGAAGTACAGCTTCACCTGGCGCCAGCCGTTGCCGTACGCGGTCGCGACGGTCCGGATGAGGTCCTCTTCCGAGACCATCTTGTTGATGACCTTGCGCATGCGCTCACTGCCGCCCTCGGGGGCGAAGGTGAGGCCGGAGCGGCGGCCGTTGCGCGTCAGCTCGTTGGCCAGGTCGACGTTGAACGCGTCGACGCGGGTCGACGGCAGCGACAGACCGATCTTGTCCTCGGTGTACCGGTCCGCGAGGCCCTTGGCGATGTCGCCGATCTCGGAGTGGTCCGCCGACGACAGCGACAGCAGGCCGACCTCCTCGAAGCCGGTCGCCTTGAGGCCCTTCTCGACCATCTCGCCGATGCCGGTGATGCTTCGCTCCCGCACGGGGCGCGTGATCATGCCGGCCTGGCAGAAGCGGCAGCCTCGGGTGCAGCCGCGGAAGATCTCGACGGACATCCGCTCGTGGACCGTCTCGGCGAGCGGCACGAGGGGCTGCTTGGGGTACGGCCACTCGTCGAGGTCCATGACGGTGTGCTTGCTGACCCGCCACGGCACGCCCGACCTGTTGGGCACGACGCGGCCGATGCGGCCGTCGGGCAGGTACTCGACGTCGTAGAAGCCCGGGACGTAGATGTTCCCGGTCTTCGCGAGGCGGAGCAGGACCTCCTCGCGTCCGCCCGGACGGCCTTCGGCCTTCCAGGTGCGGATGATCTCGGTCATGTCGAGCACGGCCTGCTCGCCGTCGCCGATGACGGCGGCGTCGATGAAGTCGGCGATCGGCTCCGGGTTGAAGGCCGCGTGGCCGCCCGCGAGGACGATCGGGTCGTCCAGCGTGCGGTCCGCCGACCTCAGCGGGATGCCGGCCAGGTCGAGCGCGGTGAGCATGTTCGTGTAGCCCAGCTCGGTGGAGAAGGACAGTCCGAAGACGTCGAAGGCCTTCACCGGGCGGTGCGAGTCGACCGTGAACTGGGGCACCCGGTGCTCGCGCATCAGGGCTTCCAGGTCGGGCCAGACGCTGTAGGTGCGCTCGGCGAGGACGCCCTCCCGCTCGTTCAGCACCTCGTACAGGATCATGACGCCCTGGTTGGGCAGGCCGACCTCGTACGCGTCCGGGTACATCAGCGCCCAGCGGACGTCACAGGACTCCCACGGCTTGACCGTGGAGTTGAGCTCTCCGCCGACGTATTGGATCGGCTTCTGCACGTGCGGGAGCAGCGCTTCGAGCTGCGGGAACACAGACTCGACCGCTTGGGGCGCCGCGGCGGCGGCTTCGGCAGACATAACCGTGGACCTTTGTGAGCTGACAGGCATGACCCTCAACCCTAACCCGCCGAGAGGCCCGCCTCCGCCGCGCTTTCCCACACTCCGGGCAGCTCGCGCTCGCGGTCCGCGGCGGCCGCCTGCTCCTGTCCGTACAGCAGTCCCCAGGTGAACGCCGTCTCGCCCGCCGCGTGCGCCTGGATCGCGAGGTGGCGCAGCGTCTCCCGGGCGACGACCGAGTCCTGGTGGTCGCCGAGGAGGGACTGGACCGCCTTCATCCGCTTGCCGAACCGCTTGGCCTGCTTGCCGAGCGCGGGGACGGCGGCCTCGCCCGCGTACCGGGCGCGCTTGGCGGCCTTGCGGGCCTCGTGCATCGCCAGGTCGCGGTCGGTGCCGGCCGGCAGTGACAGGGCGTGCTCGACGCGGGCCGCGAGACGGGCCTGGTCCTTGAGGGCGGCGGCGACGAGCACGCCCGCGGCCGGTTTCCGGGCGGCGGGCCGCAACGGCGGGTCGGCGAGCAGCGCGTCGAGGGCGTCCAGCAGGGCCAGGTAGCGCTTGCTGTCGAGCACGGCGACCGTGTGGCGGCGCGAGCCCTGGCGCCGGGCCACCGCCCAGATCCGCAGCCGGCCGCGGACCGGGCCGAGAAGCAGGGTGCGCGGCAGGGCGTCGATCCGGGAGGTGAGCCGCTCGGTCAGCACCTCGCGGTCGCGGTCCACACCCAGTTCGGCGCCGAGCCATTTCAGCTCTTCGGCGACCGGCTCGGTGACGGCCACGTCGAGGACCTTCTTGTACGTCTTGAACGCGCTGCGCATCCGGCGGGCGGCGACCCGCATCTGGTGCACGGCGTCCGGCAGGTCGCGGCGGACGGCCGGGTCGAGGTCGACGAGCGCGTCGCGCTGGGCGCGGAGGCGGGCGATCACGTGGTCCCCGGCAGTGCCGGACGGCGGGCTCTCGGGAGGCTTGCGTGTCTGTCCCCCGGCGCCCGTCTCGTCGAGGGCGCGGGCCAGTTTGGAGACGGATCCTGAGCGGTCGGCGCCGGCCTTGCGCAGCCGCTTCTCGACCTTGCCGAGGAAGTCGGGGTCGCCGTCGTCCGCCAGCTCTACCTCGATCTCCGTCCAGGCCGTGCCGCCCAGGCCGTCGGACCGCTCGGCGCGTACGGCGTCCACGCTCACCTCAGCGAGCAGCGCGCCGTCGGCGTCGGTCAGGTGGGAGACGTCGCGGGACGACAGCAGGCGCACCACGGGCAGCAGGGGCGCTTCCCGTACGCGGGAGCGGACGAGGCCGGCCAGGGAGCGGGGCAGTTGTGCGGAGAGCGGGGCGCGGATCTCGTCGCGTACGCCCTCGCCGAGCGCGACCGGCAGTTTGAGGTGCCAGCCCGCGTCGTCGCCGCCGGTGCGGCGGCGCAGGGTGATGTCGTCGGCCGCGAGGCGCTGGTCGGCCGTGTCGTAGTACACGGCGTCGAGTTCCAGGACGCCCTTGTCGACGACCTCCGCCACGCCGGGGACCTTTCCCAGGTCGGGCAGCTCGAAGGGCTCGTCGGGAGCGCCCGGAACCTCATACTTCCGCTCGATCTCGCGCTTCGTCTCCGCCATGACCCGAATTTAGACGTTGCGGGGTTGTGCCGATAGAGGCCGGCGTCACGGGGCGCATTGAGTGCGGGCTGCTGGCAGCCCCGATAGGGGCGCGGGGAACTGCGCGAGAAGCCCCACCGGGCGTTCACCCGCGAACGGCGCTGTACTGGCCGCCCACTAGGCGCTAGCCCCGCGCCGGGGTGCCGCCTTGCCCACCCTGCCGCCCCAGGCGGCAGATTGCCCAAGACGGCGGCCGCCGGGCCAGCCGAGGCGGCGGGGGCGGCCCGGCGCAATCACCAGGCCGCCGCAAAGCCGTCAGGCAGACATAGGGCGTTGGACCCTGATCGATTGGAGGAGGCCGATTGCCACCCAGACCGCGAACATCGAGGAACCGCCGTACGACACGAACGGCAGGGGCAGACCGGCGACGGGCATGATGCCCAGCGTCATCCCGATGTTCTCGAACGCCTGGAAGGCGAACCACGCGATGATCCCGGCGGCGACGATCGTCCCGTACAGCTCCGTCGTCTCGCGCGCGATCCGGCAGGCCCGCCACAGCACCACGGCGAGGAGCAGAAGAATGGCGCCGGCGCCGAGGAAGCCGAGCTCCTCCCCCGCCACCGTGAACACGAAGTCGGTCTGCTGCTCGGGCACGAACTGCCCGGTGGTCTGCGAGCCGTGGAAGAGCCCGGAGCCGGTGAGCCCGCCCGAGCCGATCGCGATGCGCGCCTGGTTGGTGTTGTAGCCGACGCCGGCCGGGTCGAGCGCCGGGTTGGCGAACGCCGCGAAGCGGGCGATCTGGTAGTCGTCGAGGATGCCGAGCTGCCAGACCGCGACGGCGCCCGCCGCGCCGACGCCGATCAGCCCGAGCACCCAACGGTTGGAGGCCCCCGACGCCAGCAGCACGCCGAGCACGATCATCACCATGACCATGACGGACCCGAGGTCCGGCATCAGCATGACGACCATCATGGGGACGGCGGCGAGGCCGAGGGCCTGGAGGACGGTCCGGTGGTCGGGATGCTCCCGGTCACCGGCGTCCACCCGCGCCGCGAGCAGCATCGCCATCCCCAGGATGATCGTGATCTTCACGAACTCCGAGGGCTGGAGCGAGAAGCCGCCGCCGATGATGATCCACGCGTGCGCGCCGTTCACGGTCGCGCCGAGCGGGGTGAGGACCAGCAGCACCAGGAAGACCGAGATGCCGTAGAGGATCGGCACGGCGGTGCGCAGCGTGCGGTGGCCGAGCCAGATCGTGCCGACCATCAGCCCGATGCCGATGCCGGTGTTCATCAGGTGCCGGAAGAGGAAGTAGTACGGGTCGCCCTGGTTCAGCTCGGTCCTGTTGCGGGTCGCCGAGTAGACGAGCGCGGAGCCGATCAGCGAGAGCGCGACCGCCGACAGCAGTATCGGCCAGTCGAGCCGGCGCACCACCGAGTCCCTGGCCATGAGCCGGGACATGGTGGAGCGCTGCTGCGGACCGTATCCGGAGACGGAGAAACCGTTGGTGTGACCTGCCATGGCCGGCTCAGTCCCTCCTGCTGTACGTCGAGGCGGGCAGTCCGGCCGCCAGCTCCTGCTGCGCGGGCGCCTGCTGCTTGCTCGGGTCGTACGTGTCGATCGTCGGGGCGTCGATCGAACCGTCCTTCTGGATCTTCGGCAGGGCCTTCTCCGGCTCGGGCAGCAGGGCCTTCTTCAGGTTCTGCTGGCCCTTGTCGTCGAGGCCGTACATCGCGTCGTAGATCTTGCGGACGGCCGGTCCGGAGGCGCCCGAGCCCGTACCACCCTGGGAGATCGTCATCACGATCGAGTAGTCCTTGGTGTACGACGCGAACCACGACGTCGTCTGCTTGCCGTAGACCTCCGCCGTACCGGTCTTGGCGTGCATCGGGATCTTGTCCTGGGGCCAGCCGCCGAAGCGCCAGGCCGCCGTACCGCGGGTCGCCACTCCCGCCAGTGCTTCGTCTATCTCGTCGCGGGTCTTGCCCTTGAACGGCAGCTTGGCGTTGACCTTCGGCTGGATCTCCTGGACGTGCTTGCCGTCGGCGCTGACGATGGCCTTGCCGACCTCGGGCTCGTGCAGGGTGCCGCCGTTGGAGATCGCGGCGTAGATGGACGCCATCTGGATCGGGGTGACGAGGGTGTCGCCCTGGCCGATGGAGTAGTTGACGGAGTCACCGGCGCGCATGAGGTTGCCTTCGAGGCAGTTCTCGTAGTTGAGGCGCTGGACGTAGTCGCCGTCCTTCTTGCCGGACTTGCACCAGGAGTCCTTGTTGGCCTTCCAGAACCGCTGCTTCCACTGGCGGTCGGGGACCCGGCCGGTGACCTCGTTGGGCAGGTCGATGCCGGTCTCCTTGCCGAGGCCGAACTGGTGGGCGGTCTTGTAGAACCAGTCCTGGGTGTCCTTGTTGCCCTTGAGGCCGCCGTCCTTCTTCCACTCGTTGTGGGCGATGCCGTAGAAGACGGTGTCGCAGGAGACCTCCAGCGCGCGGCCCAGCGAGATCGGCCCGAAGTTCTCCGACTCGAAGTTCTTGAAGACCTGGTTGCCGATCGAGTACGAGCTGGTGCACGGGTAGCGACCGTTGAACGCGTAGCCCGCGTTGACCGCCGCCGTGGTCGAGACGACCTTGAAGATGGAGCCGGGGGCCGCCTGGCCCTGGATGGCCCGGTTCAGCAGCGGGTAGTTGGAGTTCTTGCCGGTCAGGTTGGCGTAGTCCTTGCCGGAGATGCCGCCGACCCAGGCGTTCGGGTCGTAGCTCGGGTTGGACGCCATGGCGACGACGCGGCCGGTCTTGGCCTCCATCACGACGACGGAGCCGGAGTCGGCCTTGTAGTTGGTGCCGGTGTTCTTGTCGAACTCCTTGCGGGCGGCCTTCATCGCATCGTTCAGCTCGTACTCGGCGACCCGCTGGACCCGTGCGTCTATCGAGGTGACGACGTTCGCTCCGGGCTCGGCGTCGTCGCTCTTGGCGCGGCCGATGACGCGGCCGAGGTTGTCGACCTCGTAGCGGGTGACACCGGCCTTGCCGCGCAGATCCTTGTCGTACGTGCGTTCAAGACCGGAGCGGCCGACCTGGTCGGAGCGGAGGTACGGCGATTCGCTGTCCTTCGCCTGCTCGATCTCGGAGTCGGTCACCGGGGAGAGATAGCCCAGCACCTGCGCGGTGTTGGCCTTGCCGGGCGCGGCGTAGCGGCGTACGGCGGTGGGCTCGGCGGTGATGCCGGGGAAGTCCTCGCCGCGCTCGCGGATCTGGAGCGCCTGCTTGGGAGTGGCCTCGTCGGTGATCGGGATGGGCTGGTACGGCGAGCCGTTCCAGCAGGGCTGCGGCGTCTTGGCGTCGCACAGCCGGACCTTCTCCTCGACCTCCTTGGCCGTCATGCCGAGGACGCCCGCGAGCTTGGCCAGGACGGCCTTCCCGTCGTCCTTCATCTTCATCAGGTCGGTCCGCGAGGCGGAGACGACGAGGCGGGTCTCGTTGTCGGCGAGGGCGACGCCCCGCGAGTCCAGGATCGAGCCGCGCACGGCGGGCGTGACGACCTGCTGGACGTGGTTGCCCGACGCCTCCTTGGCGTACTCGTCGCCGTTGCGCACCTGGAGGTACCAGAGGCGGCCGCCGAGCGTGAACAGGAGGGACAGGACGAGGATCTGGAGGACGACGAGACGGATCTGGACGCGCGGGGTCCGGCCGGTCTCAGGGATGTTGGTCATGGTGCCCGTGCTCCCCCTAGTACGTGTGCGAGTACGAGTAGTACGTGTACACGCCCGACCTGTGCGCGGCCGGAGCGGCCGGAGCGGTCGACTTCGCTGCGCTCACAGGCGCTTGACCCCCTTGATGCGTCCGGCGCGGGCGGCGCGCGCCTTCACGGACCTCATGCGCAGACCGCCGCGCTGATTGCCGACGCGCAGGCCGGTGCCGGACGAGAGCCATCCGGAGGAGACGTCGGAGACCTTGCCGGAGCCGCCGCTGTCGGCCAGTGGATCGTTCTCGGCGCGTCTGGCCAGCGCCATCACGCCGGGTACGACGAACGGCGCGAGCAGCAGATCGTAGAGCGCGGCGGTGAACAGCAGGCTGCCGAGGCCGACATGGCGGGCGGCGGTGTCGCCGACGAGGGCGCCCACTCCCGCGTACAGCAGGGTGGTGCCGACGGCGGCGCCGACCACCACGACCATCGGGCCGAAGGCCGAGCGCAGCTGTCCGGTCTCGGGCTTCGCGAGGCCCGCGAGGTAGCCGATGACGCACAGGACCAGGGCGTAGCGCCCGGCGGCGTGGTCGGCGGGCGGGGCCAGGTCGGCGAGCAGGCCCGCGCCGAAACCGATGAAGGCGCCGCCGACGTGGCCGTAGACGAGCGCGAGACCGAGGACGGTCAGCAGCAGCAGGTCGGGGACGGCGCCCGGGAGCTGGAGCCGGGCCAGGACACAGACCTGGACGACGAGGGCGACGACGACGAGGGTCGTGGAGAGGAGGATCCGGTTGAAGCGCATGGTGGTCAGCTCCTCCTGTTACTGCTGGACGCCGGCGGCCGGCGCGGACGGCGTGACGGTGACGGTCACGGTCGGCGCGGGCTTGGGCTTCGCGGGCTTGGACGGCAGGACCTCGTCGCGCGGGTCGCTGCGCGGCGGCTGGACGACGATGCCCACGATGTCGAGCTTGGTGAAGCCGACGTACGGCTCGACGTAGACGGTGCGGGTCAGGTCGCCGCCCGACGGGTCGACGCGGACGACCCGGCCGACGGGCACGCCGGGCACGAACGGCTTGTCGGCCTCCGAGCCGAAGGTGACGAGCCGGTCGCCCTTCTTCACCTTCGCCTTGCCGTTGAGCAGCTGGACGCGCAGCGGCCGGTCGCCCTGGCCGGTGGCGAAGCCGAGCTCGTCGGTCTTCTCCATCCGGGTGCCGACGGTGAAGTCCGGGTCGTTGGCCAGCAGGATCGTGGAGGTGCCGGGGCCGACCGTGGTGACGCGGCCGACCAGCCCGTCCCCGTTCAGCACCGTCATGTCGCGCTTGATGCCGTCGTTGGCACCGGCGTCGATGGTCACCGTCCAGGAGAAGCCCTGCGCGGACCCTATGGCGATGACCTGGGCGCCCTTGATGCCGTACTGGCCGGCGCCCGCCGTCTTGAGCATGGTGTCGAGCTGGCGGATCTTGCTGCGGTTGCGGTCGTCGCTGCCGAGCTTCGACTTCAACGCGGCGTTCTCGCGCTCCAGTTGGCCGATCCGGTCGTGCCGCTTGTCCGAGTCGCGGACCGCGCTTATGGCGTTGCCGATCGGATCGACCGCGCCGGCGACACCGCTCTCCACGGGGCCGAAGACCTTGGCGGCGGCCTGACGGGCACCGTCGACCGGCGAGTCCTCTCCTCCGCGGATGTCCACCGTGATCAGTGCGAACGCGACGGCGATCAGCAGTACCAGGAGCAGCCGGCTCTCTCGTGTGTCCCTCACGTGCGGCGGCCGTGCCTTCCTCAATCAGAAATCGGGTGGGGCGTTGTCACGATGTCCGGAGATATGGGCTTGTCGGGGTGATAGGGGGATGCCGGACGGATGTAACCGATGCAACTCATGTCCGGGAATTCTTACGCCTTGCCTCTATATCAACGATCCGCCGTACGAAGTGGCAGGCACTCGTACGGCGGACCCACCCTTTCAGGTGTCAACACCCGCTCATCTGCGCGGCGAGGCGTCAAGTACTTGCTGCAGCGCCTCGAACTCCTCGACACACTTTCCGGAACCGAGCGCCACGCTGTCCAGCGGGTCCTCGGCGATATGGATGGGCATGCCCGTCTCGCGGCGCAGTCGCTCGTCGAGGCCGCGCAGCAGAGCGCCGCCTCCGGTGAGAACGATGCCGCGGTCCATGACGTCACCCGACAGCTCGGGCGGGCACTTGTCGAGGGTGGTCTTGACCGCGTCCACGATCGCGTTGACCGGTTCCTCGATGGCCTTGCGGACTTCCGCCGCCGAGATGACGACGGTCTTCGGCAGACCGGACACCAGGTCACGGCCGCGGATCTCGGTGTGTTCGTCGGAGTCCAGGTCGTACGCGGAACCGATCGTGATCTTGATCTGTTCGGCGGTGCGCTCACCGAGGAGGAGCGAGTACTCCTTCTTGATGTGCTGGATGATCGCGTTGTCCAGCTCGTCGCCCGCGACGCGGATGGACTGCGCCGTGACGATTCCGCCGAGCGAGATGACCGCGACCTCGGTGGTGCCGCCACCGATGTCCACCACCATGTTTCCCGTGGCCTCGTGGACCGGGAGGCCGGAGCCGATGGCCGCGGCCATGGGCTCCTCGATGATGTGCACCTGGCGGGCACCGGCCTGCGAGGAGGCCTCGATGACCGCGCGGCGCTCGACGCCGGTGATGCCGGACGGCACGCAGACCACGACTCGGGGCCGGGCGAGGTAGCGCCGCTTGTGGATCTTCAGGATGAAGTAGCGGAGCATGCGCTCGGTGATCTCGAAGTCGGCGATCACGCCGTCCTTCAGCGGGCGCACGGCCACGATGTTGCCAGGGGTGCGCCCGATCATCTTCTTGGCTTCGGCGCCGACCGCGAGAATGCCACCGGTGTTGGTGTTGATCGCGACCACGGACGGTTCGTTGAGCACGATCCCGCGACCCCTGACGTACACCAGCGTGTTGGCGGTCCCGAGGTCGACAGCCATGTCACGGCCGATGAACGACATTGAGTTCCCCATCAGGATTCGTCTGGCCTTCCCAAGTGGAGCGTTTGATTGCTTGTCAGGTAGGCGAGAGGTGGACGCGGTGTGGCGTGGAGGCTCCATCGTAGTCTCGCCTGCACGATCACGGCGCGAGGGTCTTCGCCATTGTCAGCAGATGAATCCCCGCCCCGCTAATGGGGACGTGCCGACGGAGGGTTGCGTTCCCCCAATCGGGGCGCATATGCCAAAGAACGACCTGAATTCTCAGGCCGTTCCAGGTCAGTGGCGCTCCGTGACTGACGAATCGTCAGAATCATCAGAAGGAGAATGCCGGTTCGTCTCAGTGGACGAGATCCGGGCTTCAGACCAGGTTCGGGAAGAAAATCTTCAGCTCGCGCTCGGAGGACTCCTCGGAGTCGGACGCGTGAATGAGGTTCTCGCGGACGATGGAGCCGAAGTCTCCTCGGATCGAACCCGGGGCCGCCGCGATCGGGTCGGTCGGACCGGCCAGCTGGCGGACACCCTCGATGACGCGCTCGCCCTCGACGACCAGCGCCACGACCGGGCCGGACGCCATGAACGTCATCAGCGGCTCGTAGAAGGGCTTGCCCTTGTGCTCGCCGTAGTGCTGCTCCAGCGTCTCCTGGCCGAGCTCGCGCAGTTCGAGTGCGCTGATCGTCCAGCCGGCCTTGCGCTCGATTCGGCCGAGGATCTCGCCGATCAGGCCACGGCGGACTGCGTCGGGCTTGAGCAGGACGAGCGTGCGCTGGGTCATTTTGGGTGGGCTCCTTGTGCGGCCTGGATGTGCGGTGGGCCCGAGATTACAGGGGGTTATCGCCCGCCCGGCACCGGGGTTCCACGTTCACCTGCGGCCCGGCGGGGCTTCTCGCGCAGTTCCCCGCGCCCCTCGTCGGGTTGTCGTTCGTCCGCGGCCCGGTGGGGGCTGGTCGCGCAGTTCCCCGCGCCCCTGAGGCAGGCGCTGCGCGCCGCCTCCCCTGAGGCTGCGCTTCGCGCGCCTCTCCTGGGGGACCGGGGCGCGGCTCTCCTGGGGGACGGGGGGCTCGCCTCCACCTTGGGCAGGTGGCGCGCCTCTCCTGAAGGGGGGGGTGACGCGCCTTTGATGAGATGGCGCACGAAGTGCGCATCTCAGGGGCGCGGGGAACTGCGCGAGAAGCGGCCACCGGGCCGCAGACGAACAGCCCCGCCCGAGCCGTGGCTCAGGCCGCGCTCGACTCCTGCTGCGCCCAGCGGGCCTTCGCTTCGTCGATCTTTCGGCCGAAGTGGATCGAGGCCCACCACAGCGCCGCGAAACAGGCCCCGAGGAAGAACATCACCGGCACCCAGAACCCGCTGACGATCAGCGCGATCTGCAGGGCCCAGCCCAGCTGGACGCCACCGGGACGGGTGACCATGCCGCACAGCAGCACCGAGAACAGCATGGCCACGCCACAGACCGTCCAGACCAGGCCGCTCGACAGGTCCTGGTCCTTCATGGCGACCAGCCCGGCGAACCCGATGACGAAGAACTCGCCGATCAGCGTCGACGCACACAACGTACGCACAGTGCTCAGTCCTTCCCCAGCAACAACAGCCGGGCTTCCCCGACGGTGATCACGGAACCGGTGACGAGAACGCCGCCGCCCGCGTACTCGCCCTCTTCCTCGGCGAGCGTGATCGCGGCCTCCAGCGCGTCGTCGAGCCGCGGCTCGACCTGCACCCGGTCGTCCCCGAAGACCTCCACCGCGATGCCCGCCAGCTCATCGGCGTCCATGGCCCGGTGGCTGGAGTTCTGCGTGACGACGATCTCCGCGAAGATCGGCTCGAAGGCCTCCAGCAGTCCCCGTACGTTCTTGTCGGCGCTGGCCCCGACGACCCCGATGAGCCGGCTGAAGTCGAAGACCTCGCTGATGGCGTCGGCGGTGACCCGGGCGCCCGCGGGGTTGTGCGCGGCGTCGAGCACGACGGTCGGCGACCGGCGTACGACTTCCAGGCGGCCCGGCGAGGTGACGGACGCGAACGCCGTACGGATGGTGTCGATGTCGAGCGGGCGCGCGTGCTCCGAGCCGATGCCGAAGAACGCCTCGACGGCCGCGAGCGCCACCGCCGCGTTGTGCGCCTGGTGGGCGCCGTGCAGCGGGAGGAAGACCTCCTCGTACTCGCCGCCGAGCCCGCGCAGGGTGACCAGCTGGCCGCCGACGGCGATCTGCCGGTCCACCAAACCGAACTCCAGGCCCTCGCGGGCGACCGTGGCGTCCGTCTCGACGGCCTTCTTCAGGATCACCTGCGCCGCGTCCACCGGCTGCTGCGCCATGATCACGGTGGCGTCCTGCTTGATGATCCCGGACTTCTCGACCGCGATCTCGCCCGGCGTGGAGCCCAGGCGGTCGGTGTGGTCGAGGTCGATGGGGGTGATGACGGCGACGGAGCCGTCGATCACGTTCGTCGCGTCCCAGCTGCCGCCCATGCCGACCTCGACGACCGCGACGTCGACGGGGGCGTCCGCGAAGGCCGCGTAGGCCATTCCGGTCAGCACCTCGAAGAACGACAGCCGGTACTCCTGCTGGGAGTCGACCATGTCGACGTACGGCTTGATGTCCTCGAACGTCTCGATGAAGCGCTCGTACTCGATCGGCGCGCCGTCCAGGCTGATGCGCTCGGTGATCGACTGCACGTGGGGCGAGGTGTAGCGGCCGGTGCGCAGGTCGAAGGCGGCGAGGAGGGCCTCGATCATGCGGGCCGTCGACGTCTTGCCGTTCGTCCCCGTGATGTGGATCGACGGGTACGCCTTCTGGGGCTCGCCGAGCACGTCCATCAGCGCCGCGATCCGGGCGACGGACGGCTCCAGCTTGGTCTCGCCCCAGCGGGTGGCCAGGTCCGCCTCGACCACCCGCAGCGCCTTCTCCACCTCCGGGTCCTGCGGCCGGGCCGGGATGCCGTCGCCCTGCGGGGTGCCGCCCTGCGTGCGCAGGGTGCGGCTGCCCGCCTCGATGACCGCGAGGTCGGGGTCGCGGTCGGTCTCGGCGCCCACGATCTCCTCGAAGGCGTCCGGGCTGTCGCTGGGGCCGTGGTCGTCGCTGCTGTCGCGCGGGGGGAGGTCACTCACGTACGCCAGTCTACGGAGGTCCCCGACAAGTGCGGACAGCGGTACGCAAGCCGCCCTCCGGGACGGAACGGGACTTTGGGCCTGTCCGAATCGGGACTTTGGTCCCGCCGCGGCACAGAGTCACCCTGCAAACTTGGCGATCATGGACATAGGTATCGATCTCGGAACCGCCAACACTCTTCTCTACGTACGCGGTCAGGGGATCGTGCTGAACGAACCGTCGGTGGTCGCCGTCAAGCAGGGCGGCAAGCACGACTCCGTGCTCGCCGTGGGGACCGAGGCGAAGGAGACCATCGGGCGCACCCCGGGCTCCATCACCGCGATCCGGCCGCTGCGCGACGGCGTCATCAGCGACTACGAGGCGGCCGAGCAGATGATCCGGCACTTCGTCCGCAAGGTCGCCCCGGGCCGCCGGCCGCGTACCCGGATGGTCGTGTGCGTGCCCAGCGGGGTCACGCCCGTCGAGCGGCGGGCCATCATGCACGCCGCGCAGAGTTCGGGGGCGCGGGCCGTACATCTGATCGAGGAGCCGATGGCGGCGGCGATCGGGGCCGGGCTGCCGGTGTCGGAGCCGCGCGGGTCGATGGTGGTCGACATCGGCGGCGGGACCACCGAGGTCGCCGTCATCTCGCTCGGGGGTGTCGTCACGGCGCGGTCGCTGCGGGTGGGCGGGGACCGGTTCGACGAGGCCATCACCGCTCACGTGCGCAGGGAGCACGGGCTGCTGATCGGGGAGCGCACCGCCGAGGACGTCAAGGTCGCGATCGGGTCGGCGTGGCCCGTGCCCGGGGAGGACGCGTTCGAGATGCGGGCGTTCACCGTGCGGGGGCGGGAGAAGGTGGCCGGGCTGCCGAAGACGGTGGAGCTGACCGTGCGGGAGGTGCGGGCCGCGCTGGACGAGCCTGTGGAGGCGGTCGTCTCGGCCGTGAAGGCCACCCTGGAGGAGTGTCCGCCGGAGCTGTCCGGCGATGTGATGGAGCACGGGATCGTGCTGACCGGTGGGGGTGCGCTGCTGCCCGGGCTCGATCTTCGGATTGCTTCCGGTACGGGGATTCCGGTGTTCGTCGCCGACGAGCCGTTGGACAGTGTCGCGCTGGGGTGCGGGAAGTGTGTCGAGGACTTCGACGGGCTGGAGCGGATGCTGGGGGCCGCCTGACGGGGCGGGTGCGGGTGCGCCGTGGGTTTTGCGCAGTTCCCCGCGCCCCTGAGGGTGGGGGTAGAGGTGCGTGGGTGGGTGACCCGTGCGTCGTGGCTGGTCGCGCAGTTCCCCGCGCCCCCCGCCGCCTTGGGCAATCTGCCGTCCCCCAGACTCCGTCCGGGGGGTCCCCCGGAGCGGCAGGGTGGGCAAGGCGGCACCCCGGCGCGGGGCTAGCGCCTCATGGGCGGCCAGTACAGCGCCGTTCGCGGGTGAACGCCCGGTGCGGGCTGAGCGCGCCCACGCGGCGGAGCCGCAAATCGATACAGCCCCGCGCCCCTGGTGGGGCGCACCGCCATATGTCGTAAAGGCGCACCGCTGTTCGGCGCGGTGAGCGCCCCGTACGGGCGACAAGGGGTCCAATCGGACCATGTGGTACGCACATCAGCCGAGTCGGCGCGCTCGGCAGATCATCGGTGACGGGGCGGCTCTGCTGTGGGTCGCGGGGTGGGCCGGGATGGCGGTCGTGGCTCATCGGGTGCTCGGGCACGCGACCCGGCCGGCGCCCGCCGGGCCCCGGATCGGGCTGCCCGGGCCGCTGCACGGTGTGGCGCGGGCCGGTGACCGGATCGTGAGCGCCGCGCCCGAAGGGGCGGGGCCGGTCAGGGTGCTGGTGCTGCTCGCCGCCGTCGCGGTGTTCGTCGTGCCGGTGGCGCTGCTCTGCGCGCTGTGGCTGCCGCGCCGGATCCGCTGGGTGCGGCGGGCCGCCGCCGCCCGGGACCTCGCGAACAGCGAGGACGGCCGGGAACTGCTCGCGCTGCGGGCGCTGCTGCGCCCCCTCGACGAGGTCGGCCGCACCGCGGAGACGCTGCCCGAGAGCACCCCGGGCAGTCTCGCCGAGGGCTGGCGCGAGGGCGACCCCGCGACCCTGGACGCGCTGGCGGAGGCCGAACTGATCCGGCTCGGGCTGCGCACCGCGTGACGTCGCAGGGGCGCCCGTCCACCGAACGGGCGCTGCCGCTGCTGCTCGTGGCGGCCCCGGCCGATGTCCACCGCCTGGTGCGCGCCGAACTCAACGACACCCGCTACACCTTCCACCTCGTGACCACCGGCACCGAGGCGCTGCGCGACCTCTACCGCTACCGGCCGAACGTGCTGCTGCTGAGCGCCCGGGTGCGCGACCCGGACCTGTGGGAGGTCCTGGGGCGGGTGCGCGAGATGACCGAGGACCTCTTCGTGGCGGTGTACGACCGCACGTACCGCGAAGGCGTCGCCCGGCGGGCGCTCGCGGCGGGCGCCGACGACTACGCGACGCCGGACGTGCCGCTGCCGCTGGCCAGGGCGCTGCTCGGTGCCCGCCTGCGGCGCGCCCGGCCGGCCGATCCCGGGGCCCAGCTCGTCGACGACGGCTGCGTCCGCCTCGACACCGTCACCCACGAGGCGTCGGTGGCGGGCAACTATCTGCCGCTGACCCCGCTGGAGTTCCAGGTCCTCCTCGTCCTCGCCCGCAACCCCGGGCAGGTGTTCAGCGCTGCCCAGCTCCTGGAGCGCGCCTGGCGCGACCCGGCCGGCAGCGACCCGGCCAACGTCCGCTACGTCGTCCTGCGGCTGCGGCGCAGTTTCCGGGCGGCCGGTTTCGAGGCGCCGATCGAGACGGTCCGCGGCGTCGGCTACCGCTACCGGCGCGTGCGGTGACCTTGGCCCCGGGCCCAACGGCCCCAATGGCGACCCGAGTTGCCGCTGCCACATTCGTGCAACATTGAACCAACATCTCTGCCACAGCTCCGGCCCACAGTCGGCGGCGTACGGAAATCCCCGTACGGCACGACGAAGGCCCGAGGGGCTGCTTGGCAATGGAACTGGTCGCGGTGATCCCCGCGCACGACGAACAGGACCGCATCGGCACGGCCCTGGCCGGCCTGCGGCAGCAGACCGTGCCGCCGGACCGGATCGTGGTGGTCGCCGACAACTGCGCCGACGGCACCGCGGACTTGGCCCGCGCGGCCGGCGCCGAGGTGTTCGCCACCGAGGGCAACCGGCACAAGAAGGCCGGCGCGCTCAACCAGCTCCTGGCCACACTGCTGCCCACCCTCGCCGACACCGACGCGGTCCTCGTCACGGACGCCGACTGCGCCCTCGACCCGGCGTTCCTCGCCGTGGCCCGCGACCATCTGGCCCGGGGCTACGGCGGTGTCGGCGGCGTCTTCCGCGGTGACGGGGGCGGCGGCTTCGTCGGCCACCTCCAGCGCAACGAGTACGCCCGCTACGCCCGTGACGTCGCCCGCCTCAAGGGCCGCTGCCTGGTCCTGACCGGCACGGCCGCCGTCTTCCCCGTCCACGTCCTGCGGGAGATATCCCGGGCCAGGAGGTCCGGCGCGCTGCCCGCCGGCGACGGCACCGGCGGCATCTACGACACCACCGTCCTCACCGAGGACAACGAACTCACCTTCGCCATCAGGCACTTGGGGTACGAGGTGATATCCCCCGCCGGATGCACCCTGGTCACCGAGGTCATGCCGACGTGGCGCGATCTGTGGCGCCAGCGGCTGCGCTGGAAGCGCGGCGCCGTCGAGAACTGCTTCCAGTACGGCATGACCCGGATCACCTGGCGCTACTGGGGCCGCCAGCTCCTGACGTTCCTGGGCGTGCTGGTCACCTTCGTCTACCTGGGGACCATCGTCTGGGCCCTGGCCTCGGACGGCCTGCACGTCCAGCCGTTCTGGATCGCGGTGACCGGGATCTTCGTGGTCGAGCGGGTGGTGACCGTACGGCTGCGGGGCTGGCGGCAGATGCTCGTCGCCGCCTCCATGTACGAACTCGTCCTCGACTTCTTCCTCCAGGCCTGCCACGGCAAGGCGTACGCCGACGTGCTGCTGCGCCGCCGCCGCGCCTGGTGACCCCCGAACCACCCTGGGAGGCCCTCATGTACAACAACCCGACCTCGGCCGCCGCCGCGGGCACCGTCGCCTCGGGCGGCGCGCTCGCCGCGACCGGCGCGCAGGTGCTGTGGCTGTTCCTCGCCGCGTTCGCGCTGATCGCGGTGGGCACGGCGATCGCCCGGATCGTGCCGCGCGGACGCAAGCGGTAGCCGTACGTGAGTGGGCCCCCGGAACCTTTCGGTTCCGGGGGCCCACTCACGTACGGGTACAGGTCACGCCTGCGGCAGTCGCTCCAGCTGCGCCTGGATGCGGGCGATGTCCTCGTCCGCCTTGGCCAGGCGGGCCCGGATGCCGTCGACGACCTTCTCCGGGGCCTTGCCGAGGAACTTCTCGTTCCCGAGCTTGCCCTCGGCCTGCGCCTTGTCCTTCTCGGCGGCGGCGAGGTCCTTGGCGAGCCGCTTGCGCTCGGCCGCCACGTCGATCGCACCGGACAGGTCGAGCGCGACCTCGGCGCCGGCGACCGGAAGCGTCGCCGCGGCCGAGAAGTCCTCGCCCTCCGGCTGGAGCTTCAGCAGCTGGCGGATGGCCGGCTCGTGCGGGGCGAGCGCGGTGCCGTCCAGGGTGAGGCGGGCCGGGACGCGCTGGCCCGCCTTCAGGCCCTGCTCGGCCTTGAACCGGCGGACCTCGACAACGACCTGCTGCACCGTGGCGATCTCCCGCTCGGCCGCCTCGTCGCGGAAGCCGCTGTCCTTCGGCCAGTCGGCGATCACGACGGACTCGCGCCCGGTGAGCGTCGTCCACAGCGTCTCGGTGACGAAGGGGACGATCGGGTGCAGCAGGCGCAGCGTGACGTCGAGGACCTCACCGAGGACCCGGCCCGACACCTTGGCCGGCTCGCCGCCCGCCATGAACGTCGTCTTCGACAGCTCGACGTACCAGTCGAAGACCTCGTCCCACGCGTAGTGGTAGAGCGCGTCGGAGAGCTTCGCGAACTGGTAGTCGTCGTAGAACGCGTCGACCTCGGCCACCGTCTTGTTCAGCCGGGACAGGATCCAGCGGTCGGTGGCCGTCATCTCGGACGGCTCCGGCAGCGGGCCCTCGATCGTCGCGCCGTTCATCAGCGCGAAGCGCGTGGCGTTCCAGATCTTGTTGGCGAAGTTGCGGGACGCCTGGACCCAGTCCTCGCCGATCGGGACGTCCGTGCCCGGGTTGGCGCCGCGCGCCAACGTGAAGCGGAGCGCGTCCGAGCCGTACTTGTCCATCCAGTCCAGCGGGTCCACCACGTTGCCGAACGACTTCGACATCTTCTTGCCGTTCTCGTCGCGGACGAGACCGGTCAGGGCGACCGTCTTGAACGGGACCTCGCCGTCCATCGCGTACAGACCGAACATCATCATCCGGACGACCCAGAAGAAGATGATGTCGTGGCCGGTGAGCAGGACGTCGGTCGAGTAGAACTTCTCCAGATCCGGGGTCTGCTCGGGCCAGCCCAGCGTGGAGAACGGCCACAGACCGGACGAGAACCAGGTGTCGAGGACGTCCTCGTCCTGCTTCCAGCCCTCGGCCTCGGTGCCGGGCGGCTGCTCGTCGGGGCCCACGCAGACGACCTCGCCGTTCGGCCCGTACCAGACCGGGATGCGGTGGCCCCACCACAGCTGACGCGAGATGCACCAGTCGTTGAGGTTGTCGACCCAGTCGAAGTACCGCTTCTCCATCTCCTTGGGGTGGAGCGTGACCCGGCCGTCGCGGACGGCGTCACCGGCAGCCTTGGCCAGCGTCTCGACCTTGACCCACCACTGGAGCGACAGGCGCGGCTCGATGGTGGTCCGGCAGCGCGAGCAGTGGCCGACCGAGTGGACGTAGGGGCGCTTCTCGGCGACGACGCGGCCCTGCTGACGCATGGCGTCGACGATGGCGGAGCGCGCCTCGAACCGGTCCAGACCCTGGAACGGGCCGGGGACCGTGATGACCCCGCGCTCGTCCATGATCGTCATGAATTCGAGGTCGTGCCGCTGGCCGATCGCGAAGTCGTTCGGGTCGTGGGCGGGCGTGACCTTCACGGCGCCGGTGCCGAACTCCGGGTCGACATGCGTGTCCGCAACGACCGGGATCGTGCGGTCCGTCAGCGGCAGCTTGATGCGCTTGCCGATGAGGTGCGCGTACCGCTCGTCGTCCGGGTGGACGGCGACCGCGGTGTCACCGAGCATCGTCTCGACCCGGGTGGTCGCGACGACCACGCTGTCGTTGCCCTCGCCGTACTTCAGCGAGACCAGCTCGCCGTCGTCGTCCTGGTAGTCCACCTCGATGTCCGAGATGGCGGTCAGGCAGCGCGGGCACCAGTTGATGATGCGCTCGGCGCGGTAGATCAGCTCGTCGTCGTAGAGCCGCTTGAAGATGGTCTGGACGGCGCTGGACAGGCCATCGTCCATCGTGAAGCGCTCACGCGACCAGTCGACGCCGTCGCCGAGGCGGCGCATCTGGCCGAGGATCCGGCCGCCGTACTGCTCCTTCCACTCCCACGTCTTCGCGACGAAGGCCTCACGGCCGATGTCGTGCCGCGACTTGCCCTCCTCGGCGAGCTGCTGCTCCACCTTGTTCTGCGTCGCGATGCCGGCGTGGTCCATGCCGGGCAGCCACAGCGCCTCGAAGCCCTGCATGCGCTTGCGGCGGGTGAGGGCGTCCATGAGCGTGTGCTGGAAGGCATGGCCCAGGTGGAGCGAGCCCGTGACGTTCGGCGGCGGGATGACGATCGTGTACGGCGGCTTCTCGCTCTTGGCGTCCGCCGTGAAATAGCCCCGGTCTACCCAGCGCTCGTACAGCGTCTCCTCTACCTCGGCCGGCGCGTACTGGGTCGGCAGTTCGGTGGTGGGCGCTGAGTGCTGCTGCTGAGAGTTCTCGGTCACGCAGCCAGTTTAGAGGGGTCACAGTCCCGTACTGAAACCGAATCCGGTGGCCCGATCCGCACGGGCGTACGCCAGGATGTCAGGAGCACATAAGCATCGGGAGGGAACCCAACCCATGAGCTACAACCAGCCGGGCCCCTACGGAGGCCAGCAGCCGCAGCAGCCGGGGCCGTACGGCCAGCAGCCGCAGCAGCCTGGCCCGTACGGCCAGCAGCAGCCGCAGCAGCCCCCGCAGCCCGGCTACGGGTATCCCCAGCAGGCACCCCCCGGTGTCCCGCCCCAGCAGCCGAACCCGTACGGCCAGCAGCCGCAGCAGCCCCAGGCCCCGCAGGCCGGGTACGGCTACCCGCAGCAGCAGGCCCCGTACGGCCAGGACCAGTACGGCCAGTACCCGCCGCAGCCCCCGGCCGGCGGTGGCGGCGGCAAGAAGGTCGGCCTCATCATCGGCGCGGTCGCGGTGGTCGCGGCGATCGGCGTGGGGGCGTACTTCGTGATCGGCGGGAGCGGGAGCGGCAGCCAGAGCGTCTCCGACGACGGCGCCCACAAGCTGTCGACACCCGCGACGGTCCTCACCGAGTACAAGAAGGACGCCAGTACGACCGGTGGCTTCAGCTCCTCGGACATGCAGGACGCCGAGAAGGACGGCCTGAAGAACGGCACGCCCGTCAACGCCTCCTACAAGGCAGGGGAAGCCTCCGACCCCCTGAACGGCAAGATGTTGCAGTTCCAGGGCGCCTACGGCGAGATCGACGACCCCGGCAAGCTCGTCACCGGCATGTTCGACAAGGGCGCGCTCGGCAGCAGTGGCGACGGCAAGACCTCGCTGGTCGGCAGCCCCACGGACTACAGCACGGACGACTACGTCATGAAGTGCCAGGAACTGAAGACGGACGGCTCCGCGGCCGGCTCGACCGCCGGCAAGGACGTCCACATGCCGGTCTGCATCTGGGCCGACAACAGCACGGTCGCCCTGGTCATCCCGATCACGCTCTCGGACATGATGTCCGGCAAGACGGCGGACCTGAAGTCCGCGGCGGACATCACCGCCAAGCTCCGCAAGGAAGTCCGCGTCCCCGCGTAACACGTGCGGCGGTACGCGAAAGGGCCCCGACCGGAGATCCGGTCGGGGCCCTTCGCTGCGTCAGATGCCGTACGGCTACGCCGACTTCTGCTCCCCGCTGCCGCCGCCCCGCACATCGCGCGGGATCAGCGTCGGGTTCACGTTCGAGTGGACGGCCTCCGCTGTGATGACGACACGGGCCACGTCCTTGCGGGACGGGACCTCGTACATCACCGACTGGAGGACCTCCTCCATGATGGCCCGCAGACCTCGCGCACCGGTGCGGCGCAGGATCGCCTGGTCGGCGATGGCCTCCAGCGCCTCGCGCTCGAAGTCCAGCTCCACACCGTCGAGTTCGAACAGGCGCTGGTACTGCTTCACCAGTGCGTTGCGCGGCTCGACGAGGATCTGGAGCAGGGCCTCGCGGTCCAGGTTGTGGACCGAGGTGATGACGGGGAGACGGCCGATGAACTCGGGGATCATCCCGAACTTCACCAGGTCCTCCGGCATGACCTCCTGGAACTGGTCCTTCTCCTCCAGCTCGCGCTTGGAGTGGATCGTCGCGCCGAAGCCGATGCCCTTGGCGCCGGCCCGCGACTCGATGATCTTCTCCAGACCGGCGAAGGCGCCGCCCACGATGAACAGCACGTTCGTCGTGTCGATCTGGATGAACTCCTGGTGCGGGTGCTTGCGACCGCCCTGCGGCGGGACCGAGGCCGTCGTGCCTTCGAGGATCTTGAGCAGGGCCTGCTGGACGCCCTCGCCCGACACGTCGCGCGTGATGGAAGGGTTCTCGCTCTTCCTCGCGACCTTGTCGATCTCGTCGATGTAGATGATGCCCGTCTCGGCCTTCTTGACGTCGTAGTCAGCGGCCTGGATGAGCTTCAGCAGGATGTTCTCGACGTCCTCGCCGACGTAGCCCGCCTCGGTGAGCGCCGTGGCGTCCGCGATCGCGAACGGCACGTTCAGCATCCGGGCCAGGGTCTGTGCGAGGAGCGTCTTGCCGGAGCCGGTCGGGCCGAGCAGCAGGATGTTGGACTTCGCCAGTTCGATGGCGTCGTCACGGCTGCTGCCCCCGCCGTTCTCCCCGGCCTGGACGCGCTTGTAGTGGTTGTACACCGCCACGGAGAGCGCCTTCTTGGCGGCCTCCTGGCCCACGACGTAGCCCTCGAGGAACTCGTAGATCTCGCGCGGCTTGGGAAGCTCTTCCCAACGCACTTCGCTCGTCTCGGCGAGCTCTTCCTCGATGATCTCGTTGCAGAGGTCGATGCACTCGTCGCAGATGTATACACCGGGGCCTGCGATGAGCTTTTTGACCTGCTTCTGGCTCTTTCCGCAGAACGAGCACTTGAGCAGATCGCCGCCGTCACCGATGCGTGCCACGAGGTGCTTCCCCTTCGCCTGGGAGACGCCACGTTCAGCGACTCCTGGTGCCTGTATCCGACGGTACCTTGCCGGGCCCCCCGTTCGGGCCCCCCTTGGCACGGTTCACTTTGACGTGAACCGTGCCGGGGAATGGCAGACGATACAGCGCGCGGTTACGCGATCGCCTCGTTGTTCATCTTGCGGGTGGAGATGATCTGGTCCACCAGGCCGTACGCGAGGGCGTCCTCGGCCGTGAGGATCTTGTCGCGCTCGATGTCGTCGCGGATCTTCTCGATCGGCGTCGTCGAGTGCTTGGCCAGCATGTCTTCCAGCTGCGTACGCATCCGGAGGATCTCGTTGGCCGCGATCTCCAGGTCGGAGAGCTGCTCGCGGCCGGTGCCGCCGGAGGGCTGGTGGATCAGGACGCGCGCGTTCGGCAGGGCCATGCGCTTGCCCGGGGTGCCGGCGGCGAGCAGGACGGCGGCCGCGGAGGACGCCTGGCCCATGCAGACCGTCTGGATGTCCGGCTTCACGAACTGCATCGTGTCGTAGATGGCCGTGAGGGCCGTGAACGAGCCGCCGGGGCTGTTGATGTAGATGGAGATGTCGCGGTCCGGGTCCATCGACTCCAGGCACAGCAGCTGCGCCATGACGTCGTTGGCCGAGGCGTCGTCGATCTGGACGCCGAGGAAGATCACGCGCTCCTCGAACAGCTTCGCGTACGGGTCGTACTCACGCACGCCCTGCGAGGTGCGCTCGACGAAGCGCGGGATCACGTAGCGGTTGTCGACCTGCGGGCCCGTGTAGAGGCCGCTGCCGGGGATGTTGTTCATGATGGCGGTGTTCCGTCCTGGTGAGGGAGGCAGTGGGCTGGGATCGGGGCCTGGGCTCAGGCGCCCGTGCCGCCGCCGCCCGGAACACCCGTAGCGGCAGTGATGATCTCGTCGATGAGGCCGTACTCCTTGGCCTCCTCGGCGGTGTACCAGCGGTCGCGGTCACCGTCACGGATGATCGTCTCGATGGTCTGGCCGGAGTGCTCGGCGGTGATCCGCGCCATGCGCTGCTTCGTCCGCAGCAGGTACTCGGCCTGGATCTTGACGTCCGAGGCCGTACCACCGATACCGGCGGAGCCCTGGTGCATCAGGATGTCGGTGTTCGGGAGCGCGAAGCGCTTGCCCGCGCTGCCACCGGTGAGCAGGAACTGGCCCATCGAGGCCGCCATACCCATACCGATCGTGACCACGTCGTTCGGGATGTACTGCATGGTGTCGTAGATCGCCATGCCGGCCGTCACCGAGCCGCCGGGGCTGTTGATGTAGAGGTAGATGTCCTTGTCCGGGTCGGCGGCAAGGAGCAGCATCTGCGCGGTGATCTTGTTGGCGATTTCGTCGTCGACCTGCTGGCCGAGGAAGACGATCCGCTCGCCGAGCAGCCGGTTGTAGACATGGTCGCCGAGGCCACCACCGATGGACGGCTCGCCTGCGGCGGAAGGCATCTGAATCGTCACGTATCCACCTGCTCGTCTCTGACGGCCACGCGCCGTCTCGCGTCTCTAGCTGGGGGCGGGGCCCTTGCTCAGGGACTCCCCTGCCCTCCTCTTCATGGACCCTAACGCGCGGGTCCCTTCGGGGAATCCCGCAGATGGAACTGTTCGCTGTGAGCGCAGGTTCAGGTCAGCCCCGCCAGGGGCGCGGGGAACTGCGCGAGAAGCCCCACGGACCCGCAGGCGCGTCTGCCACGCGAGCGACCACGGCGGGTGCGGCTCGCACGTGGCTGAGCGCGCCCACGCGGCGGAGCCGCAAACAGACACAGCCCCGCGCCCCTGGCGGGGCGCGAAGGCCCCCGGGACATCACATGTCCCGGGGGCCTTCGCTGATGACGCTACGGACGATCAGGCGTCCTGGGACTCCTCGGCCGGCGCCTCGGCGGCAGCGGCCTCGTCCTCGTCGTCCTCGAGGTCGACGACCTCACCGTTGGTGTCCTTGACGGTGGCGGCCTCGACGACCACGGCAAGAGCCTTGCCGCGGGCGACCTCGCCGACCAGCATCGGAACCTGGCCACCCTCGACGACCGCCTGGGCGAACTGGTCGGGGGACATGCCGGAGGAGGCGGCGCGACGCATGAGGTGCTCGGTGAGCTCCTCCTGGTTCACGTTCAGCTTCTCCTTGTTGACGAGCTCGTCGAGGACGAACTGCGTCTTGATGCCCTTGACGGCCTGCTCGCGCGTCTCGGCGTCGAACTCCTCGACCGTCTTGCCCTGGATCTCGAGGTACTTCTCGATGTCCAGGCCCATCTGGCCGAGCTGGTGGTGCTCGAGGTTGTGCTTGCGGGTGTTGACCTCGTCGTCGAGCAGCTTCTCGGGGACGGGGACCTCGACCAGCTCGAGCAGCTTCTCCAGGACACGCTCCTGGGCCTGCGTGGCCTGGTCGTACTGCTTCATGTTCTCGAGGCGCTTGCGGCTGTCGGCCTTCAGCTCGTCGAGGGTGTCGAACTCGGAGGCGAGCTGGGCGAACTCGTCGTCCAGGGCCGGGAGTTCGCGGGCGGCGACCTGGGTGACCTTGACGGTGACCTCGGCCTCCTTGCCCTCGGCGGAGCCGCCCTTGAGCTCGGAGGTGAAGGTGGCCTCGCCACCGGCCTCCAGGCCCTTCACGGCGTCGTCGATGCCATCCAGCAGTTCACCGGAGCCGATGGTGTAGGAGACGCCCGAAGCGACGCCGTCCTCCAGGACCTCGCCCTCGACCTTGGCCTCAAGGTCGATCGTGACGACGTCGCCGTCCTCGGCGGCGCGCTCGACCGGGGAGGTCGAGGCGAAGCGGTCGCGCAGCTGCTCGACCGACTTCTCGATGTCCTCGTCGGTGACCTCCACCGCGTCGACCTCGACCTCGATGCCGGAGTAGTCCGGGATCTCGATGGCCGGGCGGATGTCGACCTCGGCGGTGAAGTTCAGCGTCTCGCCGTCCTTCAGCTCCGTGATGTCGACCTCGGGCTGGCCGAGGACGTTCAGCTCGGCCTCGTTGACCGCCTCGGTGTAGAACTTCGGGAGGGCGTCGTTGACGGCCTCCTCCAGCACCGCACCGCGGCCGAAGCGCTGGTCGATGACGCGGGCCGGGATCTTGCCCTTGCGGAAGCCCTTCACCGTGACCTGCTGGTTGATCTTCTTGTACGCCGCGTCGAGGCTGTCCTTGAGCTCCTCGAAGGGCACCTCGATGCTGAGCCGAACCCGGGTCGGGTTCAGGGTCTCCACGGCGCTCTTCACGGTTCGGTCTCCTTGGGGGCTGACTTCTTGGGTTCTGCCCGGTTGAGAGACACACGGGCATGCAGCTTGCATAGTAACGGCACGCCGCAGCCCAGCCACAATGCGATCTTGAAGCAGCCCGTGATGCGGGCGGGAGACTGGGTGAAGTAGCTGGTCGGGGTGGCGGGATTTGAACCCACGGCCTTCCGCTCCCAAAGCGGACGCGCTACCAAGCTGCGCCACACCCCGTTCGGTGCGACACGTAGGGTACATGCCCGCAGACCGTGCGGCCCCCGCATTCCGGACCGCGGCGCGGAGGCCGGCGAGGTCGTCGGCACGGCCGTCGGCGGGGGCGCCCGAAAGGGGGTGTGCGGGCGAGGCCCATGACCCGCTACGATGCCTTTCGTGCCGCCGCCGGTGATCGGTGGTGGGCGCTGTGCGGGCGTAGCTCAATGGTAGAGCCCTAGTCTTCCAAACTAGCTACGCGGGTTCGATTCCCGTCGCCCGCTCCATTCGGCACAAGGCCAGGCCAGAGGATTCGTTCTCGGTCTGGCCTTGTTCGCGTTCCGGGGGCTCTTCCCGGGGCTCATGGGGGACGCGGGCCGGGCCGGGGCCTTTCTCGATCCCCGGCCCCGGCCTCAGAAATTGATCGAGCTGATGCTCTCCGCGACGGAGTTGAGGAAGTTGTTGATCGCGGGAGCCATTCCGGTCGACGCCAGGAAGAAGCCGAAGAGCACCGCGACTATGGCGGGCCCCGCCTTGATCGAGCCTCCGCGCATGAGCACCACGAGGACGATCGCCAACAACAGCACCACTGACAGCGAAATGGCCACACTGATCACACCCTAGGTCGGTCCGCTCTCCCGGCCCGGGGGGCACAGCCCCGCACACCCCCCGCCAGAACCATCGTGCCACCAACCCGGCCCCTGTATGCGGTCGGTGACGCATCGTCGGCCACGCGGGCACGGGGGCGCGAACGATGCGCATGCCCGCGGCGCGGGTGCGGCGCACGTCGCGGCAGGGATGGCGGGGGTCCACAGGGGCGCCGGCGGGGGTCGGAATTCGGCTTGATCGTTTCCATCGGGGCACGTGCGGCGCACACATGCCCCTCGCATGTCGTTCCCGGTTTTCACGCGCTTTCCACCTGGCATACGCACAGGTGAATCCAGGGAATTCGGCGGCTCATTACCGCCCCAGGACGGCACGGTACGGAATGGCTCGTACGGGGGCATTCCGGCGTAGTCGACCGAGGGCGATATGCGCTGTTTAAGTGGGATTAACAGTGTGATGACGGACAGATCGTCACGAGTTCGACGACGTACGGACGCATGTCGACTTCCGCGAATCCGGGGGTACCCGGAAGCGATAAGGAGGAATCACATTGCGGGTTTTACGAAATCCCACAGGCACCACTAGGGTGCCTCAGATGTTCCACACTGCCATGACCTCCTCCGGCGCAGTGCGGTCCCGGACGGTCTCCCCGAGTTCTCGGCGGGAGGGCCTGTGACCAGCTCGCTGTATCCGCACGGCTCGCATCGCACGCCTCTCCCCCCGGCCGCGGTTCCCGCGGACGGCGTGCCGTCCCCCAAGACCCGGCAGCCTCCCAGCCCGGCAGCGGCTCCCGCTCCCGCCGGCGCCCCCAGGGCGAAGCAGCGGGACGCGTTCTTCGACAACGCCAAGTACCTCGCCATCGTGTTCGTGGCGATGGGGCACTCCTGGGAACCGCTGACCGACCGCAGCCGCGCCGCCGAGGCGCTGTACATGGTCGTCTACACCTTCCACATGCCGGCGTTCATCGTCATCTCCGGTTATTTCTCGCGGTCCTTCGACGCGAGCCCCCACCGACTCAAGCGGCTGATCACCGGGGTCGCGGTCCCGTACGTCCTCTTCGAGATCGCGTACACCTTCTTCAAGCGGACCGCCGGGGGCGACCCCGACTACCCGATCAGTCTGCTCGACCCCTGGTACCTGACCTGGTTCCTCGTCGCGCTGTTCGTGTGGCGGCTGACCACGCCGATCTGGAAGATCGTGCGGTGGCCGCTGCCGCTGGCCGTCGCCGTCGCCGCGCTGGCGTCCATCTCGCCGGAACTCGGGGACGACCTGGACCTTCAGCGGGTGCTGCAGTTCCTGCCGTTCTTCGTCCTCGGCCTGTGCCTGAAGCCCGAGCACTTCCAGCTGGTGCGGCGGCGCGAGGTACGGATCCTGGCGGTGCCGGTCGCGCTGTGCGCGCTCGCTCTCGCGTACTGGGCCGGACCCCGGATGACGTCCGCCTGGTTCTACCACCGCGACAGCGCGCAGGAGCTGGGTGCTTCGTGGTGGGCCGGCATCGTGATGACGCTCGCGCTGTTCGGCGCCTCGGTCGTGCTCACCGCCTGCTTCTTCGCCTGGGTGCCGGGGCGGAAGATGTGGTTCACGGTGCTCGGTGCGGGGACGCTCTACGGGTATCTGCTGCACGGGTTCCTGGCGAAGGGGTCCCGGTTCTGGGGCTGGTTCGACGCCGCCTGGGTGCACACGCCGTGGGGCGAGATCGTCGTCACGGTCATTGCCGCGTCCATCATCACCGTGCTGTGTACGCCGCCTGTGCAGCGGCTGTTCCGGTTCGCCATGGAGCCGAAGATGGAGTGGGCGTTCCGGCGGGATGCCGCTGAGTTGGCGCGGCGGCGGCACGGGGCTTAGTTCTTTTCCGGGTTCGTTTCCGGGGCCAGGCCGAGGAGGGTGCGCATCTTCGCGTATTTCCGGGTCAGGCGGGTGCGGGTCGGCTCGTCCAGGGTCGCCAGGCGGGCCGGGTTCGTGTTGTGGGCCAGGTCCGCCTCCTTGATCAGGCGGGCGCCGGGGGTGGCGAGGATGCGGTGGGCGTAGGTCTCCGGGTCCTCGCCCTTCTGTTTCGTCAGGGCTCGGATCATGGCCTTGGTGTGGTCCGTGAGCGGTGCTGTCGTCAGCCATTCCTCGGAGAGGGCGTTGTCCTCGATCGCGTCGTGGAGCCAGGCTGCCGCGATCTGCTCTTCGGTGCCGTTGTGGGCTTTGACTCCGTCGGCTACGGCTTGCAGGTGCTCGGTGTAGGGGTGGCCGGCCTTGTCGGTCTGGGTGGCGTGGGCCTGGCGGGCCAGGGCCTCTACTTCGGTGAGGGTCAGCATGGGGTGAGGGTAGGTGCGTTGCGCAGTTCCCCGCGCCCCTGATGGGTTGGCCTTCGGCTGACGGCCGGTGGCCGCTTCTCGCGCAGTTCCCCGCGCCCCTGGAGCGTGCGCTACGCGCTGCTCATCCGTTGTCGGCTGACCGCCGGTGGCCGCTTCTCGCGCAGTTCCCCGCGCCCCTGAGGCAGGCGCTTCGCGCCGCCTCCCCCTGAGGCTGCGCTTCGCGCGCCTCTCCTGGAGGGACGGGGCGCGCCTCCACCTTGGGCAGGTGGCGCGCCTCCACCTTGGCCAGGGGCGCGCCTCTCCTGAAGGGTGGGTGGCGCGCCTTTGATGAGATGCCGCACGAAGTGCGCATCTCAGGGGCGCGGGGAACTGCGCGAGAAGCCCCACCGGCCGTCAGCCGACCGACAACCCAAGGGGCGCGGGGAAGGCCGCAGGTGAACGGCAAACCCACGGGTGCCGCGGGCTACCTGCGGATTGTCCATCTGGCCGGGAGGGTGGTGGAGGCCAGGCCCAGGGTGAGGGTTGCCGCGGCGAATGCGGCGTAGAGGGGCGGGGGGATGTAGGGGGAACGGTCCAGGAGGCCCTGGGTCATGGGGGTCAGGGTGGCCAGGGCGATGGCCGTGCCGAGGACGATGCCGGTGCCCGTCACCAGGAGCGCCTCCCAGTGGATCATGCGGAGCACCTGGCGTCGGGTAGAGCCGATCAGCCGCAGGGTGCCGAGTTCCCGTCGGCGGTCCAGGACGGTCATCACCAGCGTGTTCGCCGCCGCGATCGCCGCGAACCCGCCCAGCACGGCGGCCATCGTCGTGTTCGCCCAGGCGTTCAGCTCCCGGTCCAGGGACTGCGCGGAGGTGTAGTCGGCGCGGGCCAGCGGCGTGCCCAGGGCGGACAGGGCGTGTGTCGTGCCGCCCTTGGTCCAGAGTTCGGTGGCGTACGGGTTCGTGACGTGGCCCGCCAACGCCGCGCGGGGAAGCGTGACCTGTGCGAGGCCCAGACCGCGTTCGTACGTGGCCGAGACCGTCGGGGACGCCTTGGTGCCGTCGGGCAGGTGCAGGGCGACGTGGTCGCCGACTCCCACGTCAAGGCTGTCCGCCAGCGAGGCGTCCAGGGCCACGCGGTCCGGGGACGACAGGTCCAGGGCGCCGTGGGTGACCTTCAGGTCCTGGACGCGGGCGAGGTCCCGGGCGGTGCCGGTGACGGCCTGGGTGGACGCCGGCATCAGCGAGCCGGCCGCCGGGACGAGCACCGAGGAGCGGTACACCCCGACGGCGGCGGTGACCCCGGAGATGCGGCCGGCCTCGGTGACGGCGTCCGGGGCCAGGCCCGCACGGGACGTGACGATGTGGTCGGCCGTGATGCCGGCCTTCTGCTGGTCGGCGGCGGCCCGGTCCTCGCTGGTGTGCAGGAAGACCAGGACGGAGGAGAAGGCCATGGCGAGGACGATCGGAGTGATCGCGGAGGCGAGACGGCGGGCGTTCGAACGGGAGTTGGCCGCCGCGAGGGAGGCCGACGCGCCCGCGCCGCGCAGCGGGAGCCCGAAGAGTCCGGCGAAGGCGCGGGCCACCAGCGGGCCGAGCAGCGCCACGGCGAGCATGAAGCACATGACGACGCCGAGGGCGGTGTTGGCCGCGTCGTCCCCGCTGAGCTGTCCGGCGACGACCGCGAGGACGGCGCCCCCGACCGCCGCCGCGATGCCCAGCGGCGTGCGGATCCAGCCGACGCGCAGCCGCTCCACCGACGCCTCGGCCAGGGCCTGCCCGGGCTTGCTGCGGGCGGGGCGGCGGGCGGCCAGGTAACCGGCGAGGAGCGCGGTGAACAGGGCGGCGCCCACCGCCACGACGAGCGGGATCCACGAGACGGAGAGGTCCACGGCCCCGGGGACCGCGCCCTTGTCCCGGAGCTGGCCGAACCACCAGTGGGCGAGGGCGATGCCGGGAAGGCAGCCGAGCGCGGCCGCGGGCGGGGCGACCAGGAGGGTCTCGGTGGCGATGGCGCGGCGGATCTGGCGCGGGGTGGTGCCGATGGCCCGCAACAGGGCGTATTCGCGGGCCCGTTGGCCCACCGAGAGGGCGACGGTGCCGGCCGCGGTGAAGACGGCGACGAGGGTGGCGATGCCGCCGAAGGAGCCGCCGAGGCCCATGAGGGTCTCCTTCGCCTCGGCGAGGCTCGCGTCCTCGACGGCGCCGCGGTCGTCGCCGGTGTGCACGTGTGCCGCCTTCGCGCCGGACAGGGCGTGTTCGACCTGTGAGGCGAGGGTGGCCGCGGAGACTCCGGCCTTGGGCAGGACGGCGATCGCGTCGGTCCGCCCCGGGTGCCCTGAGGCGCGTACGGCGTCGGAGTCCGCGAGCCAGAACGTGCCGCCGCCCGTCGTCGTGCCGGAGACGCGGTAGGTGTGCGCGCCCTCGGGGGTGGTGAGGGTGACGCGGTCGCCGGTGCGGGCGCCGCCCGAGGTGACGATCTCGCCGGATTCCGGGGCGCGGCCCGAGGTCAGTTTCTCGCCGGTGAAGGCGGTGGAGGCCCAGTTGTGGGCGTCGGCGGCCCGGCCGTCGCGCTGGACCGGGAAGGTGAGGTCGGCGACCGCCGTGCGGGCGCCGGGGGCCGTGCCCGCCTTCGCCGCGAGGGAGTCGGCGAGCCGGGCCCGGTCCGGGAGCGGGACCGCCTCGTCCTCGCGGGTGTCGCCGGAGCCGGTGATCCGGTGGGCGCGCTGGTCGGCGGCGACCACGACGGGGGCGTTCGCGTAGCGCTCGGGCGGGACCGACGCCCGTATCCCCGTCTCCAGGAGGATGCCGCACGCCGAGACGATCAGGGCGGCCATCATCAGGGCGACGAAGGTGCCCGCGAACGCGGCGGGCTTGAAGCGCAGTGCGGCCCGGGCCAGGCCGTTGGGGCGGAACATCAGGCGGCCGCCGGGACTGCGGCGCGGGCGGTGAGGGTGTTCATGCGGGCGGCGATGGCGTCGGCCGGGGCGCCTTCGAGGTGGTCCACGATCAGGCCGTCGGCGAGGAACAGGACGCGGTCCGCGTGGGCGGCGGCCACCGGGTCGTGCGTGACCATGACGACGGTGGCGCCCATCCGGTCGACGGCGGCGCGCAGCAGTCCCAGGATCTCGCGGGCGGTCGTGGTGTCGAGGGCGCCGGTCGGCTCGTCGGCGAAGATCACGTCGGGGCTCGTGACGAGGGCGCGGGCGATGGCGACGCGCTGCTGCTGGCCGCCGGAGAGTTCGCCGGGGCGGCGCTTTCCCTTGTCGCCGAGGCCGACCCGGGTGAGGACGTCGGCTGCGCGGCGGCGGTCGGGGCGCTGTCCGGCCAGGCGCATCGGGAGCAGCACGTTCTGCTCGACGGTGAGCGAGGGCAGCAGGTTGAACGCCTGGAAGACGAAGCCGAGGCGGGTGCGGCGCAGCTCGGTGAGCCTGTTCTCGTTCATGCCGGTGATCGTCGTGCCGCCGAGGGCGACGGTGCCGTCGGTGGGGCGGTCCAGGCCCGCCGCGCACTGCAGGAACGTCGACTTGCCGGAGCCGGAGGGGCCCATCACGGCGGTGAACGTGCCGGTGGGCAGGGCGAGTTCGATGCCGCGCAGGGCGTGCACCGCGGCTGCCCCGCGACCGTACTGACGGCGTACGCCGCGCAGTTCGACGGCCCAGCCGCCCTCGCGCGGTGCCTCGTCGTGACGCTGGCGCTTCTTGCGCAGGCCCATGGTCGCCCTCTCGTACGTGCCGGTGTCGGTGTCGGTGCCGATACCTCGAACGTACGGATTCCAGGGCCCCGTGGACCATGAGGGCGACCGGCGGATCGGGGGTGGGGAGAACCCCACCACGGGACCTTCGGCCTGCCCTCCGAGTACTTTGGTAAGCTAACTATTGACGTTTTCTTGACGATCCCTTTACCAAAGCGGGTCGCCAGTACAAGGAGGAACGGGCCCATCGGACACGCAGACACCTTGATAGCCATGGGCGGCGCCTTTCTCGCCGCCGCCGTTCTCGCCCGCCTCGGCGGGCGCATCGGACTTCCCACGATCCCCCTGTTCATCCTGGCCGGGATCCTGCTCGGCCCCCACACACCGGGCGTCGTGCTCCTGTCGGACCCGCACGACCTGGAGATGCTCTCCGCGCTCGGTCTGGTCCTGCTGCTCTTCTATCTCGGCCTCGAGTTCCACATCGACGACCTCAAGGCGGGCGGCCGCAAGATGGCCGTCGCCGGCGGGACGTACCTCGCGCTGAACGTCGGCGCCGGCCTCGGCTTCGGATTCGCCCTCGGGTGGGGCACCTCCGAGGCTCTGGTCCTCGCCGGGGTACTCGGCATCTCGTCGTCCGCGATCGTCACCAAGGTGCTGGTCGACACCGGGCGCCTCGGCAATCCGGAGACCAAGCCGATCCTCGGCATCATCGTGGTCGAGGACATCTTCCTGGCGCTGTACCTGGCCGCGTTGCAGCCGATCCTGTCCGGCGCCGACTCGCTGTCCGCGGCGGTGATCGACGGCGGTAAGGCGTTCGGGTTCCTGCTGCTGCTCGCGCTCGCCGCGCGGTTCGGGACCCGGGTCGTCGGCAAGCTCTTCAACACCAAGGACGACGAGCTGCTCGTCATCTCGTTCCTCGGTGCCGCCGTGTTCGTGGCCGGGGTCTCCGAGTGGTTCGGGGTGGCCGACGCGATCGGGGCGTTCATGGTCGGACTCATGCTCGGGTCGACCGCGTCCGGGCCGCGCATCCTGAAGCTGGTGCATCCGTTGCGGGACGCCTTCGGCGCGATCTTCTTCTTCGGATTCGGGTTGTCGATCGATCCCGGGGATCTGCCGAGTGTGGTGTGGCCGGTGCTGGCCGCTGTCGCGGTGACGCTGGTGATGAATGTGCTGGCCGGGTTGGGGGCTGCCAGGGTGTACGGGTTCGGGGCCGGGCCCGCCGCCAATATCGCTACGACGCTGCTGGCTCGGGGGGAGTTCGCGTTGATCCTGGCCACGATGGCCGCCGGCGCGGGGCTCGACGAGCGGCTTTCGCCGTTCATCGCCGGGTATGTGCTGGTGCTTGCCGTGCTTGGGCCGTTGGCCGCCGGGCGCTCCGCTTGGTTGGGTCGGATTTTGCCTGGGGGGCGGGTGCCTGTGCCGGTCGAGGAGCGGGTCGGGGCCGGGGTCTGACCCTTCGGTCGTCGCCGGGGGGGGGCGGGGCGGTGGGGCCGTCACCATGGTGCCGCTGCCGTCGTGGCTGGTCGCGCAGTTCCCCGCGCCCCTTATCGGGTTGTCGTTCGGCTGACGGTGAGTGGGGCTTCTCGCGCAGTTCCCCGCGCCCCTGAAGGGTTGACCTTCAGCTGACGGCCGGTGGCCGCTTCTCGCGCAGTTCCCCGCGCCCCTGAGGCAGGCGCTTCGCGCCGCCTCTCCCTGAGGCTGCGCTGCGCGCGCCTCCACACGAGACAGGGGCGTGCGCCTCTCCTGTGGAGGCGGCGGGCGCGCCGCCTTTGATGAGATGCCGCACGAAGTGCGCATCTCAGGGGCGCGGGGAACTGCGCGAGAAGCGGCCACCGGCCCGCAGACGGAGAACTACCTAGGGGCGCGGGGAACTGCGCGAACAGCCCCGGGCTAAGCGTCCCGGCAGATCAGGAGGAGGGCCCGGTCGTCGTTGACGTCCTTGGCTACTGCTTCGATCAGGTGCCAGGCCGCGCCGTGGAAGCCTCCCTGGACGTAGCGGTCGGCCTCGCCGGTGAGGCGGTCGATGCCCTCGGCGATGTCGCGCTCGGAGGTCTCCACCAGGCCGTCGGTGAAGAGCATCAGGACGTCGCCGGGCCGCAGCGAACCCTTGGTCGCGTCGAACTCGGCGCCGTCGTACACCCCGAGAAGGGGACCCTCCGCCGCCATTTCCTCCCAGCGGCCCGTACCGGCACTCAGCTGGAGGCCCGGCGGGTGACCGGCCGAGTAGAGCTCGTAGTCGCCCGATTCGAGGTCCAGCACGAGATGGATGGAGGTCGCGAAGCCCTCGTCCCAGTCCTGGCGGAGCAAGTAGCCGTTGGCCGCCGGGAGGAAGGCGTGGGGCGGCAGCGAGCCCAGGAGGCCGCTGAAGGCGCCGGCCAGGAGCAGTGCGCGGGACGCGGCGTCCATGCCCTTGCCGGAGACGTCCGTGAGGACGACTTCGAGCGTGCGGCCGTTGTTCGTGCGGGCCGCCACCACGAAGTCACCGGAGAACGACTGACCGCCCGCCGGCCGCAGCGCCATCTCCCGATGCCAGCCGACCGGAAGCTTCGGCAGCCGCGACTGGGTGCGGATGCGCTCGCGCAGGTCGAAGAGCATCGTGCCGCCGCGCCGCCAGGGCACACCCACCCGGCTGCGGAACTGCGCTATCAGCAGCCCGAAGAAACCGCAGGCGGCGACCGTGAGCACGGTGCCGGGCGTGACCGCCGCCGGATGCTGCTCGTAGGGGCCGAGCCGGTACGACTCGACGATCAGCGCCGTGGCGGCCGCCGCGTACAGGCCGAGCAGGCTGGCCGGACGCAGCAGCAGACCGCCCGCGACGATCGGCAGGACCAGCACGGCAGGGGAGCACCAGACCGGGTTGAGGATCGTGGCGCAGGCGATCAGAGGGACCATGAGCAGCAGCCCGGCCAGGGCGATCCAGTCGGAACCGTCGCCGCGGAAGTAGTCCACCCCGGATTTGCGCACGGCTGTGCGGACCCGGTGCATACGCATTCTCAACCGGGCCGGGAACGTCTCGGCTTCGGCGCGCTGTTCGCGCGCACGCCTGTCTCGTCGTACGGCCATTGCTCGTGGACCTTATCCATCGGTCCAGGATCTGTGCACGGGAGGTCCCACTTGTCCCCCTTTCCGGGCACGTCCCGGGCCGGGACGCCACGGCTAATTCGCTCGCTGTCGTCCCGCTCGCCCTGGTACGCATGTCGGATGACGATCGACCTGCGCACGCTGAACCGCGACGAGTACGACCGCTGGTACGGGCGGCTGATGCTGGCCTTCGGCGGGGTGCCTGAGCCGCCGCAGGAGCGGCAGCTGATGGACGACCTGACGGAGTTCGACCGGTCGATCGGGGCGTGGGACGGCGCGGACTGCGTGGGCACCGCGAGCGCGTTCTCGTACCGGGTCGCGGTGCCGGGCGGCGCGTTCCTGCCCGCCGGGGGCGTGACGATGGTGAGCGTCGCCGCCACCCACCGCAGGCGCGGCATCCTCACCTCGATGATGCGGCGCCAGCTCGACGACGTACGGGAGCGGGGCGAGGCGCTCGCCGTGCTCACCGCGTCCGAGCCGGCGATCTACGGCCGTTTCGGCTACGGCATCGCGACCCGGCAGCTGGCGGTCACCGTCGAGTCGTCGCGGGTGCGCATCGAGGCGCCGGACGGGACGGACGACGTCACGCTGCGGTTCGTGGACGTGACGGAGGCCGCCGAGCGGTGCGAGGCCGTGTACGCGCGCACGATCGGTACCCGGCCGGGGAACCTGGCCCGCTCCCCCGGCTGGGAGCGGCTGCCGCTGCTCGACCCGCCGGAGGAGCGGCACGGAGGGTCGGCGATGCAGTGCGTGCTCGCCGAGCGGGCGGGCGAGGTCGTCGGATTCGTCCGCTTCCACATCAAGCCCGACTCCGAGTGGTCGGTGCCGACCAGCCGGATCCAGGTGCGCCACATCAGCGCGCTCGACCCGGCGGCGTACGCGGCGCTGTGGCGGTTCCTGCTCTCCGTCGACCTGACGGAGTTCGTGGAGGCGCGGAACGTGCCGGTGGACGACCCGCTGCTGTCGATGGTGTCGGACATCCGCCGGTGCGCCGTCCGGATGCGTGACTCCCTGCACGTACGTCTGGTGGATGTGGGCGCGGCGCTCGAAGCGCGTACGTATCTCACGCCGGTGGACGTGGTGTTCGAGGTCGAGGACGCCTTCTGCCCCTGGAACGCGGGGCGTTGGCGGCTGACCGGCGACACGAAGGGCGCGTCCTGCAAGCGGACCGAGGACTCCCCCGAACTGTCGCTTTCCGTACGGGAGTTGGGCGCCGCCTATCTCGGTGACACGTCACTGGGCGCGCTGGGGGCGGCCGGGCGGGTGCGGGAGTTGCGGCAGGGGGCGCTGGCGGAGGCGTCGGTGGCGTTCGGGTCGGCCGTCGCGCCCTGGTTGCAGCACGGGTTCTAGTAAGCGCCGGGAGGCTGGCAGGTCGGGCACCAGAAGAGGTTGCGCGCCGCCAGTTCGGCGGCGCGGATCTCCGTGCCGCACAGGTGGCAGGGCTGCGGGGCGCGCCGGTAGACGTAGACCTCGCCGCCGTGGTCGTCGACGCGCGGCGGGCGGCCCATCGCCTCCGGGGTGTGCTCGGGGCGGACCGTGTCGATGCGGTTGAGGCGGACGCCCTCGCGCATGAGGGCCACCAGGTCGTCCCAGATCGCGGTGAAGCGGGCCTCGGTGATGTCCCTGCCCGGGGTGTACGGGTCGATGCCGTGCCGGAAGAGGACCTCGGCGCGGTAGACGTTGCCGACGCCCGCGATGACCTTCTGGTCCATGAGGAGTGCGGCGATCGTGGTGCGGCTGCGGGAGATCCTCGCGTACGCCCTGGCCGGGGTGTCGGTGGGGCGCAGGGGGTCCGGGCCCAGGCGATCGTGTATCGCCTGCTTCTCGGCGTCCGTGATCAGGGCGCAGGTGGTGGGGCCGCGGAGGTCCGCGTAGTGGGTGTCGTTCTTCAGGCGCAGGCGGACCGTGTCCGTGGGGGGTGGGGCCGGGGTGTCGCCGAGGGTGTATTTGCCGAAGAGGCCGAGGTGGATGTGGATCCAGGACTCGTCGAAGCCCAGGAACAGGTGTTTGCCGTGGGCCTCGGTGGTGGTGAGTTCCTGGCCCGTGAGGAGGGCCGCCGCGTCGGAGAATTTGCCCTGGGGGCTGGTGACCTGGGTTTTTCGGCCTGCGAATCGCTCCGCGTGGTCTTTTGCCAGGCGGTGGATCGTGTGGCCTTCGGGCACGACTTTTCCTCTCGGGGCGGGCATGGCGACGGCGATCGAGGACCAGGACACGGGGCTCTGCCCCGGACCCCGCTCCTCAATCGCCGGAGGGGCTTGATCTGGCCGTGATTACGCCTGCGGGTGGTGGGCCGGGATCGCCGGGAGTTCGCCGGTCTCCTCGTAGCGGGACAGCATGTCGATGCGGCGCTGGTGGCGCTCCTCGCCGGACCAGGGCGTGGTGAGGAAGGTCTCGACGAACTTCGTCGCCTCTTCCTGGGTGTGCATGCGGCCGCCGACCGACATCACGTTGGCGTTGTTGTGCTCGCGGCCGAGGGCCGCGGTCTGCTCGCTCCAGGCGAGGACGGCACGAACGCCCTTGACCTTGTTCGCGGCGATCTGCTCGCCGTTGCCCGAACCGCCGATCACGACACCCAGGGCGTCGGGGTCCGCCGCCGTGCGCTCCGCGGCGCGGAGGCAGAACGGGGGGTAGTCGTCGACGGCGTCGTAGATGTGGGGCCCGCAGTCGACGGGCTCGTGGCCGTGGGCCTTCAGCCATTCGACCAGGTGGTTCTTGAGTTCGTAGCCGGCGTGATCGGAGCCGAGATAGACGCGCATGGATCCGAGTGTGGCACGGCACGGGCCGGGTAGTCGCTGGCGGGGCCCTGACCTCCTGATTCACCGGCGTAACTCGGCGTAACAAAGACAACGATCCGGAGTCAGCCCTTCCGCAGGGGCCGATCCTGAGCTTTGAATGCCAGGGCTCGCCCCACCGAGACCCTAAGGAAGTCTGCATGTCTTCGCAGTCAACCCTGGCGCCGAACGAGACACCGCCCGAGGAGGACGGCCTCAAGGCCGGACTCAAGAACCGTCACCTGTCGATGATCGCCATCGGCGGTGTGATCGGCGCCGGACTCTTCGTCGGATCCGGTTCCGGGATCGCGGCGGCCGGACCCGCCATCCTCGTCTCGTACGCCCTGGTCGGCGCGATGGTCGTCCTGGTGATGCGGATGCTCGGCGAGATGGCCGCGGCGCGGCCGTCGTCCGGGTCCTTCTCCGCCTACGCCGATCAGGCGCTCGGGCGCTGGGCCGGGTTCTCCATCGGCTGGCTGTACTGGTTCTTCTGGGTCGTGGTGCTCGCCGTCGAGGCGACCGCGGGCGCGACCATCCTCAACGGGTGGATACCGGCGGTCCCGCAGTGGGCCTGGGCGCTGATCGTCATGGTCGTGCTCACCGTCGTGAACCTGGCGGCCGTGGGCTCCTACGGCGAGTTCGAGTTCTGGTTCGCCGGGATCAAGGTCGTCGCCATCGGCGCGTTCGTGATCATCGGGCTGCTCGCCGTGTTCGGGGTGCTGCCCGGCTCGGACAACCCGGGCAGCGGCTTCGGGCACCTCACCGACGCGGGCGGGTTCTTCCCCAAGGGGCCCGGCGCCATCCTCACCGGTGTGCTGATGGTCGTCTTCTCCTTCATGGGCAGCGAGATCGTCACGCTGGCCGCCGGTGAGTCGGAGAACCCGCAGAAGGCCGTCACCCGCGCCACCAACTCGGTGATCTGGCGCATCGGCATCTTCTACCTCGGCTCGATCTTCGTCGTGCTGACGCTGCTGCCGTGGAACGACCCGTCGATCGTCAAGGACGGGTCGTACGTCGCCGCCCTGAACTCCATCGGCATTCCGCACGCCGGCCAGGTCATGGACGTCATCGTGCTGACCGCAGTGCTGTCCTGTCTCAACTCCGGGCTCTACACCGCCTCCCGCATGGCCTTCTCGCTCGGGCGGCGCGGTGACGCGCCGAAGGCGTTCGCGAAGACCACCTCGCGGGGTGTGCCGCGCACCGCGATCCTCGGCTCGGTCGTCTTCGGGTTCCTCGCCGTCTGGTTCAACTACCAGTGGCCGGACACCGTCTTCAACTTCCTGCTGAACTCGTCGGGCGCCGTCGCGCTGTTCGTGTGGCTGGTCATCTGCTTCACGCAGCTGAAGATGCGCGGCATGATCCTGCGCGAGCAGCCGGAGAAGCTCGTCGTGAAGATGTGGCTGTTCCCGTATCTGACGTGGGCGACGATCGCGATGATCTCGTTCGTGCTCGTGTACATGCTGACCGATGACGCCGGGCGTGAGCAGGTGCTGCTGTCGTTGCTGGTGGCCGTGTTCGTGGTGGCGTTCGCGCTGGTGCGGGAGCGGGTGCAGCGGCAGCGGCAGCCTTGAGCGGCGCCCCGCGCCGGGGCTGAGGTCTCGGGGCTCCGCCCCGGACCCCGCTCCTCAATCGCCGGAGGGGCTTGAGCGGGGCCTGGTTGTGGTTATGGCCTCAGCACCGTGAAGGTCTTCTTCACCTGCTCGTACCTCGCCTGCGCGGGGCCCGCGACCTGCGGCTGGTACCAGGTGCCGATCTGGTACGAGCGTGAGTCCTGGTCGAAGCCGAGGAGTTCGGCGTGCCAGCGCCTGCCGTCGAGGGTGAAGAGGTACTCCCAGACGACGGCGGGGCGGCCCCGGAACGTCGTGCGGTCCAGCCGGATCTTCACGTAGTCCTGGCCCTGGTGGGCGTCGCGCTCCGACTTCTGCCAGGTCGCCAGCAGGTCGTCCTTGGCGAGCGCGGACTGGGTGACCAGTTCCTGGGTGCCGTCGGGGGCGGTGTAGTGCACCTCGGACGCCGTCTTCACCGCCCGCTTCCATCCCTTGGGCGGCACCCACGCGTAGCCGACCTCGCGGATCGAGCCGGGGGGCAGGGTCTGGGCCGTGGGCGGGCGGGACGTGCCCTCGACGGTGGGCGGGCGCGACGCCGTGGCCGTGGGGCCCGCGCCGCCCGCCTGTGAGTCACCGCCGCCGGGCAGCGTGAGCGCGAGCGCCGCCGCGACGCCCGCGGCCACCGCCACCGCGAGGGCGATCAGCAGATTGCGGCGGCGCCTCCCGCGCGGGCCCGCCGGGGCGGCGGGCGGGGCGGACGGCGGGCCGAGCAGATCGTCGCCGCGGATCGGTTTCGCGCACTCCGTCGGGGCCTCCTGGGCGGGGGGCGGTGGCGGGACCGGGCGGCGCAGGCCGATGTTCAAGGTGGGCGTGGGTGTGGGGGCGGGGGCGGGGGCGGGGGTCGGGCTCCCCTGAGGCGGGTGGGCCGCCGGGCTCGCGGCGGGCGGTGCGAGCGCCTTCACGACCTCGTCGAGGCCGGGGCGTTCCTGCGGCTCCTTCGCGAGGAGCCGGGTGAGCAGCGGCGTCAGCCGGCCCGCCTCGGGCGGCAGCCGGGGCTCCTCGTAGAGGACGGCGTGCAGCGTCGCGAGGGTGGTGTCCCGGCTGAACGGGGAGCTGCCGCCGAGCGCCGCGCACAGCGTCGCGCCGAGCGACCACAGGTCGGAGGGCGGGCCCTGCGGTTTGCCCGAGATCCGCTCGGGCGCCATGTAGTCGGGCGAGCCGACGAGCATGCCGACCATGGTGAGCGCCTCGGTGTCCTGGATGGCGGCGATCCCGAAGTCGGTGAGCATGACGCGGTGCCTGCCCACCCGTTCGAGCAGGACGTTGCCCGGTTTGATGTCGCGGTGCAGGACGCCGCCCGCGTGCACCTCGCGCAGCGCCTCGGCCAGGCCGCGGCCGATCCCCGCGACATCGTCCACGCCGAGCGGCCCGTCCTCGACGAGCGTCTGCTCCAGGGAGCGGTTGTCGATCAACTCCATGACGATCCACAGCCGTTCACCCTCGTCCACGACGTCGTAGACGCGCACCACGCCCGGGTGGTCGATCCGGGCCGTGGCGCGGGCCTCGCGCAGGGTGCGCTCGCGGCGGGTGCGGGCGTCCTCGGGGTCGAGGCCGTCGATGCGCATCTCCTTCACGGCGACGGGCCGGTCGAGCATCTCGTCGACCGCACGCCACACACGCCCCATGCCCCCCTGGCCTATGTGCTCGTCCAAGCGGTAGCGCCCAGCCACCACCCATCCCCGGACGCCTCCGCTTACATTTCCTGACTGCCCTGGCAATCGACTGCACCCCCGAAACACAGAGAAACACAAAATCGATACATCGCGCTCTCCCAGCATAGTGGGGAGAAATCTTGTGGTACCTCTTCAAGTACTGCGAATTCGGACGCAGTTGCAGCCGTCACGGGGGAAACAGAAACACCAAGGGGGACGAACATGAGTTCAGTTATGCGTGCGGGGCGCCGGGCCACCACGGCTGGGCCACTGCTGACCGCGGCCGTCGCGGCGGCGCTGGTCCTGCCCGCCACCGCGGTCGCGGACAACGCTCCAGGTCCGGGCAGCAGTGAGGGGGGCAAGGTCATGGGCAAGGCGCCCGCCGGCGTCGAACCGACCACGACTCTGCCCAAGAAGATCTCGGTCGACAATTCGACGGGGAAGACGAAGGATCTCGTCGCTACCGTCCAGAACAAGGGCACCGAGGACAGCGGGAAGATCTCTTTGGCGGTCGTCGGATTCGACGGACTCACCGTGAAAGATGTACCGGGCTGCACATCTATTCCGGAGAACAAGCTGCCGAAGGGTTCCAACAGCGGATTCTCCTGCCCGGTGTCGAATCTCGCGGCCGGGAAATCGAAGTCGTTCCCGGTCTCCGCGACCTTCGATCTGTCGAAGACCGGGAAGATCTGTCTGCCGGTGCAGAGCGCGGACGGGAAGACGACGTTCTGGCAGCAGGGCCCGGTGCCGTTCGGCACGACCAGCCCCTCGCCGAACGCGCCGGTGACACCGCTGCTGCTGAACACGGTGAACAAGCCGGCCACCCCGGCCGGTGACAAGGGAGGCGAGGGAGGCAAGGCCGGGGACAAGGGCGAGCTTCCCTCGACGGGCCCCGCGGACCGGGTGCTGCCGCTCGGCGCGGTGGGCGCGGCGCTGCTCGCGGTCGGTGGCGCGGGCCTGTGGTGGACCCGGCGCCGTCCGTCGGAGGAGTCCTCGGCGGCCCGCTGAGACCGGCGGCCCGCCGGATTCGGCGAGCCGCCGAAAAGCTGACGGATTCTGTCAGGTTGAGCGCGCAGAGTGCGGGACATGACGACGATCCCTGACGCTCATGACCCGCACTCCGTGCGCACCCTCCGCCCGGCGGACACCGGTTACGACGACGAACGGACCGGGTTCCAGACCGGTTTCACCCAGCACCCCGACGTGATCCACGCGGCGGCGGCGCCGGACGACGTGGTGGCCGCCGTGGCGTACGCGGCGCGGGCCGGTCTGCCGGTGGGCGTCCAGGCCACCGGTCACGGGCTGCCGGACAGTTCGACGGGCGGGGTGCTCATCACGACACGGCGGATGGACGAGGTCCGTGTCGACGCGGCGGCCCGCACCGTACGCGTCGGCGCGGGCGCCACCTGGGGCGCCGTGGTGCGCGCCGCGGCACCGCACGGCCTCGCCCCGCTCAACGGCTCGGCGCCGACCGTCGGCGCGGTCGGCTCCACACTGGGCGGCGGACTCGGCATCCTGGCGCGGGAGTTCGGCTACACCGCCGACCATGTGCGCTCCCTGGACGTGGTGACCGCGGACGCCGTCCCGCGCCGCGTGACGGCGGACAGCGACCCCGAGCTGTTCTGGGCGCTGCTGGGCGGCGGCGCGGGCCTGGGCGTGGTGACGTCCCTTGAGGTCGGCCTGGTGCCGGTGGCCCGGCTCTACGGTGGCTCGCTCGGCTACGACGGGCGGGAGACGGACGTGGCCGATGTCGTCGGGGCCTACACGGCCTGGGCCGCGACCGTCCCGGACACGCTGACCTCGTCGCTCGCCGCGCTGGTCTACCCGGACTCCCCCGCGATGCCGCCGCACCTGCGCGGCCAGTACGTGATCTCCGTACGGATCGCCTTCACCGGGACGGCAGCCGAGGGCGAGCGGCTGCTCGCGCCGCTGCGGGCCGCGCTCGGGGAGCCCGGCACGGACACGGTGCGCGAGATGCCGTACGGCGACAGCCACACCATCCACGCCGACCCGGACTTCCCGCACCCCTACTACGGGGACAGCGCGTTCCTCGAAGGTACGGACGTCGCGGACGGGCTCGGTGAGCTGTTCCGGCTGTCGGGGCCCGGCGCCGACGGCATGCACATCGTGCAGCTCAACCATCTGGGCGGGGCGCTGTCGCGGCCCGCGCCGAACGCGGTGCCGTACCGGGACGCGGGCTGGCTGGTGCGGATCCTCTCGCCGCTCGGCGACGGGGGCAGGGACGCGGCGCGGGTCCATCACGCGCGGGCGTTCGCGGCCGTCGGGGACCACACGGTCGGCCGCTCGCTGAACTTCGCCTTCGGCGGCGGCGACCGTACGGACGGGCTCCACGACCCGGACACGCGAAAGAGGCTCGCCGTCGTGAAGGCCGCGTACGACCCGGCGAACCTCTTCCGGAGGAACTACAACCCGCGTTAGCCGCTTACTTGTCGGCGAGCTTCCAGGCGGCGGGCAGCGCGCCCATCGCCAGGGCGGCCTTGAGCGCGTCGCCGATCAGGAACGGGGTCAGGCCCGCGGCGAGCGCGGCGCCCAGACCCATGCCGGTGGACAGCGCCAGGTACGGGACGCCGACCGCGTAGACGATGGCCTCGCCGATCAGGAAGGCGCGGGCGGTGCGCCACACCGAGCGGTCGTCGCCGCGGCGGGCGAGGGCGCCGACGGCCGCGGAGGCCAGCATCAGGCCGATGACGTAGCCGAACGACGCCGTCGCCCAGCCCGAGCCGCCCTCGGCGAACCACGGCATGCCGGCCATGCCCGCGAGCGCGTACAGCGCGAGCGCGAGGAAGCCGCGGCGGGCGCCGAGCGCGGTGCCGACGAGCAGCGCGGCGAAGGTCTGCCCGGTGACCGGCACCGGGGAGCCCGGGACGGGGATCGCGATCTGCGCGGCGATGCCGGTGAGGACGGCGCCGCCGACGACCAGGGCCGCGCTCTTCGCAACAACGGCGGACTTGGTGCGGGAGGCGGGGAGGAGGTCGGCGAGGACCTTGCCCGGGCGGGCGACTGCGGCGGCGGTACTCATGGGGACTCCGCGAGGTTCGTGGGTGGGCAGGGCGGGACGTGGTGACGCTATCCCAGGGGGGTTGAGCCGATCACGGTCTCCGATCGACAAAGGCTTGAGCGCAGTGTTGGTGGGCTCTGCACAAAGAACCGCATGTACACCACATCCGGGGTGACGCTCGTCACTGGGAAGGGTCCGTTTTGCGTGCGGAGGCGCGCGAAAGCGAGACTGTAGGTTCCCGCCAACGCGTTGCTCGCCTCAGATCGGCTGAACCCCCCATGCACGACGACGTACCGCCCGAACCGCTCTCCGGGGGCCTCAAGCAGCGCCACCTCACGATGCTCGGTCTGGGCGGTGTCATCGGGGCGGGGCTCTTCGTCGGCTCGGGCGCCGGGATCCAGGTCGCGGGCCCCGGCATCGTGCTGTCGTACCTGATCGCGGGCGCCATCGCGATGTGCGTGATGCGGATGCTCGGCGAGATGTCGGCGGCGATGCCCGCCTCCGGCTCGTTCTCGGTGCACGCGGAGCGGGCGCTCGGCCGGTGGGCCGGGTTCAGCGCCGGCTGGCTGTACTGGTTCCTGCTCGTCGTGGTGCTCGCCGTCGAGGCGACGGGCGCCGCGCAGATCGCGAACGGCTGGGTGCCGGGCGTCCCGCAGTGGGCCTGGGTCCTGCTGTTCATGCTGGTGTTCACCGCGGCGAACCTGGCGGCGGTGAAGAACTTCGGCGAGTTCGAGTTCTGGTTCGCCACCCTCAAGGTCGTCGCCATCGTCGCGTTCCTGGTGCTCGGCACGCTCGCGATCTTCGGGCTGCTGCCCGACACCGACCCCGTCGGCCTCACCCATCTCACCGGCGACGGCGGCTTCCTGCCGCACGGCTGGCAGGGCGTGGTCTCCGGCGTGCTCGCGGTGGTCTTCGCGTTCGGCGGTCTGGAGGTCGTCACCATCGCGGCCGCCGAGTCCGACGACCCGGTGCGCTCGGTGGCGCGGGCGGTGCGCAGCGCGGTGTTCCGGATCCTGTTCTTCTACGTCGGTTCGATGCTGGTCATCGTCACGGTGCTGCCCTGGACGGCGCAGAAGGCGGGCATCAGCCCGTACGTGACCGTCCTGGACTCGATCGGCATCCCGTCGGCCGGCCAGATCATGAACATCGTCGTCTTCGTGGCACTGCTTTCCGCGCTCAACGCCAATCTCTACGGCTCGTCCCGCATGATCTTCTCGCTGGCCGAGCGCTCCGAGGCGCCCCGGGCGCTGCTGAGGGTGAGCGGGGGCGGGGTGCCCCGGCGGGCGGTGCTCGCGTCGGTGGCGTTCGGCTTCGTCTCCGTACTGCTCAATCTGGAGTGGCCGGACAGCGTCTTCCTCTACATGCTCAACTCGGTCGGCGCGGTGCTGCTGTTCGTGTGGGCGCTGATCGCGCTGTCCCAGCTGCGGCTGCGGCGCCGGATCGAGCGGGAGTCCCCCGAGCGGCTCGTGCTGCGGATGTGGGCGTTCCCGTGGCTGACCTGGGCGGCGCTCGTGGCGATGGCGGCGGTGTTCGTGCTGATGCTGACCGACGACACGGCGCGGCCGCAGCTGCTGTGGTCGACGGGGGCGACGCTCGCGGTGCTCGCCGTCGCGGGTGTGCGGGAGCTGCGCGCACGGCGTGTCTGACCGTTCACGGTACGTCGACACGAACGTCGCCGAGTGTGAGCGTCGTGTCCGTATTCCGGAAACGTCTTCCCTGTAGGCGGAGTGCGCACTCAGACTGTGGCGGTTTTACGCGCTCATTACATCGGCGCACCCGCACCCCGTCTCAGCTACTGAACAGGGCAATTCCATGTCTCGGACGTCCGCGCAGTCGCCGGCCGACGCGCAACCGTCGACCGGCCGGCCCGACCAGCCGGTGGACACCTCGTCGCTCTCGCCCGGCCTGAAGCAGCGCCACCTCTCCATGATCGCGCTCGGTGGTGTGATCGGCGCCGGGCTCTTCGTGGGCTCCGGCACCGCGATCGCCGCGGCCGGTCCCTCGATCATCCTCGCCTACGCGATTTCGGGCGCCCTCGTGATGCTCGTGATGCGCATGCTGGGCGAGATGGCGGCGGCGTATCCGGCCTCCGGCTCGTTCTCCGTGCACTCCGAGCGGGCCATCGGTCCGTGGGCCGGGTTCACGGCGGGCTGGTCGTTCTGGTTCCTGCTGTGCGTGGCGGTCGGCCTGGAGGGCATCGGCGCGGCGCAGATCGCGCACGGCTGGGTTCCGGGTGTGCCGGAGTGGCTGTGGGTCGCCCTGTTCATGCTCGTCTTCACCGCGACCAACGTCTCGGCCGTGAAGAACTTCGGCGAGTTCGAGTTCTGGTTCGCCACCCTCAAGGTCGTCGCCATCGTGGCGTTCCTCGTCATCGGCGTCCTGGCGGTCTTCGGGCTGCTCGGCAACGACGCGCCGGGCACCGAGAACCTCACGGGTCACGGCGGCTTCATGCCCAACGGCACCGAGGGCCTGATCGCCGGACTCCTCGCGTCGGTCTTCGCGTACGGCGGTCTGGAGACCGTCACCATCGCCGCGGCCGAGTCCGAGCACCCGGTGCAGGGTGTGGCGAAGGCCGTGCGGACGGCGATGTGGCGCATCGCGATCTTCTACGTCGGCTCGATGGCCGTGGTCGTCGCGCTCATCCCCTGGTCGGACAAGGCGCTGGTGGACCCGGACAAGGGCTCCTACGTCGCCACCCTCGAATACCTGGACCTGCCGGCGGCCGGCGTCATCATGAAGATCGTGGTCTTCGTCGCGCTGCTCTCGGCGATGAACGCCAACATCTACGGCGCGTCGCGCATGGCCGGTTCGCTGGTCGCGCGCGGCCAGGGCCCCAAGGTCATCGGGAAGATCCACGGGGGCGTGCCGCGGATCGCGGTGCTGCTGTCCGCGGTGTTCGGCTTCGTGTGCGTGCTGCTCAGCTACTGGCGCCCCGACGACATCTTCCAGTGGCTGCTGAAGACGATCGGCGCCCTCATCCTCGTCGTCTGGTTCTTCATCGCCGCGTCGCAGCTGATCCTGCGGCGCCGGCTGGAGCGCGAGGCCCCGGAGCGGCTCGTGGTGAAGATGTGGGCCTACCCGTACCTGACCTGGGTGGCGCTCGCGGGCATGGCCGTCGTCTTCGTCCTGATGGCCCGCGAGGAGGGCACCCGCGAGCAGCTCTACTACGCGGGCGGCCTCACCGTGATCCTCGCGGCCGTCGGTTACGCGCGCCAGAAGCTGGCCGGGCAGAAGTAACTCCCCCACCTGCGACGAGAAGGACCCCCGGGCCGTGCGGCCCGGGGGTCCTTCTCGTTGCGCGCGGCACTGTTGCTGTTAGCCTGCACTTGCGAACTACTTGCAATAAGCAGCCGGAGGGCACGGAGAGACATGGCCACGTACACGCTTCCTGAACTTCCGTACGACTACGCGGCACTTGAGCCGGTCATCAACCCGCAGATCATCGAGCTGCACCACGACAAGCACCACGCGGCGTACGTGAAGGGCGCGAACGACACCCTGGAGCAGCTGGCGGAGGCCCGGGACAAGGAGCAGTGGGGCTCGCTCAACGGCCTGGAGAAGAACCTGGCCTTCCACCTCTCCGGCCACATCCTGCACAGCATCTACTGGCACAACATGACCGGTGACGGCGGCGGCGAGCCGCTGGCCGCGGACGGGGTGGGTGACCTCGCGGACGCCATCACCGAGTCGTTCGGCTCGTTCGCCGGGTTCAAGGCGCAGCTGACCAAGGCCGCCGCGACGACGCAGGGCTCCGGCTGGGGCGTGCTCGCGTACGAGCCGGTGAGCGGGCGGCTGATCGTCGAGCAGATCTACGACCACCAGGGCAACGTGGGACAGGGCTCGACGCCGGTCCTCGTCTTCGACGCCTGGGAGCACGCCTTCTACTTGCAGTACAAGAACCAGAAGGTGGACTTCATCGAAGCCATGTGGCGGGTCGTCAACTGGCAGGACGTGGCCAAGCGCTACGCCGCCGCCAAGGAGCGGGCCTACAACCTGCTGCTGGTTCCCTGAGCCGACGGCTCCCCCATGCGTCCCGCCTCGTGATCGTCTTCTCAACCTTCACGCGGGTGGGCGGCTGAAAAGGACAGACCCCGCGAGGACGTGACTCGCGGGGTCTGTCGGTATGCGGGGTTCCGGGGGACCGTCGTGCCTATGCCGATGTCCAAGAACTGCGAGAACTGCCAGGGGCCACTGCAGAACTTCCGTCACTCCACGGACGCCGAGCAGGCCTACTTGATCAAGGAGGAGGGCCTGAGCCCCGCGGAGGCGAACGGTTTCTGGCGCTGCCAGGGCAATGACGGGAAGTGCCGCAGGGTGCAGCACCACCTCAATGCACGCAACGGGTACACCCTCCCGGAAGATTTCGCCTAGGTCAGTCGAAGACCGGCCCCTGCGTGCGCGTGCGCTTGATCTCGTAGAAGCCCGGGACCGAGGCGACGAGCAGGGTGCCGTCCCAGAGCTTGGCGGCCTCCTCGCCCTTGGGGGCCGGGGTGACGACCGGGCCGAAGAAGGCGATCTGCTCGCCGTCGGCGCCGGGCACCGCGATGACCGGGGTGCCGACGTCCTGGCCGACCTTGTCGATGCCCTCCTTGTGGGAGGCGCGCAGCTCGGCCTCGTACTTCGTGCCGTCCCAGTGGTCGAGGAGGGAGGCGGGCAGGCCGACCTCCTCCAGGGCGCCGGCGACGGCCTCCTTCGTGGGGCCCTCGCCGCGGTTGTGGATCCGGGTGCCGAGCGCCGTGTACAGCGCGCCGAGGACCTCGGGGCCGTGCTCCTCCTGCGCCGCGATGACGACGCGGACCGGGCCCCAGGCCTTGGTCGCGAGCATGTCGCGGTACTCCTCGGGCAGCTCGTCGAGCCTGTTCTCGTTCAGTACCGCGAGGCTCATCAGGTGCCAGTGGACCTCGATGTCGCGGACCTTCTCGACCTCCAGGACCCAGCGCGACGTCATCCAGGCCCAGGGGCACAGGGGGTCGAACCAGAAGTCGACGGGGGTCTTCTCAGCCGTGGTGGACATGGCTCTCCTCAGAAGTCACCGGGTGGTCTTGCCTGCGGCAACGCGGCCCGTGCCGATCGCATTCCCTGCATGTCCGGCGCCGGGGGCGCGTGCGAGGATCGTAGGAGTTCGAACAGTCCCGCATAGCCCCGCACAGTCCCACAAGGACGCCGCGCCGTCAGAAGGAGTGCCGCCCGTGCCCGGAGAGAATCTGTCCCGCGACGAGGCCCGCGAGCGGGCGGGTCTGCTGTCCGTCGACGGGTACGAGGTCGCGCTCGACCTGCGCTCGGCGGTCGGCGGGACCGCCGCGGACGGGCCGCGCACCTTCCGGTCCGTGACCACGATCCGGTTCCGGGCGAACGAGGCGGGGACGAGCACCTTCGTCGACCTGATCGCGCCGTCGGTGACGGCCGTGACGCTGAACGGCGAGGACCTCGACCCGGCGGCGGTGTTCGACGGCAGCCGCATCCAGCTGGAGGGCCTCGCGGAGGACAACGAACTGGTCGTCGACGCCCAGTGCGCGTACTCGCGCACCGGCGAGGGCATGCACCGCTTCGTCGACCCCGAGGACGGCGAGGTCTACCTCTACACGCAGTACGAGCCCGCCGACGCGCGCCGCGTCTTCGCCAACTTCGAGCAGCCGGACCTCAAGGCGCCCTACCGCTTCTCCGTACAGGCGCCGCAGGGCTGGACGGCCTGGTCCAACGGCCTGGGTGAACTCGTCGACGGTGTCTGGCGGTTCGCGGAGACCAAGCCGATCTCGACGTACATCACGACGGTCGTGGCCGGCCCGTACCACTACGTCACCGACTCCTACGAGCGTGCCCTCGACGACGGCTCCAAGCTCGTCATCCCGCTGGGCGCCATGTGCCGCAAGGGTCTCGCGCCGTACTTCGACGCCGACGACATCTTCGCGATCACCAAGCAGGGCCTGGACTTCTTCCACGACAACTTCGACTACCCGTACCCCTTCGGCAAGTACGACCAGGCGTTCGTGCCCGAGTACAACCTCGGCGCGATGGAGAACCCGGGGATCGTCACCTTCCGCGAGGAGTACATCTTCCGCGGGAAGGTGACGACGGCGTCGTACGAGCGTCGCGCGAACGTCATCCTGCACGAGATGGCCCACATGTGGTTCGGCGACCTCGTCACCATGCAGTGGTGGGACGACCTGTGGCTGAAGGAGTCCTTCGCGGACTTCATGGGGACGTTCTCGATGGTCGAGGCGACGCGCTTCACCAACGGCTGGATCACCTTCGCCAACAACCGCAAGTCCTGGGCGTACCGCGCCGACCAGCTGCCGAGCACGCACCCGGTCACGGCCGACATCCGGGACCTGGAGGACGCGAAGCTCAACTTCGACGGCATCACGTACGCCAAGGGCGCCTCCGTCCTGAAGCAGCTCGTGGCGTACGTCGGCCGGGACGCGTTCCTGGAGGGCGCGCGCCGCTACTTCAAACGGCACGCGTACGGGAACACGCGCCTCGGTGATCTGCTGTCCGTCCTGGAGGAGACCAGCGGGCGCGACATGGCGTCCTGGTCGCGGTCCTGGCTGCAGACGGCGGGCGTCAACTCGCTTACTCCGCAGGTGACGTTGAGCGGTGAGGGGCGGATCGTCGAGCTGGCCGTGGTGCAGGAGGCCGCCGAATCCCACCCGGAGCTGCGCCCGCACCGGGTCGCGGTCGGCCTGTACCGGCGTACGGCGGAGGGCGCGCTTGAGCGCTACGCGCGCGCCGAGGCCGACGTGGACGGGCCGCGCACCGTGGTCGGCGAGCTGGCCGGGGCCGAGGCACCCGAGCTGGTGCTCGTCAACGACGACGACCTCACCTACTGCAAGATCCGGTTCGACGCGGAGTCCCTCGCGACGCTGCGCGAGCGGCTCGGCGACATCACCGACCCGCTGGCCCGCGCGCTGTGCTGGTCCGCGCTGTGGAACCTGACGCGGGACGGGCTCATGCCGGCCCGGGACTTCATCGGCCTCGTCCTGCGGTTCGCCGGGCGCGAGTCGGACATCGGGGTCCTGCAGATGCTGCACGCCTGGGCACGCGGCGCGCTGGTGCACTACGTGGCTCCCGCGTGGCGCGAGGAGGGCGGGCGGCTGCTCGCCGAGGGCGCCCTGAAGGAGCTGCGGCTCGCGGAGCCGGGCAGCCAGCACCAGCTGACGTGGGCCCGCTTCTTCGCGTCGGTCGCGTCGAGCGATGCCGATCTCCAGCTGCTTTCCGGGCTGCTGGCGGGCAACGCGAGGATCGACGGCCTGGAGGTCGACCAGGAACTGCGCTGGGCGTTCCTGGACACGCTCGCGTCGTACGGTGTCGCCGACGAGGCCGCGCTGGCCGCGGAGCTGGCGCGCGACGACACCGCGTCCGGCAAGCGGCACCAGGTGCGCTGTCTGGCCTCCCGCCCGTCGGCGGCGGTCAAGGCGCAGGGCTGGGCGCAGGTCGTGGAGTCGGACGCGCTGAGCAACGCGCTGGTGGAGGCGACCATCGCCGGGTTCCAGCAGTCGTCGCAGCGCGAACTCACCGCGCCGTACGCGCAGAAGTACTTCGCGGCGATCGAGCGGGTCTGGGACGAGCGGTCCATCCAGATCGGCATGGACGTGGTGCGGGGGCTCTTCCCCGAGCTTCAGGACTCGCCGGAGACGCTCGCGGCGACGGACGCCTGGCTCTCCGCGCACGAGCAGGCCGCTCCAGCGCTGCGGCGGCTGGTGCTGGAGGCCCGGGACGATCTGGCCCGGGCGCTGCGGGCGCAGGACTGTGACGTGGCCGCGGGCTAGTCGCCGCGGCTGTACCCGTGCGGGGCGGGCGTTCGATAAATCGCTCGCCCCGCACGGGGTCGTCTCTTTAGGATGACCGCGATGAAGAACTCCTCCTCTTTCGGATCGGGGGAATCGTCCGCGCAAGGTGAGTGCTGATGGCACATCACCTCGTGACCGGGATTCCGACCCGCCTGTCGATGTGGCAGCGCGTACGTGCGTACGCCGTGCCACCGTCCATGATCGAGACGTGTACCGCGCGGCGTGCCGCCGGTGACTGGGCCGGGGCCTGTGCCGCCGCCCGGGTCGACGTCGATCTCGATCTGCGCGCCGTGCGCCGTCGCCACGGCACTGACCTCGCCCAACGCCTCCGGGCCGATCTGCGGTGCCTCGCACCGGATCTGCTGCGCTGGCACCTGCCCCGGATCGCCCCCGACGGGCGGCTGCGGCCCGCGCTGACCGTCGCCCTCGCCCGGTACGGGCCGCTCCGCCTCGTCGTACGGACGCCTCCGGCGCCGGCGGACGGCGGGCAGCGGCTGTCCCTCTCGTTGTGGGAGGGGCCCGGGAGCGTCCCGGCCCGGGCGCATCCCCATCCGTATCCGCAGCGGCGGTTCCGGCTCGATCTGCACCGGCATCTGTGGGACGCCGGACGCGCTTCCGAGCTCGCGGTGCGCGCCGATGCCGGGTGGGCCGTCGAGGCGGAGGTGCTGCTGCGTGCCGAACGGGGCTCCTCTCGTGGGGCGTTCACCGTGCGGCGCGGGGCCCGCGACCACGACGTCCTCGAACTCCTCGCCCCCGACGACAGCCATGCGCCAGTGTGCCGGCCGGTGCGCGAGGTGCTGCCTCCGCAGGTAGTCGCGGCGCTTCCGGTCCTTCCGGAGGCCGCGGCGCGGCCGCTCCCCGATCTCGAACTCCTCCGGGCCGGGCTCGTCGCCGTCGAGCGGCTGCATCCGCTGGTCGCGGGGGCGTTGGCCGGGCGCGGTGCGGGGGTGCCGGGCGGCGCGGTCGACGCCGATCCCGGTGATCCGCATCGGGTGGAGTGCCGGGGGGAGGTGCACCGGATCGCGCTGCGGGACGGGGTGCTGTCCGCGGTCGACCACGGTCCGGACCAGCTGCGCCGGGAGGAGCTTCTCGTGGCGCTGGGCGGGCCCGGGCTTCCGTGTCTGCGGGCCATCGACGCCGTGCATCGCAGCCCCGAGGCGTTGCCCGCCGTGCGGGAGCGGTTGTTGCACGGGGACGGGGGTGGGGCGCTCGCCGTCGTCGAGGGGTTGCTCGGGGGCGGGGCCGTGTTGCGTGACGGGGCGCTCAAGGACGAGCTGGAGTGGGCCGCGGGGCGGGTCGTCGGGCATGGGCTGTTCCGTGCCGGGCTCGATGGGGCGCCGGTCGATTGCCGGGATCCCAGCGCGGTGGAGCTCAAGTCCAATGCCCGTGGTCGGGCTCGGCCCCGTTTCGCCCTGTCCCGCTGATCGCCGCTGTCGTCTCTCCGACGGTGGGGGCTGGTCGCGCAGTTCCCCGCGCCCCTTATCGGGTTGTCGGTCGGGTGCGGGCCGGTGGCCGCTTCTCGCGCAGTTCCCCGCGCCCCTGAGGCAGGCGCTTCGCGCCGCCTCCCCCTGAGGCTGCGCTTCGCGCGCCTCCACCCGGGGGGGGGAAGGGCCGCACCTCCACCCGGGGGGGGAGGGCCGCACCTCCAACCGGGGCAGGGGCCGCGCCTCCGCCTTGGGCAGGCGGCGCGCCTTGATGGAGATCGCGCACGAAGTGCGCATCTCCAGGGGCGCGGGGAACTGCGCGACCAGCCACGACGAGACCCGCAGATGAGACGAGACGTGTCTCTTTCCTACTCACATCACAGGTGATGCTCATGATGAACAACAGCCAGCTCTCCGTCGCCGACGACCTGCTGGGCCTGCTCCGGGCCACCGGGACCGAGTCCAGGCCCGATGAACAGCTCGAAGCGCTCACCCTGGCCGTCGCCGCCGACCTGCCGGTGCTGCTGTGGGGCGAACCCGGCATCGGCAAGACGGCCGTGCTCACCCGGCTCGCCGAGTCGCTCGGGCTCCCGCTGACCACGGTGATCGCCAGCGTCCACGAACCGTCCGACTTCTCCGGCCTGCCGATCGTGGGCGACGACCCCGCCGTACAGGGAGTACCCATGGCACCGCCCCAGTGGGCGGTCGAACTGGTCAGGGCCGGACACGGGCTGCTCTTCCTCGACGAACTGTCCACCGCCACCCCGGCCGTCCAGGCGGCCCTGCTCCGCGTGGTCCTGGAACGCAGGGTCGGCGCCCTCCAACTCCCGCCCGGAGTAAGGATCGTGGCCGCCGCCAACCCCCGCGCCTCGGCCGCCGACGGCTGGGAACTGAGCCCGCCGCTGGCCAACAGGTTCGTCCATCTGCAATGGGTGCACGACCGGGAAGTGGTGGTGCGCGGCCTCGGCGGAGTCTGGCCCCGGGCCGAACTCCCCCACCTGGAGCCCGAGGCGCTGGCCCCGGCAGTGGCGTACGCGCGGCGCGCGGTGTGCGGGTTCCTGGAGGCCAGGCCCACCCTGATCCACCGGCTGCCGAACAGCGAGACACGGCGCGGCGGCGCCTGGCCCTCGCCGCGCAGCTGGGAGACCGCGCTGACCCTGCTGGCCTTCGGGACCGCGGCGGCCGTCTCCCGCGATGTGCTGGCGCTGCTCGTGCGCGGCGCCGTGGGCGACGGCCCCGGCCTCGAACTCCTCGCCCACCTCGACCGGATGGACCTCCCCGACCCCGAGTCGCTCCTGGCCGACCCGCCGACCGCCGACCTCCCCGAACGCGGCGATCTGCGCCAGGCCGCCCTCGAAGCGGTGGTCGCCGCCGTCGGCGCCCGCCCCGAACGTGCCCGCTGGGAGGCGGCCTGGGCCGTCCTGGTCCGCGCCCTGGAGACCGGCGCCCCCGACCTGCTGGTCGCCCCGGCGTCCGCGCTGGCCGCGCTGCGCCGCGACGACTGGGAGGTGCCGGACACGGTGGACCGGCTGGCCGGGATCGTCGGGCTCTCCCGGCGCGCCGACCGGTCGGTCGCCAGAACCGCGGGCGGCGTCGCCACGGCGGTACGCCGATGAGGGCCCCGGCGCAGAAGCGGTCGGTACCGCGTCCGGTGCCGCGCCCCGCGCCGCCGCGTCCCGTGACGGCGGCGCCGCGGGCCCGGCCGGACCGGCCCGGACTCGCGCTGGACATGGACAAGTTGCTGGCCGCCCGGCTGCACGCGGTGCGGGTCCGCCCCTATCTGGCCGCCGCGCTCTTCGCCCTGCACGTGGTCGAGGACCCGTCGGTGCCGACGATGGCCGTGGACGCGTACTGGCGCTGTTATGTCTCACCCGGCTTCGTGGACCGCACCCCCGTCGAGGACCTGGCGGGCGTCTGGGTGCACGAGGTGTCCCATCTGCTCCGCGACCACCACGGCCGGGGCGAGCGCTACGCCCGCGAGAACGGCGAGCACGGCCGGGGCGAGCGGCTGCGGCGCAACATCGCCGCCGACTTCGAGATCAACGACGACATCTACGGCGACGGGCTGAAGCAGCCCACGGGTGTCGTGCTGCCCTCGATGCTCCGGCTCGACGACGGGCTGCTGATGGAGGAGTACCTGCGGACGGCGTCGATGGCCGACCTCGGCCCGGAGCTGGCCTGGCTGGACTGCGGCAGCGGCGCCGACGGGCACGCCCGGCCGTGGGAGCTGGGGCCCGAGGGGGCGAACGGGCTGACCCGGCAGCAGCGGGACGCGGTGCGGTTCCGGGTCGCGGAGGGCATCAAGGGCCGGCCGGGCTCGGCGCCGGACGGCTGGCGGCGATGGGCGGACGAGGCGTTCCATCCGCCGCAGCCCTGGCGTCAGTTGCTGGGGTCGGCGGTGCGGTCGGCGGCGGGGGCGCCCGGGACGGGCGAGAACCACAGCTACCGGCGGCCCTCGCGGCGCTCGGCGAGCCTGCCGGGTGTCGTGCTGCCCAGCCTGCGGCGCGATCCGCCGCGTGTGTGCGTGGTGATCGACACGTCCGGGTCGGTGAGTGATGCCGAGTTGGGGGCGGCGTTGCTGGAGGTCGCGGCGATTTCGCGGGCCGTGGGTGGGCGGCGGGATCTGGTGTCGGTGATCTCGTGCGATGCCGCCGCCGGGGTGGCTGTGCCGTTGTGCCGGGCCGAGAGTCTGGAGTTGGTGGGGGGTGGGGGGACCGATTTGCGGTCCGGGTTCGCGCGGGCGCTGCGGGGGCCATGGCGGCCGGATGTGATCGTTGCCCTGACTGATGGTCAGACGCCTTGGCCGTCCGAGCAGCCGCCTTGCCGGGTGGTGGTCGGGCTGTTTCCTCGGGGTGCCCGGGGTGTGGACGAGGACGATCCGGAGTATGTGCCGGACTCGCCGCCGGGGTGGGCCCGGGTCGTGCACATCGGGTGACCTGGGGGCGCCGGGCGGGGGCACAGGCCTGTCGAAGCGCTCGCCCCGCGCCGGGGTGCCGCCTTGCCCACCCTGCCGCTCCGGGGGACCCCCCGGACGGAGTCTGGGGGACGGCAGATTGCCCAAGGCTACGCGGCAGGTTGCCCGAGGCTACAGTGTTACCGAATTTGGGCATCCATGGCCGTAACCCCCCGCACCGCCTGGGCTTTTCGGCAGGTTGGGGGGTTGACTTTAGGGCGGGCTTGTCCGGGTTTGCCGACAGGGGTGTAACAGCGGTTAGCGGGGGCGGTGCCGGTGGGCACAACCACCTCATGAACCACAACACCCCCGTTTCCCCCCGCCCCCTGCGCCACCTCGTCACGACCCAGCGGCGCGTCATGAGCGGCGCCCAACTGAAGGCGCACGGGGTCTCCGCCTCCGCCGTGCAGGAGCAGTGCCGGGCGGGCGGGCCCTGGCAGCAGGTGCTGCCGGGGGTGTTCCTGCTGCACGCCGGGCCGCCGACCGGTGAGGAGCGGCTGCACGCGGTGATGTTGTACGCCGGGCGGGCCCCGCAGCGGCGCACCCCGGCCGACGCCGTCCCCGTACAGCCGGCCGCGGGCGATCCGCACGCGGCGCAGGTCGCACCGGTGACGCCGTACTCCGACGCCCTGGTCACCGGGCTCGCGGCGCTGGCCCTGCACGGATTCTCGGCCGCTCCCCCGCTGCTCTCCCTCGACCACATCGACGTACTGGTACCGAGGACGCGGCGGCTGCGGTCGACCGACTTCGCGCGGCTGGTGCGCACGCCGGGGCTGCCGGATCCCGTACAGATCAAGGGGGTTCCGGTGGCGCCGGTGCCGCGGGCGCTCGCGGACGCCGTGGCGCAGCTCGCCGACGCGGAGGCGGTGCGCCGGCTGCTCACCGAGGCGGTGCGCGGCGGCCACTGCGAACCGGCTTCTTTGGTACGGGAGTTGACCGTGGCCCGGCTGCTGACCCGGCCGCACGTGGTGGCGGCCGTGGACTCGCTGCTCGCGGAGGGGCGGGCGATCGCCGAGGACCGGCTGTACGCGATGGTGCGCGAGGGCGGCCTGCAGGACCCGGTGTGGAACGTGGACCTGCGCCTGCCGGGCGGCCCGCATCTGGGCGGCGTGGACGCCTACTGGCCGGACCACGCGGTCGCCGTCGAACTGGACACGCGGGCACCCAGGGCGGGCCTCGGCGGGGGCGACGACCCGCTGTTCAGCCAGTACGTCCGCAAGCGCGAGCACCTGGAGCGGCTCGGGATCACGGTCGTGCACATCACGCCGAGGAAGCTGCGGGAGTCGATCGAGCAGCAGGCCGCCGTCGTACGGACCGCGCTGATGGCGTCCGGCGACCGGGATCCGGCGGCGTATGTCGTGGTGGTGCCCCGGTAGTGACGGACCAGGGAAGAATCCAGGGGGGGGCGGAAGGGAGGGGGCACCCCCCGCCCCCCCCCCCTCCCCCCCCTCGGCGGCGCCTGTCGGGTTCCCGTGCAGGCGCCCGCACCCGTCTTCCCCCACAGACGACCGGAGAGGAAAGGCCTTGTCGGCCAGCGTTTCCACCGAAGACTCGATACCCGGCCCCCCGGCCGAGCCGGGTGCGCCCGGCTCGGAACTCCGCCCCGAAGAATTCCTCAGAGCGCTGTACCACCTGCACGGCAACGCGTTGCTCCAGTTCGCCGCCCGACGCCTCGAAGGTGACTGGCACCGGGCCGAGGACGTCCTCCAGGAAGTCGCGATCCGCGCCTGGCGGCACGCCTCGGAACTCGACCCGACCTCCGACTCGGTGCGCCCCTGGCTGTTCACCGCGCTGCGCAACCTCGTCATCGACAACCACCGCGCCCGCCAGGCCAGACCACCCGAGACCGGTGACCCGGAACTCGCCCACCTGCCGGTGTCCGACGGCGTGGACCACATGCTCACCTCCCAGGTGCTCATCGAGGCGCTGGGCGACCTGCGGCCGGCCCAGCGCGAGGTCCTGCTGCACGTCCACTACCTGGGACGCAGCGTGAACCAGACGGCCAAGGTCCTCGGCGTCCCGCCGGGCACGGTCAAGTCCCGTACGTACTACGCCGCCCGCGCCATGCGAGAGGCACTGCACAACCGCGGGATGTACGCGGGCGGACACGACCGTGAGCCCGGCTGACCCTCACGCCATCCGTCCCGCGTGCCGGGTGATCTGCAGACCGAGCGGACCGGTGTCCAGCGAACCGTCCGGCCCGATGCGCCAGCGCCACCCCGTGGCCGCCTCGCCGAGCACCAGCAGCGCGTCCCCGCGCCGCAGGCCCGCCAGCGCGCTCTCGCGCCGGGGAAGCTGCGAGGCGTCCACGACGAACAGATGGGGCGCCTCGCCCTGGACGGCCAGCCGGCTGCTGCCCTCGATCAGCCGGAAGATCTGGGTCACCTCGGGCGATCCGGGCTCCTGCGCCCCCGCGCCCGACGCGGCACCGGCGAACGCCTCCTCCAGGCTGGCCGCGCTGTGCAGCCGCGAGCTGCGCGTCTCGTCGCCGTGCAGCAGCGTGCCGTCGGACAGCGACCCCACCAGGGTGACCTGCGCGAGCGCGCCCACCGGACCGGCCAGCGCCTCCACGACGATCGTCCGGACCAGCTTGCGCACCTCCTCGGGCGCACCCGTCAGCGACACCGCTCCGGTCGCCCGGGACAGATCGACCAGCACCCGGTCGGGGCCGTCCAGGCCCAGCGTCACCGTCAGCGCGTACGGCAGGGCCGGCTCGCCCTCCGGACCCGGCCGGTGCAGATCGTCGGTCGAGATCACCCAGCGCTCGCCGTCCTGCTCGGCGGTCCACGGCGCGGGGGCCTGCTCCTCGGGCGCGGCCAGCAGCAGACCGAGCCGCTTCTCGGAGTAGACGACGGCGTACAGGTCCGGCAGCGACCGGCCGGAGCGCAGGCATTCGCCCGTCAGCCGGCGCAGGCCCGCGTTGACCACGTCCAGCGCCCCGCGGCTCAGCACGGCCGCCGAGGGCGCCACGGGCTTCGGCTTGCGCGGCCGCCGCCGCTCGGTGACGATCAGCGCGATCACCGCGCAGATCAACGCCAGCCCCAGCACCACTGCCAGGACGTACCAGATCATCTTCTGACTCCTTGTCAAGCGGCACCGCGCAGCCACCGCGCCATGCACCCGATGGGCACTACGGGGCGCGGCCACGGATGGTTCACCGCAGGCGGGAGTGAACCATCCGGCGACGCGGTCCGTAGAGGCCAACAGTGGTACGGGAGCCGCCGTCAGCGGCTGCCCCGACCCCCGTTTCAGGCCGGCTGGAGGACGTTTTCGTGTCGTTGATGTTGACCGTGGTCGAGGAGGGCGGTGACGCGTTCGACGTCCATCTCGACGCCGACCCCGACACGCCCGTGAGCGCAGTCGCCCGGGCGCTCGCCGGGGCGGGCGGCGTACCCGTGCCCGCGCACGGCCTCGGCCTGTACGCCGGCGACCGGCTGCTCCCCGCCGACCTGCGGCTCGGGGACGCCCCGGTCCACCACGCGGCCGTCGTGGGCCTCGGCCGCCCGGCCGGCGCCGCCGCCGGCGAACCGGACGGCCTCGTCGAGATCCGCACCGTCGGCGGGACCGGCGCGGGCGCCGTGCACCGGCTCGACATGGGCGAGTACCGCATCGGCCTCGCCCACGACGGCACCGCCCAGGTGCAGCGCGCCGACCCGGCCCGGCCGCTCGCCGTCGTCGCGGTCAGCCCCGGCGGCCGCTGCCGGGTCACGCCCGAGGCCTCCCGGCCCGCCGGCAGCCTCCTGCAACTGGACCGCGAGGACCTCACCGAGGCGACCGCCTGGCAGCCCGGCGCCCAGCTCCTCGTCGGGGACAGCCTGCTCGAACTGGCCCTCCCGCAGAAGCCGGACGCGGCCGTGCAGCCCTCCGAGGACGGCACCGGCTGGGACTACAACCGGCCGCCGCGACTGCGCCCGCCCGGCACCGAGACCCGCTTCGCGCTGCCCTCGCCGCCGTCCCCGCCCGCCGCCCGGCCGCTGCCGTGGATCACCGCGCTGGCCCCGCTGGTGATGGCCGGCGCCGGAGCGCTGATCTTCGGCCGGATGACGATGCTGCTGTTCGGCCTGCTCTCGCCGGTCGCGATCGTCGGCAACTACATCATGAGCCGGCGCACCGGACGCCAGTCGCACTCCGACCGGGTCGCCGAGTACGAGGAGAAGAAGGCACGGATCGAGGGCGACGCGACCCAGGCCCTGACGGCCGAACGCACCGCCCGGCGCCGCGGCTTCCCCGACCCGGCCGAGGTCGTGCTGACCGCCGTCGGCCCGCGCCGCCGCCTGTGGGAGCGCCGCACCACCGACGCCGACTTCCTCGAACTGCGCATCGGCACCGCCGACATGGACTCCGACGTCGTGCTCCACGACCCGACGAAGGACGAGCACCGCCGCCAGGACCCCTGGACCGCCTACGACGTCCCGGTGACCGTGCCGCTGCGCGAGCACGACGTCCTCGGCATCGCGGGACAGGGCCCCGCCGCCCGCGCCGTGGCCCGCTGGGTCGTCGCGCAGGCCGCCGTCCTGCACAGCCCGCAGGACCTCCAGATCCATCTGCTGACCACCGGTGAGAAGGGCCGCGACGGCTGGTCCTGGCTGCGCTGGCTGCCGCACGTGCGCAAGAAGTCCGGCGACACCCCGGCCAGCATCGGCTACGGCACCGAGACCTGCGCCCGCCGCGTCGCCGAACTCACCGCCCTGATCGCCGAACGCGCCCTGCAGACGGCGTCCGAGCGGCGCAACCGGGCCGCGGGCCCCGACGTGCTCGTCATCCTCGACGGCGCCCGCCGGCTGCGCTCGCTGCCCGGCGTCACCCAGATCCTGCGCGACGGACCGGCCGTCGGCGTCCGCGCGGTCTGCCTGGACGCCGAGGAGCGACTGCTGCCCGAGGAGTGCCACGCCGTCGTCGCCGAGGAGCCCGGCGGCACCGTCCGCGTCGGCCGCTCCGGCCGGGGCGTCCTCGGCGGGGTCCGCCCCGACGTGGTCTCCGCCGACTGGTGCCGCTCGCTGGCCCGCGCGATGGGCCCGCTGCGCGACCCGGGCGGCGGCGACGAGGAGACCGCGGTGCTGCCGGCCTCCGCGCGCCTGCTCGACGTGCTCGCCCTCGACCCGCCGCAGGCCTCCGGCATCAAGGCCCGCTGGACGGCCGGTGGCCGCTCCACCCGGGCGGCCGTCGGCGTCTCCCTGGACGGACCCTTCCACCTCGACCTGAAGCGGGACGGTCCGCACGGCCTGGTCGCCGGCACCACCGGCTCCGGCAAGTCCGAACTCCTCCAGACGCTGGTCGCCTCGCTCGCCGTGGCGAACCGCCCCGACGCCATGACGTTCGTCCTCGTCGACTACAAGGGCGGCTCCGCGTTCAAGGACTGCGTGGACCTGCCGCACACCGTCGGCATGGTCACCGACCTCGACGCCCACCTCGTCGAGCGGGCCCTGGTCTCGCTGACCGCCGAACTCACCCGCCGCGAGCACATCCTCGCCGCGGCCGGCGCCAAGGACATCGAGGACTACGTCGACCTGCTGGAGCGGGAGCCGAGGGCGGGCCGCGAGCCGATGCCCCGACTCCTCATCGTCATCGACGAGTTCGCCTCGATGGTGCGCGACCTGCCGGACTTCGTGAAGGGCCTGGTCAACATCGCCCAGCGGGGCCGCAGCCTCGGCATCCACCTGATCCTCGCGACCCAGCGTCCCAGCGGCGTCGTCTCCTCCGAGATCCGCGCCAACACCAACCTGCGCATCGCGCTGCGCGTGACGGACTCCGGCGAGAGCCAGGACGTCCTCAACTCCGGTGAGGCCGCCGGGATCTCGCAGAGCAACCCCGGCCGCGCCTATGTGCGCCTGGGCCAGAACTCCCTCGTCCCGTTCCAGTCCGGACGGGTCGGCGGCCGCAGGCCCGGCGCCACGACGGCCTCGCTGCCCGCGCCCTGGGCGGTGGCGGTCGGCTGGGAACGGCTCGGCGAACCGCTCCCGGCCAAGCCCCGCGGCGCCGCCGCCGCACCCGCCGACGTGGAGACCGACCTCACCGGACTCGTCGCCGCGATCCGCGCCGCCGACCGGGAGATGGGCATCCCCGCCCAGCACAGCCCCTGGCTGCCGCCGCTGCCCGAGGTCCTGGTCACCGCCGAACTCCCGACGCCCCCGCCCTCGGACTACGACCTGCCGCCCGTCGCGTACGGCGTCGTGGACCTGCCCGCCCAGCAGGCCAGGCAGCCCCTGGTCATCGACCTGGCGACCCTCGGCCACCTGCACATCATCGGCTCGCCCCGGCAGGGCAGGTCGCAGACGCTGCGCACCATCGCGGGCAGCCTCGCCTCCGCCCATTCCGCGGACAAGCTCCACCTGTACGGCATCGACTGCGGCAACGGCGCCCTGCTGCCCATCGAGAAGCTGCCGCACTGCGGGGCCATCACCCAGCGCAGCCAGCCCGACCGGGTGGCCCGGCTGCTCGCCCGGCTGACCACCGAACTGACCCGGCGTCAGGAAATGTTCGCCGCCCGCGGCAGCGCCGACCTGCCGGAGCTGCGCCGCTCCCTGCCGGAGTCCGAACGGCCGCCGCACATCGTGCTGTTCATCGACCGCTGGGAGGTCTTCGACAAGCAGCTCGGCGAGTACGACTCGGGAAACCTGCTGACGTCCGTGCTGAACCTGCTCCGCGACGGCGCCAGCGTCGGCATCCACCTGGTGATGACCGGCGACCGCGCGCTGTTCTCCAGCCGCGTCAACGGCTCCACCGAGGACAAGCTCGTACTGAAGCTCAACGAGAAGTCCGAGTACGGACAGATCGGCATCACCCAGCGCAACGTGCCCGACGAGATCCCGCCGGGCCGCGCCTTCCGGGCCGCCGACAAGGCGGAGGTGCAGATCGCGCTCCTCACGAAGAACCCTGAGGGCCAGGCGCAGGCCGCCGCGCTCCAGCAGATCGCCGCGCACTGCCGCGAGCAGGCGGCCGGACTGCCGGACAGCACGCGTCCGTTCCGTGTCGACACCCTGCCGGACCGGCTCACCCTGGAGCAGGCGATCCGCTACGCGCCCCGGCCGCTGCCGTCCCACCGGTGGGCGCTGGCGGGTGTCGGCGGTGACGAACTCACCGCCGTCGGACCCGACTTCGCCGTCACGCCGACGTTCCTGGTCGCCGGGCCCGCCCGCTCCGGACGCAGCACGGTCCTCGCGACCCTGGCGATGTCGCTGCTGTCGGTCGGGACGTCCGTCGTCATCGGCGCGCCCGCCCGCTCGCCGCTGCGCCAGCTCGCGGGACGGCCCGGGGTGCTCGGGGTGTTCGCCGACTCCGACCTCGACCCCACCGCGCTGGAGGCGGCCCTCGCGACCGCGCCGCGCAGCGTCGTGGTGATCCTGGACGACGCCGACCTGCTGCTGAAGACGAAGGCGGAGCCGGTCCTCACCGCCATCGCCAAGTCCGGCGCGGAGAACCGTCGCGGCCTGGTGATCGCAGGCCAGACCGACCGGCTCTCCTCGGGCTTCTCCGGCTGGCACGCCGAGGCCCGCCGCAACCGCTGCGGTCTGCTGCTCAAGCCGCAGAACATGAGCGACGGCGAACTGATCGGCGTCAAGGTGCCCCGCAGCCGCCTGGGCGCGACCCGCCCCGGACGCGCGATCCTGCATCTGGGCGACGGTGTGCTGCGCACCGTCCAGGTCCCGGAGACGGTGCTGCCGCCGGCTCTGGGCTGACGACACGACAAAGCCCCTCTCCCCGGCACAAGCGTCGGGGAGAGGGGCTTTGTCGTGTCGTCAGCCGGTCGTCCAGTATTCGGTTCCCGCCGCGGGCTTGGCGGAAGGTACCCATGAAGAGCGGTCCGCGGCAGGGTCCCAGTCGGGCACGTCTCCGTCGTAGTAGATGAACAGCGCCCAGTAGGTGGCCTCCTCGTGGAGGATGATGTCGCTCTCCTCCAGGAACTTCTGTTCCGGCCACTGGGCGTTGATCCGTGCTACGGCCTCCGCCCGCGAGATGGCGAACATCGCCACCATCTCGTCGGCGACCTCGTCCAGCAGCTCCAGCACGTCGGCCGAAGCCTTCGCCAGGAATGTACTCATGACAGTGTTCCTCAACTCGTTACTTCGCGCCGCGCGGCAGGAGGCTGTTGGTGAGGAGCTTGCCTGCGTCGTCACCGAAGAACACCACCTGGTTCCCGAACCACTTTCCCCAATCATTTTTCATGAATTCCTTCGGGTTGCCCAGCATCGGGCCCTCCACCACCTGGTAATCCACGTCCTTGCCGCCGGATCGGTAGTAGTAGACGAAGTTGTCGAGCTCCTCGCTCTCACCCTTGAACGTCTTCGTCTTCAGGGCATCGAACTCCGCCTTGGGAATGCGGAAGTGAAGCACCTCGGCGTTCTTGCCGTTCCTGCTCGCCCACTTCGTCGCCTGCCCGAGGTCCCGCGTGGTGTAGAAGCCGTTGCCGAAGTCCATGGGACGCGTACTGAAGCTGGTGTTGACGCCGTCCTTGCGGATGCTCGAGCCGGCCGTCTTGTTGGTCCCGTGGAACAGGTCCACGGTGCAGTCGGGCGCCAGGCCCAGGACGTCGGTCGCCGTCTGCGGCGTGTTGACGTAGGTGACGGGGTTCGGCGCCGGGTCGAGGCCCAGCGGGTCCGGTGACGCGTAGCGCCCCGTCTCGGGGTCGTAGTGGCGGAAGTAGTTGTAGTGGAGGCCGGTCTCGCGGTCCTCGTACTGACCGGGGAAGCGCAGCGGAGTGACGGCCGTGGCGTCCCGGTTGCGGGTGGTGGCGCCCCACAGGGTGGAGCGGGAGCGCCAGGCGATGCCGCCCTGCTCGTCGACGAGCTCGGTGGGCGCGCCCACCAGGTCGGTGACGATGGCGAAGAAGCGGGAGTCGTACTCCTCCTGCGTCCTCGGCCTGCGCTCCAGCTGGGTCAGCGGCCGATGGCCGTCGAGGTCCCAGGTGAGGGTGACGCCGGTGGTGCTGTCGGTCTGCTCGGCGAGACCGGTGCCGTCCCACGTGAAGCGGACGGTCTCGGCCACCGAGCCGTCCTCGGCCAGCCGGAACTTGGCGGTACGCCGCCCCATCGGATCGTACGTGTACTGCCAGCGGGTGCCGTCGGGGGTGGTGCAGGAGGTGAGGCGGTCCTCGGCGTCCCATGCGTAGCGCCAGGTGTCGGGCTTCTTCGACAGCCGCTGCTTCTGGCGCAGCACCATGCGGCCCGCGCCGTCGTACTCGTACCGCACGCCCCCCGCCGCCTGGAGGCGGGTGCCGGTGTAGGTGCGCTCGCCGCGCGCCTCGGCGCGGCCGGCCTTCTCCGGCCAGTCGGCCCGGGTCTGGTTGCCCGCCTGGTCGTACGCGTACGACTCGGTCCAGCCGTCGGCGGTGACCGTCAGCGGGCGGCCGACCGGGTCGAGTTCCATCCGCCGGCCGCTGCCGGTCGCCTCGTCGGTGACGGAGGAGAGGTGGTCGTCGGCGCGGTACCCGTACCTGCGGTCCCGCAGCGTCCTGCCGCCGCCCGCGAGACCGTGCGCCACCGGGCGGCCCGCCGTGTCCCACGTGGTGGACATCGTCACGGGCCGCTCGGCGCGGGCACCCAGCACGCGGGTCAGTTCACGGCCCACGGCGTCGTGGGTGAACTCCAGACGGCGGCCGTCCGTCGTCAGCGCGCTGCGCCGGCCCGCCGTGTCGTAGGCGAACTCGGTGAGCACGCCCGTCGGAGTGGTGCGTGAGACGCGTCGTCCCTGGTCGTCGTAGCCGTGGCGGACGGTACGGCCGTCGACCGTCTCCGCCAGGAGGCGGCCCACCGGGTCCCGCTCGAGGGCGAGAGCGGAGGTGGGGGAGACGGCGCCGGCGAGGTCGCCCGCCGCGTCGTAGGCGTACTCCGTGCGCACACCGGCCACGTCCTTGGCCGTCATGCGGCCGAGGACGTCGTACGTGAACGCGATCTCCTCGCCCAGCGGCGTCCTGCGGGCGGCCAGCCGGCCCGCCGCGTCGTGCGTGTACGCGATCTCGCGGTCGTCGAAGTCGGACTCCGCTATCAGGTTGCCCGCGCGGTCGAAGGTGTAGTCCCAGGTGAGCCCCTGCGGGTTGGTGACCCGGGTGAGGCGGAGCTCGGGGTCGTAGGCGAAGGCGTGGCGGACGCCGTCCGGCGTGGTCCGCGCGGCCATCAGGTCGAAGTGGGTGTACTCGAAGCGGGTTGTGTTGCCCGCGGGGTCGGTCCTGGTCAGGCAGTTGCCCTCCCCGTCCCACGTCATCCGCTCACTGCGGCCGTCGGGGCCGGTGCGTCGCGCGAGCAGCCCCTCGACCGTCCACACCGAGGTGCTGCGCGCGCCCAGCGGGTCGGTGACGGTCGTGGGACGGCCGAACGCGTCCCGTTCCACCGTGGCCGTGCGGCCGGTCGCGTCGGTGACGGAGACCGGCAGGCCCGCGCCGTCGACCTCGTAGGTCGCCGTCGCCCCCGACAGGTCCGTGCTGGTGGCGACGGCCCCGGTGGGGTGGTGGGTGAACCGGTTCGTGACGCCTTCCGGGCCGATGACGGCGGTCAGGTTGCCCCGCTCGTCGAACTCCTGGCGCCAGGTCACCCCGTCGTGGCCCGTCGACTCGACGGGGAGGTGCAGCGCGTTGTAGGCCGCGGCCGACCGGGCGCCGTCCGCACGCTCGACGACGGTGAGGTCACCCCTCGCGTCGTACTCGAAGCGGGTGGTGTGGCCGAGGGCGTCGGTGCGGGACAGGAGGTTGTCCCAGCGGTCCCACTCGGAGCGGACGGTGTGGCCCAGCGGGTCCGTCTCGGCGACGACCTGGTACAGGTCGTTGAGCTGGATGACCGTCGTGGCGCCGCAGGCGTCGGTGTAGTGGGTCCGCATCTCGACGGGGTCGTAGGACCACTGCGAGGAGAGGTGGCCGTCGGGGCCGATGGTCTCGGTGACGCGGTCGGCGTCGTCGTAGACGTAGCGGTACGTGGAGTGGTTCCGGTCCGTCCAGGAGGTGACGCGGGACTTCTCGTCGTAGCCGAAGACCAGTGCCTTGCCCGAGGAGTTCACCACGTGGGTGAGGTTGCCGTCGGCGTCGTGCTCGTAGGACACGACCTCGACGGGGCCCTCGGGTGTGGCGAGGGAGAGGCCGGTGATCAGGCCGACGACGCAGTGGACGTCGACGCGGTAGCCGCCGGAGTGGATCAGCGCCGTCGGGGTGCCGTCCGGGAGGCGGGAGACGGTGACCTCGTTGCCGTTGCGGTCGTTCCAACGGGCCAGCCAGTGCAGGCCGTTCTCGTCGTCCTGGTGGTCGGCGAAGGTCTGGACGAGCCCGGAGCGGGGGTCGGTGACGCGGTAGGTGACCCGGCCCGTGGTGGCGTCGGTGCCCGCGCAGGTCAGCGGCAGGCGTGGGCCCTCCTCGGGCCACACCGGCTCGTCGGACCCGGCGCCCGGAAGGCTCGGATAGGTCAGGATCGACCCGTCCTCGCGGGCCCACGACACCCGTCCCCGGCCGTCGGTCTCCAGGCGCTCGTCGAGGATCGAGGCCCAGGAGGGGCCGAAGAACTGTCCGTAGCGGTAGGTCGACTGATACGTCCGCGAGAGCACCAGCGGCAGCACACCGGGCAGTTCCAGATCGCTCTGCGTCAGCAGCATCTCGCCGCTGGCCACGTCGACCGGGTCGGTCTTGCAGGTACGGGTGTTCAGGCCCCGGCTGCTGATCCGGACGTTGGGCGGCTTGATCGCGCCGGGCTTGACGCCCTTGAGGGCAGCCCCGATTCCCTTGACGCCCTTGAGGAGTGCGCCGCCGCCCGCGACGAGACCGACGATGCCGAGGACGATTTCGGCGATGTCCCAGTCGCCGGTCTCGGCCATGATCGACATGTTGATGCCGAGTGATGCGGCGCCGGTGAGGATGGCGCCGATGGTGAGGGCGAGGCCGAGGCCCTGGAGGCCGGGGATGAGGAGGGCGATGACGCCGAGGACGGCGCTGATGATGCCGAGGATCTTGCTGAAGGCTTTTTTGATCTTGTCCCAGAGGCTGTAGCCCGCGACGGATTCGTCGCGGGCGTCGTCGAGTTTCTGGGCGGCGGTGGCGGCGTCTTCCTCGCGGACCTGGCGGGCGTCCTCGGCGAGCATGCGGGCGGCGTCGAGGTCGGCCTGGGCGTCGTCGGCGTGGGACTGGGCGGAGGACTGCTTGGAGTGGGCCTCGTCCAGGGCGCGCTGGTTGCTGGCGCGGGCCTCTTTGTCGTCCTTGTCGGGTTTGGCGTCGCCGAGTTTGGTGATGTCGGCGCCGACGGCCTTGACGATGTCGCTGGCGGAGTCGAGTCGTTCCTTGGCCTCGCGGCCCTTTTCGAGGGCGTTGTCGGCGTTGCGCTGCTGGTCGCGCAGGGAGTTGACATACGTGTCCAGCGCGCCGGCGGCCTGGTCGTAGGAGCTGTGCAGCTTGCGGACCTGGTTGGCCAAGTCACCGAGCTTGTCGCGGAGTTTGTCCATGGTCTTGCCCTCGCCGACCTGGTTGTCCTCCAGACCGGAGACCAGGGGCAGGGCATCGCCCGCGTTGTCCGCCACGGAGCGGTACTGGCGGGCCAGATCCCCGAGCATGTCCGCATCGCCGGGGGTCGGGTCGTCCGAGAACCCGAAAACGTCTTCCCAATCGGACACCGCAGGCCGAACCATGGCCGTAACCTCAATTTTTTCGGAGTTTTCCGGCCGCCTGCGCGCCGGTCATGAATGGAGCCGAGAGTCCCGTGGCGGGCGTCTTCGTGCAGTACGAAGACGCCGTCCTCCGCGAGCTATTTCTTGGGCTTGTTGGGGAAGATCACCTTGTTCAGGAGCTGCCCCGTCTTGTGATGGGTGAACTGGAAGCCCTTGCTTCCCGTGGCGTTCAGTTGCAGATGTGTCGGGATGGGGTTCCGCCCCTTGTAAATGGGCGTCACCTTGTATTCGATCTTTTCGCCCTTGTCGACAGCCTTGCGAATCGCGTTCTCGTAGTGCCGGTGGACCGGCGAGTTCGCGTAGCGGTGCAGGGTGACGAAGTTCAGCGGGCTCTTGTTCGTGCCGCCGAGCTGGGCGCCGAGCAGATGGCCGCGGTCCATCGCGACCTTCTGTCCCCCGGTCCAACCCGGCGGCTCGGACGTGGGCTTGGGCTTGGTCCTGCCACCCATCATGCTTTTGTCGAGCTTGGCGACCATTCCGCGCGGGCGCTTCATGAAGTCGAGCGACTTGTAGATGACCTTGTTGTTCCAGGTGATGTTCTTCTCGTCGCAGGGGGCCAGTCCCAGCGGGTCACTGAAAGCCTGCGGATTGTCGACGTACGCCACCGGGTTGGGGGCGGGATCGAGTCCCAGGGGATCCGGTGTCGTGTACCGGCCGCTCTCCGGGTCGTAATGCCGGAAGTAGTTGTAGTGGAGGCCGGTCTCGCGGTCCTCGTACTGACCCGGGAAGCGGAAGGGCGTCACCGCCGTGGCATCGCGGCTGTGTGCGGTGGCGCCCCACATGGTGGTGCGGGAGCGCCAGGCGATGTCGCCCTGCTCGTCGACGAGTTCGGTGGGGGTGCCGATCAGGTCGGTGACGATGGCGAAGAAGCGGGAGTCGTACTCGCCCTGGCCCCTCGGCCTCCGCTCGAGCTGGGTGAGCGGCCGATGGCCCTCGTGGTCCCAGGTGAGGGTGATGCCGGTGGTGCTGTCGGTCTGCTCGGCGAGGTTGGAATCGTCCCAGGTGAACAGGGTGCTCTCGGCGACGGTCTCGCCGTCCTCGGCCAGGCGGTGCTTGGCGGTGCGCCGCCCCATCGGGTCGTACGTGTACTGCCAGCGGGTGCCGTCGGGTGTGGTGCAGGAGGTGAGGCGGTCCTCGGCGTCCCATGCGTAGCGCCAGGTGTCGGGCTTCTTCGACAGGCGCTGCTTCTGGCGCAGCACCATGCGGCCCGCGCCGTCGTACTCGTACCGCACGCTTCCCGCCGCCTGGAGGCGGGTGCCGGTGTAGGTGCGCTCGCCGCGCGCCTCCGCGCGGGGCGCCTTCGCGGGCCAGTCGGCCCGGGTCTGGTTGCCGGCCCGGTCGTAGGCGTAGGACTCGGTCCAGCCGTCGGCGGTGACCGTCAACGGGCGGCCGACCGCGTCGAGTCGGATGTCCCGGCGCTTGCCCGTCGCACGGTCCGCGACGCCGGTCAGGTGGTTGTCGGCCCGGTAGGTGTAGGACCGGTCGCGCAGGGTGCCCCCCGGTGCGACGAGAGAGTGGGAGACGGAACGGCCTGCCAGGTCCCAAGCGGTCGTCGCGCTCACGCGGGAGGCCGGCGTGCCCCACACGCGGGACAGTTCCTGCCCGAGGACGTCATGGGTGAAGTCCAGCCGGTGGCCGTCGGAGGTGAGGGCGTCGCGGTTCCCGCTCCCGTCGTAGCTCAGCTCGCTGACGGCGCCGGTCGGGGTGGTGCGGGAGGTGCGCCGGCCGAGCAGGTCGTACGTGAAGCGGCTGGCGCGGCCGTCGACGGTCTCGGCCACGATCTGTCCGAGAACGTCCCGTTCGATCTCCATGGTCGAGGACGGCGAGGCCGCCCTGACGAGCGCTCCGGCGGAGTCGTACGCGAACGACGTGACCGCCCCGGCCACGTTCTTCTCCACCAGCTCACCGACGGAGTTGTACCGGAAGGTGATCTCCTCGCCCAGCGGTGTGGTGTGGGAGACGACCCGGCCCGACGCGTCCAGCACATAGGCGACCTCGCGGCCGTCGAAGTCGGACTCCGCCGTCAGGTTGCCCGCGCGGTCGTAGGTGTAGTCCCAGGTCAGCCCCTGCGGGTTGACGACGCGGGTGCGGCGGAGCTCGGTGTCGTAGGCGAAGGTGTAGCGGACACCGTCGGGCATGGTCTGGGCCGACGGCTGGTCGAAGTGGGTGTACTCGAAGAGGGTGGTGCCGCCCGCGGCGTCAGCGTGGCTGAGGCAGTTGCCCTCACCGTCCCAGGTCAGCCGCTCGCTGCGGCCGTCGGGTGCGGTGCGCTCCGACAGCAGGCCCTCGACGGTCCATGCCGCGCGGGTGATCGCGCCCGCCGGATCGGTGACGACGGTGGGCCGGCCGAACGCGTCGCGCTCGATCGTCGCCCGCTGGCCGGCCGGGTTGCCGATGGCCACGGGCAGGCCCGCGCCGTCGACCTCGTAGGAGGCCTGCGCACCGACCGGGTCCGTGGTCGTGGCGACCGCGCCGTTGGCGTGATGGGTGAACCGGTTGGTGGCGCCGTTCGGTGCGGTGACGGCGGTCAGGTTGCCCCGCTCGTCGAACTCCTGGTGCCAGGCCGTCTCGTCGTGGTCCGTCATCGTGACGGGGAGGTTCAGCGCGTTGTACGTCGACGTGGACCGGCTGCCGTCCGGGAGCTCGATGACGGTGGGGTTGTGGGTCCGGTCGTACTCGAAGCGGGTGGTGTGGCCCAACGCGTCGGTGTAGGCCAGCAGGTTGTCCCAGCGGTCCCACTCGGACGAGGTGGTGTTCCCCAGGGGGTCCGTCTCACCGATGACCTGGTAGAGGTCGTTGAGCTGGTAGACGGTGGTGGCGCCGCAGGCGTCGGTGTAATGGGTGCGGTGCTCGACCGTGTCGTAGGACCACCGGGAGGACAGGTATCCGTCAGGGCCGACGGTCTCGGTGATGCGGTTCTCGTCGTCGTAGACGTACCGGTAGACGGAGTCGTTGCGGTCCGTCCAGGAAGTGATGCGGGACTTCTCGTCGTAGCCGAAGACCAGCGCTCTGCCCGAGGAGTTCACCACGTGGGTGAGGTTGCCGTCGGCGTCGTGTTCGTAGGACACGACCTCGACGGGGCCCTCGGGTGTGGCGAGGGAGAGGCCGGTGATCAGGCCGACGACGCAGTGGACGTCGACGCGGTAGCCGCCGGAGTGCAGCAGGCCGGTCGGGGTGCCGTCATCCAGACGCTCGACGCCGACCTCGTTGCCGTTGCGGTCGTGCCAACCGCTCAGCCAGTACAGGCCGTTCTCGTCGTCGGGGTGATCCGCGAAGGTCCGTACGAGACCGGTCTGCGGGTCCGTGACGCGGTAGGTCGCCCGGCCCGTGGCCTCGTCGGTCTCCCCACGGGTCAGCGGCAGGCGCGGGCCCTCCTCGGGCCGCACCCCTTCGTGCTCGCCCTCGCCCGCGCCGGATTCGGCGCCGGGAAGCCCCGCATAGAACAGGATCGATCCGTCCTCACGGGTCCACGACACCCGGCCCCGCTCGTTGATCTCCAGACGTTCGTCGAGGGTGGAGGCCCAGGAGGGGCCGAAGAACTGTCCGTAGCGGTAGGACGACAGATACGTGCGGGAGACCGCGAGCGGCAGGACGCCCGGCAGTTCCAGGTCGGTCTGCGTCAGCAGCATCTCGCCGCTGGCCACGTCGACCGGGTCCGTCTTGCAGGTGCGCTTGTCGACGTCGCGGCCGGCGAAACGGCCGCCCGGCGACTTGACCGCGTTGGGCTTGACGCCCTTGAGGGCGGCCCCGATTCCCTTGACGCCCTTGAGGAGTGCGCCGCCGCCCGCGGCCAGGCCGACGATGCCGAGGACGATTTCGGCGATGTCCCAGTCGCCGGTCTCGGCCATGATCGACATGTTGATGCCCAGTGATGCGGCGCCGGTGAGGATGGCGCCGATGGTGAGGGCGAGGCCGAGGCCCTGGAGGCCGGGGATGAGCAGGGCGATGACGCCGAGGACGGCGCTGATGATGCCGAGGATTTTGCTGAAGGCTTTTTTGATCTTGTCCCAGAGGCTGTAGCCGGCGACGGATTCGTCGCGGGCGTCGTCGAGTTTCTGGGCGGCGGTGGCGGCGTCTTCCTCGCGGACCTGGCGGGCGTCCTCGGCGAGCATGCGGGCGGCGTCGAGGTCGGCCTGGGCGTCGTCGGCGTGGGACTGGGCGGAGGACTGCTTGGAGTGGGCCTCGTCGAGGGCGCGCTGGTTGCTGGCGCGGGCTTCCTTGTCGTCCTTGTCGGGTTTGGCGTCGCCGAGTTTGGTGATGTCGGCGCCGACGGCCTTGACGATGTCGCTGGCGGAGTCGAGTCGTTCCTTGGCCTCGCGGCCCTTTTCGAGGGCGTTGTCGGCGTTGCGCTGCTGGTCGCGCAGGGAATTGACGTACGTGTCGAGCGCGCCGGCGGCCTGGTCGTAACTGCTGTGCAGCTTGCGGACCTGGTTGGCCAAGTCGCCGAGTTTGTCGCGGAGTTTGTCCATGGTCTTGCCCTCGCCGACCTGGTTGTCCTCCAGACCGGAGACCAGGGGCAGGGCATCGCCCGCGTTGTCCGCCACGGAGCGGTACTGGCGGGCCAGATCCCCGAGCATCTCCGCGTCACCCGGGGCCGGGTCGTCCGAGAACCCGAAGACGTCTTCCCAATCGGACACCGCAGGGCGAGCCATGGACGTAACCTCACTTATCCTTTTCGGCTTCGGCCCCGCCGTCGAAGCGGAGCGACTCCGCGATCGCGTCGAAGACCTCGTAGAACTGCTCCGCCAGATCCACGTTGGGAGTGGAGCTGGAGAGCACCAGGTAGTCGTGGGTGTTCGGCACCGGGACGAAGGTGTGCCGCACCGCGGTGGGCACCCGCGTCCCCTGGTAGTCCACTTCCTCGATCCTGGTGATCCGCCCGGCCGCTCCGGCGTGCGGCAGCTCCACCAGCTCCACCTCGCCGGTCGGCAGTCCGGTGCCCTCCGCCTCGGTGCCGATCTGTACGGCGGCGGCCATGACGACGTCCGCCAGATCCTCCGCGTCGTCCTCGTGGACGGAGATCCGGAGCACCACCGTCGTGGCACTCAGCACCAGGGGGCCGCTGCCCGCGCGCAGGATCCTGAGCATCCCCGCGGCCCGCAGCGCGCCCTGCGCGTACGCCTCGCGGGCTGTGCGCCGGGAACTGCGGATCAGCCCGTCCAGCTGCTCGCGGGTCAGCTGCGGGGCCTGCTCCACCTGCGCCTCGATACGGCGGCGGATCGACGCGTCCCGGGTGCTCGGGTCGAGGTCGAGATGCCACCACGAATCGGGGAACCTCAGGCTGTATTCCGCGGGCGCGGCCGCCTCTGGCTGCTCCGTGGCCGGTACCGTCATGGCGCTGTTCCCTTCGGCGTGACGTGCTTGGGTCACGCGTCCTGCTTGTCGTCGTCCAGCGAGCTGGCGCTGTCCTCGTCGGTCGTCGTGAAGTTCTCGGCGATCGTGTCCGTGTTGTCGGCGAACTTCTTCACGTTGTCGTGAACCCGCTCGTGACCCGCCACCCACGCCTTGTCGAACGCGTCGAGGGCGTCCGCGAGCTTGCTGTCGCCTGCCAGGCTCTTGAAGTCCCCCGACTCGCCGGCGGCGTGGTAGAGCGTCGCCGAACTCCCGATCAGGTCCCCGATGTTCTGGAGCTCCTTGACGGTGTCCTTCAGATCCTGAACAGGCACGCTGATCCTGCCCATCGGTGTCTCCTCTCCTGTCCCAGCCGCCCGGCCCCGCCCTCGAGGAGAGGGCGGGGCCGGGCGATGCGGGGGAGCCTCAGCCGATGGAGCCGGCGGTCTGGTCGTCGGTGTCGACGAACGCGTCGGCGACCTGCTTGATGAACTCGCTGACGCCCTGGAGACCCTCGATGGCCTTCTCCGTGCCGTTCTTGTACTCCTCCCAGAACGGGCGGAACTTGGACTCCGAGCCGGGCGTCGCGTAGGCCGCCTCGACCATCTCGTCCATCTTGGTGTTGGCCTCGTGCAGGCTCTGCTGCATCAGTTCCTTCTGGTTCTGCAGCCAGGTCGAGGCCTCCCGCATCTCGTCCGGGCTGATCTGGATGTTGCCGCCGGCCATCTCGGTTCCTTCTCTCGTCTCGATTCGCCCGCGGTAACTGATCCGCGCACACCGGGCTCTACGGTGCGCCCGCCGAGGTGGTTCACGCCTGTTGCGGAACGGTGACGAAATACACGGCAGCTACAAAGTCAGCTCCTCCAGCGAGCGCCCCTTGGTGGCGGTGGACAGCGTGAGCGTGATCACACAACCCGCCGCGAGGACGGCGCAGATGAGCGTGAAGACGCCGCTGAAGTGCAAGGACGCGTACATCGTGCCGATCAGCATCGGCGCGACGATGCCGCCGACCCGGCTGAACGCGTCCGAGGTGGCCGCCGCCATCGACCGCAGCTCGGTCGGGTACACCTCGGGCAGATACGTGTACAGCGGCGCGTACAGGCCGTTGAGGAAGAACCCCAGCAGCAGGCTCAGGACGAGGACCCACAGATCGGTCGTCGCCCGGGACAGCAGGAGGGCGCAGAGGGTCGACGCCGCGAGACACGTCACGATCGACCACTTGCGGTCGGTCCGGTCGGCGAGCCGGGCCGCCGGGTAGTAGCCGAGCACCTGCGCCACCTCGACCAGCAGCGCGTAGGTGAAGCTGTCGGTGATGCTCATGCCGCGGTCGAGCAGCATGCTCGGCAGGAACGTCAGGAAGCCGTAGTAGGCGAAGCTGGCGACGAAGAACATGCTCCACACCACGACGGTCTGCCGCAGGAACGGGCCGCGCCACAGCCCGGCGAACTGCGCGGCGGCTCCCAGGTCCGCCTGCGGCGGGACCGAGGAGGGGGCCGCGGGTTCCGGCAGCGGTGCGCCGGTGCGCAGCCGTACGGCGTGCTCCAGCCCGGCGACGACGGACTCGGCTTCGTCGTCGCGGCCCTTGAGCAGCAGATAGCGGGGCGACTCCGGGAGGTTGCGCCGCCACCACAGGGCGAGCGCCACGGGCAGCCCGACGAGGACGAGACCCCACCGCCACCCGTGGTCGACCCGGGCGACGACGAACGTGCCCACCAGCGCGGCCAGCACGTACCCGAGCCCGAAGAAGCCGGCGAGTGAACCGACGTACGTGGCACGGGACTTGAGCGGTGCGAACTCGGCCAGGTACGGAATGACGATGTTGACGTTGACGCCGACCCCCACACCCGCGAGGAAGCGCAGGGCCAGCAGGATCCCGTAGTCGGGGGAGGCCGCGGACAGCAGGGTGCAGCCGCTGTACAGGACCAGGGACCACAGCAGCAGCGGCTTGCGGCCCAGCCGGTTGCCCAGCAGCGCCAGGGAGAGATCGCCGACGAACGCGCCGGCCAGCGTGGCGCTGGCGATCATGCCCTGCTCGGTGCCGGTGAGCGCGAACGCCGTGGTGATCAGCGGCAGCAGGAACGACATGATGCCGAGATCGAGGCCGTCGAGCGTGGTGCTCAGGCCGCCCTGGGTGAGGATCCGGCCCTGCACCCACGTCATGGGGAGCCGGTCGATGCGTGCGGTGAGACGGGCGACGCGCTCGGTGCGGTCGGCGGTCCGGTCCGCGAGGCCGGTGCCCGCCGGTGCCGGTTTGCTCGCCTTGTCCTCGGTCTGTTCAGATGTCATGACCCGTCGGCTTTCGGTTGGAGGGCGGCCCGGTCCGTTGCCGTGGAGCGAGGGCCGCCCCTGATGGGCGGGTTACCGGTCGGGCGGCGCGCTGATACGGGCCGCCCGACCCGGTGGTCAGCTCCCGGCGTCCGCCGTGAGGACGTCGGCGTACAGGCGCAGCCAGTTGCCGCCGACGACGGCGTGCGCCTCGTCGGAGCTGAAGCCGGCCGCGCGGAGCCCGTCGGTGACGAGGGCCAGCCCGGAGGCGTCGGTGAGCCATTCGTGGGTGTCGTTCGCCGCGGCTGAGGGGGAGTTGAGGTCGGCGCCGCGCTGTTCGCCGCGGGTCCAGCGGCCCTTGCGCATCCAGGAGAACTCGGCAGGACCGGCCTTCGGGCTCAGATCCGTTCCGATCGCCACGTGCCGTACGCCGACGAGGTCGACGGTGCGTGCCACCATCGTGCACCAGTCGGCCAGACTGCCCGCGTAGTGCCCGCAGATGGAGCGGTACGTGGCCAGCCCGACGACACCGTCCCGCGCGGCCAGCGCCTTGAGCGTGGCGTCGTCGGCGTTGCGCGGATGGTCGTACAGCGAGCGGGGGTTGGCGTGGGTGAGCGCCACCGGGCGCGCGGAGTGCTCGATCGCCTCGCGCCGGGTGCGGTCGCCGGAGTGGGACAGGTCGACGAGCATGCCGACCGTGTTCATCTCCCGCACCACCTCGTGCCCGAAGCGGGTGAGCCCGGGATCGGTCGTCTCGTAGCAGGAGCCGCCGAACTCGTTGGTGTTGTTGTACGTCAGCTGCATCACCCGCAGCCCCATGGCGTGGAAGTGCCGCACGAATCCGAGCCGCCCCTGCAACGGGCTCGCGTTCTGCGCGCCCAGCAGGATCCCGGTACGCCCCTCGGCCCGTGCCCGGTCGATGTCGGCGGCCGTCCTGACGGGTACGACCAGGTCGGCGTTGGCGGCCATCAGGTCCTGCCAGGCGGCCAGGGCGTCCATGGTCTCCACCGCGTCCTCCCAGAAGGCGACGGTGGCCGTGGCGCAGGCGACGCCGCCCGCGCGGAGCTGGAGGAACACCTCACGGTCGTAGGGGCCGCACTGGAGTCCGTCGACGACGGGCGCGGCGGTGCCGGTCACGCGGCGGGCTCCACGGGCTCGTCCTCGCCGGCCTCGGCGAGGATCTGCCCGTCGGGGCCGAACACGGAGTCGCCCGCGTGGGTGCGGGAGAGCGGGCTGTCCGGGGTCAGGGCCGTCTCCGCCTCCGCGACGAGGCGCCTCCACAGCGCGGCGTCGACCGGCACCCCGTCGGTGAGCGCGCGCAGCTCGGCGGCGTCGGGACCGGAGCGCGGGCCGCCGGGCGCTCGGCGTGCGGTGACGGAGTCGGCGGTGAACGACAGCTCCACGCCGTGCCGTTCGGCCAGCGGGAGCAGGGACCGCACCGCCCAGTCGTGGCCCGGAGCGGCGAGGGTGACCGGCCCGTCGGCGAGGGCCCGGGCGACCGCCAGGTCGAGCAGATCGGGGGCGGTCGCGAGCGGCGGCTGCGCCGCGGGGTCGGGGAACTGGCCTCCACCGTCCAGCAGTTGAGGCCGCAAGTGGCGCGAGCGCAGCGCGGGCAGGGCGTCGAGCAGCCGGGCCACACCGTCCAGACCGTGCGTCTCGGCGCCGACCACGACCTCGCGGGTCGCGGCGACGGATCCGAACGGGATCGCCGTGGTCAGCAGCGCGCGGCCGGTCATCAGACGCAGCTCGCGCACCGACACACGCGGTGTCGGCGGATTCAGGTGGTTCACGCGTTCTCCTCGGTGGACGCGGCGGCCGGGCGGGCCGGCAGCGTCCAGTCGTCGTGGTGGGGAAGGCCGAGATCGTGGCGGGTCGGCGCGCCGTGGAAGAGCAGCCCGAGGACGTTGCGGCCGGCGGAGTCGGCGGTCTTGTCGAGGCCGTGCACCGCGGAGTTGAGGAACCGCACGATGTGCGCGGGCACGAACGCGTCGTCGGCGATGTTCATGTGCGGGCTGTGCAGCGCGCTGTCCGCGAGGGCCTGCACCCGCGCCACCGTGTCCCGGTGCTCCGGATGCCGTACGCAGAACGCGCCGGTGCTCCCGCCCGGATCGGCGGCGCGCAGCTCCCCGTACAGCGCCTGGACCGACCGCGGCACGTTGAGCTGCCAGTCGAGGCCCTCGGCGACCTCGGTGCGCGGCCCGCGCCGGGGTTCCTCGGCGGCGCGCGACTTGTACCAGACGTACCGCAGGGCGTCCGGCGCGCCCAGATCGATGTCGAGCGCCCACCGGTAGGCGTCGTCGAGGTGGGCCAGCAGCTCGGCGACGGTCTGGGCGGGGCGGGCGGTGAGTGTCTCGTCCACCCGCTGGCGGTCCACGAGCGGGTCGGTGAGGTCGGGCACGCTGTCGATGAGCACCCCCGCGAGCACCTCGACGGTCCGCTCGTCCGACTCCGCGTTCCACGCGGCCCACAGGCGCGGCAGCGCGTCCTCGTCGTGCGGCCGCTCCAGCGCGTCGAGCAGGGCGAGCGCCTGCCGCAGGGACCGCGCGAGCGGGTGCGGCGGGGCGAACATGTCGTAGACCGTCGGGTCCTGCTCGTGGAAGCGCGCCGTGCGTGCGACGGCGGCCCGTACGGCGGTCAGGTGCGGGGCGCCGCGGCGCGCGTCGAGCGCCTGGGCGAGGGCCTGTTCGCGCAGGGTCAGCCAGCGGTCGACGAGGCGGGGGTGGTTGTTGGCGAAGAAGACCAGGCCGAGCGCGGAGGCGTTGCCGAGGCCCAGGCAGCGCCGCAGCTCCGGGTCGAGCCGCTGGGCCCGCTCGTCGCGCTGGCGGGCCAGGTGCTCGGCCAGGTCCGCGGCGAACTCCCGCATCAGGTACGCGGCGAGCATCTGGGCGTGCAGCGGGGCGGCCAGTGGATGGCCCTCGGGCAGCGCGGCGAAGGAGCGGGTGCCGAAGGTGCCGTTGCCGTCGAGGCCCGTGTTGCGCATCAGATAGCCGACGTCCCACAGCCGTGCCGCGTCCGGCTGCCGCCCGGCCGCGAGGCTGTCCACGACATGCTCGAACAGGCGCAGGCTGCGGTTCGAGCGGCACCAGATCAGGGTGTCGGCGGTGGCCCGTCCCTCGTACAGCTTGGGCAGTTCCCGCTCGGTGTGCGCGAGATCGGCCTCGTCGGCGACGCCGTCGAACAGTGCGCCGGTCATGTCCCAGTCGGTGCCGACGATGCGGCTGGTGCGGCCCTCCAGGCGGGGCCGGAAGGAGAAGGCGACGAAGTCGAACGGGCCGTCCGGTGTCCTTACCCGGTACCTGGCCCGCCCTCTGGCCTGGTCGTCGACGGCGAATTCGAGCGGTTCGACCGTCCAGTGCCGTGCCGTCATGCGGTTGACCAGGGCCCGGCTCGCGCTGAGCCGGGTGGGCGGCAGCTGGGCGAGGCGCTCCGGGCGCAGGAGGTCCGCGGGAGTGCGCCCGACAGGTGTGGCGACGGAAGAGGGCATGTTCATGCGCAGTCCTGGTGATGGTGGGTGAGCTGCCCGGCGGGCGGCGCGGTGGACGCGGCGGGCCGGGAGTGAAAGGGGAGCGGCGCGGGCCTGTCGCCCGGGGCCGGTCAGCCGTGCAGGCCGAAGGCGCCGCTGCTGTCGAGTCGGAGCAGCGCCTCGATCTCGCGCGCGGCCGGGCGGAGCACGGCGAGCGCCTCGGCCGTCGTGACGCGGTCGCGGGGGCCGTGCACACTGAGCGCCGCGACGACCTCGTCGTCCTGCCGGCGCAGGGGGACGGCGAGTGCCGTGATGCCGTCCTCGTCGTCGTCGGTCGAGGTGGCCCAGCGGGTGCCGGTGATCACGGCGAGCGCGTCGGCGTCCGGCAGGGCCGTGCCGCGCTCGCGCAGGGGGCGGACGACGTCCGGTGGGCACAGCGCCGCGAGGAGCCGGCCGGAGGCGCTGGTGGTCAGGCTCAGCCGGTCTCCCAGGAGCAGCGTGGCGTGCAGGGACCGGCCGGGCTCCGCACGCTGGACGACGCGGGCCGTGTCGGTGTCGAGGACCGCGATGCTGACGACCTCGCCCGCCTGCCGGGCGGCCCGCTCAAGCAGCGGAGCGGTGCGTTCGCCGATGCCGGCCTGGCGCAGTGCCGCGTGCCCCAGGTGGGCGGGGCGCAGGGTCAACCGGTAGGCGCCGTCGGGGAGTTGCTCCATCCAGCCCGCCGCCTCCAGGGTGACCAGCTGGCGGTGCGTCTCGGCCCGTGACGTCCCCATCGCCCGCGCCAGGGCCGACACGCGCACGGGCTCCGGCGCGTCGGCGAGCACGTCGAGCAGAGCCAGGATCTTGAGAACAGTGGTCAGGGGAGGGGTGCTCGGACCGGGCGGCTTCGGCGTCCCCGCGTCTGTCACAGTATTCATGACACCGTCTTTCTCTGAGAGACGCCGGGACCTTAGACAGCGATCAGGGGACGCGCAAGGGGGCCCGGGGACAATTCCGGGCCCCACGTATGCTCCTGGGCATGAACGCTGTCCGACCTGCCCGCAAGCGCGACGGAGCCGCGACCCGCGAGGCGATCCTCGCGGCGGCGGTGGTGGAGTTCACCGAGCACGGTTACGCGCGGGCCGGGGTCCGGCAGATCGCCGAGCGGGCGGGCGTGACCGCCATGATGATCAACCGCTACTTCGGTTCGAAGGAAGGCCTGTTCGCGCAGGCGGTGGACCGGGCCTTCGGGCCGCCGACGGTCATCGGCGACGAGCGCCGGGGCCTGTCGCGGGCGATCGCGCACACACTCGCCGAGCGCACCGCGCCCGGCGCCGGCGATCTCGATCCGTTCCTGCTGCTGCTGCGCTCGGTGCAGGATCCCGAGGCGGTGGACGCCCTGCGACGTGGCATCGAGACGCACGTCGGGTCCCGGCTGGCCGGGCTGCTGGAGGGGCCCGAGCCGGAGGTGCGGGCCCAGCTCGGCCTCGCGCTGGTCGCCGGGACCTGGCTGCTGCGCACGGTCGTCGGTACGTCGGCCCTGGCGGAGGCCGACACCGACGTCCTGACGGACCTTCTGACGGGCATGCTGGACCAGGTCACCGGAGAAGCCGGAGAAACCGGAGAAACCGAATAACCGGTCGCCCGGCCGTGCGGCTCAGAAGGCGGAGCGGATGAGCCCGCCGTCGACGCGCAGGGTGGCGCCGCTGACGTAAGCGGCGTACTCGCTGCACAGGTACGCCACCGCCGCCGCGATCTCGTCGGGCTCGCCGAAGCGCTCCTGGTCGTTGGGGATCAGGGCGTTCACGGCGTTGGGCCGGATCTCCTCCCAGGTGTCGCCCCAGCCGCGGGCGGGGCCGATCCCGGTGACGAGTTCCTTGGTGGCCTCGACCAGGATCGCCCCGGGCGAGACCACGTTCGAGGTGACACCGGTGCCCTTCAGGTCGCGGGCCAGCGACACGGCGAGGTTGTGCCGGGCCGCCAGGGTGGCGTTGTACTGCGGGTGCGTGTTCATCGGCTGGGAGGCGAGGCCGCCGCCGATCGTGATCACGCGGCCCCAGCCGCGCTCCCGCATCGCCGGGACCAGGTGCTGGATCATCCGCACACCCGAGACCACGTTGACGTTGTAGGTCTCACGCCACTCGTCGGGCGTCGCCTCCGCCCACGACAGGTGCCGGTAGAAGCCGGCGTTGTTGACGAGGATGTCGACGGGCCCGTCCTCGGTGGCCGCCCGCGCGACCTCGGCGGCCGCCGCGTCGTCGGCCAGATCCCCCAGCACGGTACTGGCGCTCCCGCCGGCCTCGCGGATCTCCCGCGCGACCTTCTCCGTACGTTCCTTGTCGCGCCCGTGGACCACGACGGCGGCCCCTTCGGCCGCCAGCAGCTTCACGGTGGCCTCGCCGAGTCCGAGATTCGACCCGGTGACGAGCGCGCGCTTTCCGGTCAGATTCAGGTCCATGTCCTGTGTGCCTCTCTGGGGTTTCCCGCGCCGTGGCGATCGGGGGGAAAGTGTTTCCCTGGAGACAAGTATACGACTGTAGACTTAGGGTCCTGTGCGGCAGCGGCGACGGCGGTGCCAGGATGCCCCGATGAGCGCATCAGAGGTCCCGCCCGGCACCCGGCTCCTCGTCGTCGACGACGAGCCCGCCATCCTCGACGTCCTGGCCACCTCGCTGGAGTTCCTCGGGTACGAGGTGGACCGGGCGGCGACCGGGCTCACCGCCCTCGCGGCGGTCCGCGAGCAGGCACCGCACCTCGTGCTGCTGGATGTGATGCTGCCCGACATCGACGGGTTCGAGGTCGTACGGCGGCTGCGGCAGGCGGGCTCGCCGACCCCGGTGATCTTCCTGACCGCGCGCGAGAGCGGACGCGACGTCGTGGACGGCCTCGACCTGGGCGCCGACGACTACATCACCAAGCCGTTCAGGCTCGCCGAGGTCGCCGCCCGGGTCCGCGCCGTCCTGCGCCGCGGCGAGAGCGGCGCCGAGGCCCGCCTGCTCGTCTGCGGGGACGTGGAGATGAACACCGAGACGTACGAGGTGCGCAGGGCCGGGACGCCGGTGGAACTCTCGCCCACCGAGTACAAGCTCCTGCGGCACCTGCTGATCAACCGTGATCGCGTCCTGACCCACGAGCAACTCCTCGAACACGTCTGGGACTTCGGCGAGGGCGACCACGGAGTGCTGAAGACCTACATCTCGTACCTGCGCCGCAAGCTCGACGTGCTCGGCCCCGGCCTGATCGAGACGCGCCGAGGAGTCGGCTACATCCTGCGCGACCGGGGCACGGCGTGAGTCCGGTCCGGCCCCGGTCGCTGCGCGGACGGCTCCTCCTCGCGCTGCTCGGCCTGGTCGCCGTGGCCCTGATCGCGCTGGACGCCGTCGTGTACACGGCCCTGAGCCACGATCTGATGCACCGTACCGATGTCACTCTGCGTGCGGTGCGCCAGCGGGTCACGCAGCAACTGCGGCAGGCGGAGCCGGACGGAAAACTCGGTAACGACGTCCGGCTGCTCGGCGCCTCGGAGTTCTATCTCCAACTGCGCAGGACCGACGGCACCGTGCGGGACCTGGTGCCCCAGCTGCGGGATCCGGAGGACGCCGCGCCGCGTGTGCCGGACCCGCTGTCCGAGGTCCGCGGCGCCGGCCTGTCGACGGTGGGCCCGGCGGCGGCCGGCGGCCCCGACTACCGGCTGCTGGTGCAGCGGGTTCCGGGGCGCGGTACCCTGATCGCGGCCACCCCCCTGGACCAGGTCCAGGGCACGCTGCGCCAGGTCCTGATCGTCGAGGCGGCGGCGACCGGCGGCGTCCTGGTGCTGCTCGCGGCGGCGGGCCTGTGGGTGCTGCGCCGCGGCCTGCGCCCCCTGGAGGCGATGGCGCGGGACGCCGACGCCATCGCCTCCGGCGACCGTGCCGGACAGGTCGCGCCCGCCGCCGACGACACCGAGGTCGGCCGGCTCGGTCTGGCGCTGAACACGATGCTGGCCGTCGAACGCACCACCCAGGACCGGCTGCGCAGCTTCGTCGCGGACGCCTCGCACGAACTGCGCACCCCGGTCACCGCGGTGCTCGGCTACGCGGATCTGTACGAACAGGGGGCCGTCGTCACCGCCGCCCAGCGGGCGCGCGTGATGCACGGCATCACCACCGAGGCGCTGCGCATGAAACGGCTCGTGGACGATCTGCTGCTGCTCGCCCGGCTCGACGGCGCGCCGGCCCGTGGGCGGTCCGCCGTGGACCTGTCCGAGATCGTGCGCGACGCGGTCGCGGCCGCCCGCGTCGTGGACCCGCGCGGCTCGGTGTCCCTGCGCACCGACGACGGCACCACGGTGCACGGCGACGCCGAGCAACTGCGGCGCGTCGTCGACAACCTCCTGGCCAACGTACGCAACCACACACCGCCCGGCACGCCCGCGCGGGTCTCCGTGACCACCGGCGGCCCGGCCGTCGCCCGGGTGACCCTCACCGTCGCCGACGACGGCCCGGGCATCCCGGAGGAGACGCTGCCCCGCGTCTTCGACCGCTTCTACCGCGGCGACCCGGCGCACAGCGGCGACGGCAGCGGCCTGGGCCTGGCCATCGTCGCCGCGGTGGCCCACGCGCACGGCGGCACCGTGGACATCGGCGGGGCGCCGGGGGAGGGGACGAGGGTCACCGTCGGTCTCCCGGCGCAGTCATGACACTCCGTCAGCCAGCCGCGGCGCCGCACTCCTTCGATCCCGCGCAGTCCCGCATCTTCTCCAGCGTCGACGTGAGCCGCGCCTTCGTCTCCGAGGACAGCCGCGCGTAGACGTTGTGCAGCATGTCCGGATCCTTGGCGCGGTCGTAGTACTCGTGGGCCCCGTTCCGGTACGCGACGTAGGTGTACCGATCGGTGCGCAGCGCCTCGTAGGACGGTGGATTGCCGCTGCCCTTGCGGGGTTTGTCGGGATCCTTCGGCGAGTTGTCGGGGCCGTGGTGCTCCACCAGCGCGGTCTTCGGCCAGTCCTCGGGGGTCTCGCCCTCGAACAGGGGCACCAGGCTGCGTCCGTCGGCGCGCGGGTCGGGCTCGCCGCCGCCCAGCTCCGTGAAGGTGGGGCAGATGTCGATGTTGGACGCGACGGCGTCGGTGGTCGCCCCGCGCGCGACGCCCGGACCGGTGACGATCAGCGGCACGTTCACGTCCGTGTCGAAGGCGGTCTGCTTTCCCGGCATCAGACGGTACTGGCCCATGTGGAAGCCGTTGTCGGAGGCGAAGGCGAAGACGGTGTCGTCGTAGACGCCCTCCTTCTTCAGCTTTTCCTGGAGGTCACCGATCATGCGGTCGACGGCCTGCACCGCGCGCACGCGCTTGCGATAGGTCTTGGTGATCTTCTTGATCTGCCGGGGCGTGAAGGACTTCTTGTCCTTGAGCCACTGCGGGGCGTCCGTAGGCGTCCTGTCGAAGGCGGGCGGCCTCGGTAGCTTCAGGTCCGTGAACCTGTCCTCGTCCTCGGGCGCCGGGGTGGCCGGGCCGTGCGGCGCGAACGTGGAGATGTCGAGGACGAACGGCTTCTTGTCCTGGACGGATTTCTCGATGAATTCCTGGCCCTTTCCGCTCACGACATCGGTCAGATAGTCCTCGGGATCGTGCTGGTAGCCGACCGTCCTGCCGTTCTGGTTGAGGGTGTAGTCGTATTCCTTGTAGCCGTTCCCGGCCACGTCCCACTCGTTCCAGCCCGGCGGTACGTAGTTCTTCTCGCCGTCCACGGTCATGTCCGGCTCGTATCCGTTGAGGTACTTGCCCATCATCGCCGTGCGATAGCCCTGCTTCTGCAGGGCGGTGGCGAACGTCTTGGACTCGTTGCCCTTCTCGTGGAAGGTCTGGAAACCGCCGTCGGGCGGTGTGTTGGTGAACACCCCAGTGTTGTGCGGGAACTTGCCCGTGAAGAGGGACGAACGCGACGGGCAGCACAGGGAGTCCGTGACCGTGTAATCGGTGAAGGACAGCCCGTCCTTCCGCATCTCCTTCACATGCGGCATGTAGTTCACCAGGTCCGACGAGAGGTCGTCGGTCAGCACCCACACGATGTTGGGGTGCCGGGGCGGAGAGCTGCTGCTCGGCGCACTGTCGCACGCGACCAGGCCGGCCGCGAGCGCGGCCGTGCCCAGCCACAGCGGAACATTTCTGCGGACGTCTGCAAAGGGCAACGGTTCTCCTCGTGACGGCGTGACGGCGTGGCGGAACAACTCCTCCAGGCTCCGACCGTGCCGCAGCAGAGTGGGAGAACGGTGTGAGGCGGGCGGGCGAGGCGTGGGAATGCGGGCCGAAAGCCCGGCGCGGCGCATGTCCGCGGCCGAGACGGACAGCCGATTCCTATGAACGCGACAAAGACGAACAGGAAGACGAGCCTGTACGCGGCGGCGCTCGTGACCGTGGGCGTGGTCGCCGTGACCGCGTGCGGTGCCGACGGCGGCGGGAACCAGGCGCACGCGACAGCACAGAGCCCGACGCCGACCGGGGCAGCGCCGTCGGCGGAGGAGTCCACCTCCGGCGCGACCCCGAACGGGGCCGCCTCCCGTACCGCGTACCCCTCCGCGACCGGCGCGGGCACCACCGGCGCGAGCACGACCGACGCGCGGCCCCGGATGGGCAGCGACTGCACCACCGCCGACCTGAAGGCCGCGCTGAAGGCCACGGGGCAGGAGATGAACAGCAAGTACTTCGACCTGACCCTGACCAACACCACGGACGGGACCTGCGCGCTCAAGGGTTACCCCGGTCTTTCGCTGACCGACAGCTCCGGCAAGCGCATCGGCCGGCCCGCCACGCGGTCGAACAACGGCAGCGCGGAGAACGTCGTGCTCAAGGCCGGACGGACCGCGCACGCGGTGGTGCAGACCCCCGACCGGGGAGTGACGGACGGCAAGTGCTGGGCCAAGCCCTCGCGCGTCAAGGTCTATCCGCCGAACAACACCGCGTTCCTGACCACCGCCGCGCCCGGCACGCTCGAGGTGTGCGGGAACACCTTCACCGTCGGGCCCTTCACCGCGCGGGCGCTGTGAACCGGAGGTGTCCGGGTGAACACGGTGGCCCCCGTGCCGTTGAAGCGCCGTCGCCGGGTAGGGGAGATGAGTCACGACGCGAAGGGAGCTGGGACGCATGGCCGCCTGGGAGTACAAGGTGCTGAAGTACAAGCTGAAGATGAAGGGCTTCGACTACGAGCAGATCGAGAAGGACCTCAACGAGCTGGGGGCGGAGGGCTGGGAGGCGTTCAGCACGATCGCTCCCAGCTACGGCACGGGCCAGGCCGTCGAGATCGCCGTCGCCGTGAAGCGCCCCCGCCTGTGACGGAGGCGACCCGCCGCCGGGCCCGGCGGCTGCGCTTCGACGGCTGGATCGCGGGCGTCGGCACGGCCTCCGGGACACGGCTGGTCGTCGGGTACTGGCCGCGGTCGCCCTGGGGCCCGTTCGCCGACGTGATGGTGGAACGGCCCGACGGGCACCGCGAGTTGCTCGCCCCGACCGCCCGGGTCGCCGACTTCGTGGCGGGCACCTACTCCTTCGACACCGTCACGCACTGCCCCGTGACGGTCGCCCCGGCGCCCGCCGCGTGGCAGGTGACCGCCGGGCCCCTGCGGCTGAACATCACGCCGGGGCGCCGGGACCTGCTCGGCCATGTGCTGCGCGCCGTCCCGCGCCGGGTGGCGGTCGAGCCGGCCTGGGCGGCCGTGTGCGACCTGCCCGCCCGGTGGCTGATGTCCGGCGTCCGCACGCGCGGCAGCGCCGGGGGCGGACGGCGCGAGTGGTACGCGGCGCTCGACCACCACCTGGTCACCGCCGTCGACGCCACCTGGGACGGCGCGGACCTCGGGGCGCTGCGCGCGGTGGATCCTCCCGTCCGCTTCGGATTCGGGTCCGTGCCGCGCAGGCCGTCGCTCACCCGCGTCGTCTCCACCGTGGAGCTGCCACCCGCGCAAAATCTCAACAGAATTACGTAGATTGCCGATTCGGCGACGAAAACTCCTCGCTCTTCTCTTGTGGGGGCGGCCACGGCCGCCCTACTGTCACCGCACCCGTGAGAGAAACGAGGAACTGATGTCGTCGTACAGCACCCGCGCGGCCGCGGGACGGCTCGACGTCCCGCCGCGAAGACCGGGCAGAGCGCGAAGACCCGCCAGGATCGCCACCGTGCTCGTCGCGGTGTCCGCCTCCCTCGGCCTCACGCTGGTCGGCACCGACGCCGTGGCCGGGCCGAGGGCCGACGCCCGGCCCGTCGTGACGCGCGCGGGCCTCGACCCCGCGCTCGTCGCGGGCCGCGGCGCCGAGGTGCCCTTCGCCGAACAGGAGGCGGAGAACGCCTCGACGAACGGCACGGTCATCGGACCCGACCGCACCGCCTACACCCTCCCGTCCGAGGCGTCGGGCCGCAGCGCCGTCAAGCTCCGGCCGGGCCAGTACGTCGACTTCGTCCTGCCGCGCACGGCCAACGCCGTCACGGTCCGCTACAGCATCCCGGACTCCGCGGGCGGCGGCGGCATCACGGCGCCGCTGGACGTCTCGGTGAACGGTGCGCGCCGCGCCTCGATGACGCTCACCTCGCAGTACTCGTGGCTCTACAACCAGTACCCGTTCAGCAACGACCCGCAGGCGGACCTGCTCCACCCGGACTGGTGGATCACCGAGTGCCAGTGCGTGCCGAGCGCGACCACGCCCGCCCCGGCCGTCGACAAGCCGTTCCGGCCGAGCCACTTCTACGACGAGCAGCGGCTGAAGCTGGGCCGGACCTATCACGCGGGCGACACGGTGCGCCTGAGCGTGCCCGCCCGCACCCCGGCCGCCTGGACCGTGATCGACCTGCTCGACTCGGAACTCGTGGCGCCGCCGCACGTCGTACTCGGCGCCGCGAACGTACTGGCCTTCGGCGCCGATCCGCTGGGCCGCCGCGACTCCGCCGGGGCCCTGGACAAGGCCATCGCCTTCGCCCAGCGCAAGCACCTCAAGGTGTACGTCCCGCCGGGCACGTACAAGGTCGACCGGCACATCGTCGTGGACGACGTGACGATCGCCGGCGCGGGCAGCTGGTACACCGTCTTCAAGGGCCGCGAGGTCGCCCTGAGCACCCCGGCACCGGACGGCTCGGTGCACACCGGCGTCGGCTTCTACGGCAAGGACGCGGCGGACGGCGGCAGCAGCGACGTCCACCTGTCGGGCTTCGCCGTCGAGGGCGACGTACGCGAACGGATCGACACCGACCAGGTCAACGCCGTGGGCGGCGCGCTCAACGACTCCAGCGTCTCCGGCCTGTACCTGCACCACACCAAGGTCGGCCTGTGGTTCGACGGCCCGATGCGCGGGCTGCGCGTCACCGGCAACGTCATCGCCGACCAGATCGCCGACGGCCTCAACTTCCATACGGGCGTGACCGATTCGACGGTCTCCGGGAACTTCGTGCGCAACACGGGCGACGACGCGCTCGCCATGTGGTCGGAGAAGACCGGCAACGCGCGCAACACCTTCTCCCGCAACACCGTCCAGACCCCCGTCCTCGCCAACGGCATCGCGATCTACGGCGGCACGGACAACACCGTCACCGGCAACCTCATCGCCGACCCGATCAGGGAGGGCAGCGCGATCCAGGTCGGCTCGCGCTTCGGCGCCGAACCCTTCACCGGCCAGCTCAAGATCACCGACAACACCACGGTGCGCGCGGGCACGTTCGAACTGAACTGGCGGATCGGCCTGGGCGCCATCTGGTTCTACGCGCTGGAGAAGGACATCGACGCGGACATCCAGGTCACCGGCGACCACTTCCTGGACAACACCTACAACGCGATCATGTTCGTGTCCGACTTCCCGGTGAAGGACAAGTACAAGATCGAGGGTGTCCACTTCAAGGACATCCGCGTGGACGGCACCGGCACCTCGGTGCTCAGCGCCCGCTCCGCCGGTTCGGCCTCCTTCGAGAACGTCGACGCCCGCAACGTCGGCGCCGTCGGAATCAACAACTGCGGTTCCTTCAACTTCCCCTCGACAGGATCGGAGTTCACCGTCCAGGACCGCGGAGGCAACGACGGCGGCGGCACCACCGGCCCCTGGCTCGCCCCCTGGGAACTCCCCAACACCATCACGTGCGACGACCGCCCGGCCGTCGTCGCCCCGCCCGCCCCCGGGACGTGGTGACGCCTGCCTGACGCCGAACGGGGCGCGCTCGTCCGGCGACGAGCGCGCCCCTGAGCAGGGAGTTCACCTCGCCGGGTGCCCGGTGGGACAGCCGCCGTCGGCGATGAAGTCCGCCAGCGCGGCGGCGACAGCTTCGGGCTGCTCGTCGGGGATGAAGTGTCCGGCGTCGGGCACGACGACCCGGGTGGTGTTCTCGGCCCACGGGCCGATGGCGGCGGCCATGTCCGGAACGGAGCCGTGGCTGCTGGAGACGCCGAGGACGGGCACGGTCAGGTGGCGCCGCCCGAGCGCCTCGCGGTTCTTGCGCGCCGACTCCGCGGCGTCCCGGTAGTAGGCGAGGGAAGCGCGCAGGCCGCCGTCGGCGGCGACGGCCGCCGCGTAGTGGTCGATCTCGGCGTCGTCGAACGTGTCGGGCGACAGGGTCTTCGCCCTCAAGAACCAGCCGACGTAGTCGCGTTCACGGCCGGCCAGCAGTGTCTCGGGCAGGTCGGGCACCGTGTGGAACGCGAAGTGCCAGGTCTTCCACGCGCGGTCCGGGTCGGTGGGAATCGACTCCGGGAGGCTGATGCCCGGAATTCCGGCGTCGAGCAGAGCGACCCCGCGCAGGTGGCTCTCGAAGCCGAGGGCGAGGGAGAAGGCGACCCAGGCGCCGACGTCGTGGGCGACCAGGGTGTACGTCGACACTCCGAGAGCCTGTACGGCGGTGTGCACGTGCGCGGCGACGATGTGCGTGTCGTAGCTGCCCTCCGGGCGTTCGGAGTGGCCCTGACCCGGCAGGTCGATCGCGAGGACGCGGAACCGGTCGGCGAGCCCGGGCATCACCTTCCGCCAGGCCCACCAGGTCTGCGGGAACCCGGCGAGCAGGACGACGGCCGGCCCGTCCGGCCGCCCGCCGTCGACGGCATGCAGGCGGACGCCGTCCGCGTCGACCCACCGGTGCGTGAATCCGCCCAGCTGCCGCAGGGGCAGGTCGGGGACGGGGTTGCTCACTGTCGGGCCGGTCATGGGGATCCTCCATAGCTGTCGGGTGCGCGACTCCTGAAGGCTAACGCATGTTGAACCAAACAGTTCAAGATAAGATGGTGCGCGGCACGGCCCGAACCATCGACGTACCGACGCACCGGCAAGGAAGTAGCGCGTGGCAGGCAAGAAGCAGTTCGACATGGACACGGCGCTCGACGCCGCGATGATCCAGTTCTGGCGCGACGGCTACGCCGACACCTCACTGGACGATCTCTCCCGGGCGACCGGCCTGAACCGCAGCTCCATCTACTCCTCCCTCGGCGACAAGGACACGCTCTTCCTGCGCTGCCTGGATCGCTATGCCGCGCGCTACGGCGAGAAGTACGCCGCCGCCCTGACGAGCGCGGCCCCGGAACCCGTCGCCGCCGTTCGCGCGTTCTTCGACGTCACCCTCCAGCGCATCGCCGACCCCGAACTCCCTGACGGATGCCTGATCGCCCAGTCGGCCATGGCGATCCCGGTGCTGAGCCCGGGCGTCGCGGCGCACGCCAAGCAGGCCCTCGGCTCCCAGCGCCGGCGCTTGCGCGCGGCATTGACGGTCGGCGGGCTCACCGACCAGGACGCCGAGACCTTCGCCGTACACGCGGCGGCGGTGAATCAATCGCTCGCCGTCATGAGCAGGGCCGGGGCGACCCCGGCGCAGCTCCAGGCTGTCGTGGGCGTGACCGTGGACGCGCTGGCGCGGGCGCCGCGCGCCTAACGGTGCGCGCCTACAACCAGTCCCGCCGCTTGAACACGAAGTACAGGCTCACGCACACCAGCGCCATCAGCCCGATCGCGAACGGATACCCGAAGCTCCAGCCCAGCTCGGGCATGTTCTCGAAGTTCATCCCGTAGATCGTGCCGACCAGCGTCGGGGCGAACAGGATCGCCGCCCAGCTGGAGATCTTCTTGAAGTCGTCTACTAGGTCGCCCTCGGTGACGAACGTGACGGGCGGCAAGGACGTACGGGCCATCGCGGCCGGTGCCCACCACTTCGTGGCCCTGAAGGGTGACCCGCCACAGGAGAGCTGAGCGGAACAGCAGGGCGGGCGCGGGCCGCAACCGGCCCGCGCCCTGGAACCAGGCGCGCGCATCGCCGCCAGGCACATTTTCCTCGTGCTGATGAGCGGCTTTGTGGGCGGGCCGACGGTATGGGGATTCCTCGTCAGGCCAGGGGCCGGTCCGGCTCGGGCGAGATTTTCACGGCCGCACCGCGCACGAGGACAGCAGGCACAGGTTGCCTCCCTGGACGAGCCCTATCCCACCGGAGGCATGTCCATCGGACCCGATGGAACACCGGGAGAGCAGGCACAGGTTGAAGCCCTGTGTTCCGCGGTAGCCGGCCTGGTGGCTCTGCGTGCTGTGGGTCATGAGCGGTACGGATTGAGATGACCGTCCAGCCTCCTTCATGGCTGGGGCGTCGGCGGCGGACGCGCTTGCCGCCCCCGTGAGCCCCAGGATCGCGACGCTGCCTGCCACGGCCATCGCGCTCAACGTCCTGCCCCACCCTGATCGGTGCATCGAGTCTGCTCCTCTGCGTATGGAGTTCGGCGGCTTCTCGCCGGTTGCGTCTTGCGCCCTTGATCCGTAGCCCTCATGCGAGGTGGATGGGTCCGTTTCGAGGAGCAGAATGCGGACGTTCTACGCGTCGGTAACAAAGCGTGTCGTGTGTCACACACCAATCCGTAATCCCATGCGTCACGGATTAGGCACGGAAGTCGATGCGTCGTCTGCTTCGCATACGCATCGAACCGAATGGGATCGGAAGGGTGGTCGACGGTGTCGGCACGGGAACGTCGGAACTGGGACGGTCGCATGGTTGAGGAATCTGCCGACTCCCTCGCCGTGACTCCGGCTCAGGAGTCCTTGTGGCTGGCGCACGAGCTCCGTCCGATGAGCAGTGAGTTCACGATCGCCGAATATGTCGACATCGAGGGGGAGTTGAACCCTGAGGTGTTGCGTCGAGCTGTGAGGCATGTGGCCGGCGAGATCGACGCGATGCGCGCGGCGATATCCGGCGGTGGTGATGACTCATCGCTGCGCCAGGTCGTTCGCCGGGACCTGCGGACCGCTGTCCCGTTCGTCGACCTGTCCGCGAATGCGAACGGCGAGAACGAGGCGCGCGAGGCGATGCGCCGAGACCTCGCGGCTCCCGTGGACGTGACCGGCGCCGCGGTGACGTCCTTCGCTCTTTACAAGCTCTCGCGAGCACGTCATCTGCTGTATCTGCGCACGCACCACCTGGTGCTGGACGGATACGGAGCGGCTGTGGCACTCAGCCGGATCGCCGAGGCCTACGGTCTGCTCGCGGCCGGTGCCCACGTGCCCTTCGCCCCCCGCCCCCTGGGACCTCTGGTCGCCGAGGCCCGTCAGTACCCGGAGTCGGCGCAGTACGACGAGGACGCGAACTACTGGCGCGACCGGCTGACGGGGGCCCCGGCCCCCGAACGGCTGGCCGATGCCACGGCTTCTGCCGGGGAACAGGTGGTGCGGCAGTCGACCGTGCTGGACGGCGACCGGTGGCAGCGACTGCGGGACGGCGCGCGGCGCGCCAAGGTGGCCTGGCCCACGCTGTTCGTCGCGGGGACGGCGGTCTACCTGCACCGGATGCGCGGGGCGGGCGACCTGCTCCTCGGCATGCCGGTGACCGGACGGCGGACCCGGATCGCACGGGAGACACCAGGGATGATGTCCCAGGTTCTTCCACTGCGGCTGCACCTGTCCGCTCAGGACACGGCCCAGGAGCTGCTGCGGCAGACGACGGACGCCATGCGGGCCGTTCTGCGCCACCAACGGTTCCCCGCGCAGGAACTGCGCAGGCAGAGGGGACTGCGGCAGGGTGAGTTCCTGACCGGGCCGTCGGTGAATGTGCTGGCCTTCGACGGGGACCTCCGGTTCGGTGAGGCGTCCGGCACGCTCCACAATCTCTCGCTCGGACCGGTCGACGACCTCACCCTCGCCGTGCACCCCGCGCCCGGCGGCGCGAGCGCCCGCATCGACGTCCTGGCCAACGCGGCGCTGTACGACGACCGCACGGCGGCGGGACACCTCGAACGGATCGTGCGGGTCACCGAGGAACTCGTGACTCACCCGGAGCGCCTCCTCGGCGCGCTCGAACTCGCGGGCCCGCAAGAACGCGACCTACTGCTGGCCATGGGAAGCGGCCTGCCGGACGACAGGGGCGACGCGGACCGGGGCGGGCCCTCGGCCGACGCCGAGCCGACTCTGCCGGAGGTGCTGGCACGGCTGGCCCGAGAGACGCCCGACGCGCCCGCCGTCGGTGACGGCACACGCAACGTCACGTTCGCCGAGCTGGACAAGGCCGTCGACGCGGCGGCCTCGGTGCTGCGGGCCGACGGAGCGGCGCGCGGCACGGTCGTCGCGGTCGCGCTGCCCCGCTCGGTCGACACCGTCGTCGCTCCGCTCGCCGTCCTGCGCGCCGGTGCGGTCTACCTGCCCGTGGACCTTTCCTATCCGTCCGAGCGCATCGCCCATCTGCTGGCCGACGCGGCTCCCGCCCTCCTCCTCTGCGCGCCCGGCAGCCCGGTCGCCGCGCTGGCACCGGCCACCACGAAGGTCCGGAGCCTGTCCCGTCTCCCGGCTCAGGCGTCCGCTCCTGCCGCGGGTGGACCGCGTGGTGAGGACGCGGCCTACCTGATCTACACGTCCGGTTCGACGGGCAGGCCCAAGGGCGTTCTCGTCGAGCACCGCTCGATCAGCAATCTGCTGGCCCACCATCGCGAGGAGTCCCACGCGAGCGCGGAAGCCGCCCGGGGCCGCCGGTTGCGTGTCGCGCTCACTGCGGCGACCGCCTTCGACGCCTCCTGGGACCCGCTGCTGTGGATGCTGAGCGGACACCACCTGCAGATCGTGGACGACACCACGCGCCGCGATCCGGAGGCACTGGTCGCCTTCCTGCGCGCCGAACGTGTCGACGTCATCGAGACCACCCCCAGCTTCCTCCAGCAGCTTCTGGCCGCCGGCCTCACCTCTGAGGAAACCGGCACGGCCCGGACGGCGCCGCACCGCCCCACGGTGATCGCTCTGGGCGGCGAACCGGTCAACGCCGAGCTGTGGCAGCGCCTTGCCTCCGAACGGTCCCTCGTCGCCTACAACTTCTACGGCCCCACCGAAACGACCGTGGACGCCGTCACCGCGCGCGTGTCCGGCTCGGCCCCGGTGATCGGGCGCCCGGTCCGAGGCGCACGCTCCTACGTGTTGGACGCGGCCCTGCGGTTGCTGCCGAGCGGCGTGACCGGGGAGCTCTACCTCGCCGGAGAGGGGGTGGCGCGCGGCTATGCCGGTCAGCCCGGGCTGACCGCAGACCGCTTCCTCGCCGACCCCTTCGGAGAGCCGGGGGCGCGTATGTACCGCACCGGGGACCTGGTGCGGTGGCACGAGAACGGCTCTCTGGAGTTCGTCGGACGCAGCGACGGACAGATCAAGGTCCGCGGCCACCGGGTGGAAACGGGTGAGATCGAAGCGGCGCTCACGGCGCTGCCGGGAATCGAACAGGCCGCCGTCGTCCTCGGTGGCGGCCCGGACGGGGAACAGCTGGCCGCTTACGTCGTGCCGTCCGGCGACGCGGCAGGAGCGCGGGTGCGCGACGACCTGCGTCCGGTGCGGGACGCGCTGGTGTCGACGCTGCCGGCGCACATGGTGCCCGCGGTCTACGCGCTGGTCGATCGACTCCCGCTGACCCCGAACGGAAAGCTGGACGCGACAGCCCTCCCGGAGGCCACCCCCGTTTCCGCAGGCGTATCGAACGCGCCGGTCACGAGGACGGAGGAAGAGGTCTGCGCGGCAATGGCCGACCTGCTCGGCCTGGCCGAAGTCGGAAGGGAGGACGACTTCTTCATGCTCGGGGGCCACTCCCTCCTGGCCACCCGTCTGCTGAGCGCCGTGGCCGAGCGAACGGGCGTGCGACTTGCGGTGCGTGCCCTTTTCGAGGCGCCGACGGTCGCCGCACTCGCACGAGAGGTCGAAGCCCAACGCGGCTCCCCGCGAGGCGAGCGCGAATCCGCCGCCCCCGTCATCCGGCAGCGCCCCACTCGCCTGCCGCTCTCGGCGGCCCAGCACCGGCTGTGGCTCCTCGAGCACATGGGGGAGGGCGGTGCGCGCTACCACATCCCCGTCGCCATCCGTCTCGAAGGCGACCTCGACATCGTTGCCCTCCAGGCAGCCTTCGCCGACCTGTTGGCACGGCACGAGAGCCTGCGCACCGTCTATCAGGAGGACGAGCAGGGTCCGCACCAGGTCGTGCTGCCCCCCAGCGAGTGCACCGTGGCGCTGCAGGTGAGTCCAGCACGACCGGACGCGCGCCCCGGGGACTTCCCCGGGCCCGACTTCACCCTGTCGCGACAGCCCCCGGTGCACGCCGTCCTGGTGCCCACCGGTGAGCCGGACGCGGACGCCCGGACTCATCTGCTTCTTCTGACGCTGCATCACATCGTGGCCGACGGCTGGTCGATGGGGCCCCTGGTCCGCGACCTGAGCGAGGCGTACGAGGCCCGTCTGCAAGGGCGCGAACCGCGCTGGACACCACTGCGCGCCCAGTACGCGGACTATGCGCTGCGGCAGCAGGAGCGGCTCGGTTTCCGGACGGACGCCGACTCGCTCATCGCGCGCCAACTGACCGGCTGGCGGGAGACGCTGGAGGACCTGCCGCCCGAACTCCCCCTGCCCCACGACCGTCCGCGACCGGAACGGGCCACCTTCCGCGGAGGCCGTGTACCCGTGCGCCTGGACGCCACGGAGCATCGCGCTCTGACCGCCCTCGCCCGACAGGCCGGTGTCAGCCCCTTCATGGTCCTGCACGGTGTGCTCGCCGCCCTGCTGCACCGGCTGGGCGCAGGCGACGACATCGTCGTCGGAACCCCGGTCGCGGGACGCGACGAAGAGGAGTTCCACGACGTCGTGGGCTTCTTCGTCAACACGCTGGTGCTCCGCATCGACACTGGCGGCGACCCGGCGTTCCGGGATCTTCTGGAACGGGTGCGCAGGACGGACCTGCACGCCTACAGCTCCCAGGACCTGCCCTTCGAGCAGTTGGTGGAAGCTCTCGCACCGCCGAGGTCGCGCTCCCGGCACCCGCTCTTCCAAGTGATGCTCGCCCTGAACAACACAGCTGCGCCCCGATTCGAACTGCCCGGTGTTCAGGCGCACGTCCTCCCGGCGGACCGCAACACCGCGAAATTCGACCTCACCTGGGACTTCACCGAGACGCACAGCCCCGACGGATCACCCGGGGGTCTGGACGGCGAGGTGGAGTACAGCTCCGAACTGTTCGACGAGAGCACGGTGCGCCGCTTCGTCGACCATTTCGTCCGCCTGCTGCGCTCGGCGCTCGCCACTCCCGACGCGCGCCTGAGCGACCTGGACATGCTCACCAAGGATCAACGGGAAGCCGCCCTCGACACCGGCGCGCGGGACGGCGAGATCCACCGGGGGCAGGAACTGGTGCACAGCGTGTACGACGTGCTCGACACCCAGGCGGCGGTCACCCCGAACCGCATTGCCGTGACCGACGGGCACAGCACCCTGACGTTCGGCGACCTGACCGATGAACTGCACGGCGTGGCACGGCGTTTGATCGCCGCCGGGGTGCGCCCGGGAGAGCGCGTCGCCGTAGCGCTGCCCCGCTCCGGGCGGCAGATCGCGGCCGTCTTCGGCGTGCTGCGCGCGGGCGCGGTCTATGTGCCGCTGGATCCGACGCATCCGGCAGAGCGAAACGCCTCGATCCTGGACTCTGCACAGCCGACCGTGCTGCTCACCGAGCGGAGGTTCCGCGCGGCCCTGCCGGACGTCCGCATCCCCGCCCTCTACCTGGACGACCTGCCTGCGGCGGACGCCCTCACCGCGACGCTGCCGACGGACGGCCCGGACGGCTCCGACCCCGCCTACGTGCTGCACACGTCGGGGTCGACCGGCCGGCCCAAGGGGGTCGTGGTGGAGCACCGGGCACTCGCCAACCTGCTGCGCCATCACGTGCGTCACCTGATCGGTCCTGCCGAGAGGGCCAACAACGGACGCCCGCTGCGGGTGGCCCTCACCGCGGCGGCGACCTTCGACGCATCCTGGGATCCCCTGCTGTGGATGGTCGCGGGGCATGAACTGCACCTGGTGGACGACGCGAGTCGCCGCGATCCAGAGGCGCTCGTGCGGCTGCTGCACGAACGACGGATCGACGTCATCGAGACGACACCGTCGTTCCTCGAACAGCTGCGTGGCTGCGGCCTGTTCGCGCCCGGTAGGCCCTGGCCTCGCGTCGTGGCCCTGGGCGGCGAGCCGCTGCACGAGAAGTTGTGGAAGGAGCTCGCGGAGCTGGCCGGTGTCACCGTGTGGAACCTCTACGGACCGACCGAGACGACCGTGGACAGTGTGATCGCTCCGGTGACTCGCGGGTCGACACCGGCCATCGGCCGGGCGATCACGGGAATGCGTGCCCGCGTGCTCGACGCACGGCTGAGCCCCGCGCCCCCTGGCGTCACCGGCGAGCTGTACCTGGCCGGGGCCGGTGTGGCCCGCGGGTACGACGCGGCGACCGGCATGACCGCGGACCGTTTTCTCGCCGACCCCTACGGCCCTCCGGGCAGCCGCATGTACCGGACCGGCGACCTGGTACGCAGGCGCCCCGACAACTCCCTTGTCTTCATGGGCCGTACGGACTCCCAGGTCAAGGTGCGCGGGTTCCGCGTCGAGACCGGCGAGGTCGAAGCGGCACTGACCGCGCACCCCGCCGTACGCCAGGCGGTGGTGACCGTCCAGGAGGGCGAGGACGGCGGCCGGCTGGTCGCCTGGGCCGTGCCGGAGCGGGCGGCGGCGGAACCCACCGTCGCGCTGCTGCGCTCGTTCGTCGCAGGCCGCCTTCCCGCCTACATGACACCGACCCGCCTCGCGCTGGTCGAGGACATCCCGCTGACCGCGCACGGCAAGACGGACTTCGCCGCCCTGCCGGACCCGGGAGCGGAGCCGTCCGACGAGGGAGAGCGTCCGCGCACGCCGCAGGAGGAGATCCTCTGCGCCCTCTTCGCGGAGTGCCTCGGCACCGGTCCCGTCGGCCGGGACGCCGACTTCTTCGCGCTCGGTGGGCACTCATTGCTGGCCACGCGGATCGTCAACCGCATCCGGAACGCGTTCGGAGTCGAGATCCCCGTGCGCGCCCTGTTCGAGCACCCCACCCCCGCCGGACTCGCCCCGCATCTCGACGGGGCCGCCCGCGGCCGGCCGACGCTGCACGCCCGGACCGGCCGGTCCGCCGACATCCCCCTGTCCTACGCGCAGCACCGGTTGTGGTTCCTCAACCGCATGCGCCCGGGAGATCCCTCGTACAACCTCCCCATGGCGGTGGCTCTGCGGGGGCGGCTGGACACCGCCGCCCTGCACCGTGCGCTGGGCGACGTCGTGGCCCGGCACGAGAGCCTGCGCACGGTCTTCCGCGAGGCGGCCGGCCGGTCCGGCACCCCGGTCCAGCGCGTGCTGCCCGCGGGTGCGTCCCGTCCGGCTCTCACCGTCACCCCCTGCACTGCGGACCGGATCGCCGAGGCGTTGAGCGCGTCGGCCCGGGAAGGGTTCGACCTCACCGAAGACCTGCCGCTGCGCGCCGAACTGCTGGAGATCGCGGCCGAGGAGCACGTGCTCCTCCTGACGCTCCACCACATCGCCGCCGACGCCTGGTCCATGGGCCCGCTCGCACAGGACCTGGCCGCCGCCTACGCCGCCCGGACCACCGGACACGCCCCCGCGTGGACGCCGCTCCCGGTGCAGTACGGCGACTACGCGCTCTGGCAGCAGGACGTCCTCGGGCAGCCCGACGACCCCGACAGTGCGCACGCCCGCCAGCTCGCCCATTGGAAGGACGCGCTGGCCGGAGCGCCCGTCGAAGCGACCCTCCCCACCGACCGGCCCCGCCCGGAGCACGCCACCGGGAGCGGCGGCAAGGTCACCCTGCCGCTCACGAAGGACGACGGCCGACGACTCGCGGCCCTGTCCCGGCGCGAGGGCGCCAGCACCTTCATGGCACTGCACGCCGTGCTCTGCGCGCTGCTGGAGCGCCACGGAGCGGGCGACGACATCGTCGTCGGCAGTCCCGTCGCCGGACGGTCCGACGAGGCGCTCGCAGGACTGGTGGGCTTCTTCGTCAACACCCTGACGCTGCGCGTGCGCACCGACGGCGACCCCGACTTCCGAACCCTGCTGGCACGCGCTCGGCAGACCGACCTGGCCGCGTACGCGCATCAGGACCTGCCTTTCGAATCACTCGTGGAGCATCTGGCCCCGCCGCGCTCGCTCGCCCGGCACCCGCTCTTCCAGGTGATGCTGTCCCTCAACAACGCCGGGCAGCCCGTACTGGACCTGCCGGGCCTTCATGCCACCGTGCGGGGAGTGGACACGGCCGCCGCCAAGTTCGACCTGTCCTTCAACTTCTCGGAGCAGTCCGACGACGGACGGCTGACCGGCGAACTGGAGTTCTCGCGGGACCTCTTCGACGCCGACACGGCACAGAGCCTGGCCGACTCCTTCGTCGAACTGGTCCGGCTCGTCGTCGCGGACCCGGACGTGCCGCTCTCCCGCCACGATGCACTGGCCGGGCAACGCAACGCCCTGCTCGCACGCTGGCAGGGCCCGCGGTCGAGCTCGGCCAGCCCGACCGTGCTCGCCGGCTTCGAGGCCACGGCCGGGGCGGCGCGCAGCAGCGACATCGCCGTGCGCCACGGTGCGCACGCCCTCTCCTTCGCCGAACTGGCCCAGGACAGTGCCCGACTGGCCCACCTGCTGCGGGCCCACGGCGTGGGACCCGACCGGACGGTCGCCGTCCTGCTGCCGCGCTCGGCCGCATCGATCACCGCGATGCTCGGAGTGCTGTCCGCGGGCGGTGCGTACGCCCCGCTCGACGACGCCCTGCCCGGGGCGCGGGTCGGCGCTGTACTGGACGATGCCCAGCCCACGGTGGTCCTCGCGACCACGACGACTGCGGACCGGGTCCCCGACGGTCCCTGGCGGACGGTCCTGCTGGACGCCGCCGACACGACTGCCGCTCTGGCGGCACTGCCCGGCGTGCCTCCGCGCACCGGAACGCCCGGCCCCAGGGACACGGCATATGTGCTGCACACGTCGGGTTCCACCGGACGCCCCAAGGGCGTTGCCGTCGAGCACCGGTCACTGGCCCAGCTGTGGGAGCACCACCGGCACGCGCTCTTCGCCCCGGCGCGGACCGCGGCCGGTGGGCGCAGGCTCCGGGTCGCCCTGACCGCCTCACTGTCCTTCGACGCCTCATGGGATCCGGTCCTGTGGATGCTCGACGGGAACGAACTGCTGATCATCGACAACGACACCCGGCGGGATCCCGCGGCACTCGTCCGGACGGTCCGCGAAGAAGGCATCGATGTGCTGGAGACCACGCCCAGCCACGCGGCCGCTCTGCTCGACGCGGGGCTGTGCGATCCCGCGGCCGGCGGCCACCACCCGTCCGTACTGGCCCTCGGCGGCGAGGCCGTACCACCCGGCCTCTGGCAGCGACTTCGTGAGGTGCCCGCCCTGACCGTATGGAACCTCTACGGCCCCACCGAGGCCACGGTGGACACCCTCCATGCACCTCTCGACGGCACGGAAACCCCCGTCCTGGGCACGCCTGTCACCGGGACCCGCTCCTACGTCCTCGACCGCTTCCTGCGACCCGTCGCGCCCAACTCGACCGGAGAGCTGTATCTCGCCGGTGCCTGCCTGGCCCGCGGTTACGTCGGCAGGCCGGGCGAGACCGCCGCCCGCTTCGTCCCCGACCCCTTCGGTCCGCCGGGCGAGCGCATGTACCGCACCGGAGACCTCGTCCGCTGTGCGGCGGACGGCCGACTGGAGTTCCGCGGTCGGGCAGACCAGCAGATCAAGGTACGTGGATTCCGGGTGGAGCCCGCTGAGATCGAGACCGTGCTGGAGCGGCAGCCCGGCATCGCGCGGGCAGCCGTCGTCGCCCGCGCGGGGGCAGGAGCGGGAGACCGCGGTGCGGACCGGCTCGTCGCCTATGTCGTGCCCGCCCACGCATCGGCCACGGCCGACGTGCCGACCGTGCCGGTCCGCGACGCCCTGCGGGCCGCTGTGGCGGCCGAACTGCCCGGCTACATGGTTCCCGCGGCGTTCGTCACCGTCGACGAGCTGCCGCTCACGGCGAGCGGCAAGCTCGATGCCACCGCTCTGCCGGACCCGGACGACGAGCACCTGGCACGAGGAACCGGACGCCCTCCCGCCGGACCGCGCGAGGATCTTCTCTGCGCTTTGTTCGCCGAGGCCCTCGGCCTCGATCAGTGCTGGGCGGACGACGACTTCTTCGCCCTCGGCGGGCACTCGCTGCTGGCTGCGCGGCTGTTGGCCCGTGTGCGGGACTCCACCGGCACCGAGCTGGGGATCCGCGCGTTGTTCGAGACCCCGACGCCCGCCGGGCTTGCCGCTGCTCTGTCGGAACACGACACGCCGTCGTCGGACGGCGACCGAGCCACGGCGGATCTGGCGTGCCTGCTTCCGCTGCGCGTCACCGGCGGTCTGCCGCCCCTGTTCTGCGTCCACCCGGCCGGCGGCCTCGCCTGGTCCTACGCGGGCCTGCTGCAGCACGTCACCGACCGGCCGGTCTACGGGCTGCAGACCCCCAACCTGGACGGCACCCGGCACTTCCCCGACAGCATCGAGGCGATGGCGGCCCACTACGTCGCCCAGCTGCGCTCCGTCCAGCCACACGGCCCCTACCGGCTGCTCGGCTGGTCCTTCGGCGGGAACGTGGTTCAGGAAATCGCCGTCCAACTCCAGGACGCCGGCGAGGAGGTGGCCCTGCTGACGATCCTCGACGCCTTCCCCGTGGCACCTGCCGACGGGCTGGAGGACGCCGGACGAGACACCGTCTTCCGCGCCCTGCTGACCGCGCTCGGGCTCGACCTGTCCGCGTGGGACGACGATGCCCCGCTGGACGCGGCGGTCGTACGCGACGCGTTGCGTGACACGGGCAGCCCGCTGGGAGCATTGGAACCGTCGACCATCGAGACCATGGTCGGCAACTTCGCCGACCAGGCCCGGCTGATGCGCCGCTACACCCCGCGCACCTTCAAGGGCGGCGTCCTGTTCTTCCGCGCCACGGAAGAGGACCCCGCAAACGGCCTGACGCCGTCCCTGTGGGACCCCCACATCGAGGGCGACATCGAGGTCCACGACGTGCCCTGCGGCCACGCCCAGATGCTGCGCCCGGACTCCCGGGCGGTCATCGGCCCCGTCCTCGAAACGGCCCTGCGCATGTCGTAACCACGCGCCTCCCTCGCCGGTGCCGAGTGCATGGCCGACGCGAGGACGAGCCGGGGCCCGCCTTGGCGACAACTCTCCCTCTCACACCAGGAAATGAGGTCCTTTGCCATGACCAATCCCTTCGACGACCCCACCGTGCAGCACCGCGTTCTCGTCAACGACGAAGGCCAGCACTCCCTGTGGCCCGACTTCGCCGACGTGCCCGCGGGCTGGCAGCCGGTCCACGGACCGGTGTCCCGCGAGGAGTGCATTGCCTACGTCGATGCCAACTGGACCGACCTCACTCCGCGCAGCGTCCTGGCCTCCCGATGACTCCTGCCGGAACGGACCTCAGGGGCGTGCCTCGGCAGCCCCTGCCCCTCGTGACGGTCGCCACGTCCCGAGGTGACCGGGACGCGATCGTGACCCATGAACTGACGAGAAGCTTCGGCGACCGTCAGGCGCTCGCAGGCATCGACCTGCGAGCGCCGGCGGGCAGCGTGCTCGCACTGCTGGGTCCCAACGGAGCAGGCAAGACCACCACGGTGCGCATCCTGAGCACGTTGCTGCGGCCGGACGGCGGCCGGGCGACGGTCGCAGGACACGACGTCCGCACCGCGCCCCACGCGGTGCGCGAACGGATCGGGCTCTCCGGCCAGTACGCCGCCGTCGACGAACGCCTCACCGCGCGGGAGAACCTCTACCTCGTCGCCCGGCTGCACGGCATGAGCCGCCGGACCGCGCGGGACCGGGTCGTCGACCTGCTCGACAGGTTCACCCTCACCGAGGCCGCGGACCGTCCCAGCGGCGGCTTCTCCGGCGGCATGCGCCGCCGCCTGGACCTGGCGGGCGCGCTGACCACCCGGCCCGCGGTCGTCTTCCTCGACGAGCCGACGACGGGCCTCGATCCGCGCGGCAGAGCCGACACCTGGCAGGCCGTTCAGGACCTGGTGGCCGACGGCACCACCGTCCTGCTGACGACCCAGTACCTGGAGGAGGCCGATCAACTCGCCGACTCCATAGCCGTGATCGACCACGGCCGCGTCATCGCCCGCGGCACCGCCTCTGAGTTGAAGGCCGCCGTAGGAGGAGAGCGCATCTCGCTCCGGGCGGCCGCGCCCGGGACCGTCGGAGCCGTTGCCGGCGTACTGGCCGGTGTGGGCCCGCACCGACCCGAGATCGACCGACGCGCCGGCCGCGTTTCGGTCGCCACCGACAACGGGTCCACGGACCTCCAGCATGTACTCGCCGCTTTGGAGACGGCAGGGCTGGCGGTGGCGGACGTCTCCCTGGCGCCTCCCACTCTCGACGACGCGTTTCTCTCCCTCACCGGAAAACCCCGCCGCGTCCCCGACTCCGCGGATCCCGCCACGCCCGCACGCCCACGCCGTGGGCGGCGGGGGAAAGGAACCCACGCATGGCGACGGTGAACCTCATCGCCCGGCGTCCGACAGGGGCGATGCGCACCGTGCGCGACGGGGCGCTGATCGCCTGGCGCAATCTCGTGAACCTGCGCCGCACCCCCGGCGCCGTCGTCGCCGCCCTCGTCCAGCCGCTGATGTTCGTTCTGCTCCTCGCCTACGTTTTCGGGGGGAGCCTGGGCGGGGCCCAGTACCGCACGTTCCTGATGGGAGGCATCTTCGCGCAGGCGGTCACCTTCAATGCCTCGTTCACCGCGATCGGCCTGGCCGCCGACATGGACAAGGGAATGGTCGACCGATTCCGCGCACTGCCGATGCCACGCGGCTCCGTCATCCTCGGCCGCACCCTGTCCGACCTCGCCATGAGCGCCCTCACCCTCGCGGTGACGTCGCTGTGCGGCCTGCTCGTCGGCTGGCGTGTGGAAGGGTCCGCGGCCGGCGCCCTCGCCGCGTACGGTCTGGTCCTGCTCTTCGCCTTCGCGATGTCCTGGGTCGGGGCGACGATCGGACTGATGGCCCGGAGCGTCGAGGTCGCGCAGAGCGCCGGACTCATCTGGCTCTTCCCCGTCACCTTCGTCTCCGGGGCCTTCGTGCCGGTCACCACGATGCCGGCCCCGCTGCGCGCCGTTGCCGAATGGAACCCGGTCTCCGCGACAGCGACGGCGGTCCGCTCGCTGTTCGGCAACGAAGCGCCGACGGCGGTCGTCCCACCCAGTAGCTGGCCTGTCCAACACGCAACCGTCTACGCGCTGTTGAGCTCGTGCGCCGTGATCGCGATCTTCATGCCCCTGGCTGTCCGCCGGTACCTGCGGATAGCCCGCGGTTGACGGTCGGACCTTTGCGGGCGCCGCAGGATTCACCTTCTGTCACCGTGCTCGCTCAGCGTCATGATCCAAGGGGCATGGAGGGCCGGAGGGCCCTAGCGTCGAAGGTGTTGTTGTTGCACCAGGACAAAGGAGTTCCTCATGCGCATCACACTTGCCCGAGGTGCGGCCGTTGCCGCCCTCACCTGCGCCGTCGCTCTTCCGATGGCCGGTGCCGCTCAGGCCGCGACCCCCGCGCAGAGCACGGTCCAGTCGGTTCGGACCCTCCCTGCGGATGACGGGCCCGGGTGGCATCACCACGGCGGCTACTGGGGTCACGATCACTACTACGGCGGGGGCATCGGCCTCGGCCTCGGTGTGGGCCTGGGTATCGGCCTCTGACCGCCCGGAGCCGGAATGAGAAGAGTGGGCAGGCCCCGGGTCGAGGGGCCTGCCCACTCTCTCGTGCGCTCCCCGCTGACGGTTCACCAGGGGCCGGCGGCGGCAGGCGCGACGAGGCCGAGGCCGACGATCGACAGGAGCGCCGACGTCGTGAGAAGTCGATGGTGGTGAGGATGTGCCCACCAGGCTTCGCGGATTCTCCAGGCACTGGGGGTGGCCGGTGGCATCGTCACCGCCGCAGGCGGCGAAACGTCGACGCTCCTGCTGAGCAGGCTGCGTGCCATCGGTTTGCACGCGAGACTATGGCGTCAGCAGGACACCATCTCGGGCCTGGAACGAGACGACAGGGTAGTGATGGCATCCCGTCACCAACCCCCAGGGCCTCCGTCGACCAGCGGCCATGAGGAGGCGGTTCAGGACGTCATCGTGTGCTTCGAGGCATTCGCCCGTACTCGCACCGCACGGGAAAGTCTTCTGTCCTCCCACCATGTTGACCCTCGCGAAGAACAACGCGCCTTCGCCAACCTCCAGCAGGCCGTCGCCCGGCTGCGAGTCACTCGGGCACCTGAGTGACCATGCAACGCGGAGGCTCCTCCCGCGTGTTCTGCCGCGGCGAAGGACCTTGGCACGCCCGGCCCAGGGTGCGCTATCTGTCTCCGGGTGCGTCCGATCAGCGGAACCGGCCCTGCCCGGCGGAGCCGTCACGGCGGATCGGCGCGGCGGATTGGTACTGCTTCGGCGAGGCGTTTCATGCCCCGTTGGCGTGAACGACCAATCCGAACGGGTCGGCAGGACGGATTCCCGGCATGGACCACGACGCATCACACCAACCGGCGCGCGGTTTCAAGCGCCTGTCCCTGGGCGCGCTGAGCGGCCTGCTCGCCGGTTACGCGGCGATCGCCGTGGCGGAGCTGGTCTCGGCCGCGGTACGGCCCGAGTCCGGGCCCGTCATCGCGGTGGGCGGCGCGGCGATCGACCGCACGCCGCCGGCGGTGAAGGACTGGGCGATCCGGCACTTCGGCACCAACGACAAACTCGTCCTGCAACTCGGCATCCTGGCCGTGCTCACCGTGCTGGCGCTGGTCCTGGGGATGCTGGCGACGCGGTGGCGGCTGGCCGGGTCGCTGGGGGTGCTCGCGTTCGGCGTGGTCGGGGCGCTGGCCGCCACCGGCCGGCCCGACTCGACCAGCGTCACCGACGCGCTGCCCTCGGTGGTGGGCGCGGTTGTCGGGGCGGGGCTGCTGTACTGGCTCGTCGGGCGGCTCGGGCGCCGGGCCTCGGCACCGGACAGCGACTCCGCCGAGCCGGTGGCGGACACGCCGGAATCCGGGTGGGACCGGCGCGGCTTCATCCTCGCCGCGACCGCGGCCGCGGCGGCGTCCACCGGCGCGGGGTTCGCGGGCCGTGCGCTGAACAGTTCGCAAGGGGAGGGCGCCGTCGCCTCCCGCAACAAGGTGGTGCTTCCCGCACCAGCGTCGGCGGCGGCCCCGGTGCCGCGCGGCGCCGCCCTGCGGATCAAGGACATCAGCCCGTTCATGACGCCGAACGGCGACTTCTACCGCGTCGACACCGCCCTGGTCGTGCCGAAGGTCGACGCCACCACCTGGAAGCTCCGGATCCACGGCAAGGGCGTCGACCGCGAGCTGACCGTGTCCTTCGCCGACCTGCTGAAGATGCCGCTCATCGAACGGAACATCACCCTGACCTGCGTCTCCAACGAGGTCGGCGGCCCCTACGTCGGCAACGCCCGCTGGATCGGCGTCCGTCTGGCCGACCTGCTCAAGCAGTGCGGAGTGAAGCCGCCGTCGAAGGGCGGCCCCGCCGACCAGCTCGTGGCGCGGTCGGTGGACGGCATGACCATCGGCAGTCCCGTCGAGGACGTGATGGACGGCCGGGACGCGATGCTCGCCCTCGGCATGAACGGCCGGCCGCTCCCCTTCGAGCACGGCTTCCCCGTCCGCATGGTCGTCCCCGGCCTCTACGGCTACGTATCGGCCTGCAAGTGGATCCAGGACATCGAGCTGACCACCTTCGACTCCTACGACTCGTACTGGGTCAAGCGGGACTGGGCGCAGAAGGCGCCGATCAAGACCGAGTCGCGCATCGACACGCCCAAGCCGTTCGGCCGCCCGAAGTCCGGCACGGTCATGGTCGCCGGGGTCGCCTGGGCCCAGCACCGCGGCATCGACAAGGTCGAGGTGCGCGTCGACGACGGGGCGTGGGAGGAGGCCCGGCTCGCCACCGAGGACACCCGGGACACCTGGCGCCAGTGGTCCTACCCCTGGGACGCCACCAAGGGCGGCCACACCCTGACCGTGCGGGCCACCGACCGCACCGGCGAGACCCAGACCCAGAAGCGCACGAACACCATTCCCGACGGCGCCTCCGGCTGGCACTCCGTCGTCGTCACTGTCGACTGAGCTGGCCTGTCTCTTCGCGCTGCCCACCCCGAACAGGTACGAGCCCGGCGACTGTGCGTTACTGGTGGCTTTGACCTGTTCAAGCCGCAGTCCAGCGGTGTCCGGAAGGCAGCACGTGAAGGAAGCCAACCACCTGGAGTCCGGCCCATCCCGTGGACCTGAACTGCAAGAACTGATCGTCCAGGTCGCCCAGGGCGACCACGAGGCGTTCGCCCTGGTGTACGACGCGGTGGCTGGGCCCGTGTTCGGCATCGTGTGCAGACTGCTGCGCGATCATGCCCAGTCGGAAGAGGTCGCCCAAGAGGTGCTGGTCGAGGTCTGGCGTACCGCGGCCCGCTACCGAGCGGATCGGGGCACGGTGCTGAACTGGGTGCTGACCCTGGCGCACCGGCGCACTGTGGACCGGATCAGGTCGGTCGAAGCGGCGGCCGCACGCGACCACAAGGCCGCACTGCTGGAGCAGATCCCGGAGTTCGACGAGGTGAGTGAACAGGTGGAGGGACAGTTGGAACGGGAACAGCTGCGGCGCTGTCTGCGTTCCCTAAGTGTGATCCAGCGTCAGGCCGTGACGCTGGCCTACTACCAGGGCCTCACGTACAAGGAGGTCGCCGAGACACTGTCCGCGCCGTTGGGCACCGTCAAGACTCGGCTGCGTGACGGTCTCATCCGGCTTCGTGACTGCTTGGGGGTGACCGTATGACCGCCTCGACCGACCTGCACACGCTGACCGGCGCCTACGCGCTGGATGCCCTCGATGAGGACGAGCGCGTCGCGTTCGAGCAGCACCTGGCCAAGTGTGAGGACTGCGCCCAGGAAGTACGTGAGCTGATGGCGACCGCCGGACGGCTGGCGCTCGCGGCCACGGTTCCGCCACCGCCCCGCCTCAAGGTCCAGGTGATGGAGCAGATCACCGGTGTGCGGCAGGAGCGCCCTCATTCTGCGGTGACGGCCTTGTCGCCTACAGCACGTCGCGGGCACGCCATGCGGTGGGCACTCGCGGCCTGTGTCGCCGCCGCTGCCGCTCTCGGCGGCACGACGCTGTGGCAGTACCAGCAGGCCGATGAAGCCCGTCAACAGGCCGAGGCCGCGCAGCAGCAGGCCGACCGTGTCGCCGAGGTGCTCGCCGCCCCGGACGCCAAGGTCACCTCGACCGCCGTCGGCGGCGGGGCACGCGGCTCCGTGGTCGTCTCGCACGACAGCGACCAGGCCGTCTTCATCGCGTCCGGCATGGCAAAGCCACCGGAGGGCAAGGTGTACCAACTGTGGTTCGCCGACGGGGACCGGATGCGCCCGGCCGGCCTGATGAACCCTTCCCGGACGAACCAGAGCGTCCTGATGACGGGCGCCGTCGACAAGGCGTCCGGCGTGGGCGTCACCCTCGAACCGGACGGCGGATCGAAGCAGCCCACCACCCAACCGGTGGCCCTGCTGCAACTGCCGTCCTGATCCTCCGGCCTCGCCGTTCGGTCCGGGACGGCCCGGGGCATGGTCAAGGGGTGCGCCACGGCCACGGCGCACCCCTTGATTCCCCTGCTTTTTCCCTTTTCCCGTCACCCGGTGTGGTGTCGAGGCTGTCCGGCTCCCGCGTCAGCTCTTGGGCATGAGGACGCTGTCGATGATGTGGACGGTGGCGTTCGAGGTCTGTACGTCGCCGCAGACGATGTTCGCGGTGTCGTTGACCTTGTACTTGTCGCCGGAGCCGGAGGTCGTCAGCTTGCTGCCCTCCAGCGTCTTGAAGCTGCCGTCGGCCAGTTTGTCCTGAGTGACCTTCTCACCCACCACGTGGTACGTGAGGATCTTGGTGAGCTGGGCCTTGTCGCCCAGGACCTTGTCCAGGTCGGCCTTCGGGATCTTCGCGAACGCCTCGTTGGTGGGCGCGAAGACCGTGATGTCCTTGGCGTTGTTCAGCGTGTCCACGAGACCGGCCTTCTTCACCGCTGTGACCAGCGTCGACAGGTCGGGGTTGTGGGACGCCGCCGTCGCCACCGGGTCCTTGGCCATGCCGTCGAACGAACCCGCGCCGTCCTTGGGCACCGACGAACAGGCCGGGCCGAACGGGCCGGACATGTCGTCGGCGGAGGCGGACGGAGCCAGTACGGCCAGCGAGAGCGGCATGGTGAGCGCCGCCGCTCCGACCAGGATCCGGGTGCTTACTCGATGAGCGGTCATGATCAACACTCCTTTGCGGCGGGCTGCGGACCCGCCGGGCCCCCGAGCGGCCCGGGGCCGGTGAGGGCGCGGGCTACCGGGGGCCGGCGCGTCATTCACGCCCTCACATCAGGAATTCGTCACCGCACGAGGGACGGATTGGTCTGCATTGCCCTGATTTAAGAATGTCGCCGACTTCGGCAATCCGGAGTGAGGGCCGGTGCCGGATTACTGGCGGAGGGCGCACTCGAAGGGTGCGGTGCCATTCAGAGCCGGACCCGCGGGTGCACGGGACGGGGAGGGTGAGTTCGAGGAGGAGTCGGCCATGAACCGCTCGAAGATCCGCACCGGGATCGGTGCCGCCGCCCTGACGGGAGCCTTCGCCCTGACCGGTCTGGCCACAGCCGGCAGCGCCCACGCTTCCGGCTGGGACCCGGACGGATGGGGGCCCGCAGGCTCCTGGTCCGGCTCCTGGTCCTGGTCCGGCTCGTGGTCCTGGTCCAGATCCGGGGGAGGGCATGACGACCATGCCGCTCCGGCCGTCGTGACGGCGTGGCCGGAGGTGTACGTGCGTGACGCGCCGACCGTGCACGCGGAGGCGACGGCCACGCTGCCCGACGGAGCCCACATCCGCCTGTTCTGCCAGACCACCGGCGACCGCGTGGACGGTACGTCGACCTGGTACTTCGACAACGACGCCCACGGCTGGATCAGTGCAGCCCACGTCCACCCCACCGGTTGGCAGCCGCCCAGTTGCTGACGTCACCGTCACCGACACCGACACCGTCCGCAGTCCGTCCGGAGGGGGCTAGGAGGTTCTCGCCATGACCACCCTTCATGCCAGGCCCCGCACCCGTCCACGGGTGACGCTCGACGATCACCTGCCGGTCGACCACCGCCTGGGCCGGGTCTACCGATACAGCGCCGGATTCATGGGCCTGTTCCTGCTGGCGTTCGGTGTCCTCGGACTCGTCCGCCGCATCGGCTTCTTCGACACCGGCGCCAACACCGCCCTCGGCCTCAGCACCAACGGAGCGCTGAGCGTCCTGTCCCTGGTGGTCGGCGGCGTCCTCCTGGCGGCCGCCGTCCGCGGCGGGAACACCGCGTCAACCGTGAACACGGTGCTCGGCATCGCCTTCCTGCTGGTCGGCTTCGCGTTCCTGTTCGCGCTGGACAGCCGCTTCAACTTTCTCAACTTCCGCATGCAGAACGTCCTGTTCAGCTTCGCTGTCGGACTCCTGCTGATGACCGGCGGCATGTACGGAAGGGTCAGCGGGGGCCTCCCGCACGACAACCCGTACTGGCGCTCGCGGCATCCTGGCTGACCACGGCGCCCCGCAGCGGCCCTGCCGCCTCGGTTTCACTCTTTCGGTGAATCGACCAATCCGCACCGGCGACCGCACCGGATTCCCCGCGATGGAGGCGAATGGCCTTCACAGTTCCGATCGCTGAGGGATTTCCATGCAGACTCGCCTCCGTCGTGCCGCCGTTGTCGTCGCCGCTGCCGCCATGCTGCCGCTGGCCCTGACCGCGTGCTCCGACAGCGACTCCAAGGACAAGGCGTCCGACAGTTCGTCCGCGGCCTCCTCCAAGGGGTCGGACATGGCCAGCCCCTCCAGCGACACGAGCACCGCGGACGAGCCGTTCGGCTCGGCCTGTTCGTCCGTGCCCAAGGACGGTGCGGGTTCGTTCGACGGGATGGCCAAGGACCCGGTCGCCACCGCCGCGTCCAACAACCCGGCCCTGTCGACGCTGGTCACCGCGGTGAAGAAGGCCGGCCTGGTCGACACCCTGAACAACGCCAAGAACATCACCGTGTTCGCGCCCACCAACGACGCCTTCGCGAAGATCCCGAAGGCCGACCTGGACAAGGTCCTGGCCGACAAGGCCAAGCTCACCCAGATCCTCACGTACCACGTCGTGGGCCAGAAGCTCGCGCCCAAGGACCTGGCGAACGGCTCCTTCGACACCCTGGAGAAGTCGAAGCTCACCACCTCCGGCTCCGGCGAGAACTACAAGGTCAACGACTCGGCCAACGTCGTCTGCGGCAACGTGAAGACGGCCAACGCCAACGTCTACATCATCGACACCGTCCTGATGCCCAAGAGCTGACGACCCACGAGCTGACACGACCGCGCGGGCCGACCGGCAGGAAGACCCGCGTCGAACGGCCTCCGCACCTGCCCGCCCCGGACGGTTCCAGGGGAGTCCGGGGCACAGCGGCGGGCGGAGACGGGCCGGGCAGGTTGCGGTGCCTGCTCGGTCGGTCGTGTCCGGCGGGCGGGTAGTGCGTGGAGTCCGAGCAGCAGCTCCACCGCTCCCGCCCGCGCCTGGGTATGTGCCGGCTGTCCCGTACGTACGGACCCGCAGGGCTGACGTCAGTGCGCGCCGGCCCCGAACTCCGCGTGCCGCGCCCGCGCCTCGTACAGATCGCCGGGGCTGACGTCCCGCAGGGGAAGTGCGGTACGCCGGGCCTCCGCACGGGCCTGCTCCATGAGCCGCCGGAACTCTTCCTGCGTCATCGCACTCACCTCACCAGGGCTGCCAGGGCTGCACGGGCTCTCCCTGGTAATCCGTCGCCGCACGCGCATCGGACGGGTACGGATCGCCACGTTCACGGCAGGCGCTGGCCCGGTTCGGCATCCAGACGGGCAAGGAACACCATGGAGTCCGCCTCGGTCGTCCCGCGAGCCCGGTCGTAGGAGAGAACGTCCAGGACCGTGCACAGGCCGGCCGTCGCGACGTCATCGGCATGGTGCAGCAGGAGCTTGCGGGCCGAGCAGGCAGCCACACCCCCCGAGGAACAGGGCGACCCGCAGACGGTCCCGCCAGGATCGACGCCGAGACCCGGCGCCGCTTCGCTTTCGCTCAGGCGGCACCGGATCTCCCGCGGTCTCATCGCCGGACATCAGCAGACGCGCTGCGCCGGAAGGCGGGGACTACTTCCACATACCCGTCTGACCGCCGCCCCAGGTGTCCGAACCGTTGGCGCAGGTGTTGCCGAAGGCCGGGTTGAGCAGGCCGATGACGCTGACGGTGTTGCCGCAGACATTGACCGGAACGTGCACCGGCACCTGGACGACATTGCCGGAACCGACGCCCGGCGAGCCCCAGGCGTCGCCCTGAGCGCCGCTGTCCGCGGAGGCGGCACCCGCACCGGCGAGAACCGCGCCGCCGACCGCCACCAGAACCGCCGCGCTCTTCAGTACACGAGACATGAATTTCCCTTACTGCTCGCACAGTCCCCGCCCGTCGGGCGGGGACAAGGAACTTCCTGTTCCTCAAGGGCAATCCGGACCTCTCACGGGCCCGGATTGGCGGACGGCCGCCGGTTCACTCGTCCGGAGCACGGGCAGAACGCGTGCACGCCGCTCCGCCGGCCGGGGTCAGCCCACGGGAGGACGAGCCGCTGACCCGCTACTTAGCTGTCGGGGTGGCGGGATCTGAACCCGCGACCTCTTCGTCCCGAAGCAACTTGGGGCGGCTGGCTAGTTCCCGGAAGGGCGGAGTTCCGCATGATAGGCCCGCACATGAAAAAAGTCGCTGGACTCAAACCACTCGCGAGCTAACAAGTTTGTCCAAGACTCTGGCGCACTGGGGCGGGTGGTCACCATCTTCCGCGCTCGTTTTAGGGCCCTCCATACTCTGAGGCGCGGAATACTATCGCCTCGGTGTTCGCCTAACGCGAAGCGAAGTGTGCCGATCGGTTCCGCGCCTGCTTCTAGCTCGACCGCTCGGCCCGTGCCTCTGGGGCTACGGGAGGGTGCAAGCTCATGTACTTTCGTTTTGGAAAGGTAGATGACTTCACCGTCGCGGCGCCCCTCATCGATATGGCCTCATTCTCTCCGACGTGAACGTGCTGGGGCTGAGCGTAGAGCCAATGCGAAAGCCCTCGACAGCAGCTGGCTGGAGCTGTCGAGGGCTTGAGTCACCGGCTCAGGCAGGGAGCAGCAGCCCGGCTGCACGACCTTCTGCGACCGCCGCGGCCACCAAACAAACGACCTTAAATGACTTCCGCATTCTGCTCATGAAACTCTCCCTTCGTTCACCACTGGCATTCCCTGACGTTGTGTTACCTAGGGTCAGAGCCAAAAACCTCAGCACCAGGGCGACCGAAACGAGCGCGAGGAAGGGTACAAGGGGAGTCGAACCCCAAACTCCTGCCCCTAGTCTCAACCGGTGACGCAGGGAGAGTATCGACGAACTCGATCTAGACGGCAAGCAGTTTGCGCAACAACTTGACGGGCCCCTCCGTCTTGCAGGCAGGGGCAGGGTTTCCCCGCAGGTGACTGTTCGTCCCGTCCCTGCCCGCTTGATGGCGTGGCATCAGTGACGCGTCTGAACCCAGACGATCAACAAGCTGACGGCTCCGGAGCCGAGACTGTACGAGGCACCCCGGAGCATCTGATGCCGAACGGCCCGCCCGTGACGGGCCGCCCACATCCGCAGGTATCGAGCGGCGCGAGACCGTGGGCCGCCCGTATTGCTAGTCTGCACAAGTCACCTTTCTTACGTGAGATACGTGAACCGGGTGCGCAGAGAGAGCCCTCCGGCTGATGGCGTAGGAACCGTGCCGGGAAGCAGGGCTCTCTTTGCGTTGTGGGGAGTGTAGGGAATGTCAGCGGTACATGGCTGCACAGCAGGGGTGAGCTGTCTCAGGGAACGCTCCGTAGTGGCACGCTGGTGCACGTTTCGGGTACACCAGCGCGACACTTTGACTACAGGAATGTGATTCGTCTCACATGAGGCGAACTGGCCATTGCTGAGCTGGCCTTGAGACACCGTAAGGGAAACCTGCACGGCAGGGTTTAAGCCGAGAAGCCATCCCGCCAAGAACTCTTTGATGCAGGTCAGCCTCGCGAAAGACGCACGGGAAGGGGGTGGGTGGCTGACTAACACCCAACTAGGGCTGACTCAGGCCCACTCAAGGCAAGCGCCCGTAGGCCTGCACGGAACGTGGATTGGCCGAAAGTGGCCGAGTGCAAGCTCTTCACCTCTTCACCCGCCCCCGGATCGCCAGGGCAGCGAGACCGAGCAGGACGGGCTCGGAGAAGCGGGACACCATCTCGATGTACCCGCCGGCCGTGGTGAGTTCCTCCCCGCCGGAGCGGAAGATCACGGAGTTGAGGGTGACGCTCAGCGCCTTGTCGAAGCGCTCGCCGGTGAAGTGATCACCCGTCGGGTTCTGCGGATCGTCCTTGTCGATCTCGAACGTGACCTTCCCGCCGCCCGGCGGCACCACGCCGGTCGCCTCCTGCGTGGGGGAGTCCTGCGGCAGGCCGAAGCCCATCATCAGCAGGATGGTCGTCATCATCGCCAAGGTGAGCCAGCCCAGTGCTCGTGAGGCGCGCAGCCCGTATCCGGACAGCAGCCAGTAGAGCTGAATCAGCCAGCGCTCCGCCGTTCCCCACCCTTTGCTGTGACGGCGCATCTCCATCTCGCCGTAGTAGAAGTCGGCGGCGCCTGGTTCGTCCTTGGCGTCCTCGCGGGCTTTGCGGAGCTGGCGGTATGAGGTAGTGATGATGGCCGGGCTGGGGAGCAGCTCGGGGAAGGTGTTGTGGGCCACCCACCCTCTCCACTGACGCTCTTCGAAGATGACCTGCCGCTTAGTCCATCTTCGGGGCAGACCCCTGCGCCAAAGAATTCCAGAGGGAGGCCTTTGGGTGCGCCATATTCCTTCCAGTCGGAGCTGGTCGAGATGATGAGTTCCGGAAAACCTGCAGGTTGAAATGTCCACGCTAGATAGAAGCAACATCGAAGCGTCGACTCCACGCAGCGAGGAAATCGAAGCAGCGGTGGGATCGCCGTCACCGGCTCGTTCTGTCCCCGAAGGGCGGGGGACATTAGCAACGTCGCTGGTTATCGTTGAAGGCTGCAAGAATGCCGCTTGGTCGAGGAAGACAGTGGCGTAGCTTATGCGCAGCGTGGCCGACTCCTCGAACCTCGACCGTACGCATGAAACGCGTTCAGCCATAACTTCTATGAGGCTGCTGCTCAGAAAGGAAGCATCTGCAAGGATCAAATTTTTTCCGCAAGATAGCGGGCCGATGGATGATTTACCCCCGAAAGATGCTCCTTGAAAGGTAGCCGTTTCATGCACGTTCGATCTATTGAAGTCAACGGCTGCATGAAATTTGGCAGACGGGGCGTACAGGTCGCCGAAGTTGGCCCGAGTGAATTGTGCGTCATTCCCGAACTCGGCTTGCGCAAAAGAAGCTGTACTGGCAAAACGCGCTTGGTCAAATGACACGCCTTCGTCAAAGCGGGCGTACTCGAATCCGACGGCTCCATCGAATATGACCCCCTTGAACGTGTTTATATGCGAAAAATGAACTTGCAGAAATGTTGAGTGAAGATCGAAGCGTGCGAGATCGAAACTGGCGAAGCTGTCGAATTCGGTTGCTTCGAAGCGAGCTCCTCGTGAGAAATGTGCCCTGCTGAATGTGGCCATGCTGATAAACTTGGAGCCGGTAAAATCGGCGCCCACTTCAAAGTGAGATTCGTTGAAGCTGGTAACGCCGTTAAAGGTGAATTCGCCGAAGTCGATCGAGCCAAGAAACCGAGCCTGGTTAAATGATGCCCTGCCAAAGTGGGGTTCTCCGCTCTCGTTGGTAAGCGCGTTACGCAGACGTGTGAACAGTGCCTCACTAATCTCTGTGCCCCGCAGGTCGACGTCGCTCCCTGGGGACAAGGCCGCGAAGTAGTCCCGCTGCCCCTCGGGCGATGAGTGCGTGAGGCAGTTCGTGCGGCCCGGCAAAGGTATGCCCGAGCATCCGGAGGGGTCTACGGCACAGCGTGGCCAGGGCTGTTGCGCTGACGATGGCTCACTCATGCACCACTGATACCTCATTCAGCCACTCGCGTCACAGAGTGTGCAGGTAAGGGGAGCTGCTGTGAACCTGATCGCCTACGCCGTCACCGCCTGGCAGCAGGGCTTCACCGTCTTTCCGTGCAACCCGGCCGGGACGACGTGCCCGCAGTCCAGTGCAACAGGACTCCTGTGCTGCTGAGATGAGACGTCGAACACCTCCCTCAACGGCACGGGAGCCCTGTCCGTTGCGCACCCCGATCTCACAGCGCCCCCATCACCCGATCAGTGGCCACACTGAAAACGCTCCCTACGCTTTCCTGCGGGTCGTGGTGAGCCCTTCGTATGGTTGACCCGCCCAGGGGCGCCGAGTGTGGTTCAAAACGCTCTGCCGTTGGTGGCTTTCACTGATTGGCCGCTCGGCGCCCCACGACGACTCGGCTGCCGATTAGGAATTGCGAATGATCGCTCAGTAGGGAGTTGACAGCGAGGTCGTCCGTGGGAAGAGCCAACAACACACCGCACGGAGGCACCACATGGCCGCGATCTGGGCCGGCATCGACGCCGGTAAGACCCACCATCACTGTGTCGTGATCGACGAGAGCGGCGGCCGGCTGTTCTCGCAACGCGTCGCCAACGACGAGCCCGTACTGCTCGAACTACTCGCCGATGTCCTGGCCCTGGGCGACGAGGTGACCTGGGGCATCGACCTGGCAGACGGCGGAGCCGCTCTCGCCATCGAACGCACCCGCACCGCATGTGGCTACTCCCAGCGTCTGCTCGCCACTCGCGTCACCGCGCAGGGCCGACCCATGACCTTCACCACGCTCTCCCGCATCGAACGCACGGTCCGACGCTGCGACATCGACGATCTCGTTGCCATCGCCGCCGCCCTCGGCGTCTCCCCATGCGCCCTCCTCGGCGGCCCTGCCCGAGCCTCGGAGACGGCCGGCGGGGGCGCAACATAGCCGACGATCGCCGGTTACCCAAACCGGTGATTCTCCGCATCATTGAACTTCCCCAGCGAGGCCCCCGCCTCCGTTGGTTTCGTGATTCCTTGCACGGCAAGTTCTCCGGCCAGTGGAAACGGGGACCTCCGGGATATTTTTCGCGACGCGCTGTCTCAGTCGTCGTAACGGGCCGCTCTTCATTCCGTCTCCCATTGAAGGACTTCTCTTGCCTGAAATCGCCTCGATTCCCCCTGGCTGTGCGTCCACATTCCCGGATGCCCCCGTCGTCGACCGCGCATTTCTTGGCGTGCGGGAAGCTGCCGCCTACCTCGGCCTCTCGCCTCGCACGCTCTACGTCTGGCGGCACCGTCGGCAGGGGCCACCGAGCTTCCGCCTGGGTGCCCGTGGGCGTGTGACGTACCGGCTCGACGCACTCGACGCCTGGATACGCGAGCAGGAACAGGCCGACTCGCGTTCCAACCTGGCCCTGGACCCCGTGAGCGCCGTCCCGCAGCGCCGCGTCGACTTCTCGGCCACAGCCTGACGCCCCAGAGCCGACGGCACCTCCACCCCGATCTTGAGGAAATACTTGGCCGGCTACATCGAAGACCGCTGGATCAACAAGAAGAAGGACCCCACCAGCGGCAAGCGGGAGCGCACCACCCGCTACGGGAAGGGCTCGCGGTACCGCGTGGCTGGTATCCCTGGCGTGCGGAACATGTCATTCGACACGCTGGAGGACGCCAAGGCGTGGCTCCGCAGGGCCGGAACCGACAGCGAGCGCGGCGAGTTCGTCGACCCCCGTGACGGCTCCGTCGCCCTGGCCGACTACGTGACCCGCTTCTGGAAGGAGGGTGTGCGGGGTGCTCCGGGCACGGTCAAACGTGTCGACGAGCGCGTGCGCCTCCACATCCTCCCGCACCTCGGCACGGTGGGCCTGAGGGACATCTCGGCGACCGTCCTGCGCAGCTACATCGCCACGCTCGAAAGCGAGTGCGCGCCGCGCTATGCCCGACAGATCCTCACGACCCTCTCGAACATCTTCGAGACGGCCATCGACGACAAGCGCCTCGTACGCAACCCAATGCGCGCCAAGTCGGTGCGCTGGCCCAAGGCGCCGGAGGACCAGCGGGAAGCGTGGCCGCTGGAGACAGCGCAACGCGTGCGGGACGTGATCAAAGCGCGCTACCGCATCGCGGTCGTGGTCGCTCTCGGCTGCGGGCTGCGCCAAGGGGAGGTCTTCGGCCTCTCTCCGGAGGACATCGACTTCCAGCGCGGAGTCATTCGCGTGCGTCGACAGGTACAACTGCTCAACGGACGGCTGTACTTCGCCCTGCCCAAGGGCGGGAAGACGCGCATCGTCGACATGCCGGGATCGGTCGCCGCCGAGCTGGCCGCGTACTTCCTTCAGTACACGGCGGTCGAGGTCGAGTTGCCGTGGGGCGGGCCGGAACCGGAGAGGGAGAAGCGGCGGTTCTCCCTCGTTCTGACGACGACGTACGGCAACGCGATCCGCGCGAACATCTTCAACGTCGAGGTCTGGAAGCCTGCCATCGCCGCGGCCGGGGTCATCCCCCTGCGGGAGAAAGGGGAGCGGTGGAAGGCGTCACGCAAGGACGGGTTCCACGTGCTCCGGCACACCTTCGCCTCGGTCATTCTCGAAGCGGGCGAGTCCGTCGTCACGTTGGCTCGATGGCTGGGCCACTCCAGTCCGACCATCACGCTCGACCACTACGCGCACTTCATGCCGGAGGCAGGCGGGAAGGGGCGCGCGGCGGTCGACGCACTGCTCGGTGTGGTTCCCGAGTACGTTCCGGACGACCCAACTCGGGCGTGAGGGTAAGAAATGGGTGGCACAGCGTCGGCTGTGCCACCCATTGTGCTGTGTGGACCCTGGCGGCCGGATGGGGGTCAGTCCGTGAGGCTCTTGCGGCGAACACGCAGTGAGTACGTCCGCTTTCCCCCGGGGCGGCCGCTGCTGCCCCAGCCGCCGCTCGTAGCCACGTTCCACCCGCGCTGTTCCTTCATCTGGCCGGCGAAGGCGTGCAGGTCGTTGATCTCACAGCCGCAGTCCAGTGTGACGCTGACGCCGATGTACGGGCTTCTAGGGCTGTCCGTTGCGTAGGGGTTCGGCTCCCATCGCACTTCGTGTACGTGCTCCTTGAGGCCGGTGCGCTCGACGTCGTGCTTGATGCCGTGGGCTTTCGCGTACTCGTCCAGGTCATCGATCACGAACAAGTCGCTCGACCACTCGCCGGGCCAGACCGCGAACAGGCGGGACTTGCCGGCCACGGCCCGCTCGTACGCGGCGCGGTCGTCCCCGTGGGTTACCGTTCCGTCCTCGTGGACCTCGATGTAGCACGTCGTACGAGCGGTGTAGGGGAAGTCCTTCCCTGACTCCGCGGCACTTCTCGGTTCCAACTGATCCTCCCGGCCCGCGCGGTTCCATGTGGCCATTCAGTCAACACGCAGGGTGATGGCCTGCGCATGGAAGTCGGCGGAAGTCGGCTGGACGATGCCCGCGCAAGGGCTGGCGCTGTGCGCGGCGCCCTGCTCCCCAACGCCGCCCGTTCTCCCCAGATTCTCCCCAGAGGGTTCCGCAGTGCATTCGAAACCATTCGCTTACGTGAAGTCGATCAAGCGTCGCGAGTCGCCGCTACAGCCAGTCCCGCCGCTTGAAGACGAAGTACAGGCTCACACACACCACTGCCATCAGCCCGATCGCGAACGGATACCCGAAGCTCCAGCCCAGCTCGGGCATGTTCTCGAAGTTCATCCCGTAGATCGTGCCGACCAGCGTGGGAGCAAACAGAATGGCCGCCCACGACGAGATCTTCTTGATCTCCTCATTCTGCTCGAACCCCGCCTCCGCCAGCGCCCGCATCTCCGCGTTCTGCTGCTGGGTCACCAGGGTCGCGTTCACCGTCAGGATGTCGGTGAGGGCCTGGCGGAAGCCGTCGACGCGTTCGCTGGTGTGGGTGACGTGGTCGGCGACGTCGCGGAGGTAGCTCTGGAGTTCCTCGTCCGTGCCGTACTTGGCGAAGCCCGCCATCAGGCCGTGCAGCATGCCGACCAGGGGGCGGGTGGCGCGCTGGAACTCGACCATTTCGCGGGAGAGTTCGTAGATGCGGCGGGAGACCTCGGGGGCGCCGGAGAAGACCTCCGTCTCGATCTCGTCGATGTCGTTCTGGACGCCGTCCACGACCGGGACATAGCCGTCGACGACCGCGTCGAGGATCGCGTACAGGATCGCCTCGGGGCCCAGCTTGAGCAGGTCGGGGGAGTGCTCCATGCGGCGGCGCACCGCCGACAGGTCGGGTGCCGCGCCGTGCCGGACCGTGATCACGAAGTCCGCGCCGACGAACACGTGCAGCTCGCCGAAGTCGACCTCCTCGGCGGCGTCGAGATAGCGGGCCGCGCTCAGGACGACGAAGAGGGTCTCGCCGTACCGCTCCAGCTTCGGTCGCTGATGCGCCTCCAGCGCGTCCTCGACGGCGAGTTCGTGCAGGTCGAACTCGGCCGCGAGGGACTTGAGTTCAGCCTCCGTGGGCCGGGCCAGGCCGATCCACGCCGTCGTCCGCGGGTTCTCCCGCAACTGGCGGTACGTGTCCGTGAGCGACGCGGGGCTCGCCACCCGCACCCCGTCCCGGTACAGCGCCGCGTGCACCACGCTGTCCGGCGTCGGGTCGTGCGGGTCGTGCGGTTCCGCGGCGGTCGGGGCGGGCGACCCGGCCGGAGGGTGCCGGTCCGTGCCCCGGCGCCAGGTGTAGCGGCGTCCATCCTGCCGTCGCGGCATCGCCGCCTCCTTCCGGTGTTGCGATGGGTCCCCGGCAGCGTAACCAGCGAAGCCCACCCGCCCGGGCAGCGGCATCGCGGACAGTGGCTGACCTCATCGACCGCTACCGTCCTGTCATGACGACGAAGCCGATCACCGCGCGCGCCCTGGGCCGGGCCACCCTGGAGCGCCAACTCCTGCTCCGCCGCAGCCCGATGAAGGCCGAGGAGGCCGTCGCCCATCTCGTCGGACTCCAGGCGCAGGAGGTCCGCCCGCCCTATCTCGCGCTCGCCGCCCGCCTCGACGGCTTCACCCCCGCCGACCTCTCCGACGCCCTCGAAGCGCGGCGCGTGGCCCGGCTCGTCACCATGCGCTCCACGATCCATCTGCACACCGCCGACGACTGCATGACCCTGCGCCCCCTGGTGCAGCCCGCCCGGGAGCGCGAACTGCGCCTCTTCCGCAAGGGCCTGAACGGTGTCGACCTCGACCGGCTCACCGCCCTGACCCGCCCGTACGTCGAGGACGAGCCGCGCACCCCGAAGGAGATCCGCGAACTGCTCCTCGCCCACTGGCCGGACGCCGACCCGCAGGCCCTGATGATCGCCGCCCGCGCCTGCCTGCCGCTCGTCCAGGCCACCCCGCGCGGCCTGTGGCGCAAGAGCGGCGGCGTGCGGCTGACCACGGCCGAGCACTGGCTGGGCACGCCCACGGCGCCCACCCCCGCGCCCGACGACACGATCCTGCGCTACCTCGGCGCCTTCGGGCCCGCCTCGGTGAAGGACTTCCAGCAGTGGGCCGGCCTCACCCGCACCAAGGAGGCCTTCGAACGGCTGCGGCCGCGGCTCGTGACGTTCCGCGACGAGCACGGCGTGGAACTGTTCGACCTGCCCGACGCCCCGCGGCCCGACGAGGACACCCCGGCCCCGCCCCGGCTGCTCGCCGAGTTCGACAACCTCCTCCTGTCGCACGCCGACCGCACCCGCGTCATCGACGAGACCGACCGGGGCCGCAACTGGCAGGTGAACACCGTCTACTTGACCTTCCTCGTCGACGGAATGCTCGCCGGCCTGTGGACCCTGAAGGAGCCGAAGGGGACCAAGGCGGAAGGCACCGGGAGCGTGCTCACCCTCGAACCCTTCCGGCCGCTCACCCCCGCCCAGCGCGAGGAACTCGTCGCCGAGGCGGAGCGCACCGCCGCCGTCCTGGAGGCGCCCGGCCCGGTCACCGTCGACTTCGGCACCGTACGCACCTAGGGCCTGTCCGGCGGATCAGGTCGACTTCGCGGTCCCCGCCACACGCCCTAAGGCAGCAGCCCCGCCCGCCGCGCCTGCGCCACGGCCTCACCTCGGGTGTGCGCCCCCAGCCTGCGCATCGCCGAGCGCAGGTACCCCTTGACGGTCTCGGGGCGCAGGCCCAGCCGCTCGGCCGCCACCGCGTTCGTCGCGCCCTCCGCCACACACGCCAGCACATCGACCTCGCGGGGCGCGAGCGTGACGGCCGTCTCCCGCTCCACCGGGGCCCCGGCGGACGCCAGCCGGCCGCACACCGTGAGGAGTTCGGCCCGCAGCGCCGGGTCGACGATCCTCGGGGCGAGCGCGCGCAGCGCCCCGTGGGCCTCGCGGACCTCCTCCCACGCGCCGGTGCCCTCGACCGCCGGCGCGCTCGCCGCGGACAGCAGCGCCTGCGCCTCGTCGCGCACCACCAGCGCCTGCTCCACATCGCGGGCCGCCGCGAGCGCCGCGGTCAGCACCCGGTCGCCCAGCGGCTGGGCCGTGCGCAGCGCCCCGTACAGCACACCGCGCACCCGGCGCCGTACGACGACGGGCACGGCCAGTACCGAGCGCAGGCCCTCGGCCGCGACCGCGGTGTCGTACTCGTGGCTGATGTGCCGCGAGTCGGGGTAGTCCGTGACCGCGCACGCCCTGGCCAGGGAGAGGGCCTTGCCGCCCAGCCCGTTGCCCATGGCCACCGCGAGGCCGCGCAGCGACTGGGTCGCCGCGCCGCTCAGCTCGCCGATCCGCATCTGCCCGGGGCCCGCCGTCAGCCCGCCGAACGCGACCGGCAGGTCGGTGCTCCGGCGCAGCCGCACCAGCGCAGCTCGCAACTCCACCGCCTCGGAGAGGTCCGCGCTCACCGTCGATCTCCCTGCTGTGCTCTGTTCACCCCCGTTCGGGGGTGGTGAGATCCGCGTCACGGACTACACGATGTCAGACACGGTCCGCAAGGGCCGGGGCCGCGGCGCCGCGGGTACCCAGGGAGCAGGGGAGAACGATGCGTGTTCCGATGACGATCAGCGACTTCTTGGACCGGGCCGAGCTGGGTTTCGCCCACAGTCCCGGGGTGATCGACGAACCCGACCAGCCGAGCACGCCCGTGCCGACCTCCACGTACGGACGACTGGGCGAGCGGGTGCGCGCGTGGCAGGCCGGTCTCGACGCGCTCGGGGTCGGTGAGGGCGAGCGGGTCGCGGTGCTCAGCCACAACTCGTCCCGCCTTCTGGAGCTGCTGTTCGCGGTGCCGATGAGCGGCCGGATCGCCGTGCCGGTCAACTTCCGGCTGAAGGCCGAGGAGATCGAGTACGTGGTGCGGCAGAGCGGCGCGTCGGTGCTGCTCGTCGACCCCGAGGTGCAGGAGATCAGCGCGCACGCCAAGACGGCCCACCGGTTCGTCCTCGGCGAGCAGACCGAGACCGAGCTGATGCGGTTCGGCGTGGAGCCGCGCCCCTGGTCGGCGCCCGACGAGGACGCCACCGCCACCATCAACTACACGTCGGGAACGACCGCGCGCCCCAAGGGGGTCCAGCTCACCCATCGCAACATCTGGGTGAACGGACTGACCTTCGGCCTGCACACCCGCGCCTGGGAGCAGGACGTGTACATGCACACCCTGCCGATGTTCCACTGCAACGGCTGGGGCATGCCGTTCGTCGCCGCCGGCCTCGGCATGAAGCAGGTCGTGCTCCGCAAGGTCGACGGCACGGAGATCCTGCGGCGCGTGGACGAGCACGGCGTGACGCTGATGTGCGGCGCGCCCGCGGTGTGGAACGCGGTGCTCGACGCGGCCGCAGGCTGGGACGGCGCGATCCCCGGCCGCGACCGGGTGCGGATCGTGTGCGCGGGCGCCCCACCGCCCAGCCGCATGATCCAGCGCGTGGAGGAGGAGCTGGGCTGGGAGTTCACCCAGATCTACGGTCTGACGGAGACGTCCCCCGTACTGACGTTCAACCGCGCGCGGCCGGAGGAGTCGCTGCTGCCCGCGGAGGACCGGGCCCGGCGCCAGTCGCGGGCCGGGGTGCCCGCGCTCGGCGTGAAGCTGCGCGTCGCCGACTCCGGCGAGGTGCTGGCCCGCTCGAACGTCGTGCTCGACGGCTACTGGGAGAAGCCGGACGAGACCGCCGCGGCTCTGGAGGGCGACTGGTTCCACACCGGCGACGGCGGCACCATCGACCCGGCCGACGGCCATCTGACGATCTCGGACCGCAAGAAGGACGTCATCATCACCGGCGGTGAGAACGTGTCGTCGATCGAGGTCGAGGACACCGTCTTCAGCCACCCGGAGGTCGCCGAGGTCGCGGTGATCGGCGTGCCGCACGCCAAGTGGGGCGAGACGATCAAGGCCCTGGTGGTGCTCGTGGAGGGCGCGACGGTGACGGAGGCCGAGATCATCGCGTACTGCAAGGAGCGGGTGGCCGGGTACAAGGCGCCGACGACCGTGGAGTTCCGGGACGCCATCCCGCGTACGGCCACCGGCAAGATCCAGAAGTTCAAGCTGCGCGAGCCGTACTGGGAGGGGCGGGACCGGGGCGTCAACTGACCTCTCCGGCCCTGCCCGGCCTCACGCCCCGAGCCGCAGCTCCCGCCCCTGCCACCGTCGCCGCAGCCACCGGTCGTGGGTCGCGACGACGATCGCTCCAGGACCGCCGCCGAGCGCCTCCTCGAGTTCGTCGCACAGGCGCGGCGAGAGATGGTTCGTCGGCTCGTCGAGCAGCAGCAGGTGGGGCGGGCGCGCCACCAGGAGTGCCAGCGCGAGCCGCCTGCGCTGCCCGACGGAGAGCTGTCCGACGGGTTTGTCCAGGTCGGCGGCGTGCATCAGGCCGAGCGAGAGCAGCGGCACCCGCTCGGCCCTGGCCGCCCCCACTCCGGACGCGTAGGTCGCGGCGACCGTCCGGTCGGCGCGGTCGAACACGGTGTCCTGGGCGAGCAGCCCCACCGTGAGGCCGGGCCGTACGTCCCGCTCGCCCTCGCCGTCGAGCCGCCCGGCGAGCACCGCGAGGAGGGTCGACTTGCCCGTGCCGTTGCCGCCCGTGACCAGCAGCCGGTCGTCCGCCGTGACCTCCAGGGCGGTCGGTGCGAGCCGGCCCGGAACCGTCACGTCGGCCAGCGCCACCAGGGGCCGGTCGGCGTCCGCGGTGGGCGCGGCCAGCTCCCCGGCCGCGAACCGCAGCGGGCTCGGCGGCTCGGCGACCCCCACCCGCTCCAGCTCCGTCAGCCGCCGCGTGGCGTTGCGGACCCGGCGCGAGACCTGGCTCTGCACCCGGCCCGCCCGGTGGCCGTAGCCCATCTTCTCGTTGTCGCGCGGGCCCCGGTCCGGCGCGACCCGGTGCGCGGTCACCCCCGCCGAGTGCCGCAGCCGGACCAGCTCCTCCTGCTCCTCCGCGTAGCGCCGCTCCCAGCGCTCCCGCTCGGCGTGCTTCTCGTCCAGGTACGCGCTGTAGTTGCCGCCGTAGCGGACCGGCCCGTCCACCGCCGGGTCGAGGTCGATGACATCGGTGCAGACGGCGTCCAGGAACGCCCGGTCGTGGCTGGCGACCACGACGGCCGCGGGCAGCGCCCGCAACTGCTCCTCCAGGAACGCGGCGGCCTCGTCGTCCAGGTGGTTCGTCGGCTCGTCGAGCAGCAGCGCCGACGGGCGCCGCACGAGCAGCGCGGCCAGCGCGAGCCGCCCGCGCTGCCCGCCGGACAGCTCGCCGAGCGTGCGGTCGTGGCCGAGCGCCCCGAGCCCGAGGCCGCCCAGGACGAGGGCCGCACGCCGGTCGGCGTCCCAGGACTCCCGGTCCTGGGCCTGTTCGAGCCGCCGGCCGTAGGCGTCGAGGAGCTCCTGATGGCCGGGGGAGTCCTCGGGGACACCGGCCAGCTCCGCGCCGAGCCGGTCGAGCTCCGCTAGGTCCGCACGGGCCTCGCGCAGCGCGTCGTCCAGTACGTCGGCGATCGACGCGGCCGCGTCGAAGGGCATCTCCTGATGCAGCAGGCCGAGGTCGTCGGGGCGCTCGACGCTCCCCGAGTCGGGCACGTCCACCCCGGCGAGCACCCGCAGCAGGGTGGACTTGCCGACGCCGTTCTCACCGATCAGTCCGATGCGGTGGCCGGGCGACGCGGTGAGGCCGACGCCGTCGAGGACGCGCCGGTCCCCGAGGACACGGACGACGTCATGGGCGAGCAGAGCAGTTTTTGGCACCTGTAACCGTCCGATGCGATCGAGGGGCGGCCCGCCGGGCGGCAGCCTCGGGCGCGGGCCGTCGAGCACACCGGAAGGTCACACCTCGGGGCCGCCGCTCTCCTGGAGCGTGCCGTCGGCCACGCGCAGCCAGCGGTTCACCCCGATCTCGGTGAGGAACCGCTCGTCGTGGCTGACCACCATGAACGCGCCCTGGTACGAGTTGAGCGCGCTCTCCAGCTGGCCCGCGCTGACCAGGTCGAGGTTGTTGGTCGGTTCGTCGAGCAGCAGCAGGTGCGGGGCGGGCTCCGCGCACAGCACGCAGGCCAGGGTGGCGCGCAGCCGCTCGCCGCCGGACAGCACTCCGACCGGCAGATGCGCGCGGGCGCCCCGGAAGAGGAAGCGGGCGAGCAGGTTCATCCGCTCCGCCTCGGGCCGCTCGGGTGCGAACGCGGCGAAGTTCTCCGCCACCGTCAGCTCGGGGTCCAGCAGGTCGAGCCGCTGCGACAGATACGCGATCCGGCCGTCGCCCCGCTTGATCTCGCCGCTGTCCGGCGCGAGGTCTCCGGTGATCAGCCGCAGCAGCGTGGTCTTGCCCGCGCCGTTGGGCCCGGTCAGCGCGATCCGCTCGGGGCCGCGCACGGTCAGGTCGACGCCGCCGTCGGCGAACACCGGCCGGCCGGCGTGCCGGGCCTGGAGCCCCTCGCCGATGAAGACGTTCCGCCCGGCGGGCACCTGGGTGTCCGGCAGCTCCAGGGTCAGGCGCGCTTCCTCGCGCACGGCCCGCCCGGCCTCGTCGAGCCGCGCCTTGGCGTCGCTGACCCGGGAGGCGTGCAGCTGCCCGGAGCGGCCCGCGGACTCCTGGGCGCCGCGCTTCATGTTCCCGGCGAAGATCTTGGGCAGTCCGGCGCTCTTGAGGTTCTTGGCGGCATTGCTCTGCCGGCGCTCGGCGCGCTCGCGGGCCTGCTGCATCTCCCGCTTCTCGCGCTTGAGCTCCTGCGCGGCGTTGCGCACGTTCTTCTCGGCGACCTCCTGCTCGGCGCGGACGGCCTCCTCGTACTCGGTGAAGTTGCCTCCGTAGAGGCGCAGTTCGTCGCTGCCGAGCTCGGCGATGCGTTCCATGCGGTCGAGCAGCGCCCGGTCGTGGCTGACCAGCAGCAGGGCGCCGCCGAAGTCCGACAGCACGTCGTAGAGCTTGTGCCGGGCCGCCAGGTCGAGGTTGTTGGTCGGCTCGTCGAGCAGCAGCACGTCGGGCCGCTTCAGCAGCTGGGCGGCGAGGCCCAGCGAGACGACCTGGCCGCCGCTGAGCGTGCTCAGGCTCCGGTCCAGGGCGAGCCCGGCCAGACCGAGCCGGTCGAGCTGGGCGCGGGTGCGCTCCTCGATGTCCCAGTCGTCGCCGATGGTGGTGAAGTGCTCCTCGCTCACGTCGCCGGACTCGACGGCGTCGATGGCCCGGATGACCGGGGCGACCCCGAGCACCTCCGAGACCGTGAGACCGCTGGTCAGCGGCAGACTCTGGGGGAGATAGCCCAGCGTGCCGTCGACCGAGACGGAGCCGGCCGTGGGCTTGAGCTCGCCCGCGATCAACTTGAGCAGCGTGCTCTTGCCGGAGCCGTTGGGGGCCACCAGACCGGTACGGCCCGCGGCGACGGTGAAGGAGAGGTCCTGGAAGACGGGGGTGTCGTCGGGCCAGGCGAAGGAGAGGTTCGAGCAGACGATGGAGGCGTCGGACATGAAAGTGACCTCGCGGAAAAGCGGGCAGACAGACGAGACAGACTTCTGCCCTGAGCGGCGTGGGAAAAAGGGGTACGACGAACGGGCCACTCCGGCTGCGCTCTTTCAGCGCACTGCCGGTGGCCTGTCAGATCCGGGTCTCACCCGGAGATGTCGTCGTCACCCGCCACGACTGCCACTCCTCGCTCACGGACTGTTCACATACAACAGATCACACAAACCCTAGCAGGCGACGCGTCGGTACGGCGGGCGTCAGCCGCGCAGGTGGCGGCTCACGTCGCCCACCAGATGGATGCGCACCCGGCGTTCGACGAACCGCCACTGCCCGTCGCGCCGTGCGAAGCGGTCGCGGTAGCGGCCCGCGGCCACCGGCTGGAGGGGAAGCCCGGGCAGCTCCTGGAAGACCGTGACGTAGGAGCGGGCCGAGGCGGTGCCGGTCTCTTCGTCGACCTCGACGGCGATGTTGGTCGTCGCGTGGTGGGTGCGCGGTGTGCCGTCCTCGTACAGGATCACGCTCTTCCGGAGCATCCGCTCGACGGCCTCGGCGCCCTCGACAGGCGGTCCGCTGCCGATGAACGCGCCGTCGGCCAGCAGCGCGCCGACACCGGCGAAGTCCCCCGTGTCGATCAGCTCCGCGTACCGGGTGATGAGGTGGGTGACGGCGAAGGTGTCCGCAGCGGTGGTCATGTCGGTGAGCGTAGACGATCATCCGTCGCACCCGTCCGGAGTGAACCTTCCTGCTGTCGGCGGCCGTTGCAGGGACGTGACGGGTCTCCTCGACACGTTGTGCAAGGGGGTACGAACTCGTGGTGGGCGCGGTTAAGTTGCTCATCGGGCGCGCCCGCGAAGGGCCCGCCCGCCGAGTACTCAAGGAGGACCGCCGGTGACCGCCCCTTCGACCGCACTCTCGTACACGCACGGCACCAGTGCGACGCCCCTGCTCGGTGACACCGTCGGCGCCAATCTCCGGCGCGCCGTCGACGCCTGGCCCGAGCGTGAGGCGCTCGTCGATGTGCCGAGCGGACGCCGCTGGACGTACGGACAGTTCGGCGCGGACGTCGAGGAGTTGGCGCGCGGGCTGCTCGCGCGGGGCGTCGGGAAGGGGGACAGGGTCGGCATCTGGGCGGTCAACTGCCCCGAGTGGGTGCTCGTCCAGTACGCGACCGCGCGCATCGGCGCGATCATGGTGAACATCAACCCGGCCTACCGGGCGCACGAACTGGGCTATGTGCTGCGGCAGTCGGGCGTCAGCGTGCTCATCGCGTCGACCGGGCACAAGGGCACCGACTACCGCGAGCTGGTGCGCCTGGTCGCGCCCGAATGCCCGGAACTGCGCGAGCGCGTCTTCATCGGCGAGGAGAGCTGGGACGCGCTCGTCGCGGCCGCCGGATCGGTGACGGTCGATCAGTTGGCACTGCGCGAGGCCGAGTTGTCCTGCGACGACCCGGTCAACATCCAGTACACCTCGGGCACGACCGGCTTCCCGAAGGGCGCCACCCTCTCCCACCACAACATCCTCAACAACGGCTTCTGGGTGGGCGAGACCGTCGGCTACAGCGAGCAGGACCGGGTGTGCCTGCCCGTCCCTTTCTACCACTGCTTCGGGATGGTGATGGGCAACCTGGGCATCACCTCGCACGGCGCCTGCATCGTCATCCCCGCCCCGGCCTTCGAACCGGCGGCCACGCTGCGCGCCGTGCAGCAGGAGCGGTGCACCTCGCTGTACGGGGTGCCGACCATGTTCATCGCCGAGCTGAACCTGCCGGACTTCGCCGACTACGACCTCTCCAGCCTGCGCACCGGCATCATGGCGGGCTCGCCGTGCCCGGTGGAGGTGATGAAGCGGGTCGTCGCCGAGATGCACATGGCCGAGGTCTCGATCTGCTACGGCATGACCGAGACCTCACCCGTCTCGCTGCAGACGCGCCGCGACGACGACCTGGAGCGCCGCACCGGCACCGTCGGCCGCGTCCTGCCGCACATCGAGGTCAAGGTCATCGATCCGGTGACCGGTGTGACGCTGCCGCGCGGCGAACCCGGCGAGCTGTGCACCCGCGGCTACAGCGTCATGCTCGGCTACTGGGGCGAGCCGGAGCGGACCGCCGAGGTCGTCGACGCCGGACGGTGGATGCACACCGGCGACCTCGCGGCGCTGCGCGAGGACGGGTACGCGCAGATCGTCGGCCGCATCAAGGACATGATCATCCGCGGCGGCGAGAACATCTACCCGCGCGAGATCGAGGAGTTCCTGTACGGGCACCCGAAGATCGCCGACGTCCAGGTGGTCGGAGTGCCGCACGAGAAGTACGGGGAAGAGGTCCTGGCCTGCGTGATCCTGCGGGACCCGGCGGACCCCCTCACCCTGGACGAGCTGCGCGCATACTGCCGCGACCGGCTCGCGCACTACAAGGTGCCGAGCCGGCTGCGGCTGCTCGACGCGTTCCCGATGACCGTCAGCGGCAAGGTCCGCAAGATCGAACTCCGTGAGGGGCACGAGGAGGCGTAGCGGGTCAGCCGTCCCGCCGCATGCACACCCGGGGCCACCGGTCCAGGCCGAGTTCCGCCTCCGCCGCGCGGATCCGGCGCAGGCCCGGGGTGAGCGCGGCGCCGGTGAGCCGGTGGAAGCCGAGGCGCTCGTAGTACGGGGCGTTCCACGGCACCTCGGTGAAGGTGGTCAGGGTGAGACCCGACAGGCCCGTGCGGTGGGCGTGGTCGGCGGCGTGCGCGATCAGGGCGCGGCCGACCCCGCGCCGGGCGGTGTCCGGGTGCACGGTGACCTGCTCGATGTGGAAGGAGCCGTCCACCGTCTCGCCGACCAGGTACGCGAGGACCTTCCCGCTCTCGTCGACGGCCACCCAGGCGTGTCCGGCCGCGCGGTAGCGCTCCAGTTCGGCGAGCGCGGGCGGCTCGTCGTCGGCGACGGCGTCCATGCCGAGCGGGCGGAACAATTCGCCCGCGGCCGTCTCCAGTTCTCGCAGGCGGGGCAGTTCGGACGCCTCGGCGATACGAATGATCATGGGGTCAGTATGCGCAGGCGGGTCTTTCGGCACACGCCCCAGGTTCGGCACAGGCCTCAGGTTCGGCACACGCCCTAGGTGCCGCCCGCGATCATCTCGTCCGCCGGGCTGTTCACCGGCTGCGGCTCCCCGGTCAGGTCGAGCACGAACAGGGGCACCAGCAGCTCGTCCGCCCGGGTGCGGGCCGCGTCCGCGTATCCGGCGAGCGAGAAGTAGACACAGGCCGCGGACTCCGTCATCGACTGGAGCCACAGGCACTCCACGTCGCGCACCGTCGCGGGCCGCACCGAGGGTTCGAGCTGGGCCACAAGACCGCGCGCGGCGAGCCCGATGCCGGACGGCGGGCGCTGGTCGGCGCGGCGCACGTCCGGATAGCCCAGCCAGCGCAGATACAGCGCGACGGCGGTCACCGCGTCGCGCGCGGTGCGGATGGCGACGGGCTGGAACGCGGGCCGCGGCGGTGTCGCCGTCCGCGGCAGCGGTATGTGCTGGGGCGGCGGCACCTGGTCGTCCTGGACCGGCAGGCGCAGCAACGCGCCGCAGTCACAGCCCAGTTCCGGCCGGGGCCAGCGGTCGCGGCGGCCGCACACGGGGCAACGCAGGGTGACCCAGTCGTCGTCCCACGTGTGGTCGCTGACCGCCTCGGCGGCGGCGCCGCGCACCAGCGGGGGAGACACCGGCGCACCGCACGCGCACGGCAGTGCCGCGGGCACGTACGTGTGCTCGCGCGGGCAGGCCGGGCAGCGTACGCGCACGGGCTCGGCCATCACACCCCCTAGTGGGCCGAAGGGTTCCGGATCGTCCGAGTCTCATCATCCACCTTGACGGCGTTCCTGGCGCCCCTCTACATTGCTTCCATATAGCAGAAGCTAGTTTCCACTATACGGAAATGCAGTACGGACTTCAGAGCTCGCCGCGGGGCGCGACGGGAGCGCGAATCCGACATCCGAAGAACAAACAGACGAGAGGGTGACCGTCGGTCACCGTAGGAGTCGGGAGCACTCATGGCTCGAATGACCGCCGCCCGCGCGGCCGTTGAGATCCTCAAGCGCGAAGGCGTCAGCAGCGCGTTCGGCGTGCCCGGTGCCGCCATCAACCCCTTCTACAAGGAGCTCAAGGAGAGCGGTGGCATCGACCACACGCTCGCCCGCCACGTCGAGGGCGCCTCGCACATGGCCGAGGGCTACACCCGGGCGAACCCGGGGAACATCGGTGTCTGCATCGGCACGTCGGGCCCGGCCGGCACCGACATGATCACCGGCCTGTACTCCGCGATCGGGGACTCGATCCCGATCCTGTGCATCACGGGTCAGGCGCCGAGCCACCTGCTGCACAAGGAGGACTTCCAGGCCGTCGACATCGCCTCCATCGCCAAGTCGGTGGCGAAGATGGCCGTCACCGTCCTGGAGGCCGCGCAGGTCCCCGGCGTCTTCCAGCAGGCGTTCCACCTGATGCGCTCGGGCCGTCCCGGGCCGGTCCTCATCGACCTGCCGATCGACGTCCAGCAGACCGAGATCGAGTTCGACCCGGAGACGTACGAGCCGCTGCCGGTCTACAAGCCGGCCGCGACCCGCGCGCAGATCGAGAAGGCGATCGGCCTCCTGCTGGAGTCCGAGCGGCCGCTGATCGTCGCGGGCGGCGGCATCATCAACGCCGACGCGAGCGACCTGCTGGTCGAGTTCGCCGAGATCACGAACACCCCCGTCGTGCCGACCCTCATGGGCTGGGGCACGATCCCCGACGACCACGACCTGAACGCGGGCATGGTCGGCCAGCAGACCGGCCACCGCTACGGCAACGCCACGTTCCTGGAGTCGGACTTCGTCCTCGGCATCGGCAACCGCTGGGCCAACCGCCACACCGGCTACAAGCTCGACGTCTACCGCGGCGAGCGGACGTTCGTGCACGTCGACATCGAGCCGACCCAGATCGGCAAGATCTTCGCGCCGGACTACGGCATCGCGTCCGACGCCAAGGCCGCCCTCGAACTCTTCGTCGAGGTGGCGAAGGAACTGAAGGCCGATGGCCGGCTCCCCGACCGCTCCGCCTGGGTCGCCTCCCACCTGGAGCGCAAGGAGACCCTCCAGCGGCGTACGCACTTCGACAACATCCCCATGAAGCCGCAGCGCGTCTACGAGGAGATGAACAAGGCGTTCGGCAGGGACGCCCGGTACGTGACGACCATCGGCCTGTCGCAGATCGCCGGCGCCCAGATGCTGCACGTCTACAAGCCGCGCCACTGGATCAACTGCGGCCAGGCGGGCCCGCTGGGCTGGACGATCCCGGCCGCGCTCGGCGTCGCCAAGGCCGACCCGGACGCCCAGGTCGTCGCGCTCTCCGGGGACTACGACTTCCAGTTCATGATCGAGGAACTGGCGGTCGGCGCGCAGCACCGGATCCCGTACGTCCACGTCCTGGTGAACAACGCCTACCTGGGCCTGATCCGCCAGGCGCAGATCGGCCTCGACATCAACTTCCAGGTCAACCTGGAGTTCGAGAACCAGAACAGCCCGGAGCTGGGCGTCTACGGCGTCGACCACGTCAAGGTCGCCGAGGGACTGGGCTGCAAGGCGATCCGGGTGACGGACCCCAGCGAGCTGGGCGAGGCCCTGGAGCGGGCCAAGAAGCTCGCCCAGGAGCACCGGGTGCCGGTCGTCGTCGAGGCGATCCTGGAGCGCATCACGAACATCGCGATGAGCCCCACGGCCGACATCAGCGCGGTCAAGGAGTTCGAGGAGCTCGCGACGGAGCCGGGCCACGCGCCCACGGCGATCCGGCCGCTGAAGGTCTGATGCCGTAAGAGGCATCCACGAGGAACCAGGCGGGCCACCGGTGCACACCGGTGGCCCGCCCGTTTGTGTTGTCGGCGCGGTGCCCTACCGTTCATGACATCGGCCAAGATCCGCGGGGAGTGCCGCATGGGTGCATGGATGGACTACTTCAGCGCAGTCGACGACGAGACGGCGGCGGAGCAGCTCGACGTCGGCGAGGTGCCCGGCGCGGTGTGCGGCAACGGGATCGACCCGGCGGTGATGATCGCCCACCTGGAGTCCCTGCTGACCGGCCGGGGCTACGAGGAGGTGCGGGCCCAGTCCCGCCAGTGCGCCCTCGTCGCGCAGGAGGGGGACTGCGCGGTGATCGTGACGACGCTGACGGAAGGTGTGCGGGACGCGCTGGCCGGCGCGGAGCCGTGGGAGCTGCGCTCGGCCGCGGTGGCCTGGGGGCGCACCGAGGGGTTCGACGGGGACGAGGCCGAGGACGAACTGACGGCGCTGGTCGAGTCGTTCGCCGAGCTGGCGAGGCTGGCGCGGGCGTCCGGACAGCGGCTGTACTGCCGCGTCAGCATGTGAGGACACGCGGGGGAGGGCCATGCGAGGGGAGGCCACGCGAGGGGAGGCCACCCGCGGCCACGCAGAGAAGAGCCCCCGGGTACGGACCGTCGTACCCGGGGGCTCCGGTGTGGGAAGTGGTGGCCGTCCGACGGCGCGCGACTGGCGAGACATGCATGCGCGCCACCGGACGGAGATCGGTGGCTGGGACCGCGGCGGCTGAACGACGGTTCCGGGGGCCGCCTGCCTCAGGTCGACAGGGGGCCGGGAACCTTCACCACCGCACTGGCTCGTACGGCCGCCGCGGTCCTCGTCCGCCCGCACCGCCCCGGGACCACCCCTCATCCGGGTCCCGCAGCGGTTCGGGTCTGCGCGTACGGAGCTGACCTCCCATCAGTCCCGTACGCAGTCTGTGCGTTGCCTCGAAAGGCGGCGGAGGCTCAGTCCTCGCGCAGGGCGCGGACCGCCTCCTCCACGCGCTTGCCGTAGTCCTGGTCGGCGGCGTGGAAGTGGGCGAGGTTCTTCTCCACGATGTCGTCGTGCGAGACCTGGGAGAGCCCGCCGGCGATGTTCGCCACCAGACGCCCCTTCTCGTCCTCCGACATCAGGCGGTACAGCTCGCCCGCCTGGAAGAAGTCGTCGTCCTTGGTGTGGGCCGGGGCCTCGTGCGTGCCCGTGTAGCCGGCGACGGCCAGCGGCGCGGCCAGCGGGCGGCCGGTCTCGGCGGGGCCGTCGAAGGAGTTCGGCTCGTAGTTCTTGCGGGTGCGGCCGTAGGCGTTGGTCGCCATGACGCCGTCCCGGCCGTAGTTGTTCGCCTCGGTCGCCTTCGGCTGGTTGACCGGCAGCTGGGTGTGGTTGACGCCCAGGCGGTAGCGGTGCGCGTCCGCGTAGGCGAACAGCCGGCCCTGGAGCATCTTGTCCGGCGAGGGACCGATGCCGGGCACGAAGTTGTTCGGGGAGAACGCGGCCTGCTCGACCTCGGCGAAGACGTTGTCCGGGTTGCGGTCGAGGACCAGGCGGCCCACGCGCTGCAGCGGATAGTCCTTGTGCGGCCACACCTTGGTGAGGTCGAAGGGGTTGAAGCGGTAGTCCGCCGCCTCGGCCGCAGGCATGATCTGCACGTGCAGCGTCCAGGACGGGTGCACTCCGCGCTCGATGGCCTGGAGCAGGTCCGTCTGGTGCGAGTTGGCGTCCTTGCCGACGATCTCCTGGGCCTGCTCGGCGGAGAGCGAGCGGACGCCCTGGTTGGTCTTGAAGTGGTACTTCACGAAGAAGGCTTCGCCCTGCTCGTTCGTCCACTGGTAGGTGTGCGAGCCGTAGCCGTTCATGTGCCGGTACGAGGCCGGGATGCCGCGGTCGCCCATCAGCCAGGTCACCTGGTGCGTGGCCTCGGGGGCGTGCGCCCAGAAGTCCCAGACGTTCTCCGGCTCCTGCTTGCCCGTGAAGGGGTCGCGCTTCTGGGAGTGGATGAAGTCGGGGAACTTCAGCGGGTCCTTGATGAAGAACACCGGGGTGTTGTTGCCGACGAGGTCGTAGTTGCCCTCTTCGGTGTAGAACTTCAGCGCGAAGCCGCGCGGGTCGCGGACGGCGTCCGCGCCGCCGAGGTTGTCGGCGACGGTCGAGAAGCGCAGGAAGACCTCGGTGCGCTTGCCGATCGTGTTGAGGAAGTCGGCGTGGGTGAAGCCGGTGACGTCGTCGGTCACCTCGAAGTGGCCGTAGGCGCCGGAGCCGCGGGCGTGCACCACGCGCTCCGGGATGCGCTCCCGGTTGAACCGGGCGAGCTTCTCCAGGAGGTGCTGGTCCTGGAGCAGGATCGGGCCGCCGACGCCTGCGGTGGCGGAGTTCTGGTTGTCGGCGACAGGCGCGCCGGACTCGGTCGTGAGCACACGATTCGGCGTTTTCGGCATGGGTTCGAGGCGACCTTCCGTGCAATGGCTGCTGACGATGGCTGCGATGTGGGGGAGCGTAAGTACCCCTGAACTGCCACGTCAACAGTTTGTTGAAGTTATCGGCAGGGCTTGTTCAACATTTTGTTGAACCGTTGGGCATGAGTGGTTCCGGACCGCGGCGACGCCTGGGCGCGACAGGACAGGTGTCAGCGCCGCCGCGGCCCGGAAGTCTTGGGGGTTACGCGACCTGGTTGCCGGAGAGGCGCTCGACGGCGCGCAGCAGCGCGGAGTGGTCGAGCCCGCCGTCGCCCTGGGCGCGCAGCGAGGCGACCAGCTGGGCGACCACGGCGCCGACCGGCAGGGCCGCGCCGACGTTGCGGGCGGCGTCGGTGACGATGCCCATGTCCTTGTGGTGCAGGTCGATGCGGAAGCCCGGCTTGAAGTCCCGGTTGAGGAAGTTGTCCTTCTTGCGGGTCAGCACGGTGGAGCCGGCCAGTCCGCCGTTGAGGACGTCCAGGGCCGCCGTCAGGTCCACGCCCGACTTCTCCAGGAAGACCACGGCCTCGGCGCACGCCTGGATGTTCACGGCGACGATCAGCTGGTTGGCGGCCTTCACGGTCTGGCCCGAGCCGTGCGGACCGCACAGCACGATGGTCTTGCCGAGCGCGTCGAGCAGCGGCTTGGCCTCGTCGAAGTCGGCCTGCGCACCGCCGACCATGATGGAGAGCACGGCCTCGATGGCGCCGGCCTCGCCGCCGGAGACGGGGGCGTCGATGACGCGGATCCCCTTCTCCTGGGCGTTCTTCGCCAGGTCGACCGAGGTCTGCGGGGTGATCGACGACATGTCGACGATCAGCGCGCCCGACCGCGCGTTCTCCAGGATGCCCTCGGGGCCGTAGGCGATCGCCTCGACCTGCGGGGAGGCCGGAACCATGGTGACGATGACGTCGGCGTCCCTGACGGCCTCGGCGATCGACTTCACGGCCGTGCCGCCGGCCGCGGCCAGCCGGTCCAGCTTGTCCTGCTCCAGGGTGAAGCCCGTGACGTCGTAACCGGCCTTGATCAGGTTCTCCGACATGGGCGAACCCATGATGCCGAGCCCGATCCACGCGACCTTGGGGAGATTGTTGCTCATGAGGGTGACTCCAAACGCTGAAAAAAGCTTGATACGTCGATGAGTTGGCGGGGCCGGCCGAAGCTCAGGCGGCGCGGTGCTCGCGCGGCAGCCAGTCGAAGGCCTCGGCGCTCGGGCGCTCGCCCGGCTTGTACTCCAGGCCGACATAGCCCTCGTAACCGGCCTTCTTCAGCTGGTCGAGCAGCTCCTCCAGGGGCAGCGAGCCGGTGCCCGGCGCGCCACGGCCCGGGTTGTCGGCGATCTGCACGTGGGCGGTCCTGTCCGTGTAGGCGCTGATCACCTGTGACAGGTCCTCGCCGTTCATCGACAGGTGGTAGAGGTCCATCAGGAACTTGGCGTTGCCGAGGCCCGTCGCCGCGTTCACCTTGTCCACGATCTCGATCGCCTTGGGGGCGCTCACGATCGGGCACTTCGGCGACTCGGGCTTGTTGAGCGCCTCGATGAGCAGGACGGCGCCGATCCGGTCGGCCGCGCGGGCCGCCAGTGTCAGGTTCTCCAGGGCGAGCGCGTCCTGGACCGTCTCGTCCACGCCGTCCACCCGGTTGCCGTAGAGGGCGTTGAGCGCCTTGCAGCCGAGGGAGGCGGCGAAGTCCGCGGCGACGTCGATGTTCGCGCGGAACTTCTCGCTCTCCTCGCCGGGGATCGACAGGGCGCCCCGGTCGGGACCGGGGAGCTGTCCCGCGTAGAAGTTCAGGCCCGTCAGCTGGACGCCGGCGTCCGTGATCGCGGTGCGCAGGGCGTCGAGCTCGGACTGTGCGGGGGTGGGGGCGTCGACCCAGGGCCACCACAGCTCGACCGCGGTGAAGCCCGCCGCGGCGGCGGCCGCGGGGCGCTCCAGGAGCGGGAGCTCCGTGAAGAGGATCGACAGGTTGACGTTGAAGCGCTGGTCTGCGAATCCCATCGGGGTCGGCGCTCCCTTCTGGTTTGAATCCATCGAGATTCCGTATTGCGGAAGTTCGTTTCTGCTTGATGGAAGGTTGCCTCCGGCGGGTGGTGGCTGTCAAGAGGGGCTGCCGGAAAAACCGCCGACGGCGCTAGGTTGAGCGCGTGCGATTGAGAGTGGAGTTCACGACCGAGCCCTTCGACCTCGACGAGGCGCCGCCGCACGCGGTGGCCGCCCGCGACGTCCTGGAGGGGGCCGACCTCGACGCGGTCGACGTCGGACCGTTCGGCAACACCGCCGAGGGGGAGTCCGACGGGGTGCTGACCGCCGTCGACGCGCTGCTGCGCAAGGCGCTCGCGGCCGGGGCGACCCGGGTCTCGCTCCAGGTGAATGTGATCGGCGACGAGTCCGGGGAGGGCGATAAGTGACCGGGTCCGCCGGCGATGCCTCCGATCCCTTCGTCAGGGCGGTCAAGCCGCTCGTCGACGCCATGGGGGGCGAGATGATGCCGCCGCAGGAGGCAGGCAAGGACGACGTCGTGCTGAGCTGGGAGGGCGTGGACGTGCTGGCGGTCCGCCTGCCCCAGCTGGCCGACTCCCTCGATCACATCCTGGCCGCCATGGAGCGCAAGGAGGGCAAGCCGCTGGCCGCCCTCGACCGCAAGGAGAAGCAGGAGGTCGTGCGCGCCCTGGAGGCGCGCGGCGCGTTCTCCGTGCGGCACGGGGTGGAGACCGTGGCCGGCGCCCTCGGCGTCTCACGCTTCACTGTCTACAACTACCTCAACCGCGATAAGGCCACCTGACCTGCGAGAACGCCGCACTCCCCGAACCGCCGTCCGTTAACCGGACGGCGGTTTTTGTAACTCCAAGTTTTCAACAAAGTGTTGACGCGGTGTTTCCGAGGGCGTTAGCTATCCGCAGCCCGTCCAGCACAAGGCCACGGAGGCACCCCGTGACTTCAGGTATCAAGCCGGGTCTGACCCGGTTCAACACCTCGGACGAGAGCGCGGCCCAGGCCGAGCTCCACGAGGTGTGTGCTTCATCGGCATGGGGGAGCAAGCTGCTCGCCCAGCGCCCCTTCGCCACCGTGGAGGCCCTCTTCGAGGCCAGTGACGCCGCGACGGCCGAGCTGAGCGACGACGATCTCGCCGAGGCGATGGCGGGGCACCCGCCGATCGGCCGCCCGAAGCCCGGCGACCCGACCTCCTCGCGCGAACAGCGCGGCATGTCGGGGGCCTCCGAGGAACTCAAGGCGGAGATGCTCGAACTGAACCTGGCCTACCAGGACCGGTTCGGACATGTCTTCCTCATCTGCGCCACCGGAGCCACCGGCGAGCAGATGCTCCAGGCGCTCAAGGCACGCATCGCGAACACGCCCGACCAGGAGCGGGAGACCGTCCGCACCGAACTGGGCAAGATCAACCGCATCCGCCTGACCCGCCTCGCAGAAGGGGACAACGCCTGATGAGCACCGAGACCACGGCGTCGGTGTCCACGCACATCCTGGACACCAGCATCGGACGCCCCGCCGAGGGCGTCACCATCTCCCTTGCGGCGCGCGCCGGTTCGGGCGCCGCCTGGGCGGCACTCGGCGGCTCCGCCACCGACGCGGACGGGCGCTGCAAGGACCTCCCGGCCCTGCCGGAGGGCACCACCCACGTACGGCTCGACTTCGAGACCGAGGCGTACTTCGACAAAAAGCAAGCCGATGCGCAGCAGGACGCCCCCGCGAATCGGGACAGCGGCACGTTTTTCCCGGAGGTGGCGATCACGTTCGCCGTCAAGCCGGGTGAGCATTACCACGTGCCGCTGCTGCTCAACCCGTTCGGCTACTCCGTTTACCGAGGGAGCTAGCAGACATGCCCACGATTCTGGGATCGAACCAGTACGGCAAGGCGGAGAACCGCGTTGTCAAGATCACGCGGGACGGCGACACCCACCACATCAAGGACCTGAACGTCTCGGTCGCCCTCAGCGGTGACCTCGACGACGTCCACCTCACCGGGTCGAACGCCAACTGCCTGCCGACCGACACCACCAAGAACACCTGCTTCGCCTTCGCCAAGGAAGTAGGCATCGAGTCGGCGGAGCAGTACGGCGTCGCGCTCGCCCGGCACTTCGTCGACAGCCAGCCGTCCATCCACCGGGCGCGCATCCGCATCGAGGAGTACAGCTGGGAGCGCATCGCCGGCTCCGACGCGGGCTCCAACTTCATCGGTGCCGACGAGGTCAAGCACTCCTTCGTCCGCAAGGGCCAGGAGACCCGCCTCGTCCAGGTCACGTACGACGGCGAGAAGTTCGAAGTCCTCTCCGGGCTCAAGGACTTGACCGTGATGAACACGACGAACTCCGAGTTCTGGGGTTACATCAAGGACAAGTACACGACGCTCAAGGAGGACTACGACCGCATCCTCGCCACGTCCCTGTCCACGTGGTGGCGGCACAACTGGACGGGCGCCGAGGACGACCGCACGCCCAACTGGAACAAGTCCTACGACCAGGCCAGGAAGCACATCCTCCAGGCCTTCGTCGAGACGTACTCGCTGTCGCTGCAGCAGACCCTCTTCCAGATGGGTTCGCGCGTCATCAACAACCGCAGCGAGATCGACGAGATCCGCTTCTCCGCGCCGAACAAGCACCACTTCCGCCAGGACCTGTCGCCCTTCGGCCTGGACAACGAGGCGAAGGACGGTGCCGTGTACTGGGCCGCCGACCGCCCCTACGGCCTGATCGAGGCCACCATCCTGCGCGACGGCGCCGACCAGCGCATACCGCTGGACATGACCAACCTCTGACGCCCCGGGCGCAGTTGACTCGGTTAGCGCACCCCCGTCCACCCGTAGGCGACGGGGGTGCGCCGTACCGGAGGGAACATAAGCAATGGCAGTGCCTGCAAAGGGGCCGGCAGCAGCTGAGGGCCCGTGTTCCACCCCACCGGAGAGCGCTGACGCGGCGCACCCGGTGGACGAGAAGCTCCACGTCTCGCGGCTCGTCCCCGCCGCGCTCCAGCACATCGCCGCCATGTACGCCGGCGTCGTCACCCCTCCGCTCATCATCGGCCAGGCCGTCCACCTCGACACCGCGGGCCAGACCCGGCTGATCGCCGCGTCGCTGCTCATCGCGGGCGTGGCCACCCTGCTCCAGACGCTCGGCGTCAAGGGCTTCGTCGGCAACCGGCTGCCGTTCGTCAACGCCGCGTCTTCGGCGGGCATCGCCCCCATGCTGGCCATCGCCGAGACCAACGCGCGAGGCGAGCAACTCCCCGCCATCTACGGGGCGGTCATGGTCGCGGGCGTCTTCTGCCTCGCCATCGGACCCTTCTTCGGGCGGCTCCTGCGCTTCTTCCCGCCGCTCGTCACCGGCGTCGTCATCACCCTCATCGGGGTGACCCTGATGCCCGTGCCCGTCGGCTGGGCCCAGGGCGGCGACAAGACCGCCGCCGACTACGGCGACATGCGCTACCTCGCCCTCGCCGCCTTCACGCTCGTCGTCATCCTGCTCATCCAGCGCTTCGGACGCGGCTTCGTCAAACAAGTCGCCCTGCTCTTCGGCCTGTTGATCGGCACCCTCGCCGCGATCCCGTTCGGCATGGCGGACTTCAGCTCCATCAAGTCCGCCCCGGTCGCCGCGCTTCCCACGCCGTTCGCCTTCGGCGCCCCCGAGTTCCAGCCCGCCGCGATCGTCTCGCTCTGCCTCGTGATGCTCGTCCTGATGACCGAGTCGAGCGCCGGCATGCTCGCCATCGGCGAGATCTGCGAACGCGACTGCGACGGGCGGACCATCACCCGCGGCCTGCGCACCGACGGCATCGCCACCTTCATCGGCCCGATCTTCGGCGGCTTCCCCACCTCCGCCTTCGCCCAGAACGTCGGCGTCGTCTCGCTCACCAAAGTGCGCAGCCGGTACGTCGTCGCCGTCGCGGGCGGCGCCCTGCTGATCCTCGGCGCCTTCCCCGTGCTCGGCGCGGTCGTCTCGATGGTCCCCATGCCGGTCCTCGGCGGCGCGGGCATCGTCCTCTTCGGCTCCATCGCCGTCAGCGGCATCCGTACGCTCTCCGAGGCGGGCCTCGACGACAGCTCCAACATCATCCTGGTGGCCGTCTCGCTCGGCGCGGGCATCATCCCGCTCGCCGCGCCCACCTTCTACGCCGACTTCCCCGCCTGGGCGCAGACCGTGCTCGGCTCCGGCATCAGCGCCGGCGCGCTCGTCGCCGTATCGCTGAACCTCTTCTTCCACCATCTCGGCACCCGTAGCAGCGCCAGCGCGGCTGCGGCACTCAAATCCTCCTAGGGTCCTGCCGTGCCCAATCGCCACTCACGAAATGAAGGAAGCACCATGGCACCTTCTTCGGCAGACCGCATCATCATCGAGAACGTCGCCATCGCGACGGTCGACGCCCAGGACACCGAGTACGCCTCGGGCCACATCGTCGTCGCCGGCAACGTCATCGAGTCCATCGGGGCGGGCAAGGCTCCCGAGGGCCTGGAGAACGTCGTGCGCCGCGTCGACGGCACCGGCCACCTCGCCACGCCCGGCCTGGTCAACACACACCACCACTTCTACCAGTGGATCACCCGCGGCCTCGCCACGGACCACAACCTGTTCAACTGGCTGAAGACGCTCTACCCGACGTGGGCGCGCATCGACGAGCAGATGACGTACGCGGCCGCGCAGGGCTCCCTCGCGATGATGGCCCGCGGTGGCGTGACCACGGCGATGGACCACCACTACGTCTTCCCGCAGGGCTCGGGCGACCTCTCCGGGTCGATCATCCGCGCCGCCTCCGAGATGGGCGTGCGCTTCACCCTGGCCCGCGGCTCCATGGACCGCAGCGAGAAGGACGGCGGCCTGCCGCCGGACTTCGCCGTCGAGACCCTCGAAGGCGCCCTCGCCGCGACCGAGGAGACCGTGCGCAAGCACCACGACGCCTCCTTCGGCGCGATGACGCAGGTGGCCGTCGCCCCCTGCTCGCCGTTCTCCGTGTCCACCGAACTCCTCAAGCAGGGCGCTGAGTTGGCGCGTCGCCTCGGCGTACGGCTGCACACCCACGGCAGCGAGACGGTCGAGGAGGAGAAGTTCTGCCACGAGCTGTTCGGCATGGGCCCGACCGACTACTTCGAGTCGACGGGCTGGCTCGGCGAGGACGTGTGGATGGCGCACAGCGTCCACATGAACGACTCCGACATCGCCGCGTTCGGCCGGACGAAGACAGGCGTGGCGCACTGCCCGTCCTCGAACGCCCGGCTCGCGGCGGGCATCGCCCGCGTACCCGACATGCTCGCGGCCGGTGTTCCGGTCGGTCTCGGCGTCGACGGCACCGCCTCCAACGAGTCCGGCGAACTCCACACCGAGCTGCGCAACGCGCTCCTGATCAACCGCCTCGGCACGCACCGCGAGGCCGCCCTGAACGCCCGGCAGGCGCTGCGCCTCGGCACGTACGGCGGCGCCCAGGTCCTCGGCAGGGCAGGGGAGATCGGCTCGCTGGAGGCCGGCAAGCTCGCCGACCTGGTGCTCTGGAAGATGGACACCCTCGCCCACTCCTCCATCCTCGACCCGGTCATCGCGCTCGTCTTCGGCGCGGCCGCCCCGGTCACCCTCTCCCTCGTGAACGGCGCGCCGGTGGTGGAGGACAGCCGCCTCCTGCACGTCGACGAGGACGCCATCGCCCGCTCCACGCGCGACGAGGCGCAGCGTCTGGCGCGGATCGCCGCGCAGGCCTGACGGCTCGACAACCTCTGAACTCCGGCCGGGGAGGACGGTCCCCGGCCGGACCCGAGCTGCCGAGCGGGCAGCTCGGGTGCCGCCCCGGAACGTGGCCCGAAGCTTCACGTCCCCGGGGCGGTCAGCACTGCCTGGGCGCACGACAACTTCATACGAGCTCCACCAGCACCACCTTGCACCACCTCCCAGAAGCGAAAAGTGCCGGCGGCCCGCCGGGACTGGAAAACAACCGGAGGAGCCGCAGTGGCGACGAAGCCCAGGTTCACCAAGCAAGGCACCACTCCCGACGAGTCCGCGGAGCCCGAGCCGGGCACGGCGGGACATACCAAACATCCGGTTGACGAGACCCTGCCCCCGCTGAAGATGGCGACGACCGGCCTGCAGCACGTGGCCGCCATGTACGCGGGCGTGGTCGCGCCCCCGCTCATCGTCGGCGCCTACATAGGCCTGTCGGCGAAGGAACTCACCTTCCTGACCGGCGCCTGCCTCTTCACGGCGGGTCTCGCGACCTTCCTCCAGACGCTCGGCATCTGGAAGATCGGCGCGCGCCTTCCCTTCGTCAACGGCGTGACGTTCGCGGGCGTCGCCCCGATGCTCGCCGTCGTCGACTCGACGAAGGACAAGGACGACGCGCTGCCGATCATCTTCGGCGCGGTGATCGTCGCCGGCGTCCTCGGTTTCATCGCGGCGCCCTTCTTCTCCAAGGCGATCCGCTTCTTCCCGCCGGTCGTCACGGGGACGGTCATCACGCTCATCGGCATCTCGCTGATGCCGGTCGCCTTCGGCTGGGCGCAGGGACCCGACGCGAAGGCGTCCGACTACGGCTCCATGAAGAACCTGGCCCTCGCCGGGATCACGCTCGTCATCGTGCTGCTGCTGCGCCGCTTCACCACCGGCTTCGTCAAGCAGATCGCGGTCCTGCTCGGCCTGGTGATCGGCACGGTCGTCGCGATCCCGTTCGGCGTCACGGACTTCTCGCCGGTCGGCGACGCGGACGTCGTCGGCTTCCCGACCCCGTTCCACTTCGGCGCCCCGCAGTTCGCCGGAGCGGCCATCGTGTCGATGATCGTCGTCATGATCGTGTCGATGACGGAGTCGACGGCCGACATGCTGGCCCTCGGCGAGATCGTCGACCGTCCCGCCGACGAGAAGACGATCGCGGCCGGCCTGCGCGCCGACACCCTCGGCACGGCGATCAGCCCCGTCTTCAACGGGTTCATGTGCAGCGCCTTCGCCCAGAACATCGGCCTGGTGGCGATGACGAAGATCCGCAGCCGGTTCGTGGTCGCGGTCGGCGGCGGCTTCCTCGTCCTGATGGGCCTGTGCCCGATGGCCGCTTCCCTGATCGCGGTCGTGCCCCGCCCGGTCCTCGGCGGCGCGGGCGTCGTCCTCTTCGGCTCGGTCGCCGCCAGCGGTATCCAGACCCTGGTCAAGGCGAGCCTGGACAAGGACAACAACGTCCTCATCGTCGCCGTCTCGCTCGCCGTGGGCCTGATCCCCATCGCGGCGCCGGACTTCTACCACGCCTTCCCGGAGCGCGCGAAGATCATCCTGGACTCGGGCATCTCGACCGGCTGTGTCGCGGCCGTGCTCCTGAACCTGGTCTTCAACCACCTGGGGCGCAACCGCGACGCGGACGACGTCACGGCACCCATGGAATCGGGCGGCGCGATCGCGGAGCAGCGCTCGGAGGCGAGGGCGGCCGGCGTTCACTGACCCCCGTCGGGGCTTCTCACGCAGTTCCCCGCACCCCTGAGAGCGAGCTTCGCTCGCTTCGGGGGCGCGGGGAACTGCGCGACCGGCCACGACGAGAGCCGTGGCCGTGAACTCAGCCGATGTGGAAGCTGTCCCCGTACACCTTCCAGTCCAGCGGAGTGTCGAGGTCGAGGTTGCCGTTCTTCAGGAACACGCGCTGCGCCGTGTCGACACGGCTGGTGTCGCTGTGCGCCTCCTCCTGCTGCATCGCCCACACCCGCGCGTCGAGGAACGCGTTCAGCCAGGTGACCTCGTCACCGCCCTGCGCGGGCGGCTTCGCGTTGCCCAGGGCGCGCTTGCGGATACTGGAGAAGCTCGTCGGGTCGCCGCCGTCGCCGTGCATCACGATGGCGTCGTAGTACGCGAACTGACCGAGCGTGCCGATCCCGTCGGCCTTGCCCTGCGCGACCGCCGGATCGAAGTACACACGGTCGCGCTCGTCGTTCTGCGCCTGCTGGAACGCGGAGTCCCCGGCCGCCTGCTCCCAGGCGTCGGGGAAGTCCGGGTCGAGCCCGTCGTGCGAGTCGCTGCCGTCCACGTCGCGCAGCGCGGGCAGATACCCGGCGAGTACGTTGCCGGGCTCGCGCTGCGTGTACAGCTCGACCAGGTCGAGCATGTCACCGGTGCCGGAGCAGAAGCCGATGATCCCGGCGGTGTAGCCACGGCCGTCGCCGATGTCCTCGATGTACTTGTACTGGGCCTTCCAGTCGAGCGAGGAGTTCTCCGCGCTCGACACCAGCTTCATGGCGATCTCCTTCTTCGCCGGGTCGTCGAGCCCGTCGGCGGCAGCGACGGGGGCCGCGCCGGCGAGCTGGGTCGTCAGGAGCGGGGCCGCGACGACCGTGGCGCCCAGCAGGGTGAGAAGGGTGCGACGGGAGGGGCGTGAGGTGCGTATGTGGGGGGTTGGCACGGGTCCTCCTGAGGGGAGTTCGTCGTTCCGTCGACTGTTAGGAAGGTTTCCTACCAGAGATTCGGTGTGACGTATACCCGTCAAGACAGCTTTGGGCCGGGCCGGTTGGCGGCCTCGGGGTGGCTACAGGCCAAACGCGCCGGGGTCCCGCGCCAGCTCCTTGAAGACCTCCCGCGGGTCCCCGACCAGCTTGCGCCGGTCCAGGTCCAGCATGCCGCTCACGCCGGTGATCTCGGCCGACAGGGTGCCGTCGGTCTTCCTGATCGCCTGGAGCACGCGGAACGTCTTGCCCTCGCCCCACTCGAAGACGCACTCCACGTCCACCGCGTCCCCGGCGCGCAGCTCCCGCAGATAGCGGATGTTCGTCTCCAGGACGACGGGACCCACGCCTCGCGTGAGCAGATCACGCTGCTCGATGCCGCCGTGCCGCAGCAGCGCCCAGCGGGCGTGCTCCGCGTACTGCAGATACACGGCCTGATTGAGATGGCCCTGCGAGTCGGTCTCGTACCCGCGCACCTCGATCCGAACGGAGAACGGCTCTGCCACGATGTTCCTCTCGATGATCCAGGTGATCCTGTCCGGCGTGCCGGGCCTGAGCGCTTGCTCAGGTCCGGTCGACGGGTTCAACAGGGTGGTGCGGCCCGGCATTCCGCGCGGGAGGCGTGCTCTCAGGCCCGTCTCGGCGAGGCAAGCAGCCAGCGGCCCCCACGCGTCTCCGCGTGCTCGCTCACCTGCCAGCCCGCCCGCCGGAGCGCCTCGGCGCAGTCCGTGAGGGCGGCGGGATCGGGATGCCGGACGGCCACGGCCTCCGGCTGCGGGGTGTCCGTCACCCGGTAGCCGGGCTGCGTCGCCGTCGCCGGGACGCAGCCCGCCGCCTCCAGGGCGAGCGCCGCGGAGTGCGCGAGGCGGCCCCGTTCCCATGCGCACGGCCGGTCGGTCGCGCCGTCCCGGTGCGTCATCCGGCGTATCTCCAGCAGGCCCTGCCAGGCCGTACGCACGTCGCGCGCCCGCGCGGGCGTGGCGACGGCGTCCGGCTCGCCGCCGAGCCGCGCCGTGAAGACCCCGCTCGGCGCGGTGGGCTCCACCGGCGGCTCCGGTGCGGGCGGTGACACGGCGTCGGCGGCCTCGCGGATCCGGTGGCCCGCTGGGGTCAGGAAGTGATCGTGCGGCGGCCGGGGATGCCGGAACGCCAGGCCCAGCGCGACGAGCCGCGCGAGCTGGGTCCCGGTACCGGTGATCCGGCCCGTCTCCGGCTCGGCCGCCTCGATGACGCGCCGCTGCGCGGCGGTCGGCGGTCTGGTCATGGCACACCCCCGTCTCCGGAGAACCGTCGGCTGCGGACTCCCTGCCGACGATGGTGCACGACGGGTCTGACAACGGGAGTGCGAAGACAGCGCTAGGGCCGCAGGTTCCAGCCCGAGATCACCGGTCGGCCGTGCTCGAAGGTCAGCCGGCTCACCGTGCCGGTCGCCAGCAGGAAGTGAGCGCCGCCGGACGGCTGCAGGCCGAGGCGGCGCGCCGTCAGGACCCGCAGGAAGTGGCCGTGCGACACGAGCACCACACTGCCCTCGTTGTTGGCGAGCGCGGCGTCGACCTTGGACAGCATCCGGTCCGCCCGCGCGCCCACCTCCTCCGGGGTCTCGCCGGGATGCTCCGGCGGCCCCTCCGGCACCCCGTCGTCGAAGAGGAACCAGTCCGGACGCGTGCGCTGGATCTCCCGGGTGGTCACGCCCTCGTAGGCGCCGTAGTCCCATTCGACCAGGTCATGGTCGACGGTGACGCGGGAGAGGCCGGCCAGTTCGGCGGTCTCCCGCGCGCGCTGAAGCGGGCTCACGAAGACGGCGCCCACGTGGTAACTGCCGACGAGCGGTGCGACCCGCCGCGCCTCCTCCCGGCCGTTCTCGGTCAGCGGGAGGTCGGTCAGTCCGGTGTGCTGGCCCGTCAGGGCCCACTCGGTCTCACCGTGCCGGACAAGAAGCAGATCACCCAAGACACGCGCCCCGTTCTGTCAGGGTTCGGAATGGTCACAGGACATTCAGTGGACATTGTCGCTGGAACCGTACCCGGGGCGCGCGTCACCGCAGGCAGCGGGGATTGTCGGACCCGGCCCGTAAGGTTTCAGAGGTCGACCGGATCGAGTGGACGAACCGGATCGAACGGGCCGAGTGGGTCGAACGGACCGAGTGGGTCCGATGAGCGCCGAGAGGGGAGGGGGAGCCGCCGTGCCGGAACTGCCGGGTGCCGTGCTCCGTGCCGCCGCCGTCTTCCTGCCCGCTCCGCTGCCGCGCGAGGGCCGGATCGCGTTCTGGTCGCCGGACGACGCGGCGGGCCCGCCGGGCGCCGACGCGGAGATCGCCGTGGTGCGCCCGCACGGACCGGGCGTCCGCAGCCGCCAGGTCCCCGCCCTCGTCCTGCCCGTCGTCGACGCACTGCCGCTGCTGGTGCGGGCCCGCCGCACCACGGGCGCCCACCCCGCCGCCGCGGCCTGGGGCGCGGCCGCCGCGCACGCGCTCCATCTGGTCGCCCGCGGCCGGCTGCTGCCCGGGCTCACCACGTCCGACCACGACGCCTGGCGCGCGGGCCCGCTCGACGAGGACGACGTCGCGCAGCTCAAGGGCATCGCCGCCGCCCTGCCGCCGGAGGGCTTCGCGGTCCCGGTGGCCGGCCGCAAGCCCGTCCAGGTGCCCGAGCCGCAGGCGCTGGTGCGGGCGTTCCTGGACGCCGTGGCCGACGCGCTGCCGCGCACCCCGGCCGCGGCGCACGCGGCGGGCGCCCCGTTCGCCGCCGCCGCTCCCCAGCACATTCCGCAGGCGCGGCCCTGGGCGGTGGAGGCGGCCGCCGGACTCGACGCGGGCGTGAAGATCTCGCTCCGGCTCGACCTGTCCCAGCAGGACTTCTTCGACGCGGACGACACAGAGGCAGCGTCGGACACCGGCACGGACGAGGAAGCCGGAGGGCCGCCCGCCCCCGAGGCGCGCCGCGCGGGGACCGCCGTCGTCCAGGTGCACAGCCTCGCCGACCCCACGCGCGTGGTCGACGCCGCGCACCTGTGGGCGGGCGACGCCGACGACCACTTCGGGCCGCGCGCCCGGATCGACGCCGTGCTCGCGGTGCGCCGGGCCGTCGCCGCCTGGCCGCCGCTCGGCCGCCTCCTGGAGCAGGACGTGCCGGACGTGCTGGCCCTCGCCGAGAGCGAGCTGATCGACCTGCTCGGGCCCGGTGCGGCCCGGCTCGCCAAGGCCGGCGTCACCCTGCACTGGCCGCGCGAGCTGGCCCGTTCGCTGACCGCCACCGCCGTGGTGCGCGCGCAGACCGCGCCGGGATCGGCCACCGACGGCACGACGTTCTTCGACGCCGACGAGCTGATGGCGTTCAACTGGCAGCTGGCGCTCGACGGGGACCCGCTCACCGAGCGCGAGATGGACCGGCTCGCCGAATCCCACCGGGCCGTCGTCCGGCTGCGCGACCAGTGGGTCGTCGTCGATCCCGACCTCGTTCGCAAGGCACGCAAGCGGGAGCTGGGCCTGCTCCAGCCCGTCGACGCCCTCGTGGTCGCCCTCACCGGGGAGGCCGAGGTGGACGGCGAGCGGGTCGCGGCCGTCCCCACCGGACGCCTCGCCGAACTGCGCGACCGCCTCACCCAGGGCCTCGGCACCGTCGAGCCGCCGCCCGCCCTGCGTGCCACCCTCCGGGACTACCAGCTGCGCGGCCTCGCCTGGCTCGACCTCATGACCTCGCTCGGCCTCGGCGGCTGTCTCGCCGACGACATGGGCCTCGGCAAGACGGTCACCCTGATCGCGCTGCACCTGCGCCGCGACCGGCCCGAGCCCACCCTCGTCGTCTGCCCCGCGTCGCTGCTCGGCAACTGGCAGCGGGAGATCGAGAAGTTCGCGCCCGGCGTCCCCGTCCGCCGCTTCCACGGCGCCGACCGCAGCCTCGACGACGGCACCGGCGGCTTCGTCCTCACCACGTACGGCACCCTGCGCACACGCGCCGCCGGACTCGCCGCGCACGACTGGGGCATGGTCGTCGCCGACGAGGCACAGCACGTCAAGAACCCCAACTCGGCGACGGCGAAAGCCCTGCGCACCATCGACGTCCCCGCGCGCGTGGCCCTCACCGGCACCCCCGTGGAGAACAACCTCAGCGAGCTGTGGGCGCTGCTCGACTGGACGACACCGGGCCTGCTCGGCCCGCTCAAGGCCTTCCGCGCCCTGCACGCGCGTGCTGTCGAGGGCGAGGGTCCGCTGGAGAACCCCGAGGCGATCGAGCGGCTGTCCCGCCTGGTGCGTCCCTTCATCCTGCGGCGCAGGAAGTCCGACCCGGGCATCGTCCCCGAGCTGCCGCCCAAGACCGAGTCCGACCACCCCGCGCCGCTCACCCGCGAGCAGGCCTCGCTCTACGAAGCGGTGGTCCGCGAGTCCATGGCACAGATCGAGGCCGCCGAGGGCATCGGCCGGCGCGGCCTCATCATGAAGCTGCTGACGTCCCTGAAGCAGGTGTGCAACCACCCCGCGCAGTACCTGAAGGAGGGCGAGCAGTCCCGCCCGCGCCTGGTCGGCCGCTCCGGCAAACTCGCCCTGCTCGACGAGCTGCTGGACACGATCCTCGCGGAATTCTATGAGGGAGCGGAGCGACTTCCGCTGAAGGGCGGTGGTGGGCGACGGGAGGGCGGCTCGGGGGGTTCGGTTCTCGTCTTCACCCAGTACGTGTCCATGGCCAAGCTCCTGTCCACCCATCTGACCACCCGCGGGATCCCCAGCCAGCTGCTGCACGGCGGCACCCCGGTCGCCGAGCGCGAGCGCATGGTGGACCGCTTCCAGTCCGGTGACGTCCCCGTCTTCCTGCTGTCCCTGAAGGCGGCGGGCACCGGGCTCAACCTCACACGCGCGGGCCATGTCATCCACTTCGACCGCTGGTGGAACCCGGCGGTGGAGGAGCAGGCCACCGACCGCGCCTACCGCATCGGCCAGACCCAGCCCGTGCAGGTGCACCGGCTCATCACCGAGGGCACGGTCGAGGACCGCATCGCCGAACTGCTCGCGGCCAAGCGGTCCCTGGCGGACGCCGTCCTCGGCTCCGGGGACGCGGCGCTCTCCGAACTGACCGACCGGGAGCTGAGCGATCTCGTGTCGCTGAGGAGGGGGTCCGCGTGAGGCGCGGCGACACCGGGCGGCACAGCGCCCACATCCCCGGCCGGGTCAGGGCCGCCGAGCAGGCGCAGGCCCGGCACACCGACGGCCGGCGCACGTTCCCGCCGCTGCCACCGCGCGCCCAGAGCGGCGACGCCGCGCTGACCTGGTGGGGGAACGCCTGGGTGGACGCCCTGGAGGACACCGCCCTCGACCCGGCCCGGCTCGCCCGCGGCCGTACCTACGCGGACCGCGGCCACGTCGACGCGATCACCGTCACGCCGGGCCGCGCCGTCGCCTACGTGCACGGCTCGCGCCCCCGCCCCTACCGGGCCGAACTGCGCCTGCGCCCCCTCTCCGACGAGGCCTGGGACCGCTTCCTCGACATGGCGGCGGCCCGCCCCGACCACATGGCCTCCCTGCTCGACAAGGACGTGCCGCACGCCCTCGCCGCCGTCGTCGACCTGCTGCCGACCGCCGACGACCTGACCCCCGAGTGCAGCTGCCCGGACCGCGCCCATCCGTGCAAGCACGCGGCGGCGCTCTGCTACCAGACGGCGCGGCTCCTCGACGAGGATCCGTTCGTGCTGTTCCTGCTGCGCGGGCGCGGCGAGCAGGAACTGCTCGCCGCACTGACCCGGCGCAACGCCACGCACACGGCGACGGAGCAGGCCGGTGCGGCGGCCCCCGGGATCGACACGGTCCCCGCCCGGGACGTCTTCGCCGCCCGCGCCCAACTCCCCGCCCTGCCACCGGAGTTCCCGGCCCCGGCCTACCCCGAGCGGCCGCCGTCCTACCCGCAGCATCCGCAGGGCCCCGACCCGCTCGCGCTCGACCTGCTCGCCACCGAGGCGGGCGCCCGCGCGCACACCCTGCTCACCACCGGCAGCGACCCGATCGGCGGGCTCACCCCCTGGCAGGACGCCGTCCGCGTCGCCGCCGGCCACCCCGGCTCCGGGCTCACCGCCGCCACCCGCACGCTCTACGCCTCGCTCGCCCGCGGCACCGGACGCACCCCCGCCGACCTGGCCCGCGCGGTCGCCGCCTGGCGCCAGGGCGGCCTCGAAGGACTCTCGGTCCTGGAGGAGGAGTGGGACCCGCCCGCAGGCCCCTTCGACCGGGCCCGCCCGGCACTGCTCGCCCAGGGCCACCCCGAGTTCCGCCCCCGGCGCAACCACCTCTCGGCGCGCGCGCTCCAACTCCGCCTCGGCCGCGACGGCCTGTGGTACGGCTACGAGTCCGACCCGGGCCGCGACGACTGGTGGCCGCGCGGCGAGCCGGCCCGCGACCCGCTGACAGCCCTGGACTCCCTCCTCGGCCGCTGACCCGGGCGCCGGTCCACGCGGACGGAAGCCGCTAGGAGCGCCCCAACTCCTCGGCCCAGGAACGCAGTCGCGTGAAGTCGGCGGTCCGCAGACCGTGCCGCGGATGGATGGTGAGCAGCAGCGCGGGCGCCGCGTGACGCTCGGCCACGTACGCCACGTCGGCCTCCGTCAGCATGTCGTCGACCCAGGCGAAGGGCCGCCCGGCCGCCCACTCCACGAGCGTCCGCGTCTTCCAGTACAGACCGTCCGGATCGGTCGCGAACAGCTGCGGCCACTCGATGACCGGCAGATCCCGCGGCAGCCCGACCGCCGGCGCGATCATCTCGTTGGCCTCGTGCATCCAGGTCGTGGCCCAGGCCAGTTCGTACGGCAGCGCCCGCAGCAGCGCCCCGTGCCCCGGGTGCAGCACCACGCGCAGCCCCCGCCGGTGCCGACGCGACCCCGGCTCCTGGCGCGACATCCAGCTGGAGGGCTTCAGCCGGTGCGCGCGGTATCCGCGCAGCCGGGCGAACCGGTCCGCGTACGGATTGAGCGGGCCGTCCACGTCGAGCAGCAGCAGCGGCTTGTCCGTCATGGGGAAGCCATGCCCGCGCCGGAGCGTCCGTACGCGCTCAGCGCACCGTCGGAGCCGCCGCCGACACGAACGCGTCCAGCGTCTGCTTCGACTGCTGGGAGCGCCGGTCGCGGTCCGTCGCGTCGGTGGCCTCGTGCAGACAGTTCACGAACTCGAAGGACTGCTCGGCGAGTTGCCGCAGCCGCGAGTCGTCGCAGATCAACTGGACGCGGGTGAGCGCGGAACGGGCGGTGATCCGCGCCTCGTACGACGTGAACCGGGAGGCGTCCACGACGGCCTCCGGCGCGTTCTCGTGCGACCGGAACCAGCGGTCGTTCTGGCTGCGCCGGTAGTCGTGCAGCGCGCCCGCGAACGCGCTGTAGGTGGAGATGCGCTCCTGCCGCAACTGCTCGGCCCGCGCCAGCTCCGCGCCGCGCACCGTCGCCCGCCCCTGGAAGAAGTGCGTGACCACCGAGCCGAGCAGAGTGCCGAGCACCGCTATCAGAGCCGCGTCCACCGTCTTCGTACTCCTCAACGCGCCGTTAATTCAGTCGATTTCCTGCCCGCCAACTGGCTACCGTCACAGACGTGTCCACGAAACTCAACCAGATCATCGCTGTCGAGAAGGGCGTGAAGGCCAAGGCCCACCAGGACCTCGCCACAGCCCACCACGGACTGCAGAAGGCCGCGCTGCTCGCCGGCATCGCCCGCACGTACCAGCCCAAGGACGAGGAGGGCGAGCAGTTGCCGCCCGAGTCGACCCGGGTGCAGGTGCGCGCCGAGGACGTGCTGAAGCAGACCGCCGCGTCACTGACCCGCCTGTTCGACGTGACCGCCACGAAGGACTGGGCGAACTGCGAGGCGCGCGCCGACGTGACCGTCGAAGGACAGGTGCTCATCGGGCAGGCCCCGGTCTCGTATCTCCTGTTCCTGGAGAAGCAGTTGACCGACCTGGGCGCCTTCGTGCGCAAGCTGCCGGTGCTGGACGCCGCCGAGTCGTGGACCGAGGACCCGTCGACCGACGACTGGCGCACCGAGCCGGTGCGCACCGTGCGCACCAAGAAGGTGCCGCGCAACCACGTGAAGGCGGAGGCCACCGAGAAGCACCCGGCGCAGGTCGAGGTGTACTACGAGGACGTGCCGGTCGGGTACTGGACGACGGTGAAGTTCTCGGGCGCCCTGCCCGCCCGCCGCGTCTCCCAACTCCTCGACCGGGTCGAGAAGTTGCAGCAGGCGGTCAAGTTCGCCCGCGAGGAGGCGAACGCGGCGGAGGTCACCGACCGGCGGACCGGAGACCCGGTCTTCGGCTACCTCTTCGGCTGAGCCACCGACACGGGCTCGATGACACGGGCTCGATACAGTGAAGACTCCCCGGGCGTCACCGCGTGACGGTGGCGACCGGGGTGCGCGAGGAGCGCAAAGCTGACACTGAAGCTTGTCGTGAACAGCGCGGTGCGTACGGATACGTGTGTACCGTCGTCAATCTCAGACTCTCGCTCCAGACTCAGCATTCGCCGCTCGTCGCCGGATCGCGGGGCCCCGGGCCCGATCCCGTAGTGCCGGTTCGAATCCGGCCCGCCCAGCTCGATGGGCGGTGGTCCAACGGCAGGACGCGGGACTTGTGAGACTGACCGGGGTGCCAGGCGCACCGGCGCGCGAAATGAGCGGCTTTCCAGGTGCCGGGGGCAGGCTACGCCTCCGGCACCGCCGCATGTCCGGGGGCGAGCGACATGCCCCGGCCCGCGAAGAACTCCGCGAACCGCGCAGTCGGCAGCGACGCCGTGCGCGTCGCCGCGTCCGTGCCCGACGGATTGTGGAAGTGGTAGCCGGACCTGTCAGGCGTACGGGCCGTGACCAGGACCAGATGGCCGCCCCGGCCGGGAGCCGGCTCGTGCGGGCGGCGGATCGCGTAGTGCACGGAGGCGATCACGAGCCGCCCCGCGTCGAGGAGTTCACCGATCCCGTCGGCCGTCAGCTCCCGGTGCACCGCCGCGTCGACGCCGTGCGCCGCCCGCAGGTACTCCACGGCCGGCGCGTAGATCATGCCGTGGATGTCCCCGTCGGCGTCCACGGTGTACGCGCCGAACTTCACCGCTCCGTCCCGCAGTTGGAAGAGGGACGGGGCCCCGGCGCCGAGTGCCATGCGCAGGCAGGTGGCCCCGCACAGATGCCCGCACCAGCGCGCGTAGTCCTCGACCGTCGCCGCTCCCGAGTCGGCCCACGCGGGGTCCAGGGCCCGGTCGAACCCGTCGTTCACGATGGGCCCGACGAGGTCGGGCGAGGCGAACTGGGTGTGGCTCGGGTACGGGCAGGTGGTGCAGGAGGTCACTGACGGTATCCGCTCAGGAAGCGCCCGATCCGGCTGATCGCGGCGTCGAGGTCGTCAGCGTAGGGGAGCGTGAGGATCCGGAAGTGGTCGGGGCGCGGCCAGTTGAAGCCCGTGCCCTGCACCACCTGGATCTTCTCGCGCAGCAGCAGATCGAGGACGAACTTCTCGTCGTCGACGATGGGGTGCACCTTCGGGTCCAGGCGCGGGAACGCGTACAGCGAGCCCTTCGGCTTGACGCAGCTCACGCCCGGGATCTCGTTGAGCTTCTCCCACGCCTTGTCGCGCTGCTCGCGCAACCGGCCGCCGGGCGCGGTCAGTTCGTGGATGGACTGCCGCCCGCCGAGCGCGGCCTGGATGGCGTACTGGGCCGGAGCGTTCGGGCACAGGCGCATGGAGGCCAGCATCGTCAGGCCCTCCAGATAGCTCTTCGCGTGCTGCTTCGGCCCCGTGATGACCAGCCAGCCGGAGCGGAACCCCGCCACGCGGTACGTCTTCGACAGTCCGCAGAAGGTGAGGACGACCAGGTCCGGGGCGAGGGCGGCGGCGCTGTGGTGGACGGCGTCGTCGTACAGGATCTGGTCGTAGATCTCGTCCGCGAACACCATCAGGCCGTGGCGGCGGGCGAGATCGAGGATGCCCTCGACGATCTCCTTGGGATAGACGGCGCCGGTCGGGTTGTTGGGGTTGATGATGACGACCGCCCGGGTGCGGTCGGTGATCTTCGACTCCATGTCGGCCAGGTCCGGGTACCACTCGGCTTGTTCGTCGCACAGGTAGTGCACGGCCTTGCCGCCGGAGAGCGTCGTGACGGCCGTCCACAGCGGGAAGTCCGGGGCGGGGATCAGCACCTCGTCGCCGTCCTCGATCAGCGCCTGTACGGCCATGGAGACCAGCTCCGACACGCCGTTGCCCAGGAAGACGTCGTCGACGTCGACGTCAAGACCGAGCGCCTGGTAGCGCTGGGCGACGGCGCGGCGGGCCGAGAGGATGCCGCGCGAGTCGGTGTAGCCGTGCGCCTGCGGCAGCATCCGGATCATGTCCTGGACGATTTCCTCGGGCGCCTCGAAGCCGAAGAGCGCGGGGTTTCCGGTGTTCAGACGCAGGACGCTGTGGCCCGCCTCCTCCAGCGCGTTGGCGTGCTCGATCACCGGGCCGCGGATCTCGTAGCAGACCTCGCTCAGCTTGCTCGACTGCCGGAACTCCATGCGCTTGCCCTCCAGGCGGACCAGGTGTCACTGTGCTGAACCCTTGCTACTTGGTTTTACCAAGTAGGTGCTTGGAAAGTCCAACAAGTTGCATAGACTGCGCGTCATGCCACGCCGAAGCTACGACCAGTACTGCGCAGCGGCCCGCGCTCTCGACTCCGTCGGGGACCGCTGGACCCTCCTGATCGTGCGCGAACTCCTCGCCGGGCCGCGCCGCTACACCGATCTGCATGCCGATCTCCCCGGCGTCAGTACGGACATGCTGGCCACGCGGCTCAAGGACATGGAGCGCGACGGGCTCGCGACGCGGCGCCGCCTGGGCGCTCCCGCTTCGGTGTACGTGTATGAACTCACCCCGCGCGGGCGGGAGTTGCTGCCCGTGCTGCAGGCGCTGGGGGAGTGGGGCGCGGCCGATCTCGCGGAGCGGCGGGCCACTGACGCGGTGCGGGCGCATTGGCTGGCGCTGCCGTTGCTGCGGCAGTTGGAGGGGCTCGGGGAGGCCGGGGTCGTCGAGGTGCGGGTGGATGAAGGAGAGTTCCACCTGCGGCTGGGCGGGGAGCCCGGGTACGGGGACGGGGCTTGGGGCGGGGGGATGCCTGATGTCCGTCTGACCCTGGACGCGGAGGTGTGCGGGGCTGTCGCCCGCGGGGAGATCGGCCTCGTCGCCGCCGCGCGGGCCGGCCGGATCACTGTCTCGGGAGACGGTGCCCTGGCCAAACGCCTGCTCACCGCCGACGACTGAGGGCCGGGGCCTGTCGCGCAGTTCCCCGCGCCCCTTATCGGGTTGTGGTTCGTGTGCGGGCCGGTGGCCGCTTCTCGCGCAGTTCCCCGCGCCCCTTATCGGGTTGTGGTTCGTGTGCGGGCCGGTGGCCGCTTCTCGCGCAGTTCCCCGCGCCCCTGGAGATGCGCACTTCGTGCGCGATCTCCATCGAGACGCGCCCTCTGCCCAAGGCGGAGGCCTGCCCTTTGCCCCGGGTGGAGGCGCGCCCCCGCCCTTTAGGAGAGGCGCGCCACTCGCCCCCTCGTCAGAGGCGCGCGAAGCGCAGCCTCAGGGGAGGCGGCGCGCAGCGCCTGCCTCAGGGGCGCGGGGAACTGCGCGGGAAGAGGCCACCGGCCGGCACCCGACAGCGGACCCAGGGGCGCGGGGAACTGCGCGGGAAGAGGCCACCGGCCGGCACCCGACAGCGGACCCAGGGGCGCGGGGAACTGCGCGGGAAGCGGCCACCGGCCGGCACCCGACAGCGGACCCAGGGGCGCGGGGAACTGCGCGGGAAGCGGCCACCGGCCCGCGCCCGACAACGGGCTCAGGGGCGCGGGGAACTGCGCGGGAAGCGGCCACCGGCCCGCGCCCGACAACGGGCTCAGGGGCGCGGGGAACTGCGCAAATCGTCGCCCCCCCCACACCCCCGCCACCCCCTACGGCATGCGAGCCGGCCGTCCCGAGCCCCGGGTCAGGGCGTAACCGCCGATCCCCGCAAGCGCGGCCAGCACAGCCCCGGCCCCGGTCCACACCCAGCGACCGGTCCACCACCCGGAGGACCACCCGTCCACCGGAGCCGCCTTCTCGGTGGAGGCAGTCGTCCCCGGCACCAGCGGCGCGGCCAGCGTGCCGTCCACCGCCGCCGAAGAGCCGATGTCCTTCGAGCGCGCCTCGACCGAGGCCGACACCGGTTGACCCAGATCGGCGTCGGCGAGCGAGGTCACCGTCAGACGGACGTAGTACGTGCCGGGCAACGGATCATTGGCCCACGCGTCCGACCAGGCCCGCACCGGCCGCAACGTGCAGGCCAGCTCCACGCTCTTCGCCTCGGCGGCCACCGTGCGCGCCTGCATCCCGTACATGCACGACTGACGGCGCCGCAGCCCGTCGTACACGTCGATCCGCCAGGTCTGCCCACCGTGCCGGGCCTGCGCCGCCGACAGATCGACGCTCGCCTTCACCGTGGGCCGCTGCCCCGCGTCGGCCGGGTACGACCAGTACAGGTAGTCGCCCGTCGACGCGCTCGCCGTCGCCTTCTGGTCCTGCTGCATCGCCGCCGCCGTGCGGAACGACGTCCCCGCCTCGGTCGGCGCCTTGCCCGAATCGGAATCGGAATCGGAGTCGTCGGCGGCCACCGGACCGGCCAGCGCCAGCAGCGCGGTGGCGGCGCCCAGCAGCGCGCCCGTCAACAGTCTCGTACGTCGCATCAGTTGGTCCTCCAGACAGCCAGCCGCCAGCGCGAGAGCCAGCCCCAGATCACACCCGCGAGGAACCCGACCACGACCAGCGCGATCAGCAGCCACCAGCCGTTGCCGAGCCCGAACGCGGCCACGTCGGACGCCTGGTCCGGGCCGTCCACCAGGTCGACCGTCAGCTCGACCGGCAGACCGGGGCTCGTCTTCACCGAGGCGGGCGCGGAGTAGGAGTTCGAGACCTGGAGACAGACGGTCTCGGCGCTCGCCTCGGCGTCGTCGTCACCGTCGGCCTCCGGCTTCGGATAGCGCAGGCCCGTCGAGATCGCGTCCGTACGTCCGTCGCCCGACTCCTGGCCGCGGACGATCTCCCGGCCGTGCGTGGTCACCGCGCGCAGCAGCACGCCGTAGTCCTGGTCGACGGCCCGGTCGGCCGAAACGCTCACCGAGGCGCGCAGCTCCTGCCCGGGATCGACGTCCACCCGGTAGAAGCGGTGCTCGCCGAACTTCTCCCGGTCGCTGTACAGACCGGGCTTGAGCTGCGGCGCGTCGGCGCACTGCCCGGCGCCGTCGACGGCCACCGGGTTGACGACCGGGTCGGCCGCCCGGTCGACCAGCTGGCCGACCTTCTTGGAGAGCTGGTTCTTGTGCCGCACCGCGGTGTACGTGCCGCCCGTGGCGTCCGCGATGCAGGAGAGCTGCGCGCGGGTCTTGGCGTCGGCGACCAGACCGAGCGTGTCGATGGTCAGGCCGATGCCCTTGGCGGCGATCTCGCGCGCCACCTCGCACGGGTCGAGCGGCTGGCAGGTGTCCTCGCCGTCACTGATGAGGACGATGCGCTTGGTGCCCTCGCCGGAGCCGAAGTCGCCGGCGGCCTTCAGCAGGGCCGGGCCGATCGGCGTCCAGCCGGTGGGCTGAAGGGTGGCCACGGCCGTCTTGGCGTCGGCGCGGTCCAACGGGCCGACGGGGTAGAGCTGTTGGGTGTCCTTGCAGCCCGTCTTGCGGTCGTCGCCGGGGTAGTTGGCGCCGAGTGTCCTTATCCCGAGTTCCACCTCTTCGGGGGTCGCGTCGAGGACCTCGTTGAACGCCTGCTTCGCCGCGGCCATCCGCGAGCCGCCGTCGATGTCACGGGCCCGCATGGATCCGCTGACGTCCAGGAGGAGTTCGACCTGCGGGGCGGGTTTGCTGTCGGTCTCGTCCGCGTACGCCGCTGTGGGCGCGAGGCCGCCGGCTGTCAGGGCGGCGAGCAGGGTGCACAGCCCTGCCGCCAGCCTTTGTCTGATGATCATCCGCCGGATCCTATGGACCGGAGGGGCCCGGGACCAAAACGAGCAGGGGAGACGACCGTGCGGGTGCCGCTCCGTCAGTAGCGCTGTGCCTGCGCGATCTTCGCCGTGAGGTGCGGCTCCGGCGGCTTCGTGCTGATGGCGAGCGGCTGGGCCTTGTCGCCCGCGGCGAGGTCCTTGGCGCCGACCACCGTCGACTCCACGACCTTGCCGTCCGCGTCACTGAAGTCGACCCGCACCGCGTACGACGCCTTCTGGTCGGTCTTGTTGGTGATGTTGACCACGAGCGCGCGCACGTTGTCCGTCTCCGCGAGGGGCTTGCCGGTCAGCGAGACGCTGTCCATGGCGTTGCCCTTCCCGTCGGCCTTGTCCAGCTCGCGCGTGAACTCCTGACGGCTGCGCTCCACTTCGGCGGAGACCGACGCCTCGAAGTCGTGCGCGCGCTGCGACGCCGACGCGGCCGCCTTCGAGGCCGACTCCTTCACCTCCGCCTTCTTCGACGCGGCGCTGGAGGCCAGCGCCGAAGGCGGCTCGCCCGAGAAGTTCGACGAGTTCGGCGCCGTCGGCCGCGGGCTGGTGCTCGCCGAGCCGGAGTCGCCGCTGTCGGTGCTGCACGCCGCGAGCGCCAGGATGCCGGTGGCCGTGCACACGGCGAGTGCCGTGGCCGTGCGACGGGGCGCCTTGGTTGTCCTCATGACCGGTTCCGCTGCCTTTCTCTTCGCTGTCTCGGTACCGCGCCCGCGCCTCAGAAGCGCAGGACGGCGGCGATGTGCCCGGCCTCGGCGAGGGTGCCGTCCGGGACGAAGACGACCTCGCCCCCGCTCTCCAGGGTGGACTCGACGATCTCGTCGACGATGTCGTGGACCGCGTCCAGATCGTCGTCCCGCGCGGGCTCCAGATGCCCCTCGCCGGCCCGCACGGTGGTCCGGAAGTCCTCCTCCACGACGAGCCGGTGGATCCGCGCGTCCGACGCCTTCTGCCAGACCTCGTCCACCCCGGCCGCGTACGTGTGGCCGCCGCGCGCCCGGTCCAGGCCCGCCAGCGCCTCGGTGACCGCCCGCCGGGCGTCCTCCTCGCGCGCCGGGGCGACGGCCTTGGCGACCGCGTCGGGCGCGCCGTGCGCCAGGCCGCCGAACGGCACCTGGACCGCCCCGCGCGCGGCGTCGCCGACCTCGCCGAGCAGGGTCAGCGCGGCCGGCTCCCCGGTGACGTACAGCGGGCGGCCCTCGGTCGCCAGCAGCTTCGCGAGGGCCGTGTCCGCGTCCCGGAAGAACTGGCGCGCCTGCTCGTCGCGGAAGGTGCTCGGCAGATCGCCGACGCGCTCCTTGCGCTCCGCGTCGGGGTCCTCCAGATCGCGGTCCATCGGGAACCCGTGGTCCGTGTCGCGGGTGACGCGCTCGCCCCGTCCGGCCCACAGGGCGATCCGGTCGGCGGCGACGGACAGCACCCAGTAAGGGCGCGCGGCGGCGTCGGCGGCCACCAGGTTGCGGGTGAGGAAGGTGTCGGCGAGCACGACGCGCTCGGGCACCGGCCGGTCGACGGCCCAGACCTGGTGCTCGCCTGGGGCGGCGAAGACCAGCAGGCCGTCCGCGGCGTGGGCGAGATCGGTCTCGGCGACGGCCGTCCGCAGCTGCGCGAGCACGTCCTCGCGGCGGTCGGCGGTCACCCCTGGGTCCGCGTCGAGCCGCCGCTCCGCCTCGCTCACGAGATTGTGCAGCCGGACCGGGTCCTGGGCGTTCTCGGGCCGGCGCCGATGGGTCGGCATCACCAGGGACACCGCCGGATAGGGGCGTTGCCTGCGGAGCTCCGCGAGGGCCGCAGGACTGAGAGAGGAGTACATAACACATCATGCTGCGCACACATTGATGTATCCGGCTATTCGGAATCGAGACGAAAAGGTGCAGTATCCGGCGATCCGGTACAAGACTGAAGCGTATGGATCAGGCCGCGGACACCGCCCGGGACGCCACCCCACGGACAGCCAAGCTGACGTTGTTCACGCTGACGACGATGGTCGTCGGCTCCATGGTCGGCGCGGGGGTGTTCTCGCTGCCGCGCCGGTTCGCGGACGAGACGGGCGTCGCCGGCGCCCTCATCGCGTGGCTGGTCGCGGGCGCGGGCATGCTCATGCTCGCCTTCGTCTTCCAGCGCCTCGCGCTGCGCAGACCGGACCTCGACGCGGGGGTGTACGCGTACGCCAAGGCCGGGTTCGGCGAGTACCTCGGCTTCTTCTCCGCGTTCGGCTACTGGGCCAGCGCCTGCGTCGGCAACGTGACGTACTGGGTGCTGATCATGTCCACGGTGGGAGCGATCGCCCCGGCGCTCGGCGACGGCGACACGTTCCTCGCGATCGTCCTGTCCTCGGTCGGACTGTGGGCGTTCTTCCTGCTCATCCGCCGTGGCGTGAAGGAAGCCGCGACGATCAACCGGATCGTCACCGTCGCCAAGGTCGTCCCGATCGTGGTCTTCGTGATCCTGGCGCTGTTCTTCTTCAAGCCGCACGTCTTCGCCGAAAACTGGGGCGGCGCCGACTACGCGGGCTCCCTCTTCGACCAGGTCCGCGGCACCATGCTCGCGACCGTCTTCGTCTTCCTCGGCGTCGAGGGCGCCAGCGTCTACTCGCGCCACGCCAAGCGCCGCGAGGACGTCGGCCGGGCCACGATCCTCGGTTTCCTCAGCGTCTTCGCGATCTTCGCCTCGGTCACCATCGTGTCGTACGGGATCCTGCCGATGAGCGAGATCGCCGAGCTGCGCCAGCCGTCGATGGCCGGGGTCCTGGAGGAGGCGGTCGGCACCTGGGGCACGGTCTTCGTCAGCGTCGGCCTGATCGTCTCGGTGCTCGGCGCCTATCTCGCCTGGACCCTGATGGCCGCCGAGGTGCTGTTCGTCGCCGCCAAGGACGAGGACATGCCGCGCTTCCTGGGCCGCGCGACCTCGGAGGACGTGCCCGTACCGGCCCTGCTGATGACGACGATCCTGTCCCAGGTCGTCCTCGTCATCACCATGTTCTCGGACGACGCCTTCAACTTCGCGCTGGACCTGACCAGCTCACTGACGCTGATCCCGTTCCTGCTGGCCGCCGCGTTCGCCCTGAAGATCGCGCTGCGGCCCGATCCGCGCACCGTCGGCGGCGGCACCGGCTTCTCCTCCGACCTCGTGGTGGCCGCCCTCGCCACCGTCTACACGGCGTTCCTGCTGTACGCGGCCGGGCTCAAGTTCGTCCTCGTCTCGTTCATCTTCTACGCCCCCGCCACGATCCTCTTCGTCATGGCCCGCCGCGAGCAGGGCAGACGCGTCTTCTCCGCCCGCGAACTGATCATCCTGGCCGTCTCGATCGTCGGCGCCGTGCTCGGCGTCGTCGCGCTGGCGGCCGGCTGGATCAGCCTGTGAACCCCACCAGCAGCCCCGGACCACCGGCTCGACCACCGGAAGGCACACCGTGACCGACCACGACACGACCCCCGCTTCCGCCTCGTACGGCGTGCACTCCGAGGTGGGCCGACTGCGCAAGGTACTCGTGTGCGCGCCCGGCCTCGCGCACCGCAGGCTCACCCCGACCAACTCGGACGACCTGCTCTTCGACGACGTCATGTGGGTGGAGAACGCCGAGCGCGACCACGCCGACTTCGTCAACAAACTGACCCGGCGCGGTGTCGAGGTCGTCGAGCTGCACGACCTGCTCGCGCAGACCATGGCGATCCCCGAGGCGAAGAGCTGGCTCCTGGACCGCAAGATCGTGGCGAACCAGGTCGGCGTCGGCCTCATCGACGACACCCGCGCCTTCCTGGAGAGCCTCGAGCCGCGCCGGCTCGCCGACCACCTCATCGGCGGCCTGGCCACCACCGACCTCCCCGACGACTTCCGCTCGCCGTACGTGTCCCTGGCCCGCGAATCGACCGGTGTGCGCGAGTACTTGATGCCGCCGCTGCCCAACACCCTCTACACGCGCGACACCACGTGCTGGCTCTACGGCGGCCTCACCCTGAACCCGCTCTACTGGCCCGCCCGCCACGACGAGACGCTGCTGATGAAGGCCGTCTACCTCTTCCACCCGGACTTCGTGGGCTCCACCGTCTGGTGGGGCGATCCCGAACGCGACTGGGGGCAGGCCACCTTCGAGGGCGGCGACATCATGCCCGTCGGCAACGGCGTGGTCCTGATGGGCATGAGCGAGCGCACCTCCCGGCAGGCCATCACCCAGGTCGCCGCCGCCCTGTTCGAGCGGGGCGCCGCCGAGCGGGTGATCGTGGCCGGGATGCCGCGGCTGCGCTCGGCGATGCACCTCGACACCGTCTTCACGTTCGCCGACCGCGACATCGTCACGCTCTACCCGCGGATCATGGACTCGGTGCACACGTTCACGCTCCGGCCCACGGACCGGGCGCCGGGCCTGGACATCACCGACGAGGGCTCGACCCCGTTCGTCGACGTGGTCGCGAAGGCGCTCGGCCTCGACGCCCTGCGGGTCATCGAGACCGGCGGTGACGTCTACGCCTCCGAGCGCCAGCAGTGGGACAGCGGCAACAACGCCGTCGCCGTCGAACCCGGCGTCGTCTTCACCTACGACCGCAACACCCAGACCAACACGCTGCTGCGCAAGGCCGGGGTCGAGGTGATCACCATCGTGGGCGCCGAGTTGGGCCGGGGCCGCGGCGGCGGCCACTGCATGACGTGCCCGATCGTCCGCGACCCGGTCGACTTCTGAAGCACCCCGGCCTCGGCCGTCGCCCCCGGTGCCTTTCGGCCGGGGGCGATTTCAGCGTGGGCTGTGCAGGGTGAGGGTGGAGCGGGTGCTGGCGGTGGGGAAGACCTGCGGGTCGGGACCGATGCCGAGGCTGGCGGTGATGACGGCGTCGGTGCCGGCCCGTGCCGCGGGACCCGCGCCGCGGGCGGTGGCGACGGTCGTCTCGTGCCAACTGCCGTCGCATTCAGGGGCGGTGGAGGCGCTGTAGACGCCCCCGTCCTCGGTGTTGGCCAGGGAGACGGCAAGGGTGTCGGTGCCCATCAACTCCTCGCACCGGTAGCGGACTTGCACCTCGACGTGGTCGCCGGCCGCGGTGGCCCGGACCAGAGTGAGCTGGTCGGCCGCCGAGGCGGTGGTGGCGGGCAGCGCGAGTGCGGCCGCGCTCAGAGCGAGGACGGACAGGGTGCGGACCGGCCAAGTACGGGCGTGCGACATGGATTCTCCGAGAAGGTAGTGGGGGCCGGGCAGCGAGCCCGGGAACAGGGCGAGTCTGTGCCGACCCGGGAGCGCGCGCAAAGGCACGCGGAACAACGGATTCCGCCGGCTGCTCGCGCCATTCGGCGGCAATTAATCCGGCCGTTCGCGGAGGTGTCTGTGCAGCTCAGCGGCCATATCGAGACTGCTGCCCCGCCATAGTCATCACGGTGTGTGACGGCTGCGGATGCGGAGGGTCCGGATAGGCGGCAAGGTCGATTTCGGCGGACGGTGGCCGACTCCGCCGCCCCGGCTCGTGCCGGGGCTTCTCAGGCCGGCGAACCCTGAAAGGACCGCATCAGATGCGCAGCATTGCCAAGTACGTCGCTGTCGGTGCTCTCGTGACCCCCCTGGTCATCGGCAGCGCGAGCTTCGCTTCCGCCGACGACGGCCCCGCCTACAAGATGACGCAGAACTCCGCGAACACCAGCGGCGGCAAGTCGACGAAGACGGTCAGCGGCTTCACCCCGGACGGGAAGGCCTACTTCCTGACCTCGACGAAGCAGGCCGGCCCCACGGGTGCCACCGGCAACTCGACGGGCTCGCACTCCTGACGCGGTCCAACCGTGCTGCCCGGCCGCTGATCTGAGCCGGACGGCCCACCGTGTGCCCCGCGCCTTCGAGGCGCGGGGCACACGTGTGTTCAGGGCGCTGCTCGGGGCCGGGTCAGGAGTGCGAGCGGGTGGTCGACCAGCGCAGGCCGCCGGGCTCGCCGAGGTGCAGCAGCGTCTGCTCGAAGTAGGCCGTGCCGTCCGTCTCGAAGCCCGACGCCGTGCCGCTGTAGGAGAACCCCTCGCCGGTGAAGTCGACCGTCTCGTTGCCGTACGACGGCCCGCCCTCCGACGTTGCGGTGGCCGCCGGGCCGGGGTGGGGGGACGTGGTCGCCGCTCCGGCCGTGGGGGCGGCCAGGAGGAGGAGGCCGCTCGCGCCGAGGGCCAGGGTCAGTGCGGTCGTCAGTCGGGCGGAGGATGAGCGGGGTCGCGTCAGCATGCTTCGACACTGCCTCGCGCGCGGTCGGAGCGGGCGGCGGCGCGCCGAGCGGCCGCCGCCTCGACTCCGGCGGCGGTCACCGAAGTGGTGACGGGGTCGCGCTCGGGGCGGCGGCCGGGGAGACGGAAGGGCCGGCCGGCGCGGCGGGTGTGGCATCACCCGGACTCGGGGAGGGGCTGACGGAGCTGTCCGGAGTGCCGGACGGGCTGGGAGCGGGCGTCGACGGCGTTGCCGCCACCGGCGTGACAGCCGGAGTCGCAGCCGCAGTCGGCGTCGGCGTCGCGCTCGCCGTCGCGGTCGGAGTCGGCGTCGGCGCGGGATCGGTGTCCGGGTCGGGACCGCCGATGCTGGTGGTGGCCGATCCCGGCGCGAACAGGGCGTTGCCGTCGAACGTGACCGTGGCCGAGGTCGTCGCGCGAGCCTTGACATGGAAGGTGCAGGTGAACCGCCCCTGCCGGGTTGTCACCGTGTTGCACTGCTGCGAGGCGCCCTTGCCGCTGCTGATCTGCACCGACACCGCCAGCCGGGCGAGCGGATAGGTGAGGGTGTCGCCCTCCACGAGCCGCCCGCTGACCTGAAGCGTCGCGCTCGGTCCGACGGTGATCTCCTGCGCGCTCAGCTCGGTGATGACGGAGGCCGTCCGGGTGGAGACGGCATCGGTGCGCGGCGGCACCGTCTGCGTCGCGGCGGGCGGCTGCGGGCCGGCCCAGGCGACTGCGGGCACCGCACACAGGACAAGGGGAACAGCCGCCGCGAGCAGCAGCTGTCTGCGGACATGGTTCACTCGGCACTCCTCGACTGACCGGATAATCCTCTTCAGGGCTTATGCCACTTACGTGTCGACGGGTAACGGTCGACCCGGCACGGCTGCGCGCACACGTCCTGCCGCTGCTCCGGACGGGTGACGGAGGCCGCTCATGACGCGAGCCTCGGGCGCTCCTCGCGGATGATCACCCGTGGTTACCATGGTGAGGACTGCGGCGTTGACGAGACAGGTGGCCCGGGACATGTTGAGAGAGGTCACAGCGACCCGCTACGTCACCCCGCTGCACGCCGGCGGCTCGGTTCCCGGTGTCGTCGAGGCCGATGATCTGGGCACGTACGTCCTGAAGTTCACCGGCTCCGCGCAGGGCGTCAAGGCGCTGGTCGCCGAGGTCGTCGTCGGGGAGCTGGCCCGTCGCCTCGGGCTGCGCTTTCCCGAGCTGGTTCTCGCCCACTTCGACCCGGCCGTCGCCGCCGACGAACCGCACCAGGAGGTCCAGGACCTGCTGCACGCGAGTGCCGGGCTCAACCTCGGCATGGACTATCTGTCGGGCGCGGCCGACTTCACGCCCGACGTCGCCGCGGTGTTTCCCGTCGACCCGCTCGAAGCGGGCCGGATCGTCTGGCTCGACGCGTTCACCGTGAACGTCGACCGCACCGTTCACAGTTCGAACCTGATGGTCTGGCCGACCTTCGGCATCGTCCCGCCGAAGCTGTGGCTCATCGACCACGGGGCCGCCCTCGTCTTCCACCACCGCTGGGAGGGGGCCGCGCCCGAGCGGGCCTACGACTTCAGGCACCACGCGCTGGGCGGCTACGGCCCCGACACCCGCGCCGCCGACGCCGAGCTTTGTCCGAAGGTGACGGAGGGGTTGTTGCGCGAGGTGCTGGCGCTGGTGCCGGATGCCTGGCTCACGTCCGACTTCGCGTCGCCGGGGGAGGCGCGGGACGCGTACGTGGCGTATTTGCTGGCCCGCGCCCGCAGCTCGGCTTCCTGGCTCCCGACGGACTTTCCCAGCCGGGACGAGCTGGCCGCGGTGGATGCGCGGCGGGCTGCTGCCATGGAGCGTGGGCGGCCGGCGTGGTTGAAGCGGGTGCCCGATCTGCACGGCAAGCCCGGCGCTGAGCAGGACTGGTCCGTTCACCTCGGGTGAGCGGGGGGTTGTTCGTCGTCTGCGGGACGGTGGCCGCTTCTCGCGCAGTTCCCCGCGCCCCTGAAGGCTGCGGCTTCGCCGCATGCCTTCATCGATGGAGGTGGCGCACGAAGTGTGCACTTCCAGGGGCGCGGGGAACTGCGCGGCCGGGTCAGCCCAGCTGCTCGTACGCCGGAAGGGTCAGGAAGTCGGCGTAGTCGGCGTCCAGGGAGACCTGGAGGAGCAGGTCGTGGGCCTGCTGCCACTTGCCGGCCGCGAAGGCCTCCTCGCCGATCTCGGCCTTGATGGCGGCCAGTTCTTCGGCGGCGACCTTGCGGGCCAGATCGGCCGTGACCGTCTGACCGTTGTCGAAGACGACACCCGCGTTGATCCACTGCCAGATCTGCGAGCGCGAGATCTCGGCGGTGGCCGCGTCCTCCATGAGGTTGAAGATCGCGACGGCGCCGAGCCCGCGCAGCCAGGCCTCGATGTAGCGGATGCCGACCTGGACGGCGTTGACCAGACCGTCGTAGGTGGGCTTGGCGTCGAGGGAGTCGATGGCGATGAGGTCGCCGGCGGCCACCGAGACGTCCTCGCGCAGGCGGTCCTTCTGGTTCGGGTTCGCGCCGAGGACCTTGTCGAAGGACTCCATCGCGATCGGGACGAGGTCCGGGTGCGCGACCCAGGAGCCGTCGAAGCCGTCGCCGGCCTCGCGGTCCTTGTCGGCGCGGACCTTTTCGAACGCCACCTTGTTGACCTCTGCGTCCTTGCGGGACGGGATGAAGGCCGCCATGCCGCCGATCGCGTGCGCGCCGCGCTTGTGGCACGTACGGACGAGGAGTTCGGTGTACGCCCGCATGAAGGGGGCCGTCATCGTCACCAGGTTGCGGTCCGGCAGGACGAACTTCTGGCCGCCGTCACGGAAGTTCTTGACGATGGAGAAGAGGTAGTCCCAGCGGCCCGCGTTCAGGCCGGAGGCGTGGTCGCGCAGCTCGTAGAGGATCTCCTCCATCTCGTACGCGGCCGTGATCGTCTCGATGAGGACGGTGGCGCGGACGGTGCCCTGCGGGATGCCGACGTAGTCCTGCGCGAAGACGAAGATCTCGTTCCAGAGGCGCGCCTCCAGGTACGACTCCGTCTTCGGGAGGTAGAAGTACGGGCCCTTGCCGAGCTCGATCAGGCGCTTGGCGTTGTGGAAGAAGTAGAGGCCGAAGTCGACCAGGGCGCCCGGGACGGCCTTGCCGTCGGCGTCCACCAGGTGGCGCTCGTTCAGGTGCCAGCCGCGCGGGCGCATGACGACCGTCGCCAGCTCGTCGGCGCCCTTGAGGGCGTACGACTTGCCGGTGCGCTCGTCGGTGAAGTCGATCGAGCGGTTGTAGGCGGCGGTCAGATTGAGCTGGCCGCCGATCACGTTCTCCCAGGTCGGGGCCGAGGCGTCCTCGAAGTCGGCGAGCCAGACCTTGGCGCCCGAGTTCAGCGCGTTGATCGTCATCTTGCGGTCGGTGGGGCCGGTGATCTCGACCCGGCGGTCGTTCAGCGCGGCCGGGGCCTCGGCGACCTTCCAGGTGTCGTCCTCGCGGATCGACGCGGTCTCCGGGCGGAAGTCGAGCGTGGAGGTGCGGGCGATCTCGGCGCGGCGCTCGGCACGGCGGGCGAGGAGCTCGTCACGCCGGGGCGTGAACAGCCGGTGCAGCTCGGCCACGAAGGCGAGGGCCGCATCGGTGAGCACCTCGTCCTGCCGGGGCAGGGGCGCGGCGTCGACGATGGCCAGCGGGGACGGCGCTGGTGCGGACATGAACTGTCACTTCCTTCAGCGAGCGGCGGCGTCGGCTGCGGCACGGGGTGCCGAGGACACCTGGGTACGGCTGCTGGCCCCTGTGTAGGGGACCGGCCCTTCTGATCAGTGGATACTAGTTTCCTCATCGTGGAAGTTCAATGGTTTGTTGATGTCGAGATTCTCTGAGTCGACAGACCGTGGCGCTGAGTGCCATCCCCTTCACCGAAGGTGCCGGAGGTCGGCCTCCGTGTCGATGTCGTACGCCTCGGCGATGTCCCCGCACTCCACGAGTTCCACCGCCGCCGCGTGCTCCTTGAGATAGGCGCGTGCCCCGCGGTCGCCGCTCGCACTCGCGGCGATCCCGGCCCAGTGGTCACGGCCGAAGAGCACCGGGTGCCCGCGCTCCCCGTCGTACGCGGCCGCCACCAGGGACGCGGGCGAGTGCAGCGCCTCCCGGACCCGGGCCACCGCGGCCGCCCCGATGCCCGGCTGGTCGACGAGCAGGACGAGCGCCGCCACCGCGTCCGTCGCGGCGAGCGAGTCGAGACCGGCCCGCAGCGACGAACCCATGCCGTCCGCCCACCCGGGGTTCTCCACGACCACGCACCCGTTGAGCGCGGCCCGCTCCCGTACGTCGCCGGCCGCCGCCCCGAGTACCACGTGCAGCGGCCCGCATCCCCCCGCGCGCAGGATTCCCGCCGCGTGCTCCACCAGAGGGCGGCCGTGATGGGGCAGCAGGGCCTTCGGGCGCCCGCCGAGCCGCCGCCCGCCTCCGGCGGCGAGCAGCAGCCCCGCGACCGCGCCTGTCTCTGTCGTCGTCATGGTCCCTGCATACCGCACGCGGGCGCTCCCGGCGGCTCGGGCCCGCGGTGCGGCACGGCCTGCGCGAATGAAGTTGCTCTACGCAACGGACTGGCGCGGACGGGCCCGTGTGGCGTTAACTGGGCGGCCTCAAAACCGAGTTGTGCGACTGACCACCGTGCGGCGCGGGACAGTGGGGGACGCACGACGACGTGCGAGGGGGAGTGCTGTGTTGCGGAGCATGGAGCAGAGGGTTGTGACGGGCACCGACGAGGATCCGCGAGTGGCGGGGCTGCGGACCGCCGTGTCCCGGCTGCGTCGTGAACTCGCCGCCCATCCGGTCGAGTTCGCCGACCGGGGGATCGCCGAGGACGAACTGGCGGCCCTCGACGCGATGGCGGGCGGCGGGCGGCCCGAGGTGCCGCGGCTGCGCCGGTCGCTGCTGCTGGTCGCGGGGGCGGTCGGCTCGGTGAGCGCGCTGTCCGGGGCGCTGTCCCAAGTGCGCGGCGCCGTCGAGCTGTTCGGCACCGCACCTCCGTCGCGGAACTGAGCCGGCCGGCGGGGCCGCCGCCGGGTCAGGCCACCCAGTGCGGCCGCCCCGGCTCGTCGCCCGCCCCGCCGAGCCCGCCGTCGACCGCCGCCGCGATCCGGCGCACCGCCTCGTCCAGGACGTCCACCGGCTGGGTGTAGGGGACGCGCAGCCGGTGCTCGAACGTCCCGGGGTCCGCGCCGAACCGTGACCCGCCCTCGATCCGCACCCCGCGCCGCAGCGCGGCCCGGGACAGCGCGGAGGCGACCGGGCGGCCCAGGTCGACCCAGAGCGACATCCCGCCGGGCGGCAACGCCCAGCGCCACGAGGGGAATTCACGGGCCAGCGCGGCCGCCAGCCGGTCGCGCTGCGCGCGCAGGACCGGGATCCGATGGCGCAGCACCTCGGCCTCGCGATCGAGGAGCCGCCCCGCCACCAGCTGGTCCAGGACCGACCCCGACATGTCGGCGGTCACCCGCAGCGCGGTCAGCTCGGTGATCAGCCGGGTGCCCGCGCGCACCCAGCCCACCCGCAGCCCGCTCCAGTGCCCCTTGCTCAACGAGCCGACGGTGACGATCTGTTCACCACCGCCCGCCCCGGCCAGCGAGGCGAACGGCGGCGGTGTCGGGGTGTCGAGCGCGATGTCCGCGACCGTCTCGTCGACGACCAGCCAGGTGCCGGTCGCCCGCGCCGCCGCGATCAGCTGCTGCCGTTGTCCGGCCGGCATCAGGCGGCCGGTCGGATTCTGGAAGTCCGGGATGAGGTACGCGAGCCGGGGCGCCGCCTGCCGCAGCGTCGCGCCGAACAGTTCGGCGTCCCACCCGTCCTCGGTCACCGGCACGGGCGCGGTCCGCAGGCCCAGGCGCCGGACCACGGACAGCGCGTTGGCGTACGACGGGTTCTCCACCGCGATCCGGTCGCCGGGCCGGCCCAGCAGGGTGAGCGTGAGGGAGACGGCCTGCTGGGCGCCGGTCGTCACCAGGATCTGGTCCGGCAGCGTCGGCAGTCCGCGCCGCGTGTACCGCTCGGCGATCTTGGCCCGCAGCTCCGGCAGGCCGAACGGATGGTAGCCCGGGGTCGTCGCGTGCCGGGCCACGTCCGGCGCCGCCTCGGCGTACGCGGAGGTCAGCTCCTCGGTCACCGCGCCCGGCGCCGCGATCGCCAGGTCGATCACGCCGTCCCCGGCGGCCGGGGTGGCGACGCTGGTCGGCCGGGCGCCGTCCGGCAGCTCCGTCCAGGTCCCCGAGCCGCGCCTGCTGTGCGCGTACCCGCTCTCCCGCAGCAGGTCGTACGCGGCCGTGACGGTGGCCCGGCTGACCCCGAGCGCCGTGGCGAACTCGCGCTCCGCGGGCAGCCGCGTGCGCAGCGGGATCCGCCCGTCGAGCAGCAGCGTCCGCACGCCCTGCGCGAGCGCCCGGTAGCCGGGGCGCCGCCCGGCCGTGGTCCCGGTCACCAGCTCGGCGAGCCGCCGGCTGCCGAGACCGTCCATGCTGCGGACCACTGCTCCACCCGCCATGCCACATCTCCGATATCGGCCCTGCTGTCCAGGCCAATCAGCGTACAGACCTGGAGGTGGCCGAGGAGAAGTGGCCTGGGGAGCCCCTGGCAGTTCTTCGCGCCCCTAGCGGGGCCTGACCAGGCCCCTTTTGATGGCGGCGGCCACCGCCGAGGTCCGCGAATCCACGCCCAGCTTGGCGTACACGTGGACCAGGTGGGACTTCACCGTGGCCTGGCTCAGGAACAGCTGACGGGCGATCTCGGCGTTCGACAACCCGTCCCGCACCAGCTGCAACACCTCCAGCTCCCGCTTGCTGAGCGATTCCGCAGGCGCCCGCATCCGGTCCATCAGGCGGAGCGCGACGGCCGGGGCCAGCGCGGAGCGCCCTGCGGCGGCGGTCCGTACGGCCGCCGCCAGTTCCTCCGGCGGGGCGTCCTTGAGCAGGTAACCGGAGGCCCCGGCCTCCACCGCCGCGAGGATGTCGGCATCCGTGTCGTACGTCGTGAGCACCAGCACGCGCGGCCCGCCGTCGGCCGCCGCGATCAGCGCCGTCGCGTCCGCGCCGTGCATCCCGGCCCCGAACTGAAGGTCCATCAGCACCACGTCGACCCGCTCGGAAGCGGCCAGCTCCACCGCCCGCTCGGCGGACGCCGCCTCCGCGACGATCTCGAAGTCGGGCTCCGCGTCGAGGACGGCCCGCAGCCCGGCCCGTACGACGGGATGGTCGTCGGCGAGCAGCAGCCGGATCACGCGGAGCCCCCGGCGGGCAGCGGCAGCGTGACGGCGACGGCCGTCCCCTGGCCGGGCGCCGACTCGACGGTGAACGTGCCGCCGAGCGCCCGCACCCGCGCCCGCATCGCGGGCAGCCCGAACCCGCCGCCGTCGCCGCCGTCACCCGCGACAACCCGCTCCGCGTCGAATCCGTCGCCGTCGTCCACCACGTCGAGCGCCACCGAGGTCTCCATGAAGCTGAGGGTGATCTCCGCGCGACGCGCGTGCGCGTGCCGCACCGTGTTGCCGAGCGCCGACTGGGCGATCCGCAGCAGTGCCACCTCGTACGGGGTGGGGAGCGCGAGCGGGGTGCCGCTCGTCGTGAAGCGGGCGCTGACGCCGGGGGCGGTCGCGCAGAGCCGTTCCAGCGCTCCGGCCAGCGAGCCGTTGTCGAGGTCGGGCGGGCTGAGCGCGCGCACGAAACGGCGGGCCTCGGCGAGATTGTCCTGGGCGGTCGCCCTGGCCTGCTCGATGTGGGCGGCGGCGGGGGAGCCGGCGGGCAGATCACGTCCCGCCGCGCGCAGCAGCAACTGGATCGAGGACAGGCCCTGGGCGAGGGTGTCGTGGATCTCGCGGGCGAGCCGTTCGCGTTCGGCGAGGGTGCCCGCGGCGCGCTCGGCGTCGGCGAGTTCGGCGCGGGTCGCGATCAGCTCCTCGATGAGCCGGCGCCTGGCCTCGCTCTCCCGGTACAGGGCCTGATAGCCCAGCACGGTCGCCACGGCGACGGCCGCGCCGATCAGCGGCCCTATGAACGCGCCCGCGTTGAGGGGCGCGCCATGACCGACGTACGAGGCGATGGCCGCGCCCGCCGCCACCGCCACGGCCGGCACGCCCCAGCGGGCGGGCAGCAGATGGACGAGGAGGAAGTAGAGGGGGAAGGCCAGCCACAGGCCGTCGGGGGAGAGGGCGAGCAGCACCGCCCACACGGCGCCGAGCACGGCCAGCCAGCACACGGCGCCCGCGCGCGTGGAGCGGACGGCCGGGATCAGCGGACCGGCCGCGTAGACCGCGCCCATCGCCGCGGCCGCCGTCACCACGGCCGTCGCCGGTTCGTCCGTCCGCCCGCTCAGGGCGCGTACGACGACGAGGGCGAGCAGCCCCGCGGTGAGCAGGTGCAGGCACAGGCGCAGCACGCGCAGGACGGGGGTGAGGGAACGTGGATCCATACCGTTGACCAGCGTACGGAGGCAATCCCTCGAAGCGGTCAACCGAAAGGTTGAAAGGGGACTGCGTCCTTCGATTCGGGTGAAGTGTGCTGTGGCGCGATGCCCGGGCGGGCCGCCGGGCCGCACTGTGGACGGCATGTTCGTCGCATGGAGAGATCTACGGTTCGCCCGGGGCAGGTTCGCCCTGATGGGCGCGGTGATCGTACTGATCACGCTGCTGGTGGGACTGCTGTCGGGGCTGACCGCCGGGCTCGCGCGGGACAACACGTCCGCGCTGACGGCACTGCCGGCCGACCACATCGCGTTCGCGCGGCCCGCCGACGGCCAGTCGGTGTCCTTCACCGGCTCGGCCGTCACCGAGAAGCAGTGGCGGGAGCTGGCCGGGCGGCCGGGCGTGCGCGGCGCCGAACCGATCGGCATCCGCACGCTCAACGCGGAGGCGGGCGGCCGGACCGTCGCCGTCTCCGCGTTCGGGGTGCGGCCGGACTCCGGTCTCGCGCCCGACGCCACGGCCCCCGGCACCGCCGTCCTGTCGCAGAAGGCCGCGCGGGAACTCGGGGTGCGCGCGGGCGGCACGGTCACGCTCGGCTCCGGGAAGCTCACCGTCTCCGCCGTCTCCGGCGACGCCTCGTACAGCCACACGCCCGTCGTCTGGGCCGACCTCGCCGACTGGCAGAAGCTCACCCGCTCCGGCGGCGCCACGGTCGTCGCCCTGTCCACCACGTCCGGCGCCGACCTCGCCGCCGCCGACCGGGCGGCCGGGACCGACACCACCACCGTCGACGGCGCTCTCGAAGCCATAGGGTCCTACCAGGCCGAGAACGGTTCGCTGCAACTGATGCGCGGCTTCCTCTTCGTCATCTCGGCGCTCGTCATCGGCGCGTTCTTCACCGTCTGGACCATTCAGCGCAGCGGCGACATCGCGGTGCTGAAGGCGCTGGGCTCGTCCACCGGCCATCTGCTGCGGGACGCGCTCGGGCAGGCCGTCGTCATGCTGGTCGGCGGCACCGCCCTCGGCACCGGGCTCGCCGCGCTCATCGGGGCGTTCGTGCCGGACAGCGTGCCGTTCGTGATGGAGCCGCTGACCACGATCGGGCCGGCCGTCGTGATGACCGTCCTCGGCGCCGTCGGCGCCGCCCTGTCCATCCGGCGGATCACCGCCGTCGACCCTCTCACCGCGCTCGGAAGTGCCCGATGACCCTGCTGCTCGACGACATCACGCTGACGTATCCGGACGGGGAGGGGCGGCTGACCGCGCTGGACCGGGTGAGCCTGGAGGTTCCGGCGGGCGGGCTCACGGCCGTCGTCGGGCCGTCGGGATCCGGCAAATCCAGCCTGCTCGCCGTCGCGGCGACGCTCGTCACCCCGGACAGCGGGCGCGTCCTCGTCGACGGCGCCGAGGCGACCGGGCTCGGCCGCGCGGCCGCCGCCGAGCTGCGGCGCGGGGCCATCGGGATCGTCTTCCAGCAGCCGAACCTGCTGCCGTCGCTCACCGCGATCGAGCAGCTTCAGGTGATGGCGCATCTGGGCGGGCGGCGCGGGCGCGATGTGCGGGGGCGGGCCGGGGAGCTGCTGGAGGCCGTGGGTCTGGCGGCGCAGTCCCACCGGCGGCCGCATCAGCTGTCCGGCGGGCAGCGGCAGCGGGTCAATATCGCGCGGGCCCTCATGAACGAGCCGAAGGTGCTGCTCGTCGACGAGCCGACCAGCGCGCTGGATCATGAACGGGGGGTCGTGGTGCTGGAGCTGATCGCCGGGCTCACCCGGGAGCGGGGGACCGCGACGGTGCTGGTCACTCATGACCGGGGCCATCTGGGCGTTGCCGACCGGGTCGTCGAGATGGTGGACGGACGGCTTTCCTCTGCCGAGGCGGGTCTCGTCGTCGACTGACGGCCGGTGGCGGGCTGGTCGCGCAGTTCCCCGCGCCCCTGAAGCGAGCGAAGCTCGCCCTTCAGGGGCGCGGGGAACTGCGCGACCAGCCACGACGAAAGCCGCACCCGGCAACGAGACCCGAACCCCTACGACGTGGTCCCGGAGCTGGCCAGTGCCGCCGACAGTTCTCGGGCCACCTGCTGCAGCACCGGCACGATCTTCTCGGTCGCGGCCTCGGTCACGCGCCCGGCAGGCCCCGAGATGGAGATGGCCGCGGCCGTGGGCGACTCGGGCACGGACACGGCGAGACACCGCACGCCGATCTCCTGCTCGTTGTCGTCGACGGCGTACCCGAGCCGCCGCACCTCCTCCAGCGCGTCCAGGAAACCGTCCGGCGTGGTGATCGTCTTCTCGGTCGCGGCGGGCATCCCGGTCCGCCCGAGCAGCGAGCGCACCTCGTCCGCCGGGGTGTACGCCAGCAGCGCCTTGCCCACCCCGGTCGAGTGCGGCAGCACCCGCCGCCCGACCTCGGTGAACATCCGCATGGAGTGCTTGGACGGCACCTGGGCGACGTACACGATCTCGTCACCGTCGAGCAGCGCCATGTTCGCCGTCTCGCCGGTCTCGTCCACCAGCCGGGCCAGATACGGCCGCGCCCACGTGCCGAGCAGCCGGGACGCCGACTCGCCGAGCCGGATCAGGCGCGGGCCGAGCGCGTACCGGCGGTTGGGCTGCTGACGTACGTAACCGCAGGCGACCAGCGTGCGCATCAGGCGGTGGATCGTCGGCAGCGGCAGACCGCTGCTCGCGGAGAGTTCGCTCAGGCCCACCTCGCCACCGGCGTCGGCCATCCGCTCCAAGAGGTCGAAGGCGCGCTCGAGGGACTGGACACCGCCGCTGGGTGCCTTGACGGTGTCGGTGGTGCTGGCGTCGGACGTCGGCACAGCGCGTTCCTTTCGAGGACAAGCAGGCGATGGTGCAGCCTACCGAGCGTTTCCCGACCGGTGATCTCTTGACCCCGAAGTTCGTGGGTAGCTACGTTCTGCCTACCGGAATCGTAATTTCACTTTGTGGAAACGTCTAGAGCCTTGACGGTTCCCGAAGGTGGAGTGAAAACTCCTTCAACAGAACGTTGAACTCATGTACGGGAGGTCCAGGGTGTCGGACGTCGAAGTCGAACTGGTGCTGCGCTCGACCCGCGTCATCACCCCCGAAGGTACGCGGCCCGCGTCGGTCGCCGTCGCCCAGGGGAAGATCGCCGCGGTGCTCGCGCACGACGCGGAGGTACCGGCGGGCGCCAGGGTCGAGGACTTCGGCGACGACGTGCTGCTGCCCGGCATCGTCGACACGCACGTCCACGTGAACGACCCGGGGCGCACCGAGTGGGAGGGCTTCTGGACCGCCACCCGCGCGGCCGCGGCCGGCGGCATCACGACGCTCGTCGACATGCCCCTCAACTCCCTGCCGCCGACCACGACGGTCGACAATCTCCGAACGAAGAAGGAGGTCGCGGCGAGCAAGGCGCACATCGACGTCGGTTTCTGGGGCGGCGCGCTGCCCGACAACGTCAAGGACCTGCGCCCGCTGCACGACGCCGGCGTCTTCGGCTTCAAGTGCTTCCTGTCGCCGTCGGGCGTGGACGAGTTCCCGCACCTGAACGGCGAGCAGCTCACCGCCTCCATGGCGGAGATCGCGGGCTTCGGCGGCCTCCTCATCGTGCACGCCGAGGACCCGCACGAGCTGGACGTCGCCCCGCACAACAGCGGCCCGAAGTACGACGACTACCTCGCCACCCGCCCCCGGGTCTCCGAGGACGTCGCCATCAAGGGCCTCATCGACACCGCGAAGCGGATCGGCGCCCGCATCCACATCCTGCACCTGTCGTCCTCCGACGCGCTGCCGCTGATCGCCGCCGCCAAGGCCGAGGGCGTCAAGGTCACCGTCGAGACCTGTCCGCACTACCTCACGCTCACCGCCGAGGAAGTCCCGGACGGCGCCAGCGAGTTCAAGTGCTGCCCGCCCATCCGCGAGGCCGCCAACCAGGACCTGCTGTGGCAGGCGCTCGCCGACGGCACCATCGACTGCATCGTCACCGACCACTCGCCGTCGACGGCCGACCTGAAGACCGACGACTTCGCCACCGCGTGGGGCGGCATCTCCGGGCTCCAGCTCAGCCTCTCCGCGATCTGGACGGCGGCCCGCGGGCGCGGTCACTCCCTGGAGGACGTGGTCCGCTGGATGTCCGAGCGGACGTCGGCCCTCGTGGGCCTCGACGACCGCAAGGGCGCCATCGCCGTCGGCCGCGACGCCGACTTCGCGGTCCTCGCCCCCGAGGAGACGTTCACCGTCGACCCGGCCGAACTCCAGCACCGCAACCGCGTCACCGCGTACGCGGGCAAGACCCTGCACGGCGTCGTGAAGTCGACCTGGCTGCGCGGCGAACGCATCGTCGCCGACGGCGAGTTCACCGCCCCGCAGGGCAAGCTCATCGAGAGGAACAAGTAGGCCATGTCCGCGACTTCTGGGATACCCAGCTTCACCGGTGACGCCAGCCCCTACGGCGGCGGCGACCCGTACGCCGACTACCGCACCGCGGACTTCCCCTTCACCCGGTACGTCGACCTCGCCGCGCGGGCGCTCGGCGCCGGAGTGATCGCCGCCAACGACGAGTTCTTCGCCCAGCGCGAGAACCTGCTCGTGCCCGGCCGCGCCGAGTTCGACCCCGAGCACTTCGGCCACAAGGGCAAGATCATGGACGGCTGGGAGACCCGCCGTCGCCGCGGCGCGGGCGCCGACCACCCGTGGCCCACCGCCGACGACCACGACTGGGCGCTCGTCCGGCTCGGCGCGCCCGGCGTGATCCGCGGCATCGTCGTCGACACCGCCCACTTCCGCGGCAACTACCCGCAGGCGGTCAGCGTCGAGGCCACGTCCGTCGCGGGCGCGCCCACCCCGGAGGAGCTGCTCGCCGACGACGTGAAGTGGACGACGCTCGTCCCGCGCACGGCGGTCGGCGGCCACGCGGCCAACGGCTTCGAGGTCGACGCCGAGCAGCGCTTCACGCACCTGCGCGTCAACCAGCACCCCGACGGCGGCATCGCCCGCCTGCGCGTGTACGGCGAGGTCGTGCCGGACCCGAAGTGGCTCGCCACGCTCGGCACGTTCGACGTCGTCGCCCTCGCGAACGGCGGCCGCGCCGAGGACGCCTCGAACCTCTTCTACTCGCCGGCCTCCAACACCATCCAGCCGGGCTACTCCCGCAAGATGGACGACGGCTGGGAGACCCGGCGCCGCCGCGACCAGGGCAACGACTGGATCCGCTACCAGCTCGCGGCCCAGTCCGAGATCCGCGCCCTGGAGATCGACACGGCGTATTTGAAGGGCAACAGCGCCGGCTGGGCCTCCGTCTCGGTGAAGGACGGCGAGAGCGGAGAGTGGACCGAGGTCCTGCCCCGCACCCGGCTCCAGCCCGACACCAACCACCGCTTCGTCCTCGACACCCCGGCGGTCGGCACCCACGCCCGGATCGACATCTACCCCGACGGCGGCATCTCCCGGCTGCGCCTGTTCGGCTCCCTGACCGAGCAGGGCACCGCCCAACTGACCGCACGGCACGCGGAGTCGGGCGCGTAACACGCGACACTCCGAGTTCCCCGCGCCCTGGACGAGCGAAGCTCGCCCCAGGGGCGCGGGGAACTGCGCGAGAAGCGGCCACAGCAGTCAGCCGAACGACGGCCCGCCCAACTCCTGCCCGGGACCGGGGCTACGCGGCGTGCCCGCCGTCCACCGCGAACTCGGCGCCCGTCACGTACGACGCCCCGTCGCCCGCCAGATAGGCGACGGCCGACGCCACCTCGTCCGCCGTGCCGTACCGGCCGAGCGCCGTCAGCCCCGCCTGGCCGGCCGCGTACGGTCCGTCCGCCGGGTTCATGTCGGTGTCCGTCGGGCCGGGGTGGACGATGTTCGCCGTGATCCCGCGCCCGCCCAACTCCCGTGCCAGCGCCTTCGTCAGGCCGGTCAGCGCCGACTTGCTCATCGCGTAGAGCGTGCCGCCGGGACCCGGGACGCGCTGCGTCATACAGGTCCCGATCGTGACGATCCGCCCGCCCTCGCCCATGAGCCGCGCCGCGGACTGCGCGGCGAGGAAGACCCCGCGCACGTTCACCGCGAGCACCTGGTCGACGGCGTCGAGCGACAGCCCCTCCAACGGGCCGAGCACCCCCAGGCCGACGTTGTTCACGAGCACGTCGATCCGGCCGAGCCCCGCCACGGTCCGCTCGACCGCGCCCGCCGCCTCACCCGGGTCCCCGGAGTCCGCCCGCAGCGCGAGCCCGCGCCGCCCCAGCGCCTCGATCCGGCGCACGACCTCCTCTGCGGCCTCCTTGCCCTGGACGTAGGTGACGGCCACGTCGAATCCGTCCCCGGCCAACCGGAGCGCCGTCGCCGCGCCGATCCCGCGCGAGCCGCCGGTCACCAGAGCCACCTTGCCGTTCATGTCCGCCTCCATAACGAGCTGTTGTCGTGTTCCGAGTACAGCCGCGTACGGAAGTGAAAGCTGGCGGCAAACGGACGCCGAGCCCCGGGCCCGACCTCTAGCCGAGGTGATCACGCGCTGGATACCGTGAGCGCTCCCTCGCGCGAGCCGCCGACGTCTCCGCACGGCCCCAGCCCTCCCGGAGACCGGAGACCCCTTGAGCAGCATCGCCCTGCCCGCGCCCCGCCCCCGCGCCTGGCACACCGACGTCCCCGTGCTCGCCGTCGCCGTCGTCTGGGGCGCCAGCTATCTCGCCGCCAAGGGCGTCACCACCCAGTCGACCGTGCTCGCCGTCCTCGTCCTGCGCTTCGGCATCGTGCTGCCGGTGCTCGCGGGCGCGGGCCTGCGGGGGCTGCGCGCGCTGAGCGCCGCCCAGTGGCGCGGGGCCGGGCTGCTCGGCCTGATCCTCAGCGGGATCTTCCTCCTGGAGACGTACGGGGTCGTGCACACCTCGGCGACCAACGCGGGTCTCATCATCAGCCTCACCATGATCTTCACGCCGCTCGCCGAGTCCGCGCTCACCAGGACCCGGCCGTCCCGTACGTTCCTGGCGGCGGCCGGCACCTCCGTCCTCGGCGTCGTGCTGCTCACCCAAGGGGGCGGTTTCACGACACCTTCGGCCGGCGATCTGCTGATGCTCCTGGCGGCCCTCGCCCGCACCGTGCACGTCCTCTGCATGGCCCGCATCCGTGCCGTGCAGGGCGCCGACGCGCTGCCCATGACGACGGTCCAACTCGGGACCGCCGTCGTCGTGTTCGCCCTGCTCTGCACGGCCCCCGGCACCGGCGCGGCCCCCTGGGACGCAGCGGCCGCCTTCCGGCCCGCCGACTGGGCCGGGCTGCTGTTCCTGTCCGTCTGCTGCACGCTGTTCGCGTTCTTCGTACAGATGTGGGCCGTACGCCGCACCTCGCCCTCCCGCGTGAGCCTGCTGCTCGGCACGGAACCCCTCTGGGCGGCCGCCGTCGGAATCGCCCTGGGCGGCGAGAAGTTGGGCGTTCTGGGCGTCGTCGGAGCGGCCCTCGTCCTGGCCGGAACCGGGTGGGGCCGCCGCTCCACAAGTTAACGGCCGGAAAACATGCGGCAGTTGGGATTGACGCGCGTAGCGCTACGCGCGTCAATTGAACGCATGAAGACCCCACGCTTCCTCAGTGCCGCGGCCGTCGCCGCCGCCCTCCTCGTCGGTGGCCCCGCCACCCTCGCCGCCCAGGCCGCCCCCACGGCCGCCGTCTCCGTGCGCGCCGCCGCCTCGGTCGGCGACATCTGCTACTCCGACCTGCCCTCCCAGGCGCACGACACCCTGGACCTGATCGAGGCGGGCGGCCCGTACCCGTACTCGCAGGACGGGACCGTGTTCCAGAACCGCGAGGGCGTCCTGCCGTCCCAGTCCACCGGGTACTACCACGAGTACACGGTGATCACCCCGGGCTCCTCCGACCGCGGCGCGCGCCGCATCGTCACCGGTGAGGCGAGCCAGGAGGACTACTACACGGCCGACCACTACGCGTCGTTCGACCTGGTCGACCACTCCTGCTGACCCCGTCCGTCTCCTGGGGCCTCTAGGGCTTCTTCCGGCTGTCGGCGGCCGCGAACAGGGCGATCGCGAGCACCACCAGCGCGATGCTCCCGTACACCTCGCGGCCGTCGATGAAGGGGATCCGCCCGATCAGGCCCCAGTCCAGCCGGCCGGTGAACTCGTGGATCAGGCCCATGGCGCCCTGCACCAGGGCGAGCGTGCCGATGATCTCCAGCACCGTCCGCAACCGCTTGTCGTCCATGCCAGGAACTCTCGCCCCGCGGACCCCCCACTCACATCGGCCGCGGGGCGAGGCCCGCACGCCACAGGTCGACGAACGGCCCGGCGGCCCGCGACCAAAGTCTTCCGCGGCCCGACTTTGGTCCCCGGTGCGCGGTACGGAGCGGTGCGCGCCGCTCATCCTGCGTAGATTTGTCGACCATGGAGGCCATACGGGATCAGCAGACGGCGGGAAGCGCGGGAGCGGCGGGTGAGCCGGCCCTGCGGTGGCGGCGCTGGCTGCCCTCGGCCGTCGCCGACGAGCTGGACCTCGACCCGGACGGCCGCCCCGGCCGCAGACGGCGCACCGCCCGCGACTGGATCGTCGACTTCTGCTGCTTCCTGATCGCCGTCTTCATCGGCCTGATCGCGGCCGAGCAGGTCTGGGACGACCCGCACACCCCGCACGCCCTGGCCCTCGTCGACCAGGTGCTCGGCGCGCTGGCCTGCGCCGCGGTCTGGCTGCGCAGACGCTGGCCGCTCGGCCTCGCCCTCGCGATGCTCCCGGTCGGTTTCGTGTCCAACAGTGCGGGCGGCGCCTCGATGGTCGCGCTGTTCACGCTCGCGGTGCACCGCCCGTTCCGCTTCATCGCCTGGGTCGCGGGCGCCAACCTCGTCCTCGTCCCGTTCTTCTTCCTGCTGCGGCCCGAACCGGACACGTCGTGGGGAGCGGCGGTCACCTTCACGGTGATCATCACGGTCGCCGTGGTCGGCTGGGGCATGTTCGTGCGCTCCCGGCGCCAGCTCCTGATGTCGCTGCGGGACCGGGCGGTGCGCGCCGAGAACGAGGCGGCCCTGCGCGCCGAGAACGCCCAGCGCCTCGCCCGCGAGGCCATCGCCCGCGAGATGCACGACGTGCTCGCGCACCGGCTGACCCTGCTGAGCGTGCACGCGGGCGCCCTGGAGTTCCGGCCCGACGCACCCCAGCCGGAGATCGCCCGGGCCGCCGGTGTCATCCGGGAGAGCGCCCACGAGGCGCTGCAGGACCTGCGCGAGATCATCGGCGTGCTGCGGGCCGCCGACCAGGCCGAGGAGTCGGGCCGCCCGCAGCCCACCCTCGTCGCCCTCGACACCCTGGTCGAGGAATCCCGCGAGGCCGGCATGCGCGTACACCTCGACAACCACGTCCCCGACCCCAAGGCCGTCCCCGCCTCCACCGGCCGCACCGCCTACCGCATCGCCCAGGAGGGCCTGACCAACGCCCGCAAGCACGCCCCCGGCGCCGAGGTCGCCGTCACGGTCACCGGCGCGGCGGGCGACGGCCTCACCATCTCCGTACGCAATCCGGCGCCGCCCGGCGACGTCCCGCACGTGCCCGGCTCGGGCCAGGGCCTGATCGGACTGACCGAGCGGGCGACCCTCGCCGGCGGCCGCCTCGACCACGGGCCGGCCGCCGACGGCGGATTCCTGGTGCGGGCCTGGCTGCCGTGGAGCGGCTGACACGGCCGCGCACCGCGCACGACGGCTTGACTACGGTGGGGGCCATGAACGCGATCCGGTTGCTGCTCGTCGACGACGACCCCCTGGTCCGCTCGGGCCTCAGGTTCATGCTGGGCGGCGCCGACGACGTCGAGATCGTCGGAGAGGCCGCCGACGGCGAGGAGGCACTGACGCTCGCCGCCACGCTCGGACCCGACGTCGTCCTCATGGACATCCGCATGCCGGTCCTCGACGGCCTCACCGCCACCGAGCGGCTGCGGGCCCGCAAGGACGCCCCCGAGGTCGTCGTCCTCACCACCTTCCACGCCGACGAGCAGGTCCTGCGGGCCCTGCGCGCGGGCGCCGCCGGATTCGTCCTCAAGGACGCCTCGCCCGCCGACATCCTCGGCGCCGTGCGCAGCGTCGCCGGCGGTGACCCCGTCCTGTCGCCCGCCGTGACCCGTCAGCTGATGACGCACGCCGCCGCCTCCGAGCGCGAGGTGCGCACGGCCGGAGCCCGCGCCCGCATCGGTGAACTCGCCGAGCGGGAGCGGGAAGTGGCGGTCGAGGTGGGCCGCGGCAAGTCCAACGCGCAGATCGCCGAGACCCTCTACATGAGCGTCGCCACCGTCAAGACCCACGTCTCACGCGTCATGACCAGGCTCGACCTCAACAACCGCGTACAGATCGCGCTCCTCGTCCACGACGCGGGGCTGCTCGACGAAGGCTGAAGCGCGCCCCCGGCCGGGGTAAATTCACACCGTGATCCAAGAGCTGGGTGCTGTTGGGTGAAGGGGCGGGAGCCAGGCATGGCAGGACCACGTCGGCGTACGGTGCGCGATCTGCGCCGCAACAACCGGGCGACCGTACTGAGCAAGCTCTACTTCGAAGGACCGCTCAGCAGACAGGAGCTGGGCCCGCTGACGGCGCTCAGCTCGGGCTCCATCAGCAACGTCGTCTCCGAGCTGGTCGCCGACGGCCTGGTCGAGGAGGCCGGATCCGTGGACTCCGACGGCGGCCGCCCGCGCACCCTGCTGCGGGTCGCGCCCGGCAGCGGCCACCTCGCGGGCGTGGACGTCGGCGAGACCCGCGTACGGGTGGAGCTGTTCGACCTCTCCCTGAACGAACTCGCGCGCGTGGAAGCCCCCTTGCCCGACGGACGCTACGACGCCGAGGGCGTGGTGCGGCTCATCGCGGACGGACTGACCCGGGTCGTCGCCGAGGCCGCGGTGACCCCCGCCTCGCTCATCGGCGTCGGGATCGGCGTGCCCGGCATCGTCGACGCCTCGGGCCCCGAGGGCGCCGTCGTGCACGGCCAGACCATCGGCTGGGACGCGGTCCCGCTGGAGGCCATGCTGCGCGCGGACGGTGAACTCCTCGCCGAACCGCCCCTGTTCGTCGACAACGGCGCCAAGACGCTCGGCCGCGCCGAGATGTGGTTCGGCGCGGGCCGCGGCGCCCGCAATGCCGTGATCACCCTCATCGGCTCCGGCGTCGGAGCCTGTGTCATCGCCGACGGCGTGCCCTACCAGGGCTCGTCGTCCAGCGCGGGGGAGTGGGGCCACACCGTGCTCCGGGTCGGCGGCCGGGAGTGCCGGTGCGGCGCCCGCGGCTGCCTGGAGGCGTACGTCGGCGCGGAGGCGCTGCTCGAGCGGTGGCGGGAGAGCGGCGGCGGCTGGTCGTCGCCCGACGAGGAGGGCGCCCTCGCCGAACTCCTCGAAGACCCCTCCGCCGCCGGCCTGCTGGACGAGACGGCCGAGTTCCTCGGCGCGGGCATCGCCGACCTCGTGAACCTCTTCAACCCGGAACGGATCGTCGTCGGCGGCTGGGCGGGCCTGCTGCTCGGCCCGCGGCTGATCGAACCGGTGCGCCGCGCCGCCGCCGCGTACGCCCTGCGGCACCCCTTCGCGCAGACCACCGTGGAGCTGGGCCGCCTCGGCACCGACGCCGTCACCGTCGGCGCGGCGACCCTCCCGCTCGCCCGGTTCCTGGAGACGGGCGGCACCCGCAGGGAACCGATCGCGAGCGGCGCGAGTTGAACAGGGTGGGAGCCGGGGGCGGGCTGTCGGTTCAGGAATCGGGAGGGCACGGGGCATGACGGAGATCGTCGATCTGGACGAGTACGCGGACGGCGGCCGCGCGGGGTTCTACGCCGACCCGTACCCCGTGTACGAGAAGCTGCGGGCCGAGGGCCCGGTCCACCATGTGCGCACACCGGGCCCCGGCCCGGCCGAGGAGCTGTGGCTGATCGTCGGGCACGAGGCGGCGCGCGCCGCGTTCACCGATCCGCGCCTGGCCAAGTCTCCGCCGTGGGACATGGCCGGCGACCTCATCGGCCCTCACCTGCTGTTCGCGGACCCGCCGGAGCACGGCAGGCTGCGCTCGCTCGTCACCCGCGAGTTCACCCCCGGCCGGGTGGCGGCGCTCGCCCCGCGCATCCAGAAGATCACCGACGAGCTGCTCGACGCCATGGTGCCGCACGGCTCCGCCGACCTGATCGCCTCCCTCGCCTTCCCGCTCCCCTTCGTCGTCATCTGCGAGCTGCTCGGCGTGCCCGACATCGACCGCGACCGGTTCCGCCGGATGTCGACACAGGTGGTGGCGCCGACGTCCGACGAGGAGGCGTACGCCGCCCATGTCGAGATCGCCGGATTCCTCGACGAGCTGATCGAGGACAAGCGGTGCGCGGCGCCCGCCGACGACCTGCTGAGCGCGCTGATCCGCACGACGGCGGAGGACGGCGACCGGCTGTCCCCGGCCGAGCTGCGCGGCATGGCCTTCCTGCTGCTCGTCGCCGGCCACGAAACGACGGTGAACCTGATCGGCAACGGCGTCCGCGCACTCCTCGACCACCCCGACCAACTCTTGGCCCTGCGCGCCGACATGACCCTCATCGACGGCGCCGTGGAGGAGATGCTGCGCTACGACGGCCCGGTCGAGACGTCCACCCACCGCTTCGCGGCCGAGCCGGTCGAGATCGGCGGCACGGTGATCCCGGCGGGCGCCCCGGTCCTGATCGCCATCGGCAACGCCGACCGCGACCCGGACCGCTTCTCCGCCCCCGACCGCTTCGACATCCGCCGCGCGCCGCGCGGCCACCTCGCCTTCGGCCACGGCATCCACTACTGCCTGGGCGCGCCGCTCGCCCGCCTGGAGGGCCGGATCGCTTTGCGCTCCCTCCTCGACCGCTGCCCGGACCTGGCCCTGGACGGCGACCCGGACGGCTGGCTGCCGGGACTGCTGATGCGCGGGGTTCGTACACTGCGGGTGCGCTGGTAGCGGCCGTGCCACGCGCACCGCTGCCCGCGCCCCTGGAGGAACCCCGGGGCACGACACTGACGGCCCGCGCCGAGGTGGTCGACGCGGGGCGCAGGCAGGCAGTGGTTCGCGTCGACCTCACCTTCCGGGACGACACCGGGCGCGAGAAGGTGTGCGCGGTGGCGCAGGGCACGGTCCTCACCGTGTAGCCACCGGGACACCCTGGTGCGGCGCCGCCACCGCGTGCCGCCGCACGGCACGGGCCGCGAGAGCGAGCAGCAGCAGCGCCTCGCACGCGAACAGGACGTTGCCGGACACGCTCAGGGTGTGCGGCACGCCCATGTCCCAGCCGTGCTCGAAGCCCACCCAGGCGTAGGTGAGCAGCGCCCCGCCCGCCAGCGCGAGCCGGTGCCGGGCGTCCCAGCCGAGGCCGCGCGCCCAGCGGCCGAACAGCACCACGGCCCCGGCCGCGAGCACGCACCACACGCCGACCAGCACCCAGGCGGGCACGGCCTCGTCGGGCAGCAGGTCGCGGGCCCAGTACACACTCGACACGGCGAACGACGTCGCGCCCACCATCAGCGGCGCGGGCGCCTGCGCGTCCCGGCGCGGTCCGGGGCGCCGCCCGACGACGAACGCGAGCACGATCAGCACAGCGATCGCGAGACCCGCCCCCGCGAACTGCCCGGCCGACGCGACGAACTCCTCCGACTGCGCCTGCGCGAACCCCAGGAACACGGCCCCCGCTCCGAACACCAGCGCCGTCACCGTGAGCCCGAAACCGCCCAGCCACGGCCGCGTACGGTCCCGGCAGAACGTCTCCACGAGGGCGATCGGGACACAGATGCTCCAGACGGTGTGCATCGCCAGGACGTCCTGGAGCAACTGCACGCTCGTACCGAGCAACGGCACATGGGTCGCCGAGTAGGCGGCGCCGATGTCGAAGCCGCCGTAGTGCGGATTCCACAGCATCTGGTCGACGGGCCCCTCCTCGACCAGGGCGTACGCGGCGGCCAGCACGATCATCGTCGGCCAGCCCCGCCCGGCGCGCCGCGCGACCTCCCGGATCAGCAGCGCGCCACCGCCGTACAACGGCGCGAACAGCACGAGCCCGGGCAACTGGGTGACCGGCTGATTCCCCAGCAGAAACTCACCGACGAGCGGCGCCAACAGAAACAACCCGAACGCGAACGGGACCATGCCACCGACGCTAGGCGGGCGGACAGTTCAAGGAATCGCCCGAAAGTTGCTATAGCGCCGACTTAGGTAGCGCCCCGTAGGGGCGCGGGGAACGGCGCGACCAGCCACATACAACCTGCACCCGGCAACGAGACGGATCAGGCCCTCTGCTCACCGCCCCCCGGCGATCTCGGCAACCCGCACGACCCGCCGCTCGCGCCGCGACACCTCACAAGCCTCGGCCACCCGCAGCGCGGCCAACGCCTCCCACCCGTCACACGGGTTCTCCCGAACCCCCCGCACCACATCCACGAACGCCTTCAGCTCGGCCTCGTACGCGGGAGCGAACCGCTCGAGAAAGCCCGGCCAGGGCTTGGGAGCGGCCGGCGGCCCCGACGGCTCCGTCGACGTGACCGGCGTGCGGTCGTCGAGCCCGACCACGACCGTGTCCCGCTCCCCGGACAGCTCCATCCGCACGTCGTACCCGGCCCCGTTGCACCGCGTGGCCGTCGCGGTGGCCAGGGTGCCGTCGTCCAGGGTGAGCACGACCGCGGCGGTGTCCACGTCCCCGGCCTCCCGGAACATGGCGGGCCCCGCGTCCGACCCGGTGGCGTACACCTCGACGATCTCCCGCCCGGTCACCCAGCGCAGCGCGTCGAAGTCGTGCACCAGGCAGTCCCGGTAGAGCCCGCCCGACAGGGGCAGATACGCGGCCGGCGGCGGCGCCGGGTCGGAGGTCATCGCCCGTACGGTGTGCAGCCGTCCGAGTCCGCCCGCCCGCACGATGTCCCGGGCGTTCGCGTACCCGGCGTCGAAGCGCCGCTGGAAGCCGAGCTGGAGGACCGTCCCGGCCGCCTCCACCTCGGCGAGGGCGGCCAGCGTCCCGGGCAGGTCGAGCGCGATCGGCTTCTCGCAGAAGACCGGCAGACCGGCCCGCGCCGCCCGCCCGATCAGCTCGGCGTGCGCCGCCGTCGCCGCGGTGACGACCAGCGCGTCGACCCCCCAGGTGAACAGCTCGTCGACGCTCGGCGCCGCCGTCGCCCCGATGCGGTCGGCGAGGGCGACGGCCCGCTCCGGCGCCACGTCGGTGACGAGGAGCGAGCCCACCTCCCGGTACCGCTCGAGGACGCCCGCGTGAAAGGTGCCGATCCGGCCCGTACCGATGAGTCCGATGCGCATGCGTCCCAACGTGCCGTGCCGCCCAGATGCTGTCAATCCTTTGTCCTGACAAAGGCCCGGGCGGCCGCCCGGGCCGCATTGCCTCAGACCGCGTCGAGCCGCAGCACCACGACCCCGTACGGCGGCAGGGTCACCGCATCCGCAGGTGCGCCGTCCCGCGTCGTCAGCCGCCACCCGTCCGCGACCACCGGCTTCACCGGCAGCTCGGTGTCGCACTGCCCGACCAGCCACACCCACCGGTGCCCGTCCGCGTGCTCGACGAGGTCCACCGCGACCCGCGGATCCGCCACCGTCACCGGTCGGCGCACCCCGGCCCGCACCGCCAGCGCGTCGTACAGCGTGCTGGTCGCCTCCGGGTTCACCCGCGGTGTCACCGCCGCCATGTGCTCCAGGGGGTAGGTGCACAGCACGAGCCGCCCGGCGCCGACCGTCCGCTCCACCAGGGCGGGCCGCCCGTGCCCGTCGACGGCGACCACCTCGGCCTCGCCCTCGACCACGTCCACGGGCAGGAAGCACCGGCTGTTCACCGTCCCCGCCGCCCGCAGGGTGAGCCGGGTCCCCGCGCCCAGGCTGCCGAAGTCCCGCTCGAAGACGAGGCTCACCTCGTCGTCCTCGATCGGATTCACCATCCCGTACGTCAACCCGTGCCGGACCCCGAAGAGCTGGTCCATCCGCGCGTACCAGGGCCCGCGCTGCTCCTCGTGTGCGCCGGGCGAGTACGACACGTACACCGTCGCCCCGCCCCTGGCCAGCTCCTCCAGGCGGTACCACGTCGGCGCCAGCAACTGCTTCACCGACGGGACCAGATACAGCCGGTGGCCCGCCGCGGGCTCCCCGTCGCTCTCGCGCAGCACCGTCGGCGGGGCGTCCGCGAGCCGCGCCGCGATCCACGCCTGCCGCCCCGTCTCCTGGACGTAGGCACGGTCCTCGGCCCGGGTGAACGGGTACGCCGTGTCGAGATACGACGACACCAGCAGCGCGGTGTCCGTCTCCGCGCGCGAGCACCGGTCCCACTCCACCTCCTCCAACACCCGCGCGAAGTCCCGCAGTTCACGCAGCTGCGGCTTGGGCCTGCCCTGCGAGTCGGTCAGTCCGAAGTACAGCTCGAAGGCGTGGTGCCGGTACGGCGGCTGCTCGCGGACCTCCGGGGTGTCGTAGTCCGTGTTGTTCCAGGCGATCCAGCCGGTGGCGCCCGCGAGCAGGCTGTTGTGCAGGGCCTGGCGGTAGTACACGGCCGCGTTCTCGTCCGAGGCGAAGGCCGACGTCAGCCCGAACTCCTCGAGCACCACCGGCCTGCCGAAGGTCGACGTGAGTTCGCACGCCCAGGCCGCCGCGTGGTGCTGGCGCACCAGATCGTCCTCCATGCGGTACACGTGCGGGCCGAGCCAGTCGCACAGCCGGGCCGCGTCGCGCACCGAGAAGCCGTTGTCGTGCCCCGAGTTCTCGATGCCCCACGCGCCGTCGCCGAGCGAGACGGGCTGGCTGCCGCCACCGGCACGCACCGCGTCGACCACCAACTGTGCCCAGGAGGAGACCAGTTCACGATTCGCGTTCGGCGCTCCGTAGATCGGCATCTCGTTGGAGATCAGCCACCCGGCCACCGCCGGATGGTCCTTGAACCGGCGGGTCATCTCGCGCACGAACCAGGCCTGCCGCGCCACCAGCCACACGTCTCCGTACAGATCGCGGCCGCCGCGCCAGACCGGATCCCAGTTCTCCCCGGACATGTGCCCCACGAGGAACGTCGGCACGGTCGTCATGCCCAGCTCCTCGTGGCGGTCCAGGAAGTCCGCGAAGCGCCCGCACAACTCCTCGTCCACACGGTCGGGTTCGGGCATGAAGTCCGGCCAGTAGAAGAACGAGCGGGTCATGTTGAGCCCGTGCTCGCGCAGCACCCGCAGTTCGTCGGCGACGAGCTTCGGGTCGTAACTGCGCCACATCAGCGGACCGCCCGAACGGGACCAGAAATTGGCCCCGATCCAGGTGACCGGGCGGCAGTCACGGGAAATCCGGGCAGCGGAACGCGGCATCGGCGAACTCTCCCTGCGAATGGGGGACATGAAGAGCGCGGCCCGTTGCGGACGGGCGTGCCGCGGCACGGTCGAGGTACGCGTCGAGTGAACCGCTGCACCGGTTTAGCGTCAATACGGCGAACACCACAAACACCGAAAACACCGAGAAGGCCGAGGCGCCTTGAACGCGAGATCGATAAACCGGTTTACGGGACCGGTGGGGGCGCCACACTGCCCCGCACCGTCAGCCGCGGCGCCACATCCTGCAGGTCACCGACCTCGCGCCCGCCCGCCGCCGCCCGCAGCCGGCGCGCCGCGTGCGCCCCGTACGCGGCGATGTCCCGGCTCAGCGCCGTCAGCGGCGGATGCACGAGTTCGCACAGCGCCGAGTCGTCCCACGCCACCACCGACACGTCGTCAGGCACCCGCAGCCCGAGGGCCTGCGCCGCGGTCAGCCCGGACAGCGCCATCACATCGTTGTCGTAGAGGATCGCCGTGGGCCGCGAGGGCGCGGGGCCCGACAGCAGTTCGCGGGTCGCCGCGGCACCCCGCTCGCCGCTGTAGTCGGCCTCGACGATCCGCCCTTCGATGTCCAACTCCCGTACGCAGGTGGCGAACGCGTCCGTCCTGATGATCGTGTGCCGCAGCGCGGACGGGCCGCTGACCCGGGCGATCCTGCGGTGCCCGAGCCCCGCCAGAGCGTCGACGACCGTGCGCACCGCCGCCTCGTCGTCGCTCCACACGGCGGGCAGCCGGCCGGTGCCGACCGGCGCCCCGATCACCACGCCCGGCATGCCCAGCTCCTCCAGGACGGCGACCCGCGCGTCGTGCGCCTTCAGGTCCACCAGGAACACCCCGTCGACCCGCCGCTGCGCCCACCAGGACCGGTACAGGGCGATCTCGGCGGCCTGGTCCTCGGCCATCGTGAACACCAGCGGGGTCGCGTCCGTGATCAGTTCGGCCTGGATCCCGGAGATCAGCTGCATGAAGAACGGCTCCAGGCCGAGCGTGCGCGCGGGCCGGTCGATGACCAGGCCGAACGCGCCCGCCCTGCCGTCAGACAGAGCCCGCGCCGCGCTGTTGGGCTGCCAGCCGAGCTCCTCCGCTATCGCGAGGATGCGGCGCCTGGTGGGCGCCGAGACCCCCGGGCGGTCGTTGAGCGCGAAGGACACGGCGGCCTTGGTGACACCGGCGCGGCGTGCGATGTCCGCCATGGTGGGTCGCTTCACTCAAAATCTCCTCGCTCGGGGCCGTCCCTGAGGTGGCCTGCTCGTTCGACGATATTCGATGAACTCGCCAGCTAATCCGGTTCAGTTGAATACCGGGGAGAGTTCGGCGAGTGCATTGACAGCCACTTTGGCACGCGTTTACTTTCACGGCGCCGACGGTGTGCGGACCACCGCTTCGGCCCCCTTAGCCAGACCTGTCGGAGCAGTTTCACAGCCTCAGCAAGGGAACCCGCCATGCATTCCGCCCCGCCGTCCTCCCCGCTCCCGCCGAGCCGACGCAGCGTGCTCGCCGCGACCGCCGCAATCCTCCTGCCCGTCCCGCTGGCCGCCTGCGGCGGCGGCAACGACAACGGCGGCGCCGGCCGCGGCGGCGTCCTGACCGTGTCCACCGGCTCCACGGGCAACTTCGTGCGCAACTTCAACCCGTTCGCGCCGCAGCCCCTCCAGGCGACGCACGGGATGATCTACGAGCCGCTGTTCCACTTCAACGCGGCGAAGGCGGGCGAGGTCGACGACTGGCTCGGTACGAAGTACAAGTGGGGCGCCGACGGCAAGTCCCTGGAGATCACGCTCCGTTCGGGCGTCACCTGGAACGACGGCAAGCCGTTCACCGCCGACGACGTCGCCTACACCTTCCAGATCGCCAAGGACAACGAGGAGCTCAACCAGTTCGCGCTGCCGCTCGACACCATCACCACCAGCGGCAAGGACACGGTCCGCCTGACCTTCTCCCAGTCGGCGTACACCAAGGAGTACTTCATCCTCGGCAAGCTGAAGATGCTGCCCAAGCACATCTGGTCGAAGATCCCGGACAGCAAGAAGAAGACGGACCTCAACGTCAACCCCGTCGGCACCGGGGCGTGGAAGGTGAAGTCCGTCAAGGGCACCACCCTCGACCTCACCGCGCGCGACGACTACTACATCGAGGGCCTGCCCGGCTTCAAGACGATGCGCTACCTGTCCTTCAGCGGCAACAACGCCGCGACGGCGGCGATCGGTTCGGGCCGCACCGACTGGGCGGGCGGCTTCATCCCGGACATCAAGAAGAACTACCTCGACAAGAACGCCCGCTTCGAACTCGTCAACATCCCGCTGGCCGTCACGTACTTCGTGCCGAACGCCGTCGAGGGACCGACCGCCGACGCCAATGTCCGCAAGGCGATCAGCGCCGCCCTCGACCGCGACTTCATGAGCAAGAGCGTCTACGACGGCCAGGCCCCCGCCATCAACCCGACGGCCCTGCTGCTGCCCAACTTCGAGTCGGTGATGGACCCTTCGCTCAAGGACGCCACCTTCGAGACGGGCCAGGCCAAGGTCGACCAGTATCTGAAGGCCGCCGGATACACCAGAAGCGGCGACACCTGGACCAAGGACGGCAAGAAGCTCAGCCTCGACCTGACCCTCGTCTCCGGCTGGACCGACTACATCAGCGTCGCCCAGATGGCCAAGCAGCAGCTGAAGAAGGCCGGCATCGAGCTGAACATCAAGGCCGTCGCCTACGCCCAGTTCGCCAACGCCCAGTCCACCGGCCGCTTCCAGCTCCTGCTCTCCAACTACGGCTACACGCCCGACCCGCGCGCCTACTACGACCAGCTCCTCGACAGCGCGATCGCCCCCGCCATCGGCAAGACCACCAACGTCGGCAACTACGGCCGCTACAAGAACGACACCGTCGACCAGGCGCTGGCCGCCCTCGCCAAGACCACCGACCTGGCCGAACAGAAGCCGCACTACGCCACGATCCAGCACGAGTTCATCAAGGACATGCCGCTGATCCCGCTGTTCGCCGCGCAGAACGAGGCCGAGTTCAACGGCAACAACGTCACCGGCTTCCCCACCAAGGACAACCTGTACGCCGCGCCGTCCGTCTGGCTCGACCCCGACGGCGGCTGGGTCGCCGCCCGCCTGAAGCCCGCGAAGTCCTCGAAGTAGGGCCGGCCCGTGCGTCACATCCTGCGCAAACTCGGCTTCTACGCGATCGCCGCCTGGCTGGCGATCACCCTCAACTTCCTGCTGCCACGCCTGATCCCGGGTGATCCCGTGCAGCTGATGCTCGCCCGCATGCAGGGCGTCGGCGGCACGGTGACGGACGGTCAGGAGGAGTCGCTGCGGGCCATGCTGGGGCTCGGCGACGGCAACCTCGCCCAGCAGTACGGCGAGTACCTCTCCTCCCTCGCCCACCTCGACTTCGGCCTGTCCATCACGTACTTCCCGACCCCCGTCGGCGACGTCGTCCGCCAGGCCGTGCCGTGGACGCTGGTCCTCGTCGGCCTCGCCACCCTGCTGAGCGTGGTCATCGGCCTCACCCTCGGCATGCTGGCCGGCTGGCGGCGCGGCGGCCGGCTCGACGCCCTCGTGCCCTCCGCCACCTTCCTCGCCGCCATCCCGTACTTCTGGGTCGCCCTGCTGCTGCTCTACCTCACCACCCAGGTGTGGAACCTGCTGCCGCAGGGCGGCGGCTACGACGAGACGTACGACATCGGATTCAGCGGCGCCTTCCTCGGCTCGGCCGTCGAGCACGGCATCCTGCCCGCCGTCACCATCGTGCTCAGCTCGGTCGGCGGCTGGATGCTCGGCATGCGCAACATGATGGTCTCCACGCTCGCCGAGGACTACGTCGTCGCCGCCGAGGCCAAGGGACTGCGCCCCCGCACGGTGATGATCGGCTACGCCGCCCGCAACGCGGTGCTGCCGTCCGTCGCGGGCTTCGCCATCACGCTCGGCTTCATCGTGAGCGGCTCGCTCGTGATGGAGATCGTCTTCTCCTATCCCGGCATGGGCTACACGATGCTCCAGGCCGTCACCAACAACGACTACCCCCTCATGCAGGCGGTCTTCCTCATGATCACCTTCGCGGTGCTCGCGGCGAACTTCCTCGTCGACCTCGTCTACGCCTTCATCGACCCCCGCACCCGGCAGGCCGGCTCATGACCGCCCCCGTCACCGCCCTCACCGCGCCCGCACCCCGCGCGGGCCGCCTCCGCGCGGCCCTGCGCTCACGCCGGCTGCGCCTCGGACTCGGCGTCCTGGCCCTCCTCGTCCTCACCGCGATCCTCGGCCCGCTCTTCCTCGGCGACCCGAACGAGATCGGCCAGGACCTGGGCCAGGCCCCCTCCCTCGCCCACTGGCTGGGCACGACACAGACCGGCCAGGACGTGTTCGCCCAGTTCGTCGTCGCCACCCGCGGCACCCTCCTGATCGGCGCCGCGGCGGCCCTCGTGGCGACCGTGGTCTCCGTCGTCGTCGGCATCGGCGGCGGCTTCGCGGGCGGTCTCACCGACGAGGCACTGTCCCTGGTCAGCAATGTCTTCCTGGTCGTCCCCGGTCTGCCGCTCGTCATCGTCGTCGCGGCGTACGTGGGCGCGGGCACGACCGCCACCATCCTCGTCATCGCACTGACCACCTGGGCGGCCTCGGCACGCGTGCTCCGTGCGCAGACCCTGTCGCTGCGCACCCGCGACTACGTCCTCGCGGCCCGTCTCTACGGCGAGAGCCGCCGCCGGATCGTCCTGGTCGAGATCCTGCCCAACGAACTCGCCATCATCGTCTCGCAGTTCATCTTCGCCGTGATCTTCGCGGTGCTCACCCAGGCGTCCCTCGCCTTCCTCGGCCTCGACGACCCGTCCAACCTCACCTGGGGCACGATGCTCTACTTCGCACAGAACGCCGAGGCCCTCGCCGGCGGCTCCTGGTGGTGGTTCATCCCACCCGGGCTCGCCATCGCCGTGCTCGGCGCGGCCCTCTCCCTGATCAGCTTCGGACTCGACGAGATCCTCGACCCCCGGCTGCGCACGAGGAGGCGGCGATGACCTCGGACGTGATCCTGTCGGCCGAGCACCTGGACGTGGTCTACGACTCCGGCGACGGCCGCCCCACCCACGCCGTACGGGACGTCTCCCTCCAGGTGCGGCGCGGCGAACTCCTCGGCATCGCGGGGGAGTCGGGCTGCGGCAAGTCCACCCTCGCCTACGCCCTCGCCCGGCTGCTCCAGCCACCGGGCCGGCTGTCCGGCGGCACGGTCACCCTCGACGGCGACGACCTGTACGCACTGGGCGCCGAAGCGCTGCGCGCGGTGCGCTGGACCCGGCTCGCGATGGTCTTCCAGAGCGCGATGAACGCCCTCAACCCGGTGACGACGGTGGGCCGCCAGTTCGACGACCTCTTCCGGGCGCACCGTCCGGCCCTGAAGGCGGCCGAACGCCGCGTCAGGGGAGGGGAGTTGCTCGAACTCGTCGGCATCGACGCCGCCCGGCTGCGCTCGCACCCCCATGAACTGTCGGGCGGCATGCGCCAGCGCGTCTCCATCGCCATGGCCCTCGCCCTCGACCCCGACGTCGTCATCATGGACGAGCCGACCACCGCCCTCGACGTCGTCGTGCAGCGCGAGATCCTCGACGAGATCGAGCAGCTGAGGGAGCGTCTCGGCTTCGCCGTCGTCTTCATCACGCACGACCTGAACCTGCTCCTGGAGATCAGCGACCGGCTCGCCGTCATGTACGCGGGCCGCGTCGTCGAATACGCGGACACGGACACGGTGGCCTCCGGCGGGGCCGTGCACCCCTATACGCGGGGCCTGCTGAGGTCGTTCCCGGCGCTGACGGGCGAGCGGCGCGACCTGCGCGGCATTCCGGGCCAGCCACCGGATCTCCGGGCGGAACCGGCGGGGTGCTCGTTCGCGGACCGGTGCGCGTGGGTGATCGACCGGTGCCGGGTGGAGCGGCCCGAGTTGTCGGGGGCGGCCGCCTGCCATGTGGCGACCCGGGCCACATCGAGCGCCCCATCACCTCCTTCCGCCGACGGCGCTGCGCGCGGGCCGGCCAAATCAAGCCCCTCGGCCCAATCAAGCCCTTCACGGGACCTTGGAGCGCACGGTCCGGCCAAATCAAGCCCCTCCGGCGATTGAGGAGCGGGGTCCGGGGCGGAGCCCCGGGGGCCTCAGCGCCATCGCCGTCTCACGCGCCGTCGTGGCTGGGCGCGCAGTTCCCCGCGCCCCTAAAGGGGCGCTCCATGCACCCCGCGAGGAGAGAGCCATGCACCCCACCCTCGACGTCGAGAAACTCACCGTCGACTACAAGCGCCGCGGCACCACCCCCCTCCGAGCCGTCGACGAAGTCACCTTCGCGCTGCACCCGGGCCACACCCTCGCCCTGGTCGGCGAAAGCGGCAGCGGCAAGTCCACGGTGGTCCGCGCCCTGTCCCGCCTGGTGGCACCCAGCGCGGGCGAGGTGCGGCTGAGAGGCGAGCGGCGCGTACGCGACAGCGCGTACCGCGCATCCGTGCAGATGGTGTTCCAGGACCCCTTCGCCTCCCTCAACCCGGCCCACACCGTCGGCCACCACCTGCGCCGCCCGCTCCTGGTCAGCGGCCGCGCGACCCGCGCCGACGCCGACACCCGCGTCGAGGAACTGCTCACCTCCGTCAATCTCACCCCGGCCGCCGACGTCGCCCGCAAACGCCCGCACGAACTCTCCGGCGGACAGCGCCAGCGGGTCGCCATCGCCCGCGCCCTGGCACCCGGGCCCGCGGTGCTGCTCGCCGACGAACCCGTCTCCATGCTCGACGTCTCCATCCGGCTGGAGATCCTCGGGCTGCTCGACCGGCTCAAGGAGGAGCGCCGGCTCGCCCTCCTCTACGTCACCCACGACCTGGCCACCGCCCGCCACTTCGCCGCCGACGTGATGGTCATGTACCGCGGCCAGATCGTCGAGCGCGGCCCCAGCGACGAGGTGATCCTGCGCCCCCGCCACCCCTACACCCAGCTCCTCGCCTCCGCCGCCCCGGGCGCGACCGGCTCCCGGGCGAACGCCCGGCGGGCCCGCGCCGCCCGGCTCGCCGCACGCGCGGACCGCACCGCCGAGCTGCGCGAGACGGCGGCCCGCGGCGGCTGCCGGTTCCGCGCCCGCTGCCCGGCCGCCGTCGAGCGCTGCGCGCAGGATCCGCCGATGGTGCCGCTCGGCGGGACCGGCCACGCCTCCCGGTGCTGGCTGCACACCGAGGCCGCCGACCCCACCGGCAATTGATTTGTCCGGACAACCTGACTTCCGGACTTCCCGTCAACATCTCCCGCCGCTACGCTCGGCCCGTGGCCAAATCTGGAGCGGACTCCACTGTCCAGCTGGAGCTGAGCGTCGACCGCGGCAGCCCGGTCCCGCTCTACTTCCAGCTGTCGCAGCAGCTGGAGGCGGCGATCGAGCGCGGCGCGCTCACCCCCGGCAGCCTCCTGGGCAACGAGATCGAGCTGGCCGGCCGCCTCGGCCTGTCCCGGCCCACGGTCCGCCAGGCCATCCAGTCGCTGGTCGACAAGGGGCTGCTGGTGCGGCGCCGCGGCGTGGGCACCCAGGTCGTGCACAGCCAGGTCAAGCGCCCCCTCGAACTGAGCAGCCTCTACGACGACCTGGAGGCGGCGGGCCAGCGCCCCGAGACCCGCGTCCTCGGTAACGTCCTGGTGCCCGCGTCCGCCGAGGTGGCCGCCGCCCTCTCGGTCGGCGAGGGGGAACAGGTGCACCGGATCGACCGGCTGCGCCTGGCCCACGGCGAGCCGGTCGCGTACCTGTGCAACCACCTGCCCACCGGCCTGCTCGCCCTGGACGACACCCGCCTGGAGGCCACCGGCCTGTACCGCCTGATGCGGGCCGCCGGCATCACCCTGCACAGCGCCCGGCAGACCGTCGGGGCCCGCGCGGCGACCGCCGTCGAGGGCGACCGGCTCGGCGAACCGGAAGGGGCGCCGCTGCTGACCATGCAGCGCACGACGTTCGACGACAAGGGCCGCGCGGTCGAGTTCGCCTCCCACGTCTACCGGGCCTCCCGCTACTCCTTCGAGTTCCAACTCCTCGTACGCCCTTAGGAGTTGTGCGGAGTCGCACCCATACCCGTACGAAGTCCGAATGTTCTGACAAAGTCATTGACGCTGCGGTGGGAGCCCGCTACAAACACCTCCAGCCGCTACCGGGCGGCCGGAGGAGAGGTGGCTCCACCATGCTCACGACGCGTACAGCCCGTACGGCCGCGGCCCTCGTCGCGGTGGTCGCACTCGCCGCCGGATGCAGCGGCTCCGGCGGCAAGAAGTCCGAGGACGACGGGGGCGGCGGGGGCGGCGGCCAGGCCGTGGACACGCCCCTGCTCAAGATCGCGATGATCACGCACTCCGGCGAGGGCGACACCTTCTGGGACATCGTGCGCAGCGGCGCCAAGACCGCGGCCAAGAAGGACAACGTCACCTTCCTCTACTCCAACGACAAGGAAGCGCAGGGGCAGGCCCAGCTGGTCCAGGCCGCGATCGACAAGAAGGTGGACGGGATCGTCGTCACCCTCGCCAAGCCGCAGGCCATGGAGTCGGTGCTGGCGAAGGCGAAGGCGGCCGGCATCCCGGTGATCTCGATCAACTCGGGCTCCGAGTACTCGGAGAAGTTCGGCGCGCTCGCCCACATCGGCCAGGAGGAGGCGGTGGCCGGCGAGGCCGTCGGCACCAGACTCACCGAGGAGGGCCGCAAGAAGACCCTGTGCGTCATCCACGAGCAGGGCAACGTCTCGCTGGAGCAGCGCTGCGACGGCGTGAAGAAGACCTTCAAGGGCACGGTCGAGAACCTCAACGTCGACGGCACCAACGCCCCCGACTCCCAGGCCGCCGTCGAGGCCAAGCTCCAGGCCGACAAGAGCATCGACGCGGTCGTGGCGCTCGGCGCCCCCGTCGCGGCGCTCACCGTGAAGGCCAAGCAGGACGCGGGCAGCAAGGCCGAGATCGCCACCTTCGACCTGAACGCCGAGGTCGTGCGCCGGCTGAAGGCCAAGGAGGTCTCCTTCGCCGTCGACCAGCAGCCCTACCTCCAGGGGTACGAGGCGGTGGATCTGCTGTGGCTGTACAAGTACAACGCGAACGTCCTCGGCGGCGGCCGGCCGGTCTTCACCGGCCCCGCGCTCGTCACCGAGAAGGACGTGCCGAAACTGGAGAAGTACACCGCGCGCGGTACCCGGTGAATAGATGGATGATCCCCGTGACCCATACTTGTGCGTTTGGGACCGCAAAGAGGTCCCCATGGACCGGTAAACGGCCCTCTGGGATCGGCCGCCGTCGGGCGGGCCCGATCCCGGTGTACAACGCAGCAGACCAAGAAGGGCACGGCCTCGTGGCACGGTTTCGGACCTGGGTGAGCATTGCGGTTGCGGGGGCTCTCGGCCTCGCACTGACGGGATGCAGCAGCACGGGCGGCAAGCGGGCGGAAGACGCCAGGAAAGCCCAGCAGGCTCAGGGGAAGGCCGCGGTGGACACGCCCAGGTGGACCTTCTCCATGATCACCCATTCGGGCGACGGGGACACCTTCTGGGACATCGTCCAGAACGGCGCCAAGCAGGCCGCCGTCAAGGACAACATCAACTTCCTCTACTCGCACAGCGACGAGGCCAACCAGCAGGCGCAGCTCGTGGACGCCGCCATCGACAAGAAGGTCGACGGCATCATCGTCACGCTCGCCAAGCCCGACGCCATGAAGGCGGCCGTGGCCCGCGCCGAGAAGGCCGGCATCCCGGTCATCACCGTGAACTCGGGCTCCGCCGAGTCCAAGAAGTTCGGCGCGCTCACCCACATCGGGCAGGACGAGACGATCGCGGGCGAGGCCGTCGGCGACGAGCTGAACAAGCGCGGCAAGAAGAAGGCCCTCTGCGTCCTGCACGAGCAGGGCAACGTCGGCCACGAGCAGCGCTGCGCGGGCGCCAAGTCGACCTTCGACGGCACGATGACGAACCTCTACGTCGACGGCACCAACATGCCCGACGTGCAGTCCTCCATCGAGGCCAAGCTCCAGGCCGACAAGTCCATCGACTCGGTCGTCACGCTCGGCGCGCCGTTCGCCGCCACCGCCGTCAAGGCCAAGCAGGACGCGGGCAGCAAGGCCGAGGTCGACACCTTCGATCTGAACGAGAAGGTGGCCCAGGGCCTCCAGGACGACAGCCTCGGCTTCGCCGTCGACCAGCAGCCCTACCTCCAGGGCTACGAGGCCGTGGACCTGCTCTGGCTGTACCGGTACAACGCGAACGTCCTGGGCGGCGGCAAGCCGGTGCTCACGGGCCCGCAGATCGTGACCAAGGAGATGGCCGCGAAGCTGGCGGAGTACGCGAAGAGGGGGACGCGATGACCACCACAGCTCCGGAGAAACAGCCCGAGCCGCAGCTCGACGAACGGCTCCTGAAGACCTCGCCCTGGAAGAAGCTCCTCGGCCGCCCCGAGCTGGGCTCGGTCGTCGGCGCGATCGCCGTCTTCATCTTCTTCTCGGTCGCCGCGGACAGCTTCCTGCGGGCGACCAGCCTGGCGACCGTCCTCTACGCGGCCTCCGTCCTCGGCATCATGGCGGTGCCGGTCGCCCTTCTGATGATCGGCGGCGAGTTCGACCTGTCGGCGGGCGTGCTCGTGACGTCGTCGGCGCTGGTCTCGTCGATGTTCAGCTACCAGATGACGGCGAACACCTGGGTCGGCGTCGGCGTCTCGCTCCTGGTCACCCTCGCCATCGGCGCCTTCAACGGCATCATGCTGACCCGGACCAAGCTGCCCAGCTTCATCATCACGCTCGGCACCTTCCTGATGCTCACCGGCATGAACCTGGGCTTCACCAAGCTGATCAGCGGCACCGTGTCGACCAAGTCCATCGCCGACATGCAGGGCTTCACCTCCGGCAAGAACGTCTTCGCCTCGACGTTCACCATCGGCGGCGTCGACTTCAAGATCACGATCGTCTGGTGGCTGGCCCTGATCCTGGTGGCGACCTGGATCCTGCTCCGTACCCGTATCGGCAACTGGATCTTCGCGGTCGGCGGTGACGTGGACGCGGCCCGCGCGGTCGGCGTCCCGGTCAACAAGACCAAGATCGGCCTCTACATGGGCGTCGCGTTCGGCGCCTGGATCTCCGGCCAGCACCTGCTCTTCTCGTACGACGTGGTGCAGTCCGGCGAGGGCGTCGGCAACGAGCTGATCTACATCGTCGCGGCCGTCATCGGCGGCTGTCTGATCACCGGCGGCTACGGCTCCGCGGTCGGCGCGGCCATCGGTGCCCTGATCTTCGGCATGACCAGCAAGGGCATCGTGTTCGCCGAGTGGAACTCGGACTGGTTCAAGTTCTTCCTCGGAGCGATGCTGCTCCTCGCGACCCTCCTCAACCACTGGGTCCGCAAGCGCGCGGAGGCGAGCAAATGACCACTCCTCTCGGAGAGACCACCCCTCTCGTAGAGCTGACCGGCGTCAGTAAGTACTACGGCAACATCCGCGCCCTCGAAGATGTCTCGCTCGTCGTGAACGCGGGGGAGATCTCCTGTGTGCTCGGTGACAACGGCGCCGGCAAGTCCACCCTCATCAAGATCATCGCGGGCCTTCACCAGCACGACTCGGGCACCTTCTCCGTCGACGGCGAGCCCACGAAGTTCGCCAACCCCCGCCAGGCACTGGACCACGGCATCGCCACGGTCTACCAGGACCTGGCCGTCGTCCCGCTGATGCCGGTGTGGCGGAACTTCTTCCTCGGCTCGGAGCCGACGAAGGGCACCGCCCCGTTCAAGCGCATGGACGTCGACCTCATGCGGCGCACGACCCGCGCCGAACTGCTGCGCATGGGGATCGACCTGCGCGACGTCGATCAGCCCATCGGGACGCTGTCCGGCGGCGAGCGCCAGTGTGTCGCGATCGCGCGCGCCGTGTACTTCGGCGCCAAGGTTCTCGTCCTGGACGAGCCGACCGCGGCGCTCGGTGTGAAGCAGTCCGGGGTCGTCCTCAAGTACGTGGCGGCGGCGCGGGACGCCGGGCTCGGCGTGGTGCTGATCACGCACAACCCGCACCACGCGTATCTGGTCGGTGACCGGTTCATCCTGCTCAAGCGCGGTGGCATGTTCGGCAGCCACACCCGCGACGAGATCACGCTCGACGAGCTGACCCGGCAGATGGCCGGTGGCAGTGAGCTCGACGACCTCCGTCACGAGCTGGAGCGCGCGCCTGTGCCGACGCACTTGGGCGGGCACTCGGCCGACGGCACCGAAAAGTAGCCCGGCGCCGGACATTCGTCTGCGGGTTCGTGGGGGCCGGTCGCGCCGTTCCCCGCGCCCCTGAGGCATGCGCTGCGCGCAGCCTCCCCTTTGAGGCTGCGGCTCCGCCGCGCCTCTGATGGAGATGGCGCACGAAGTGCGCATCTCCAGGGGCGCGGGGAACTGCGCGACCAGCCCCCACCGGGCCGCGGCTGACCGACTCCCCAGGGGCGCGGGGAACGGCGCGACCAGCCCCCACCGGGCCGCAGCCGAACGACGGCCGTGGGTGTTGCCACCCGAGCGCCGCACCCCGCCACACCCCAAACCCGGCATGCGTCAAGGCCACGCCGTGAGGCAGAATCGCCGCAATGAGCACCTACCGCGACCTCGCACACCGTGGCAGCGCACGAGCCACCGTCCTGCGGACGGTCGGCACCAGGGAACGCCGCTCGCACCTGACCGCCCCCCGCGTCCCCACCGTGGGCATCGACATCGGCGGCACCAAGGTGATGGCGGGTGTCGTCGACGCGGACGGCACCATCCTGGAGACGCTGCGCACGGAGACCCCGGACAAGTCCAAGAGCCCGAAGGTCGTCGAGGACACGATCTGCGAGCTGGTCCTGGACCTGTCCGACCGGCACGACGTGCACGCGGTCGGCATCGGTGCGGCCGGCTGGGTCGACGCGGACCGCAACCGCGTCCTGTTCGCCCCGCACCTGTCCTGGCGCAACGAACCGCTCCGCGACCGCCTCGCGGGCCGCCTCGCGGTCCCCGTGCTGGTCGACAACGACGCGAACACCGCCGCCTGGGCGGAGTGGCGCTTCGGCGCGGGCCGCGGCGAGGACCACCTCGTCATGATCACCCTCGGCACCGGCATCGGCGGCGCGATCCTGGAGGACGGCCAGGTCAAGCGCGGCAAGTACGGCGTCGCCGGCGAGTTCGGCCACATGCAGGTCGTCCCCGGCGGCCACCGATGCCCGTGCGGCAACCGCGGCTGCTGGGAGCAGTACAGCTCGGGCAACGCCCTGGTCAGGGAGGCCCGCGAACTCGCGGCGGCCGACTCCCCGGTCGCGTACAACATCATCGAGCGCGTCCAGGGCAACGTCCCCGAGATCAGCGGACCGCTCATCACCGAGCTGGCCCGCGAGGGCGACGCCATGTGCATCGAGCTGCTCCAGGACATCGGCCAGTGGCTCGGTGTCGGCATCGCGAACCTGGCCGCCGCCCTCGACCCGTCGTGCTTCGTCATCGGCGGCGGGGTGAGCGCCGCCGACGACCTGCTCATCGCCCCGGCCCGCGACGCCTTCAAGCGCCAGCTGACCGGCCGCGGCTACCGCCCCGAGGCCCGCATCGCGCGCGCCCAGCTCGGCCCCGAGGCCGGCATGGTCGGCGCCGCGGACCTGGCCCGCCTGGTCGCCCGCCGGTTCCGCCGCGCCAAGCGCCGCCGCGTGGAGCGCTACGAACGGTACGAGCGCTACGCCCAGGCCCGCGAGGCCACGGCGCCCGGCGCCGAGGACCAGTAGAGCGCGCGTACGCGGACCGCTTGGAACGTGGAACAGTGACAGGAAAGCCAGCCATGACCGTGCCCCGCCAGCCTCCGTCCCCGTACGAGGAGACGCGCCCGCCGCAGGAGCCGCGCGGTCATGTGATCCGCCGCCGCGCCCTCACCCTCCTGACGATCGTGCTGCTCATCGGCATCCCCGCCGGATACCTGGTGATCTCCGCGAACCAGAGCCGCGACAGCGGCAAGGACAAGGAGGCCAAGTACTCGGTGACCGGCCTGACCATCGGCTGGCCGTCGAAGGTGCAGCGGCGGCTCTACGAGACGCCGATCCCGCACTACTCGCGCAACGTCGCCTACTACGAGACGAACAACTACAAGGTCAGCCGCCTGTACACGCAGTTCCTCACCAGCAAGGGCGGCCTCGACACGTTCCTCAAGGAGGTCGACGACAAGTACACCGTCGACGACCTGAAGAAGGACGACATCCCGATCGGCAGCCGGGACCGGAAGGTCGCCGGGTGGGACTTCACCGGGCCGGGCCCCTGGTACGGGCTGACCCACGGCCAGAAGGACCCGTCGCCGACGCAGAGCATCGTGGTGAACATGTCGAACCCGGACCATCCGATGGTCTTCGTCGTCTCGACCACCGAGCCCTGATCCGGCGGCGGGGGGGGGGGGGGGTGGAGCGAGACGGAAGGACGATCATGATCCCCGCCTCCTTTCCCTCCAGTCGTTGGGTAAGCGTCCATAGCCA
>NZ_JBHVIX010000009.1:216094-309103 GCF_042799415.1 Streptomyces sp. NPDC057694
CTCTGCCGCGCCGCTTCGCCGCGCCCCCCCCCCCTCCCCCCTCTTCCTTCTTTTCCGCCCCTTCCGCCCCCCGCCCCCCCCCCCCCCGCCCGCTCAGCCGTTCTCGTCGTCGACGATGTGCACGGCGGCCTCCTCGGCCGAGGCCCCCGCCCCGTCGAGACCGGCGTCCTGCGCCGTCAGCGACTCCTCGCTCGCACCGTCAAGGTCGATCTCATCGGCCACGAGCCGCCCCGACCTCGCCCCGCCGACCTCGGAGTCCAGCAGTTCGCCGTCGGTGTCGCTGGTGTCGCCGAGCCCGTCCCCCGCGGGCGGCGCCGCGTCGGGGACCTCCTCCGCGAGCCGCTCGTCCAGGGTCTCGGGCTCGCTGTCGTAGCGGCCCTCGAAGCGCTCGGGCGGCGAGTACCCCTCGTCCAGCGGGTCCTCGACACCCTCCAGGAGGGTGTCCGCCGCGTCGAGGAGACCTTCGTCGTCCTGCACCTCGGACCCGTCGGGCTGGTAGACGTCATCGGCATAGGCGTCGTTCTCGCTCATGAGGTGCTCCCCGCCTCGGACCGCTTGGGCAGCTTCCAGTTCGGCCGCGGGAAGTGGCAGGTGTAGCCGTCGGGGTAGCGCTCCAGGTAGTCCTGGTGCTCGGGCTCGGCCTGCCAGAAGTCGCCGAGCGGCTCCACCTCGGTGACCACCTTGCCGGGCCACAGCCCGCTGGCGTCCACGTCCGCGATCGTGTCCACGGCGACCCGGCGCTGCGCGTCGTCGGCGTAGTAGATCGCCGAGCGGTAGCTGCGGCCGAGGTCGTTGCCCTGCCGGTCCTTCGTGCTCGGGTCGTGGATCTGGAAGAAGAACTCCAGAAGATCCCGGTAGCTGGTCCCCGCCGGGTCGTAGACGATCTCGATCGCCTCGGCGTGGTCGCCGTGGTTGCGGTACGTGGCGTTCGGGGTGTCGCCACCGGTGTAGCCGACGCGCGTCGAACGCACCCCGGGCAACTTCCGGATCAGGTCCTCCATCCCCCAGAAACAGCCACCCGCGAGTACTGCCTTCTCCGTCTCGCCCGGCATCAAAAGCTCCTTCTCAAAGGCCTGTGGAGCCGTCCGTCACCGCACTCCACCCACTGTCTGTCTGAACAGTACGACCGGCCCTTTTCATCCTCGCCGAGGCCTTCCCCGCCGCAACTCGGCGGCTGCCCGCCTCTCGTGTTGCGAGTCCGTCCCACTCGGTCAGGATGGAGAGCGCCGGCCGAACGACTCTTCGAAGTGGCCGGATCTCCGGGGACGTGCGACGACGCCGCCCCGTCCGAGCATTCGCTCGACCTTCATCCGCGTACGGACAGTACGAACAGGGACGGAGAACGATCATGCCCATCTGTACCACTCGCGACGGCGTGGACATCTTCTACAAGGACTGGGGCACGGGTCGTCCGGTCGTCTTCATCCACGGCTGGCCGCTCAACGGTGACGCCTGGCAGGACCAGCTCAAGGCCGTCGCCGACGCCGGGTACCGGGGCATCGCCCACGACCGCCGCGGTCACGGCCGCTCCACCCCGGTGTGGGACGGCTACGACTGGGACACGTTCGCCGACGACCTCAACGACCTCATCACCGGTCTCGACCTGCACGACGTCACGCTGGTCGCGCACTCGATGGGCGGTGGCGAGCTGTCCCGCTACATCGGCCGGCACGGCACCTCCCGGATCCGGTCCGCGGTGCTCCTGTCGGCGATCCCGCCGCTGATGCTCCAGGGCCCGGACAACCCCGAGGGCGTGCCGCAGAGTGCCTTCGACGGCATCAAGGCGGGCATCCTCAACGAGCGCTCCCAGTTCTGGAAGGACACCGCGGTCGGCTTCTTCAGCGCCAACCGCGACGGCAACAAGGTCACCCAGGGCAACAAGGACGCCTTCTGGTACATGGCGATGCAGGAGACCATCCAGGGCGGTGTCGCCTGCGTGGACGCCTTCGCGGCCACCGACTTCACCGACGACCTCAAGAAATTCGACGTGCCGACCCTGATCGTGCACGGCGACGACGACCAGGTCGTCCCGATCGACGCCACCGGCCGCAAGTCCGCCGAGATCATCCAGGACGCGACGCTCAAGGTCTACGAGGGCGGCTCGCACGGCATCGCGCTCGTCCCCGGCGACAAGGAGAAGTTCAACGCCGACCTGCTGGAGTTCCTCAAGAAGTGAGGTCCTGGAGACCCGGCAGTCCGCTCCCCGAGAGGACTCCGGCACGGTCGATCGCGATCCGGCCCTCCTTGAGGACGGCGTGGACCGACCGTGGGTCTCCCAGCGAGTCGATGTCGGACAGCGGGTTCGTCCCGATGACGACCAGGTCGGCGGCCTTACCGGCCTCCAGCGTGCCGGTGACGCCGTCGACCCCGCAGAGCCGCGCGGCCGTCGCGGTCCCCGCGGTGATCGCCTCCAACGGCGTCAGACCCGCGAACCGCACGAGCAGCCCCAGCTCCTTGAGATTGCCGCCGTGGCTCGCGGTCAGCCCGCTGTCCGTGCCCATCGCGATCAGCACACCGGCCGCCGCGCTGGCGGCGACGGACTCCTGCGCCACGCGGTGCCAGTGCGCGGACTTCTCCCGTACGGCGGGCGGCACGCCCGGCGTGTCCACGTCCGTCAGGGTCTCCAGCAGGGTGGGGACCAGGAACTGGCCGCGGTCCACCATCTCCGCGCGCAGCTCGTCGTCGAGGGCGTAACCGTGCTCGACGCTCGTCACGCCCGCGCGGACCGCGGCCTCGATCCCGGGCCGCCCGATGGCGTGCGCGGCGACGGGCAGCCCGCCGTACGCGTCCGCCTCCTCGCGCACCGCCCGCAGCATCTCCGGACGCATCCCCAGCCAGTCCGGCTGGTCGTGCGGCGAGGTGACACCGCCACTGCTGGCCACTTTGACGCAGTCCGCGCCGGCCGCGACCAGCTCGCGCACCCGCAGCCGGACCTCGTCGACCGTGTTCACCAGACCGCCCGGACTGAGCGGCATGGCGACCGCCGCCGCGTACCCGTCCACCCCACTGGCCAGCGTGAAGTCCGCGTGCCCCGCGCGCTGGCTGAGCATCGACACCGCCACCCGCAGCCGCGGCCCGACGATCCTGCGCTCCTCCAGGGCCCGCCGGAATCCGGCGTCGAGCCCCATCAGGTCCCGCGCCGTGGTGACCCCGTTCTCCAGCGTCACCCGCAGCCGGTCCAGCACCTTCAGCACCCGGTAGCTGGGCAGTTCGTTCACCCCGCTCAACGGAGTACCGGCGCGACCCGGCAGGGCGAAGTGCACATGCGCGTCGATGAATCCCGGGCACAGGGTCCGCCCGCCCAGGTCGACCCGCCGCGCGTCGCGGGCCGCGGGCGGCGCCGCGGCCAGGCTGCCCGCCCAGGCCACCCGCTCGCCGTCGAGGAGCACCGCGCCGTCCGGTTCCGGCGCCCCGCCGAGGCCGTCGATCAGCAAGGCGTTGCACAGCAGGACACCGCTCTTCTCACCCTCGCGCATGCGTTCATGATCGATCGCACCGTGCGTGATGTCGCGCCGGACGAGGCCGAACCGGTCCCGCCGACCGGGTACGGCGCCGGTTTCGAAAACGCGGCCGGAGGTCATCCATGCAGGTGCGTACGCGGACGCCCGCGTCGGCACACCCGCAGTGACACTCCCTGGAAGTGGTAGGAGCGAGCCTTGCCCGAGAACAATCAGAAGCCGCTGACCACGGTCGCCGGGGCACCGGTGCCGGACAACCAGAACTCGCTGACCGCCGGCGCGCGCGGCCCGATGCTGCTCCAGGACGTGTGGTTCCTGGAGAAGCTGGCCCACTTCGACCGCGAGGTCATCCCGGAGCGACGGATGCACGCCAAGGGCTCGGGCGCCTTCGGCACGCTCACGATCACGCAGGACATCACCCGGTACACGTCCGCGAAGGTCTTCTCCGAGGTCGGCAAGAAGACGGACATGTTCGCGCGGTTCTCGACCGTCGCCGGTGAGCGGGGCGCCGCCGACGCCGAGCGCGACATCCGCGGCTTCGCCCTGAAGTTCTACACGGAGGACGGCGTCTGGGACCTGGTCGGCAACAACACCCCCGTCTTCTTCTTCCGGGACGCGCTGAAGTTCCCCGACCTCAACCACGCGGTGAAGCGCGACCCGCGCACGAACCTGCGCGACGCCGAGAACAACTGGGACTTCTGGACCAACCTGCCCGAGGCGCTGCACCAGGTCACCATCGTGATGTCGGACCGCGGCATCCCGTCCTCGTACCGGCACATGCACGGCTTCGGGTCGCACACCTACAGCCTGGTCAACGCCGAGGGCGAGCGGTTCTGGGTGAAGTTCCACCACCGCACCCAGCAGGGCATCGAGAACCTCACCGACGCCGAGGCCGAAGCACTGGTCGGCAAGGACCGCGAGTCGCACCAGCGGGACCTGTTCGACGCGATCGAGAACGGCGACCTCCCGAAGTGGAAGCTGTACATCCAGGTCATGCCGGAGGCCGACGCGGAGCACTACCGCTTCCACCCCTTCGACCTCACGAAGGTCTGGTCGAAGAAGGACTACCCGCTGATCGAGGTCGGCGAGTGGGAGCTGAACCGCAACCCGGAGAACTACTTCGCGGACGTCGAGCAGGCCGCCTTCAACCCCGCCAACGTGGTGCCGGGCATCGGGTTCTCCCCCGACAAGATGCTCCAGGGCCGGCTGTTCTCCTACGGCGACGCCCAGCGCTACCGCCTCGGTGTGAACCACCACCAGATCCCGGTCAACGCGCCGAAGAACCCGGCGAACTCCTTCCACCGGGACGGGCAGTTGCGCGTCGACGGCAATCAGGGAGCCACGCCGAGCATCGAGCCCAACGCGTACGGGCGCTGGCAGGAACAGCCCGCCTACCGCGAGCCGAAGCAGGCCGTGGGTTCGGTCGCCGACCGGTTCGACTTCCGTGAGGACGACGACAACTACTTCGAGCAGCCCGGCAACCTGTTCCGGCTGATGAGCCCCGAGCAGCAGCAAGTGCTCTTCGCGAACACGGCGCGGGCCATCAACGGCGCGTCCCCGCAGACCGTCGAGCGGCACATCGGCAACTGCGCCCAGGCCGACCCCGCCTACGGGGAGGGCGTCCGCAAGGCGATCGAGGCGCTGGCCGACGGCCGACTCTGAGCCACTCCCGCTCCGCCCGGCTCGGGAAAGTCCCGGTCCGGGCGGAGCCGACCGAACCCGGACCGATGAGCGGAGACCGACCGATGGGCAGGGCGACCCTGACACCCGAGCAGACGGCACGTGTCGTGGACATCGCCCTGGACCTGGCTCGCGCGGGGGACACCGACCAGCTCATCGGCTTCCTCGCGCACGGCCTGCCTGCGGACACGGCGGACCCGGGCGGCAACACACTCGTGATGCTGGCCTCCTACCACGGACAGGCGGGCACCGTCCGGGCCCTGCTGGAGCGGGGCGCGGACCCGGACCGGACCAACGGGCGCGGCCAGACGCCCCTCGCGGGCGCCCTGTTCAAGGGCGCGGACGACGTGGTCACCGCCCTCCTGGAGGCCGGTGCGGACCTCGACACCGGCACCCCGACGGCCCGCGCCGCGGCCACCGTGTTCGGCCGCGCCCACCTGCTCGTCCGGCAGTAAAGGATCTTCGCGAAGTCCACACAACGTGGGACGGCTTGCGTGGGGACCCGACCCAGGCACGTGCGAATTTGTGTGATGTGAGAACGTCTTCGGCGTGAGTGAGACACCGAAGAACACCCTGCAATACCGCTTTGACGGGCCGGAAGACGCCCCTGTCCTGATCTTGGGTCCCTCACTGGGTACGACCTGGCACATGTGGGACCGGCAGATCCCCGAGCTGGTCAAGCACTGGCGCGTGTTCCGGTTCGACCTGCCCGGCCACGGCGGCGCCCCCGCCCACCCGGCCGGGTCCGTCGCGGAGCTGGCCGAGCGGGTGCTGGCCACGCTCGACGAGGTGGGCGTACAGCGGTTCGGGTACGCGGGCTGCTCGCTGGGCGGCGCGATCGGCGCGGAGCTTGCGCTGCGCCACCCCGAGCGCGTGGCGTCGCTGGGGCTGATCGCGGCCTCGCCGCGCTTCGGCACCGCCGACGAGTTCCGCCAGCGCGGCGTCATCGTGCGCAGCAACGGCCTCGACCCCATCGCCCGTACGTCGCCGGAGCGCTGGTTCACGGCCGGGTTCGCCGCCGCGCAGCCCGCCATCACCGACTGGGCCGTGCAGATGGTCCGCACGACCGACCCGGGCTGCTACATCGCCTCCTGCGAGGCGCTCGCCGCCTTCGACATCCGTACGGAACTGGGGGCGGTCGGCGTCCCGACGCTGGTGCTCGTCGGCTCCGACGACCAGGTCACCGGTCCCGCCGAGGCCCGCACGCTGGTCGCCGGGATACCGGACGCCCGGCTCGCCGTCGTCCCCGGCGCCTCCCACCTGGCGCCCGTCGAGCAGCCGGCCGCGGTGACGGACCTCCTCGTGCGCCACTTCACCTCCGCGTGGCTGCCCGGCTTCGAGACCGGTCAGCACGCCATCCAGGCCGCTCCGGCCAAGCCGGTCCTCGCGCCGTCGCCCCCGCCGCTCGCCCCGGTCGCCGAGATCACGGCGGCGATCCGGCAGCCGGAGGCCGCGGTCCGCCCCGATCCGCACGAGGTCGGTCTGAAGGTGCGCCGCGAGGTCCTCGGCGACGCGCACGTGGACCGGGCGCTGGCCTCCGCCGACGAGTTCTCCGGCGACTTCCAGGAGCTCATCACGCGCTATGCCTGGGGCGAGATCTGGAGCCGCCCGGGCCTCGACCGCCGGATGCGCTCCTCGGTGACCCTCACGGCCCTGGTCGCGGGCGGCCACCTCGACGAACTGGTCTTCCACACCCGCGCGGCCCTGCGCAACGGCCTCACCGCCGCGGAGATCAAGGAGATCCTGCTCCAGGCGGCGGTCTACTGCGGTGTCCCGGCCGCGAACTCCGCGTTCAAGGTGGCCCAGCAGGTGATCAGGGAAGAGACCACCCCGCAGGAGTAGCCCGCAGGAGCAGACCGCCCCGCAGCGACCGGCAGACGGGCACCCGGAGCACCAGCGTCCGGCTGCCCGTCACCGCCCTGCCGGGAGCAGGATGGGGAGTATGAAGCTCACGAAGAAGACCCACGCCTGTGTCCGCCTGGAGAAGGACGGCCGCACCCTCGTCATCGACCCCGGAGCGTTCACGGAGAAGGACGCGGCGCTCGGCGCCGACGCGATCCTGGTGACGCACGAGCACCCGGACCACTTCAGCGAGGAGCAGCTGCGTGCGGGGCTGGAGGCCGATCCCGCGGCGGAGATCTGGACCCTGAGGTCGGTCGCGGAGAAGATCTCGGCGGCCTTCCCGGGCCGCGTCCACACGGTCGGCCACGGCGACACGTTCACGGCCGCCGGATTCGACGTCCAGGTCCACGGCGAACTGCACGCGGTCATCCACCCGGACATCCCGCGCATCACGAACGTCGGCTATCTGCTCGACGGCGGCACGGTCTTCCACCCCGGCGACGCCCTCACCGTCCCCGACCAGCCGGTCGAGACGCTGATGCTGCCCGTCATGGCGCCCTGGAACAAGATCGCCGAGGTCATCGAGTACGTCCGCGAGGTCAAGCCCACGCGCGCGTACGACATCCATGACGCGCTGCTGACCGACCTCGCGCGCCCGATCTACGACAACCAGATCGGCGCGCTCGGCGGTACGGAACACCTGCGCCTGGCGCCGGGAGCCTCGGCGCAGGTGTGAACCGCCCTTACCGTTCGGGAATCTTCGAGCCCTACTTGCCGAGGAGCGCGAGCACGTCCTCGGTCGAGCCCAGCTCGGCGATGCGCGGGAAGATCTTCCCGAAGCTGTGCGCGTGGGAATCGGCGTCCGTGTCGGTCGTCGCGTCCTCGACGACCAGCAGGTGGTAGCTCAGCTCGAACGCGGAGCGGGCGGTGGACTCGACGCCGATCGACGTGGAGATGCCGCAGAGCACGATCTGCGTGACCCCGCGCCGGCGCAGCTGGAGGTCCAGCTCGGTGCCGGTGAAGGCGCCCCAGTGCCGCTTGGTGATCACGATGTCGTCGCCGAGCGGGCCGAGGTCCTCGGGGAACTCGGAGAATGCGGCGGGCGGCGCCTGCGCCGGACCGGGCGTCACGGCCCGGCTGACCGGGAGGTCGCCGCCGTCCTGCGACCAGCCGACCCGCACCCGCACGACCGGCAGGTCCTTGGCGCGGAAGGCGTCGGCGAGCCGGACGGCGTTCTTCAGGACGTCACCGGAGGGGTGCACGGTCGGCAGGCCGAGGATGCCCTGCTGGAGGTCGATGAGGACGAGGGCGGGGCGCTCGTCGAGGGAGAGGGGGGTGGGGGTGCTGTCGCTCATGTTCGGCAGGCTAACTGTCTAACAGGAAAACTTGCAAGATTGCCTGTCTATATCCGGCATCTTCCTGGTCGGCGGGCGTGCGGGCCCGTTGTCATAGCCGCCGGGTAGGTTGTGAGGCATGCGCATCGCTACGTGGAACGTGAACTCGATCACCGCGCGCCTCCCGCGCCTGCTGGCCTGGCTGGAGAGCAGCGGCACGGACGTGCTGTGCGTCCAGGAGACCAAGTGCTCGGCGGAGCAGTTCCCCGCGGACGCGCTGCGCGAGCTGGGCTACGAGTCGGCGGTGAACGCGACAGGCAGGTGGAACGGGGTGGCGCTGCTCTCCCGCGTCGGTCTCGACGACGTGGTCAAGGGCCTGCCCGGCGACCCGGGCTACGACGGCACGGAGGAGCCCCGCGCCGTCTCCGCGACCTGCGGCCCGGTCCGCGTCTGGTCGGTGTACGTGCCGAACGGGCGGGAGGTCGACCACCCGCACTACGCGTACAAGCTCCAGTGGTACGAGGCGCTGAAGGCGGCTGTCGCGGGCGACGCGGCGGGCGACCGCCCCTTCGCCGTGCTGGGCGACTACAACGTGGCGCCGACGGACGACGACGTGTGGGACCGCGCCGCCTTCGACGGCCTCACCCATGTCACCGAGCCCGAGCGCGCCGCCCTCGCCTCGCTGCGCGACACGGGCCTGACCGACGTCGTGCCGCGCCCGCTCAAGTACGACCACCCCTTCACGTACTGGGACTACCGCGCGCTCGGCTTCCCGAAGAACCGCGGCATGCGCATCGACCTGGTCTACGGCAACGAGCCGTTCGCGAAGGCGGTCTCGGACGCGTACGTGGACCGTGAGGAGCGCAAGGGCAAGGGCGCGTCCGACCACGCGCCGGTCGTGGTGGACCTCGACGTCTGACCTGATCCGTTCGGTCGGCAGGGGCCGTTGTCAGTGGCGGGGGCTAGCGTCGCCGCCCATGACAACCGACCAGTCGTCCTACTTGCAGTCGACCCAGCTCGCCTACGACACCGCCGCGGGCGCCTACGCCGAGATGATCCCGCCGCTGTTCGGCCGCGATCCGTACGGGGTCGCGATGTTCGGAGCCTTCGCCGATCTCGTACGCGAAGGCGCCGGCCCGGTGGCCGACCTCGGCTGCGGGCCCGGCCATGCGACGGCCCATCTGCGCGACCTCGGCCTGACCGCGTTCGGCGTCGATCTCTCGCCGAAGATGATCGCCGAGGCCCGCCGCGCCCATCCCGACCTGCGGTTCGAGGAGGGCTCGATGACGGCCCTCGACCTCCCCGACGACTCGCTGGGCGGCATCGTCTCCTGGTACTCGACGGTGCACACGCCGCCGGAGGTGCTTCCGACGATCTTCGCCGAGTTCCATCGCGTCCTCGCACCCGGCGGCCACGTCCTGGTCGGCTACAAGATCGGCGACCTGATCCGCCACCTCGACCACGCCTACGGCCACGACCTCTCGCTCGACGTCTACTGGCGCTCGCCCGAGGAGGTCGAGGGGTGCCTCGAAGCGGCCGGTTTGGCCGTGCGGGCCCACCTGGTCCGCGAGCCCGAGGGCTTCGAGCGCGCGACCCAGGGCCGGCAGGGCACCCTGGTGGCCCAGAAGCCTGCCGCGCCCCCGGTGTAGATGGGCTACGGCACCAGCAGCCGCAGGTCGAAAGAGTCGGCCATCGCCTTGAGGCCCGTGTCGCCCGGATGCAGATGGTCCCCGCTGTCGTAGGCGGGCAGCATCCGGGCGGGATGTGCCGGATCCCGCACCACGGCGTCGAAGTCGGCCAGCCCGTCGAAGGGCGAGTCCGGCCCGCGCAGATAGGTGTTCACGGCGACCCGCTCGGCGTCGACGGCGGCCGGGCACAGCGCCTCGCCCTCGCACGGCGTGACGGTCGCCCCGATCACCTTCAGCCCGCGGGCGTGCGCCCGCCGCACGATCTCCCGCAGCCCGGCCCCGACCTGCTCCGCCGTGGCACCCCAGCGCAGGTCGTTGATCCCCTGGAAGACCACGACCGTACGGGCCGACGTCTGGGCCAGTACGTCCCGGTCGAGCCGGTGCAGGGCGCTCACCCCGCCCGTGTCCGTGGAGATCCCGTCGCCGGTGTAGCGGTCCGTGACGACCTTGTTCGCGGAGATCCCCTGGTTCAGCACCCCGTACCGCGGCACCTTCGACTGTCCGAGGAGCCGCGTCGCGAGCACATTCGGCCACCGGTGGTTGGCGTCCTGCGTCGACTTCACGCCATCGGTGATGGAGTCCCCGAGCAGCACCACGGACCCCGGACCGCCGCCCACGTCGACCCCGGTGAGCAGCGGCCAGTACGCGATCGTGGACGTGTAGGCGGACCCGGCCGGCTCCGCCGCGTGGTCCCCGGGCCCGCTGACGTAGCCGGTCTGGACGGCCTGGCTGTGCACGGGCGCCGCGGCCACCGGCTCCGGGAGATGGAAGCTCACCAGGAGGTTCGCGTCGGCCGGTACGTCGAAGTCGACAGGGTCGCTGAACGCCTGCGCCCCGGCCGGTAGTTGGGTCCCGGCCGCACCCCGGAACCGCAGCGGAACCGGCGTGTTCCTCGCCTCGGCCCCCGCCCCCTGCACCGCCACCGACGCGCTCCCGATCCGTACGGGCGCCGAGGCGAAGGTGTTCTCCAGCCGGATCCGCACCCGCGGCCCGCCCGTGCTCGTGTGCACCACGAGCCGCACCGTACGGTCGGCCCACGGCCCCACCACCGTGTATCCGGCGGGCGACGCCGACCAGGTCCCCGTCCACCCTTGAGTCCGCTCGCGCACGGACAGGGCGAACACGTGGAGCGCGGCGCCCCGGGTCCGCGGCAGCTCCACCGACGCGATCGAACGCCCGGCCCGCACCGGCACACTCACCACGAACAGCCTGGTCTTCTCTGCCAGTTGGCCGTCAGGAGTGTTGCGGTGGGCCAGTGCGACGGCCTTCGTCGCGAGCGGTCCCGTGCGCCAGTCCGGCGCGGTCAGCGTGTACGAGGAACGCGAGCCGTCCGCGTACCGCACGACGCCCGAGCCGGTCGCGTCCCCGCCCGTCCCCGCGACCAGGAAGGCCAGCGCGTCGCCGCGCCCGGTCACCCGCACCCGCTGCCCGTCGGCGGTGACGTTGTCGAAACCTTTCTCCACCGAGCGCGGCCAGGTCAGGCGCGCGCCGTCAACTCCCAGCGTGCGGCCGGGAGTCCAGCCCGCGGCGGCGAGATCCTGCGCGGACAGTGAGCCGCCCGCGCCGTCGAAGTCCGCCTCGCCGGGCGCGGCGTCGTCGCTCACCGCCCGGTTGTCGAAGAGCCGCTCCAGGGGGAGCGGCTCGGGTCTGTGCGATGCGGCCTGTGCCGTCGTGACGGGGGCGAGCCCCGCGCAGGCGGCCAGCAGGACGGCTGTTCCCCAGATGCGTCGGCGCACGAACGGCTCCCTTTCGTCGATGTGCGTGCCGTGGCTGGTGCGCCATGAACGTAAAGAGACGTCAGGGACGCGTCAATGAGGTGGGGCCGAAGTGGCCGTGAACTCCCCGCGAACGGCCGGTCGGCTTGGCCCGCGCGCCTGTGGTGCACGGACGGCACCGGGTGCGACGCTGGTCGGTATGAAGATCCCTTTCGTGGACCAGTGGCGCAAGAGGCACGGGGACGCCCCCATCGCCGTGTTCGGCCCCGGCGCCGACGACGCCGAGGGTGTCGCCGAACTGCTCGCCGAGTGCGAGCTGTTGCGTGCCCAGGCCGAGCAGGCCGGGGTGGAACTCGACGACTCGGTCGGCTCGTTGGCGGCCCTGGACCAACTCGTGCCGCGCTGGCGGGAGGACGAGGACGTGCTGCACTGGCTCGGCAATGACGCGGGCCTCTATCTCGGCACGATCATGGTCCACCATGTCTCCGGCGCGGCCTGGGTGATCTGGCCCAACGGGCAGCCGGTGGTGCGCCTGACGTCCGGCCGGGAGATCGACGTGGTCGAGGCGGGACACGCCTGGGCCGAGAGCGGCGCCCCCGAGCTGTCGCAGTTCTATGCGGAGGCCGCCGAGTCCTGAGTGTGCCGCTGAGCAGCAAATACGGTTAATGCCCATACGAGCGTGTCGTCCATTAAGTCCCATATTGGCGTGGGTAGTTTGCGCGGACCGACACAGCGATGAGTGGGCAGGGACTGCCATGGCCGTCGATCCGTTGATCGAGCTGCGTGACGTGAACAAGTACTACGGGGAGCTGCATGTCCTCCAGGACATCGAGCTCACCGTCGGCAAGGGGGAGGTGGTCGTCGTCATCGGCCCTTCGGGGTCGGGCAAGTCGACGCTCTGCCGGACGATCAACCGTCTGGAGACCATCGAGTCGGGAACCATCAGACTCGACGGCAACCCGCTGCCCGCCGAGGGCAGGGCGCTCGCCCAGCTCCGAGCCGAAGTGGGCATGGTCTTCCAGTCGTTCAACCTCTTCGCGCACAAGACGGTGCTCCAGAACGTCTCGCTGGCCCAGGTCAAGGTCAGGAAGCGCAAGAAGGACGAGGCCGACCGGCGCTCCCGCGAACTCCTCGACCGGGTCGGGCTCGCCGCCCACGCCGACAAGTTCCCGGCGCAGCTCTCCGGCGGCCAGCAGCAGCGCGTGGCCATCGCCCGCGCCCTCGCCATGGACCCCAAGGCCCTGCTCTTCGACGAGCCGACCTCGGCCCTCGACCCCGAGATGATCAACGAGGTCCTGGAGGTCATGCAGCAGCTCGCCAGCGACGGCATGACGATGGTCGTGGTCACCCACGAGATGGGCTTCGCGCGCACCGCCGCCGACCGTGTCGTCTTCATGGCCGACGGAAAGATCGTCGAGGACCGCGCCCCCGAGGAGTTCTTCACCCACCCGGAGAGCGAGCGCGCCCGCGACTTCCTCTCCAAGATCCTCAAGCACTGACGGGGGAGTGCAGCACCACATGATTCCCAAGTCGCTGCGGCTGCTCGCCGCGCTCCTGGTGGCGGCCTCGGCCGCCACCGCCTGCGGCAAGGACGGCAGCCCGCCAACCAAGGGCCCGTCGGCCGACGAACTCCCCAAGTACCAGATGGCGCAAGGATTCTCGCTGCCCGACTCGAAGACGTGGAAGAAGGCGAAGAGCCGCGGGTACTTCGTGGTCGGTGCCAAGGAGGACCAGCCCTACCTCGGCGAGAAGAACCCCGCCAACGGCGTCTACTCCGGCTTCGACATCGAGATCGCCAAGATGATGTCGGCCTCGCTCGGGCTCGACCCGGCGCGGATCCGCTTCAAGACGATCGCCTCCGCGAACCGCGAGACCGCCCTCCAGAACGGGCAGATCGACTACTACGTCGGCACCTACACCATCAACGACAACCGCAAGAAGCTCGTCGGCTTCGCCGGGCCCTACTACATGGCCGGCCAGTCCCTGCTCGTGCGCACCGACGAGGACGACATCCACGGGCCGGGGGACCTCGCCGGCAAGCGGGTCTGCTCGGCGGCCGGTTCGACCCCGTACCAGCGCATCCAGGCCGACTACCCGAAGGCCGACCTCGTCGCGTACGACACGTACTCCATCTGTGTCGACAATCTGCTGACCTATCAGGTCGACGCGGTCACCACCGACGACGCGATCCTGCTCGGCTTCGCCGCCAAGGCGCCCGACGAGATGAAGATCGCCGGCAAGCCGTTCTCCGAGGAGCCCTACGGCATCGGCCTGCCCAAGAGCGACACCGCGATCCGGTTCGCCATGGACGACGCCCTGGAGGCCCGCGAGAAGAACGGCGACTGGAAGAAGGCCTTCGAGGCCACCCTCGGCCTGTCCGGCGAGGCCGCGCCGAAGCCCCCGCCCGTCGACCGCTACCCGGCGAACTGAGGAGGCGTCCCATGAATGTCCTGACCGACAACTTCTCGACGTACTGGAAGGGCTTCCTCGGTACCGTCGAGCTGACCGTCTACGCCTCGGTCCTCGCGCTGGTGCTCGGCTTCCTCATGGCGTCGTTCCGCGTCGCGCCCGTCGGCTCCTTCCGCGCCTTCGGCACCGCCTGGGTCACCGTCCTGCGCAACACCCCGCTGACCCTGCTGTTCTTCGCGGTGCTGCTCGGCCTGCCGCGCTTCGGCCTGGTCCTGCCGTTCCAGCTGTTCGCGGTGCTCGCGCTCGGCTGCTACACCTCCGCGTTCATCTGCGAGGCGCTGCGCTCCGGCATCAACACCGTGCCCCGGGGCCAGGGCGAGGCGGCCCGCAGCCTCGGCATGACCTTCGGGCAGACCCTGACGACCGTGATCCTGCCGCAGGCCTTCCGGTCGGTGATCCCGCCGGTCGGCTCCACGCTGATCGCGCTCGCCAAGAACTCGGCCATCGCCGGCGCGTTCAGCGTCGTCGAACTGCTCGGCACGTACAAGACGCTCAGCGAACTCGGCTACAACATCATCTGGACGTTCGTCTGGATCGCGCTCGGCTACCTCATCATCACGCTCGCCATCAGCGCGCTCTTCAACGTCCTGGAAAAGCGCTGGGGAGTCGCCCGATGAAAGCACTCGACCACTCCGCCACCGCCCTCTACGACATCCCCGGGCCGAGGACCGAGCGCCGTCACAAGGTGTACGGGCTCATCTCCACGCTCATCGTGCTCGGCCTCGTCGCCTGGCTGCTGTACCTGCTCTTCGACACCGACCAGTTCACGGCCACCAAGTGGTCGCCCTTCGAGTACAAGGGCATCCAGGAGCTGCTGCTGCGCGGCCTCGGGAACACGCTGAAGGCGTTCGCCATCTCGGCCGTGCTCGCCCTCGTGCTCGGCACGGTGCTCGCCGTCGGTCGGCTGTCGGACCACAAGCCGGTGCGCTGGGTGGCCACGCTGTGCGTGGAGTTCTTCCGCGCCATGCCGGTCCTCGTGATGATCTTCTTCATCTACGTTGCCCTGAAGGTCGAGCCGCTGCCCGCCCTGGTCGCGGGTCTCACCCTCTACAACGGCTCCGTGCTCGCCGAGGTCTTCCGCTCCGGCATCAACTCCGTGGAGCGGGGCCAGCGCGAGGCCGCGTACGCGCTCGGTATGCGCAAGACCCAGGTCATGGCGTACGTGCTCGTACCGCAGGCCGTACGGGCCATGCTGCCCGCCATCATCAGCCAGCTCGTGGTGGCCCTGAAGGACACTTCGCTCGGCTATCTGATCACCTATGAGGAGTTCCTCCACGCCGGGAAGCTGATCGCGTCGAACCTCGACTACGATTTGCCCTTCATCCCTGTGGTGATGGTGATCTCTCCGATCTACATCGGGATGTGCATGCTGTTGTCGTGGTTCGCCCAATGGATGGCCAGACGACAGCGGCGCAACCCCAAGACCGAGGCCGCCGATGTCGCGCCGGCCGAACCAGGGACGCTGCTGCCGGGAAAGCAGTAGCCAGAGCATCGGCGGTTCCCGCCCGGCGGCAGCCGGAGATCACTTCCCGCGCGTACGGGGAGAAGGTCAGCTGTGCGCCGGACGGGAGCGGGCCTGCTTGCCGAGGCCGAGCGGGCCCTTGTCGCATTCGTACGCGACAGGGGCACCGCTCCCCTTGGTATCGGGGCGGTATCGGGTGTCAGGCGTCCTTCTTGGCCGCGCGGTGGGTGCTGCGGCCGCCCGCGGCGACCCCGGCCGGGAGCGGAGTCTGCGCCGCCTTCGTGACATCCGCCACCACCTCCACGACGTCCGGGCCGTAGGCCCCCGAGTTCACGACCTTCAGCAGCAGCACGAACGAGCCCCCGCCGTGCTTGCGCGCCAGCCGTTCGTGGTGCCGGGCGAGATAGCGGGTCGCGGCCTGATGGGTGATGGGCAGCTGGCCGCAAGCGAGGAAGACCGGTCTGGCCCGGCCGGCGTCGCCGGCGTCCCCGGCGGTCAGGCGGGCCAGGATCACATGCTCGGCTCTGCCGGGCTCCAGACGGTAGCGCTCGGAGCCGATCTGCAGGGCGCCGCGGTCCGGGCCCGGTTCGGGGTCCGTGTTCACCCGGATCCCGGGGAGCAGGCTCACCATGTGTGCCGCCATCCGCCGGTTGGAGGCGGGCCCTCCGACGCAGAACTCCGTCCGCTCGCCGAAGCCCTGCTGGGCCGTGTCGTGGGCGACTATCTGGGCGTGGGCGCCGCAGTCCTTGATGATGGCGGAGAGTTCGAGGAGGGCGAAGACGTCGTGCCGCTTGACCGTCAGTTCGGGACCGCCCGCCTCACGGTTCACCACCAGCAGGGACTCGGAGTTGTCCGGCAGTCCGAAGAAGGCCTGCTTGCGGCGGAGCCTGCGCCTCCACAGGTAGGTGCGGGCGACCCAGCCCAGCGAGACGCAGATGCCCGCCGCGATCAGGCCGAGGACGATATTGCGCACGTCGTCAGTCATGGGGGCGCACTCTAGCCAACCGGCGCACCGGTGTTCGAGGGGGTCCTGACGGGTGGCGGAAGTCAAGTTACGCTGCGCGAACCGCTGTTGACCGGAGGTACCGATGAGACGTTCAGTTGGGCGGAATCTGTCGTTGTGCGCGGTGGCGGCGAGCATGGTCGCCGTCGGCGCGGCGGCACCCCCCTCGTCCGGAGCCGCGTCCGCCACGCCGAAGAAGGAGCCGGTGGCCGTCGGCTACGGCGGCGCCGTGGCGAGCGTCGACGCCGACGCCTCGGCCGCCGGCATCGAAGTCCTGCGCAAGGGGGGCAACGCGGTGGACGCCGCCGTCGCCACCGCGGCCGCCCTCGGCGTCACGGAGCCCTATTCGTCGGGAGTGGGCGGTGGCGGCTACTTCGTCTACTACGACGCCAAGTCCCGCAAGGTCCACACGATCGACGGCCGGGAGACCGCGCCGCTGACCGCCGGCTCCGACCTCTTCCTGGAGAACGGCAAACCGCTCGCCTTCAGCGACGCCGTGACCAGCGGACTGAGCGTGGGCACGCCCGGCACCCCGGCCACCTGGCAGTCGGCGCTCGACGCCTGGGGCAGCGAACGGCTCGGCACGGTCCTGAAGCCCGCCGAGAAGCTGGCCCGCGACGGCTTCACCGTCGACGACACCTTCCGCTCGCAGACCGCGTCGAACGAGGCGCGGTTCCGCGACTTCCCCGACACGGCGGAGCTGTTCCTGCCCGGCGGACAGCTCCCGGCCGTCGGCTCGACGTTCAAGAACCCCGATCTGGCGCGCACCTACCGGCAGTTGGCGCGCGAGGGCATGGGGGCCATATACCGCGGCGACATCGGCGACGACATCGTCAGGACGGCCCAGAAGCCGCCGGTGGACCCGGGTTCGGACTACGTGGCCCGCCCCGGCAAGCTGTCGACGAAGGACCTGAAGGCCTACCGGGCCAAGCTCCAGGCCCCCTCGAAGACCTCGTACCGAGGGCTCGGCGTCTACTCCATCGCGCCGTCGTCGTCCGGCGGCACCACCGTCGGCGAGGCCCTCAACATCCTGGAGAAGACGAACCTCTCCAAGGCCTCGGACGTCCAGTACCTGCACCACTACATCGAGGCCAGCCGGATCGCGTTCGCCGACCGGGGCCGCTGGGTCGGCGACCCGGCCTTCGAGGACGTACCGACGAAGCAGCTCCTGTCGCAGAAGTACGCGGACTCGCGGGCCTGCCTCATCAAGGACGACGCGGTGCTCACCAGCCCGGTGACACCCGGCGACCCCAAGCACCCGGGGAAGTGCGGCAAGGCCGGTGACAAGGCGGCGCCGACGACGTACGAGGGCGAGAACACCACGCACCTCACCGTCGCCGACAAGTGGGGCAACGTCGTCTCCTACACCCTCACCATCGAGCAGACCGGCGGCAGCGGCATCACCGTGCCCGGCCGCGGCTTCCTGCTCAACAACGAGCTGACCGACTTCTCCTTCGCGCCGGCCAGCCCCGACGTCCACGACCCGAACCTGCCGGGCCCCGGCAAGCGGCCGCGCTCGTCGATCTCCCCGACGATCGTGCTCGACCGGCACGACCGGCCGGTCGTCGCCGTCGGTTCACCCGGTGGCGCCACGATCATCACCACCGTGCTCCAGACGCTCACCGGGTTCCTCGACCGCGGGCTGCCGCTCGTCGACGCCATCGCGGCGCCGCGCGCCAGCCAGCGCAACGCCGCGCAGACCGAGCTCGAACCCGGCCTGTACGACAGCGCGTCGCGGGCGAAGCTGGAGGCCATCGGCCACTCCTTCAAGCTGAACCCGGAGATCGGGGCCGCCACCGGTGTGCAGCGGCTGCCGGGCGGCAAGTGGCTCGCGGCCGCCGAGCCGGTGCGGCGCGGCGGGGGCTCCGCGATGGTGGTCAGCCCCGGCAAGTGACGGTCCGCGGGACGCGGCGGACATCGGCCCACGGGATACATCCCGTGGGCCGATGTCCGTGCGGTCCCGTCTCCGTACGCTCACCTGTGTGAACGCGACCTCCCGATCCCACAGCGTCGCCGCCTGGTGCGGCCTCGCCCTGTACCCGCTCGCCGTGGCACTGGCGACGGTCGGCTCCTCACGGACGACTCCCGCCGTACGGGCGCTGGGTGTGACGCTCTCGGCAGTGCTGCTGGTGGGCGTGGCCCGGCGCATCCCGTTCCTCGGGCTCGTCGTCGTGCTGCTCGCCCCGCCGGTCGCGGCCGCCGCACAGCAGTCCGGGCGGCCGTTCGGGGAGGACGGGCGGGCCGTGACGCTCCTGGCGTTCCTGGCGGCCGACATCGTCCTCGGCCGGCTGGTGGCGGTGCGCGGGCGCCGCCAGTGGATCAGCGGGATCGTCCTCTCCGTCATCGTGCAGGCGCTCGCCATCGGCTTCTTCGTGGCCCCGGAGAACATGATCGGCGCCGGTGTCGTCGCCGTGCTGGCGCTCCTCGTCGCCTGCATGGTCGGACTGCTCGCGGGGGAGCGCCGCGCACACGCCGACGCGCTGCGCACGCAAGCCGTCTCCGAGGCCGTCACCGCCGAACGGCTGCGCATAGCGCGGGAGTTGCACGACATGGTCTCCCACAGCATCGGCGTCATCGCGATCCAGTCGGGCGTCGCGGCCCGGGTCGTCGAGACCCGCCCCCGCGAGGCGCGCGAGGCCCTGTCGGCGATCGAGGACACCAGCCGGGAGACCCTCGCGGGCCTGCGCCGCACGCTGGTGGCGCTGCGCACGACCGACCCGGACGGCGCGGCGCCGCTCGTCCCGGCCGCCGGGCTCGGGGACCTCGACGCGCTCGCCGCGGCCACGGGCCGGGACGCGGGGGTCCGTGTCGACCTCGTCCGCGCGGGGACCGGGCGGACGCTGCCGCCGGACATCGAGCTGGCCGCCTACCGCATCGTCCAGGAGTCCCTCACCAACGTCGTCAAGCACGCGGGCGTCGACGTCTGCCGGGTCGCCGTCCGCCAGAGCGACGACGCACTGGTCCTGGAGATCACCGACGCGGGCACGGGCGGCTCGGCTACCGTCCCCGGCATGGGGATCACAGGAATGCGGGAGCGGGTGAGCCTGCTGCACGGCGAGTTCGGCGCGGGGCCGGGGCCGGAGGGCGGCTTCCGGGTGACGGCGCGCATACCGCTGCCGGGGGCGGACCGATGACCGTGACCGTCCTCCTCGTCGACGACCAGCCGCTGATCCGCTCCGGGCTGAGCGTCCTGATCGGCGAGACCGACGACCTGGAAGTGGCCGGAGAGGCGGGCGACGGCGCGCGGGCCGTCGAACTGGCCGCGACGCTCAAGCCCGATGTCGTCGTCATGGACCTGCGGATGCCCGGCATGGACGGCATCGAGGCGACCCGGCGGATCATGGCCGGTGACAGCGGCAGCCGGGTCCTCGTCCTGACCACCTTCGACGAGGACGACTACGTGTACGGGGCGCTGCGGGCCGGGGCCGGCGGCTTCGCGGTCAAGGACATGCAGCTGGAGGAGATCCTCGCGGCGGTGCGCGTGGTGGCGGCCGGGGACGCGCTCATCGCCCCCGGGGTGACCCGGCGGCTCATCGCGGACTTCGTGGGACGCCCCGGGCCCGTCGCCGCCCGCGCCCCGCGCTCCGTCCAGGGGGTCACGGAGCGCGAGCGCGAGGTGCTCACCCTGGTCGGGCTCGGCCGCTCGAACCAGGAGATCGCCGACGAACTCTTCATCAGCGTGGCCACGACCAAGTCGCACGTGGCCCGCCTGTTCACCAAACTGGACGCCCGCGACCGGGTCCAACTCGTGATCATCGCCTACGAGTTGGGGCTGGTGACGCCGTCCGGGTGAGGGAACGGCAGCGGCCGGACAGGCGCCCTAGAGCGCCGTCAGAATGCGCGGCCCCGACTCGGTGATCGCCACCGTGTGCTCGGCGTGGGCTGCGCGCGAGCCGTCGTTCGTGCGCAGGGTCCAGCCGTCGGACGCCTCGTGGTAGCCGTCCTTGCCGCCGGCGATCAGCATCGGCTCGATCGCGAGGACCATGCCGTGGCGCAGCGGCATGCCGCGGCCCGGCCGTCCCTCGTTCGGCACGCCCGGGTCCTCGTGCATCTGCCGGCCGATGCCGTGCCCGCCGAAGTCCTGCGGGATGCCGTATCCGGCGCTGCGGCCGACCCGGCCCACGGCGTGCGCGATGTCGCCGATGCGGTTCCCCACGACGGCCGCCTCGATGCCCGCGGCCAGCGCCCGCTCGGCGGTCCCGATGAGCGTCAGGTCCTCCGGACGGGCCCGGCCGACGACGAAGCTGATGGCGGAGTCGCCCGCCCAGCCGTCGAGGAGTGCCCCGCAGTCGATCGAGACCAGGTCGCCGTCGCGCAGCCGGTCGGCGGTCGGGATGCCGTGCACGATCGCGTCGTTCACGGACGCGCAGATCACCGCCGGGAACGGGGTGGTCGCGAAGGAGGGCTGGTAGTCGAGGAAGGGCGAGCCCGCGCCGGCCTTGTCCAGCACCTCGCGCGCCACCTCGTCCAGCTCCAGCAGGCTCACGCCCACGGCGGCGTGGTCCTTCGCGGCGGTCAGGGCCTGGGCCACGACGCGCCCCGCCTCACGCATCGCGTCCATCTGTGTGTCTGTCTTGAGTTCCACCATGCCAATTACTATACCGGTATTTCTATCCGGTACGGAAACCCGGTACAGAAACCCGGTATAGGAATCCGGTATAGGAATCGGATCTCGGGTAGGCTCGTGGCATGGTCCGAACCCCCTTGACCCCAGAAGAGCGCGAGCGCGGCGAGCGGCTCGGCCGGCTGCTGCGCGAGGCGCGGCGCGAGCGCAGCATGACGGAGGTCGCCGCCGGTGCGGGTGTCTCCGTCGAGACGCTGCGCAAGATCGAGACCGGCCGGGCGCCGACCCCGGCGTTCTTCACCATCGCCGCCGTCGCCCGCGAGCTGGGTCTGTCCATGGACGAACTGGTGGTGCGCTGCGCGCTGGTGCTCGTCTGAAAAGTCCGCGTAGCGGCCCCGTAACACGCCGGGTGTTTCCTTCCGGAGCGACAGGCTCCAGGGGGCGCGACGATCGGCGGGGCGCACGTGACGGATACGACGGACGCACGGCAACTGGCTTACCCGTGCGCGGAGTTCGCGGCGTACCTGCGCGGACTCGTGACCCGGATCGACCAGGGGGGTGGCTGGTTCGGCGTCTTCTGGCAGCGTGACCCCGAGGGGCTGCGCGCCTGCCTCGACGGGGCCGAGGTGCCGCCCTGGGACGTGGTCGAGGCGCTGCTCCAGGACCTCGCCGCGCAGTACGGCACGGACCGCGCCGACCACGAGGCCGCCGGGGCCCGCGCCCTGCACCGCGCCGCCGCGCACGCCCACGACGCCGCCCCCGGCGGCCACGACGCGCTGCTCGCCCATCTCGACGCCATGACCCGCGAGCAGCGGCACGCCACCGAGCGCCGCCGCGACCTGGGCCGCCGCCTCGACACCGCCACCACCTACGAGCAGGCCGAGTCCGCCCGCCGGGACCTGGCCTGGGCCCGCGACGACCACGACCGCGCGACGGCACGCATCGCTGAACTCCGTTACCGGGTCGATGAGTTGGAGCGAGGTGAGCCCACTCAGGCGCCGCCGGAGCCGTCGCCCGCACCCGTCGACGACGCCGAGCCCGCCCAGGCCGAGCCCCCCGAAGCCAAGCCCGCCAAAGCCAAGAAGCGCCGCCCCCGGGGCAGCGCACGGTTCGCCGGTCTGGACGTGGAGGCGGAGGACGCGCCCGCCCCCGCCCAGGACGCGCCGCTCGCGCCCCCTACGGCGGCCACCGGCGCCCGCTTCGCCGGAGCGCGGGACGAACCCGCGCCCGCCCGCACCCCGCGTCCCCTCGACGCCGACGCCCACCGGGACGTCACCGCCGCCGTCGACACCCTGCTGAAGCTGCGTGCCGCCGCGCGCAGCGGCGAGGCGCACATCCTCCTCGTGGAAGCCGTGAACTGGCCCGCGGCCCGGCTCCCGCTGCTCGCCGACGCGCTGCACCGGGCCGGGCTCGACGCCGACTGGGCCACGCTGCTGTGGGAGGCCGCGTCGCTGCCCCCGGCCCGGCTGGTCGACGCCGCGGACGCGCTCACCGCGGCGGGCCGCGGCGCCGACGGGCACCAGGTCCTGCGCCAGGGCGTGGGCCGCCCGCCCGAGGTGATCGGGGAGGCCGTCGCCGCTCTCGACGCCGACGGACGGCACCGCGAGGCCCGCATCCTGCTCGACGCCTATGTGCGCACCCGCACCCCCGAGGAGGCGGCCCGCAGCGCCCTGTGCGACCCGGACCGCCTCGTCCCGCTGGTCCTCGACGCGGCCCGCGCCGTCACCGACGAGCGCCGCCGCGACGTGGCGCACGCGCTGCGCGTGGCGGGACACGCCGTCTGAGCCGGATCGAGCCGCGAAACGCTGGCCCGCTCGGCTGAGAAACGAGATCGATCCCGCGGGTTAACGACGATGGTCTTGGCAAGCCTTCCGGGTGGGCTTACGTTCGTCCCTCTACGACCCGGTCTACGGGCGTAGAGGATCAGGCAAAGGAGCGGCTCATGGCCCCTGTCGTACGCGCCGCACTCGTCCAGGCCACCTGGACGGGCGACACCGAATCCATGATCGCCAAACACGAGGAGCACGCCCGCGAGGCGGCCCGGCAGGGCGCGGGGATCATCGGTTTCCAGGAAGTCTTCAACGCCCCCTACTTCTGCCAGGTCCAGGAGGCGGAGCACTACCGCTGGGCCGAACCCGTCCCCGACGGTCCGACCGTGACCCGGATGCGGGAACTCGCCCGCGAGACCGGCATGGTGATCGTGGTCCCGGTCTTCGAGGTCGAGCAGTCCGGCTTCTACTTCAACACCGCCGCCGTGATCGACGCCGACGGCCGATACCTCGGCAAGTACCGCAAGCACCACATCCCGCAGGTCAAGGGCTTCTGGGAGAAGTACTACTTCAAGCCGGGGAACCTGGGCTGGCCGGTCTTCGACACCGCCGTCGGCCGGGTCGGCGTGTACATCTGCTACGACCGCCACTTCCCGGAGGGCTGGCGCCAGTTGGGGCTCAACGGCGCTCAGCTCGTCTACAACCCCTCGGCCACCTCACGAGGACTCTCCGCCTATCTGTGGCAGCTGGAACAGCCCGCCGCGGCCGTCGCCAACGAGTACTTCGTCGCCGCCATCAACCGCGTCGGCGTCGAGAGTTACGGCGACAACGACTTCTACGGCACCTCCTACTTCGTCGACCCGCGCGGACAGCTCGTCGGTGACGCTGCGAGCGACAAGACCGAGGAACTCCTCGTCCGCGACCTGGACCTCGGCCTCATCGACGAGGTGCGCCAGCAGTGGGCGTTCTACCGAGACCGCCGCCCCGACGCCTACGAAGGCCTCGTTCAGCCGTGACCCGAACTCCCGCGCACCCGCCCGAGCCGTGATCGACGAAGGGACGCCGCACCCGTGAACAACACCTCCCTGCACGCCCGCCATCGCGCCGTCCTGCCGGACTGGCTGGCCCTCTACTACGCCGACCCGATCGAGATCACGCACGGCGAGGGCCGCCACGTCTGGGACGCCGAGGGGCGCAAGTACCTCGACTTCTTCGGCGGCATCCTCACCACGATGACCGCGCACGCGCTGCCCGAGGTGACGAAGGCGGTCGCCGAGCAGGCCTCCCGGATCATCCACTCCTCGACCCTCTACCTCAACCGGCCGATGGTCGAACTCGCCGAGCGGATCGCCCAGTTGTCCGGCATCCCCGACGCCCGCGTCTTCTTCACCACGTCCGGCACGGAGGCCAACGACACGGCCCTGATGCTCGCGACCGCGTACCGCCGCTCGAACCAGATCCTGGCGATGCGCAACAGCTACCACGGCCGCTCCTTCTCGACGATCGGCATCACCGGCAACAAGGGCTGGTCGCCGACGAGCCTGTCCCCGCTCCAGACCCTCTACGTCCACGGGGGCGTCCGCAGCCGCGGCCCGTACGCGCACCTGAGCGACGCCGAGTTCACCGACGCCTGCGTCGCCGACCTGCGCGACATGCTCGGCCAGACCCGCGGCGACGTGGCGGCGCTGATCGCCGAGCCGGTTCAGGGCGTCGGCGGGTTCACGTCCCCGCCCGACGGCCTGTACGCCCGGTTCCGCGAGGTCCTGCGGGAGCACGGCGTCCTGTGGATCTCCGACGAGGTGCAGACCGGCTGGGGCCGCACCGGCGACCACTTCTGGGGCTGGCAGGCGCACGGCGAGTCCGGCCCGCCCGACCTGCTCACCTTCGCCAAGGGCATCGGCAACGGCATGTCGATCGGCGGTGTCGTCGCCCGCGCCGACGTCATGAACTGCCTCGACGCCAACTCCATCTCCACCTTCGGCGGCTCCCCGGTCACCATGGCCGCAGGCCTCGCCAACCTCTCCTACCTGCTGGAACACGACCTCCAGGGCAACGCACGCCGGGTCGGCGGCCTCCTCATCGAGCGGCTGCGCGCCATCGCGGCGCACGTCCCCGCCGTACGGGACGTCCGCGGCCGGGGCCTGATGATCGGCATCGAACTGGCCCGGCCCGGCACCGACGAGGCGTCCCCCGAGGCTGCCGCGGCGGTCCTGGAGTCCTGCCGCGAGGCGGGCCTCCTCATCGGCAAGGGCGGCGGCCACAACACCAGCGTCCTGCGCATCGCACCCCCGATGACCCTGACGGTGGCGGAGGCGGAGGAAGGCGCGTCGATCCTGGAAGGGGCGCTGCGGGCCGCCCCGTAAGGGGCGCGGGGAACTGCGCGACCAGCCACGACGAAGCCGCAGACGGCCGGAACGAGAAGCCCCACGGCGAGCAGCCGAGCAACAAGGAGGGAGGCGCCCCCGATGGCCACCGCCACCGAACACGCCCTGTCCGTAAGGCAGATACTCGCCCTGGAACGCATCGCGGCAGGTGAACCCGAGGTGGTCGCGGCAGCCGACCACCTCGACCGCCCCGTCCGCTGGGTCCACGTGGCGGAGGCCGCCGACGTCGGCGTCATGCTCACCGGCGGCGAGATGATCCTCACCACCGGCGTCCTCCTCAAGGGCGACGCGCACACGCAGACCGAGTACATCAAGTCCCTGCACCGCGCGGAGGCCTCGGCCCTGGTCCTCGGACTCGGCCGGGCCTTCCCGTCACCGCCCGAGGACATGCGGCGCGCCGCCGAGCGCTACGGCCTGCCCATGGTCGTCCTGCACCGCCCCTTCCCCTTCGCGGAACTCACCGAGGAGGTCCAATCCCGTCTGGTGCGGCGGAAGTTCGCGGCCGTCAGCCTCTCCGAGGGCATCCGCACCGCCCTCACCGGCCTCATCACGGCGGGCGCCCCGCTCCAGGCCCTGCTCGACGAGGTCGCCGCGCACAGCGCCTGTCCGGTGCTCGTCACCAACCTCGCCCACCGCGTCCTCGCCACCGCCGGGGAGCGGCCCGCCGTCGACGACGTGCTCCGCGACTGGGAGCGGATCGCCCGGCGGCCCGGCGAGATCGACGGCGAGGGCTGGCTCCGCGCCGACCTCGGCGGGCGCGGCGAACGCTGGGGCTCGGTCGTCCTGTGCGGCTACCGCGGCGACGGCGCCACCGGCCGTCTCCTCGCCGACCGCGCCGCCGAGGCCCTCGTCCTGCACCGCATGCTCTCCGGTGCGGGCAGCGCGACCTGGGAGGAGCAGTCCGCGCAGTGCCTGCTGGCCGACCTGATCTCCGGCACGGCCCCGGCCCGCCACTTCCTGCCCCGCGCGAGGGCCGCGGGCCTCCCCGTGAACCGCCGCACCTTCGTCCCCCTCGTCGTCCGCGACCGCACGGCGGCCCAACTCGACCGCGTGGTACGCCTGCTGGGCCTGCCCGCGCTGGTGGCCGAACTCGCCGACGGCGCCACGGCCGTGCTCCTCAGCCTCGCCCGCGACCAGGCCGCCGGGCCTCTCACCGCCCACTTCGCGGCCCGGCTGCACGCCGAGACCGGCGAGCCCGCCGTGATCGCCGCCGGGCCCGACCGCACCACCTGGGACGAGGTGCCGGCGGCCCTCCAGGAGGCACTGCACGTCGCCGACGCCGTCGCCGGAGCGGCGGCGTCGTCCGGGCTGCCCGCCGTCGTCCGCCTCGGCGACGTACGGTTGCGCGGTCTGGTGCGGCTGCTGCGCGACGACCCGCGCGTCCAGTCCTTCGCGGAGCGGGAGCTGGACGGCCTGCTGTACGCGGACGACACCGACGCCCTGCTGCCGGTCCTGCGCACCTACCTCGCCACCGGCCGCAACAAGTCCCGCACCGCCCAGCTCCACCACATGAGCCGCCCCGCCCTCTACCGCCGTCTCGAAGCCATCGAGACGCTCCTCGGCATCGACCTCGACGACTTCGAGCAGGCCGCGTCCGTGCACATCGCTCTCCTCGCGCACGACGCGCAGCAGGCGTGACACGGTGGAACGACACGCGGCGGCGGACGTGACACGGTGCAACTCGGCGGCGGCGCCCCGGCTTCCTATCGTCATGGGCACACCGAGCACCACCGAGCACCCCGCCACGCTGGAGGCCCTGATGAGCCCCGTGATCCGCGCCGCGATCTTCCAGACCGCATGGACCGGCGACAAGGAATCCATGATCAAGGTGCACGAGCAGGCCGTTCGTGACGCCGCCGCGCAGGGCGCCCAGGTCCTGTGCTTCCAGGAACTGTTCTACGGCCCGTACTTCTGCCAGGTGCAGGACCCCGAGTTCTACGCCTACGCCGAGGCCATCCCCGAAGGGCCCATCGTGCGCCGCTTCCAGGAGCTGGCCCGCGAGCACGGCATCGTCCTCGTCCTGCCCATGTACGAGGAGGAGCAGCCGGGTGTCCTCTACAACACCGCCGCCGTCATCGACGCCGACGGCAGCTATCTCGGCAAGTACCGCAAGACGCACATCCCGCAGGTGAAGGGCTTCTGGGAGAAGTTCTACTTCCGCCCGGGCAACAGCGGCTGGCCCGTCTTCGACACCGCCGTCGGCAAGATCGGCGTCTACATCTGCTACGACCGGCACTTCCCCGAGGGCTGGCGCGCGCTCGGCCTCGAAGGCGCCCAGATCGTCTTCAACCCCTCGGCCACCTCGCGCGGCCTGTCCCGCTACCTGTGGCAGCTGGAGCAGCCGGCGGCGGCCGTCGCCAACGAGTACTTCGTCGGCGCCATCAACCGTGTGGGCGTCGAGGAGTACGGCGACAACGACTTCTACGGAACGTCCTACTTCGTCGACCCCGAGGGCCAGTTCGTCGGTGAGGTCGCCGACGACAAGGCGCCCGAACTCGTCGTCCGCGACCTCGACATCGCCAAGCTCCGCGAGGTCCGCGACCGCTGGCAGTTCTACCGGGACCGCGCCCCGCAGGCGTACGAGCCCCTGACCCGCCCGTAGCAGTTCCCGCACGTCCCTGGAGGAGAGCATGAGCGCCGTCCGTACCGTCATCCGCGGTGGTCTCGTCGTCACCGCCGCCGACGAGATGCACGCCGACGTCCTCGTCGAGGACGGCCGCGTCGTGGCCCTCGCGGCCAGCGGCAGCGACACCGCCGCGTCCTGGACGGACGCGCGCACCATCGACGCGAGCCAGAAATACGTCATCCCGGGCGGCGTCGACGCGCACACCCACATGGAGATGCCGTTCGGCGGCACGTTCGCCGCGGACACCTTCGAGACGGGGACGCGGGCCGCCGCCTGGGGCGGCACCACCACCATCGTCGACTTCGCGATCCAGTCCAAGGGCCGCAGCCTGCGCGAGGGCCTCGACAGCTGGTACGCGAAGGCCGACGGCCAGTGCGCCGTCGACTACGGCTTCCACATGATCGTCTCCGACGTGAACGACGACACGCTGAAGGAGATGGACCTGCTGGTGGGGGAGGGCGTCACCTCCTTCAAGCAGTTCATGGCCTACCCGGGCGTCTTCTACAGCGACGACGGCCAGATCCTGCGGGCCATGCAGCGCGCGGGCGAGAACGGCGGGCTGATCATGATGCACGCCGAGAACGGCATCGCGATCGACGTCCTCGTCGAGCAGGCCCTCGCCCGCGGCGAGACCGACCCGCGCTTCCACGGCGAGGTCAGGAAGGCGCTCCTGGAGGCCGAGGCGACGCACCGCGCGATCAAGCTGGCGCAGGTGGCGGGGGCACCGCTGTACGTCGTCCACGTCTCGGCGCAGGAAGCGCTCGCCGAGCTGGCGCGCGCCCGCGACGAGGGCCTGAACGTCTTCGGCGAGACCTGTCCGCAGTACCTGTTCCTGTCCACCGACAATCTCGCCGAGCCCGACTTCGAGGGCGCCAAGTACGTGTGCAGCACCCCGTTGCGGCCCAAGGACCACCAGGCGGCGCTCTGGCGCGGCCTGCGCACCAACGACCTCCAGGTGGTGTCCACCGACCACTGCCCGTTCTGCTTCACCGGCCAGAAGGAGCTGGGCCGCGGCGACTTCTCGAAGATCCCGAACGGCATGCCGGGCGTCGAGAACCGGATGGACCTGCTGCACCAGGCGGTCGTCGACGGGCACATCTCGCGCCGCCGCTGGATCGAGATCGCCTGCGCCACACCGGCCCGGATGTTCGGCCTGTACCCGAAGAAGGGCACCATCGCGCCGGGCGCGGACGCCGACATCGTCATCTACGACCCGCACGCCGAGCAGACGGTCAGCGCCGAGACGCACCACATGAACGTCGACTACTCCGCGTACGAGGGCAAGCGGCTGACCGGCCGCGTGGAGACGGTCCTCTCGCGCGGCGAACCCGTCATCACGGAGCGGGAGTTCACGGGCCGCGCCGGACACGGCACGTACACCCCGCGCTCCACCTGTCAGTACCTGAACTGAGCAAGTGAGGGATCACATCATGGACTTCGGACTCGTTCTGCAGACCGACCCGCCGGCCTCCGGGGTGGTGGAGCTGATGAAGCGGGCGGAGGGCGCCGGGTTCACGTACGGGTGGACGTTCGACTCGTGCGTGCTCTGGCAGGAGCCGTTCGTCATCTACAGCCGGATCCTCGCCGAGACGCAGCGGCTGATCGTCGGCCCGATGGTGACCAACCCGGGCACCCGCACCTGGGAGGTCACGGCCTCCACGTTCGCGACCCTCAACGACATGTACGGCAACCGGACGGTGTGCGGCATCGGGCGCGGCGACTCCGCGATGCGCGTCGCGGGCCGCACCCCGAACACCCTCGCGCGGATCAGCGGCGCGATGAAGGTGATCCGCGCGCTCGCCCGGGGCGACGAGGCCGACCTCGGCGGCGGCTCCGTCGTGCAGTTCCCGTGGGTGCGCCCCGGCGCCGAACTACCCGTGTGGATGGCCGCGTACGGGCCGAAGGCGCTGAAGATGACCGGCGAGGAGGCCGACGGCTTCATCCTGCAACTCGCCGACCCGTTCCTCACGGAGTGGATGGTGAAAGCGGTGCGGGACGCGGCGGTCGCCGCGGGGCGCGACCCGGCGGACGTCAAGATCTGTGTGGCGGCGCCCGCCTACGTCACCGACGACGACTCGCCCGAGGCCCTCGCCCACGCCCGCGAGCAGTGCCGCTGGTTCGGCGGCATGGTCGGCAACCACGTCGCCGACCTGGTCTCCAAGTACGGCGCGCACTCCGGCATGGTGCCGGACGAGCTGACGGAGTACATCAAGGCCCGCGAGGGCTACGACTACGCGCACCACGGGCGCTCCGGCAACCCCGACACCCAGTTCGTGCCGGACGAGATCGTCGACCGGTTCTGTCTGATCGGACCGGTGTCCGCGCACATCGAGAAGCTGCGCGCGCTGCGGGAACTGGGCGTCGACCAGTTCGCGCTGTACGCGATGCACGACGCGAAGGAGCAGGCGATCGACGCGTACGGGCAGGACATCATCCCCACGCTGACCGCATGACAGCCCACGTTCCCTTACCCCCACGCGCACGACCGGCTTGTGCCGCAACCTCCCCACACAGCACGGCAGTTCACGGCTTCCGCACGGCCGCAACCCCTCGTTCACCTCCCTAGAACGGACTGCCTCATGACCGACATAGCCCCACCACCGCAGCCCGCGGTGGAACTGTCCGCCGACGCCTATCCGGTCGGCAGCCGGTACGCCAACGACGATCTGCGCCCGGTGCCGCTCGCCGAGCGCCGCTGGACGACGTACAACTTCGTGGCCCTGTGGATCGGCATGGCCCACTGCATCCCGTCCTGGACGCTCGCCTCGGGCCTGGTGGCGCTCGGCATGGACTGGAAGCAGGCGGTGCTGACCATCGCGCTCGCCAACGTCATCGTGCTGCTGCCGATGCTGCTGACCGGGCACGCGGGGCCCAAGTACGGCATCCCCTTCCCGGTGCTCGCGCGGGCGTCGTTCGGGGTGCGGGGCGCGAATCTGCCGGCCATGGTGCGGGCGGCGGTGGCCTGCTGCTGGTTCGGCATCCAGACGTGGATCGGCGGCCAGGGCATCTTCGTGCTCCTCGGCAAGCTGTTCGGCGGCTGGGCGGACGCGGGGAAGATCGGCGGCTACCCGTGGACGCTGTGGCTGTGCTTCGTCATCTTCTGGGTCCTCGAACTGGCCATCATCTACCGGGGGATGGACACCCTGCGCCGCTTCGAGAACTGGGCGGCGCCGTTCGTCCTCGTCGGCGCGCTGGTGCTGCTGATCTGGATCGCGAACAAGGCGGGCGGGTTCGGTCCGCTGCTGCACGAGCCGTCGAAGGTCGGCTGGGGCCCGGACTTCTGGAAGGTCTTCTTCCCCGGCCTGATGGGCATGATCGGCTTCTGGTCCACGCTGTCGCTGAACATCCCCGACTTCACGCGGTTCGGGAAGGGGCAGAGAGCGCAGGTCCTCGGGCAGACGCTGGGTCTTCCCACGACCATGACCCTCTTCGCGCTGATGTCGGTGCTGGTGACGGCCGGTTCCGAGAAGGTGTACGGCGTCGCCATCTGGGACCCGGTCGAGCTGGCCGGCAAGACCGACAACGTCTTCGGGCTGCTGTTCGCGCTCATCACGGTCTTCGTGGCGACGATCTCGGTCAATATCGCCGCGAACGTCGTCTCGCCCGCGTACGACCTCGCGAACCTCGCGCCGAAGGTCATCAACTTCCGTACGGGCGCGATCATCACCGGCATCGTGGGTGTGCTGGTGATGCCGTGGAAGCTGACCTCGACGCCCGAGCTGTACATCTTCACCTGGCTCGGCGTGGTCGGCGGGCTGCTCGGGACGGTCGCGGGCATCCTCATCGCGGACTACTGGATCGTGCGCAGGACCGTGCTGCACCTGCACGACCTGTATGTGGAGGGCGGCCGGTACTGGTACTCCGGCGGCTGGAACTGGCGGGCCGTCGTCGCCTTCGCGGTGGGCGGTGTGCTGGCCGTCGGCGGGTCGTACTCGACGCTGGACGCGCAGGGGAACAAGGCCGGGCCGTTCCCGGTCGACGGCATCATCCCGTTCCTCAAACCGCTCGCCGACTACGGGTGGGCCGTGGGGCTCGGGGCGTCGCTGATCGTCTACCTCGCGCTGATGGCCGGAGCGCCGCAGCGGGCCGCCCGGGTGTGACCTGACGCACAACCGGCCTGGCCCCGTCGCGGTCGCGGGGGAGTCGGACCGGTGTCGTCGGGCGGGCCGCGCAGAGGGCCCAAAACCTGTGCGCCGCAGGCAATTTGACGGAGCGCGGGAGGCCGGTACGGGCCTCCCGCGCTCCGCGTGCCCGGCGCGGACGGCCGCCGTCGGACAGACGCCCGACCGCGCGCACTGTCCGATATCTGAGATCCGCGTCCCGATTCTTGTTGACTTCCTCCGGGGCGCTGGGTCATATTCCTCGGCATGTCACGCAGCGCCGTCACCCTTGAGCAAGCCGCCATTGAGCTGGCTCTCATCGGTGTGACCTCGCACTGCGTCTCCGACGTTCACTGTTGCTGACGCTCGCCCGAGCGCGCGAAATCTCCTCGCAGGCGCGGCAGCTTCCCTCATCCCGGTCGGCGGATCCACTCTGTCCGGCCGTCCCTGTGTGATCGCTCTCGCCGCCGCCTGCGCGCAACGTCCCCGCATGCAGCACTTCGAGAGGTCACCTCCCATGCGTCAACCGTCCGTCATGTCGCGCCGTCTCACCGCGGCCCTGGCCGTGTCCCTGCTCGCCGTGGGCGCCGCCGCTTGCGGTCCCCAGGACAGCAAGGCCGACAAGGGAGGCGGCTCCGGCGCGGCCGGGACGCCCAAGAAGGGCGGCACGCTCACCGTCCTCAACAGCACTCCGCAGGAGGACTTCGACCCCGCGCGGCTCTACACCTCGGGCGGCGGCAACGTCCCCTCCCTCGTCTTCCGTACGCTCACCACGCGCAACCGCGAGGACGGCGCGGCCGGCGCCAAGGTCGTGCCCGACCTGGCGACCGACCTGGGCACGCCCAGCAAGAACGCCACCGTGTGGACGTACCACCTCAAGGACGGGCTGAAGTACGAGGACGGCACGAAGATCACCAGTGCCGACATCAAGTACGGCATCGAAAGATCCTTCGCCGCCGAGCTGTCCGGCGGCGCGCCCTACCTGCGGGACTGGCTGATCGGCGGCGCCGACTACGAGGGCCCGTACAAGGACAAGAAGGGCCTCGACTCGATCGGGACGCCCGACGAGAAGACGATCGTCTTCCATCTGAACAAGTCCGAGGGCGAGTTCCCCTACCTCGCCACGCAGACCCAGACGACCCCGGTCCCCAAGGCCAAGGACACCGGCACCAAGTACGAGGAGCACCCCGTCTCCTCGGGCCCGTACAAGGTCGTCAAGAACGAGGGCGACGGCGAGCGGCTCGTCCTGGAGCGCAACACGTACTGGTCGGCCGCCACCGACGAGGAGCGCAAGGCCTACCCCGACACGATCGACGTCCGCTCCGGTCTCGACTCCGCCGTCATCAACCAGCGGCTCTCCGCCTCGCGCGGTGCCGACGCCGCCGCCGTCACCACCGACACCAACCTCGGGCCCGCCGAACTCGCCAAGGTCAGCGGCGACAAGGACCTCGCCGCCCGCGTCGGCACCGGCCACTTCGGCTACACCAACTACCTCGCCTTCAACCCGAAGGTGAAGCCGTTCGACAACCCGAAGGTGCGGCAGGCCGTCGCGTACGCGATCGACCGGTCGTCCGTGGTGAACGCGGCCGGCGGCTCGTCCCTCGCCGAGCCCGCCACCACCTTCCTGCCCGACCAGAAGTCCTTCGGGTACACGGCCTACGACCACTTCCCGGCCGGGAAGACGGGCAACGCAGCCAAGGCCAGGCAACTGCTGAAGGAAGCCGGTTACCCGAAGGGCCTGACCGTCACCCTCACGCACTCCAACGCCAAGAACTTCTCCACCAGCCCGGAGATCGCCACCGCCGTCCAGGAGGCGCTGAAGAAGGCGGGCATCACCGTCAAGCTGCAGGGCCTGGAGGACACCGACTACTCCGACACGATCTACAACGTGAAGAAGGAGCCCGGCTTCTTCCTCAGCGCCTGGGGAGCCGACTGGCCGTCCGGCGGCCCGTTCTTCGCGCCGATCTTCGACGGGCGGCAGATCGTCAAGAACGGCTACAACTTCAACTCCGCCCAGCTGAACGACTCCTCGGTCAACAAGGAGATCGACGAGATCAACCAGCTGACCGACCTGAAGGCCGCCGCCCAGCGCTGGGGTGCGCTCGACAAGAAGGTCGGTGAGCAGGCCCTGACCGTGCCGCTGTTCCACCCGGTCTACAAGCGCCTGTACGGCTCGGCCGTCAAGAACGTCGTCATCAGCGACTGGACCGGTGTGCTCGACATCTCGCAGGCAGCGGTCAAGTAGCCATGGCCGAAGCACTTCTCACGGAAGTGGACACGTCCGAGGGGGCGGGGGCGGTTGACGCCCCCGCCCCCGGGGGCCGTCCCTTCTGGCGGCGGCTGCGCGCCGACCGCGCCGCCCTCGTCGCCGCCGCGATCGTCGCCCTCCTCGTCGTCATTGCGCTCGCCGCGCCGCTGCTCAGCGCCCTCGAAGGGCAGAACCCGACCACGTTCCACCCCGCCCTCGTCGACTCCGCCACCGGCGGCGTGCCGATCGGATCGTTCGGCGGGATCAGCGGCGACCACTGGCTCGGCGTCGAACCCCTCACCGGACGCGACCTGTTCGCCCGCGTCGTGTACGGGGCCCGGGTCTCGCTCGGCGTCGCGCTCGCCGCGACCCTGCTCCAGGTCGCCATCGGCACCGGCATCGGCCTCGCGGCCGGGCTCGGCAACCGGTACGTCGACCAGGCCCTCAGCCGCGTCACCGACGTCGTGGTCGCGCTGCCCGTCATGGTCATCGCACTCGGCGCGCTCGCCGTCGTTCCCGCCGCCTTCCCGCGCCCCGTGCTGATCGCCGTGGTCGTCGGGCTCATCGGCTGGTCCGGCATCTCCAAGATCGTCCGGGCGCAGACGCTGTCCCTCAAGTCCCGCGACCACGTCGCCGCCGCGCGGCTCAGCGGCTGGAACTCCTGGCAGATCGCCCGGCGCGAACTGCTGCCCGCGCTCGGCGCGCCCGTCATCACGTACGCGGTCCTGCTCTTCCCGTCGAACATCGTCGTCGAGGCCGCCCTGTCGTTCCTCGGCGTCGGCATCAAACCGCCCACGCCGTCCTGGGGACAGATGCTCAGCGACGCCGACACCTGGTACCAGGCCGCGCCCACCTATCTGCTGATCCCCGCCGTGCTGCTCTTCGTGACCGTGCTCGCGCTGACCGTCCTCGGCGAGGGCGTCCGCACGGCGCTCGACCCGCGCGCCAAGTCCCGGCTGCGGATCGGCACCGGCCGCAAGAAGGAGGCACGGGCATGACGGGATTCCTCATCCGGCGCGCGGCGGGCGCGGTGTTCGTGCTCTTCGCGCTGAGCGTCGTCGTCTACGCGGCCTTCTACGTGGCCCCGGGCGACGTCGCCCAGATCGCCTGCGGACCGCGCTGCTCACCCGCCCAAGTGGCGCAGGTCAGCGCGCAGTTGCACCTCGGCGACCCGCTGTACCTCCAGTACGCGCACTTCGTGGAGGCGCTGTTCGCGGGCCGCGACTACTCGACCGGCACCGGTGTGCTGCACTGCCAGGCGCCGTGCCTCGGCCTGTCGTACCAGAGCGACCAGCAGGTCACCGAGCTGATCCTCGCCAAGCTCCCCGCCACCGCCTCGCTCGTCCTCGGCGGCGCCGTGCTGTGGATCCTGCTCGGCGTCGGCACCGGCATCCTCTCGGTGTGGCGGCGCGGCCGCCCGGCCGAGCGGATCCTCACCTGGATCACCCTGGCCGGCATGGCCACCCCGGTCTTCGTCATCGGCCTGCTGCTCATCATCGTCCTGGTCACGGCCCTGCAGATCCTGCCTTTCCCGGACTACGTGCCGTTCACCGACGACCCCGAACAGTGGGCCTGGAACCTGCTGCTGCCCTGGGTCTCGCTGGCGCTGGTCTCCGCGGCCCCGTACGCCCGCATGACGCGCGCCGCGATGCTGGAGACCCTCGCCGAGGACCATGTGCGTACCTTCCGCGCGTACGGCGTCGGTGAACGGACGCTGGTCCGCCGGCACGCGCTGCGCGGCGCGCTCGCCCCGGTGATCGCGCTCGGCGCCCTCGACGTCGGCGCGATGTTCGGCGGCGCCGTCCTCACCGAGTCCCTCTTCGGGATCCCGGGGATCTGCCGGGAACTCGTCGACGCCGTCAAGACCGTGGACCTTCCGGTCGTCGTCGGTCTGGTGCTCGTCACCGGATTCTTCGTCGTCCTCGCCAACGCCGTCGCCGATGTCCTCCAGGCGCTGGCCGACCGACGGGTGGTGCTCGCATGAGCCTCGTCTCAGTCACCGACCTCTCCATCTCCTTCGGCGACGTACGGGCCGTGGACCACCTGTCGTTCTCCCTCGAAGCCGGCGGCGCACTCGCGGTCGTCGGCGAGTCGGGCTCCGGGAAGAGCGCATCGGCGTACGCCCTGCTGGGCCTGCACCGGGGGACCGGCGCCCGGGTCACCGGGTCCGTCGAGGTCGCCGGTGTCGACGTCAACGCCGCCGACGACACGCGGCTACGGGCCCTGCGGGGCGCCACGGCCGCGATGGTCTTCCAGGACCCGCTGTCCTCACTGGACCCGTACTACGCGGTCGGCGACCAGATCGCCCAGGTGTACCGGGTCCACCACCGGGTCTCCCGGCGGGCGGCACGGGCCCGGGCCGTGGAGGTCCTCGACCGGGTGCGGATCCCCGACGCGGCGCGCCGCGCCCGGTCCAGGCCGCACGAGTTCTCCGGCGGCATGCGGCAGCGGGCCCTGATCGCGATGGCCCTCGCCTGCGAACCCCAGCTGCTCATCGCCGACGAACCGACGACCGCCCTCGACGTCACCGTCCAGGCCCAGATCCTGGACCTGCTGCACCAGCTGCGCCAGGAGACCGGCATGGGCCTGCTCCTGGTCACGCACGACGTGGGGGTCGCCGCCGAGTCGGTCGACGACGTGCTCGTCATGCAGGCGGGGCGGGCGGTCGAGCGGGGACCGGTGCGCGAGATCCTCGGCTCCCCGCGCGAGCCGTACACCCGGGCACTGCTGTCGGCGGTCCCGCGGATCCCCGACGGCGACGCGCTGCGGGACGAGCGGCCGGCGTCATCCGGCGACACGGGGGAGCCGCTCGGGGACAAGGGGCAGCCGCTCGTCGAAGCGACCGGCATCCGGCAGGTGTTCGGCAAGGGCAGGTCCGCCCACGCCGCCGTCGACGGAGTCTCGCTCAGCGTCCACCGCGGCGAGACGCTCGGCATCGTCGGGGAGAGCGGCAGCGGCAAGACCACCCTCGGCCGGATCCTCGTCGGACTGCTCGACCCCACCTCCGGCGACCTCACCCGCCGCGCCAAGGTCCAGATGGTCTTCCAGGACCCCGTCTCCTCGCTCAACCCGCGCCGCTCGATCGGCGAGTCGGTCGCCGACCCGCTCCGGGCGGGCGGACAGCGCGACGAGACGGCGATCCGGGCCCGGGTGGCCGATCTGCTGCGCCGGGTCGGTCTCGACCCCGGCCACTACGACCGCTACCCGCACGAGTTCAGCGGCGGGCAGCGCCAGCGCGTCGGCATCGCCCGCGCGCTCGCCGCCGAGCCGGACCTCATCGTCTGCGACGAGGCCGTGTCCGCCCTCGACGTGACCACCCAGGCCCAAGTCACTACGCTGCTGGCGCAGTTGCAGCGGGAGCTCGGTCTTGCCCTCGTCTTCATCGCGCACGACCTCGCCGTCGTACGGCAGGTCAGCGACCGGGTCGCCGTGATGCGCCGGGGCCGGATCGTCGAGGAGGGACCGGTGGAGCAGGTCTACGCCCACCCCCGGGACACGTACACCAAGACCCTCCTCGCGGCCGTCCCCGCGCTCGACCCCGACCGGGCCGCCGCGCGACGGACGGTGCGCGCGGAGCTGGAGGCGGTCTGAGACGGCGCGGCACCCGGACGCACCCGGCGCAGCCGTTACTCCTTGCGCCCGACCCCGCCGAACATCGCCACCTCGGCGGGCTCGGCGCCGGCCGTGTTCTCAGGGCGCCAGCGCGAGCAGGACAGGACGCCCGGCTCCAGCAGTTCGAGACCGTCGAAGAAGCGGGTGACCTGCTCGGGGGTGCGCTGGTTCAGCTTCGGCGTGCCGTTCGCGTTCCAGAACGCCACGGCCTCGTCGACGTCCGGCATGTCCGGCCGGGTGACGGTGTGCGAGAGCACCAGATGGCTGCCCGCGGGCAGCGCGTCGACAAGACGGCGGACCAGCCCGTACGGGTCCTCGTCGTCGCCGACGAAGATGACCACGCCCAGCAGGATCAGCGCCACCGGCTGGGTGAAGTCCAGCGTCTTGGCGGCGATGTCGAGTATCTCGTCGACGTTGCGCAGGTCGGCGTCGATGTAGTCGGTGCTGCCCTCGGGTGAGCTGGTGAGCAGCGCCTGCGCGTGGCGCAGCACCAGCGGGTCGTTGTCCACGTAGACGACCCGCGCCTCGGGCGCGATCCGCTGGGCGACCTCATGGGTGTTGTCCGCGGTCGGCAGGCCGGTGCCTATGTCGAGGAACTGGCGTATGCCCCTGTCCGCTGTGAGGTGCCGGACCGCGCGGCCCAGGAAGGCGCGGTCGGCCTGGGCGTAGTCGACGATGCCAGGGTGCAGAGCGCGGATCTGCCGGCCCGCCTCTTCGTCGACGGGGTAGTTGTCCTTGCCGCCCAGCCAGTAGTTCCAGATCCGGGCCGTGTGCGGCCGGCTGGTGTCGATCCGCTCGCTGATGCTGTCCTGGTGCGCGTCGCTGCTGGTCACAGCCCCGCCCTTCTGGTCGCCGATCGTCGTCTGGCGCACACTTTAATGGTGGACCGTGTCAACGGGCCTTGGCGGCTTCCACGTTGGCGGCATCAGTACACGTCGCGGACGTACCGCTTGTCGGCCGCGAGCTGCTTCACGTACGCCGCCGCCCCCGCCTCGTCGAGGCCGCCGTGCGCCACGGCGATGTCGCGCAGCGCCCGGTCGACGTCCTTGGCCATGCGCGAGGCGTCGCCGCAGACGTAGAACCGGGCGCCGTCCCGCAGCCAGGACCACAACTGCGGTCCGTGCTCCCGCATTCGGTCCTGTACGTACACCTTGGCGCGCTGATCGCGGGAGAACGCCGTGTCCAGGCGGGTGAGGGTGCCGTCGGCGAGGTGCTCGGCCAGCTCCTGCTCGTAGTAGAAGTCGGTGGCGCGGTGCTGCTCGCCGAAGAAGAGCCAGTTGGGTCCCCGGTGGCCGAGCAGCCGCCGCTGGTCGAGGAAGCCCATGAAGGGGGCCACTCCGGTGCCGGGGCCGACCATCACCATCGGGGTCGCGGAGTCGGCCGGCGGGCGGAACGCCGGGGCCGCCCTGACCTGGACCGGGACCGCGGTGCCCGGTGCGGCGTCGGCGAGGAACGGGGAGCACACCCCTTGCCGCGGCTGCCCGTCGGCGTTCTCGTAGCGCACGACGGAGACCGTCAGCGAGACGAGGCCCGGGTCGGCGAGCGGGCTCGACGAGATGGAGTACAGGCGGGGCTGAAGGCGCCCGAGGACCTTGGCCCACTCCTGGGCGTCGGCCTTCACCGCGTGCTCGGCGACGACATCGACGGCCTGCCGGCCCCACGCCCACTTGGCCAGTCCGTCCTTGTTGTCCGGGCGCAGGAGCCTCTTCAACTCCCTTGGATCGCGGGCCCGTTCGGTGACGAAGCGCAGCAGGTCCGGGGTGATCCGGGTGATGTCCAGGTGGCGCAGCAGAGCCTCGTCGAGCGGGACGGGACCGATGTCCTTCAGGGTGACCTCGGTGTGTGCGGTGAGCGCGGTGGCGTCGAGCCACTGCGCCACGAGGCCGGGGGAGTTGAGCGGTTGGACGCCGAGCGCGTCCCCGGCCTCGTACGCGAACGGGGTCTCGCCGTCCCGGGTGTCGAAGGTGAACCGGCGCACCTCCTTGCCCGAACCGGGTCCGCTCAGCAGCCGGTTGCCGGTGAGCCGCGCGGCGACCCGGGCGGGCCTGCTCCGCCGGGGCGCGGGAGGCTTCGCGACGGCCGGCTGCGGCGCGGCGGGCTCGGGGGTGGTGGACAGCGCGGTGAGGACATGGTCGAGCCAGGCGTGCGCCGAGTCCTCGTAGTCGGGCTCGCAGTCCGTGCGCGGCGCGAGCGGCAACGCCCCGAGCTCGCCGAGGCGTTGGTCGAGGCGGCGGCCGTGCCCGCAGAAGTCGTCGTAGGAGGAGTCGCCGAGGGCGAGCACGGCGTAGCGGCGGCCCTCCAGGCGCGGGACGTCGGGCGCCGCGAGTGTCTCCCACAGTCCGGCGCCGTTGTCCGGCGCGTCGCCGTCGCCGAAGGTGCTGGTGATCAGGAGCAGATCGGCGCCGGCCGGCAGCGTGCCGAGGTCGGCCTGGTCCATGCCGACGACGGAGACGGCGTGCCCGGCAGCGGTGAGCCGGCGCTCGGTGACGCCCGCGAACTCCTCGGCGTTCCCGGTCTGCGACGCCCACAGGACGACGATCTGCTGACGGGACAGGGACACCGGCGCGGCGGGCTCGGGGGCACGGGAGTACATCCCGGCGAGCACTCCGTTCACCCACAGCGCGTGCTCGGGGCTGAACGGCGCCGACGACGGCAGCACCGGCACCCCCGGCGTCCCGGCCGGGATGCCCGCGAGGAAGCCCACCAGGTACTGCCGCTCCTGCGCGGAGAGCACGGGAGGCGGTGCGGCCTCCAGGCCGAACGGCCCCACGGCGGCGGCCGCTTCGGGCTGCGGTTCCGGCCGCACGGGGACGGCCGCCGCCACCTTCGTGAGCGACACCGCGCACACCTTGAACTCCGGCTGGAAGGACAGCGGGTCGACGGCGTCGTTGGTGACGGCGTTGACGCTCAGGTACTCGCCGAACAGGTCGTTCCAGTGGAACGGCGCGAAGCAGCACCCCTGCCGTACGCGATCGGTGACGACCGCGGGGAGCACCGCCCTTCCGCGCCGTGAGGCGACCTCCACCGGATCGCCGTCACGCACGTCCAGCAACTCGGCGTCCACCGGGTGCAGTTCGACGAACGGACCGGGATCGAGCTTGTTGAGCTTGGCGACCTTCGCCGTCTTGGTGAGCGTGTGCCACTGGTGCTGGAGCCGCCCGGTGTTCAGCGTGAACGGGTAGTCGTCGTCCGGCATCTCGGCCGCCGGTATGTGCGGCCTGGCGTGGAAGACGGCGCGTCCGCTCGCCGTCGGGAACGTCGGCACGCCGCCCTCGTCGACATAGCGGATCGGATTGCGGTCGGGCCCCTCCTCGTGCGCGGCGGGCCACTGCACGGGCGTCGCGCGCAGCCGCTCGTAGCTCACCCCGCGCAGGTCCCAGCCCGTCGCCGGGTTCCAGGCCCGCTTGATCTCCTCGAAGATCTCCTCGGCGCTCGTGTACGAGAACCCGTCCGAGTACCCCATCTCCCGGGCGACGGCCGCGATCAGCTCCCAGTCCGCCCGCGCCTCGCCGGGCGGATCGGCGGCGGGCCGGGCGAGGGTGAGATTGCGCTCGCTGTTGATCAGGACGCCCTCGGCCTCCGTCCACAGGGCGCCGGGCAGCACCACGTCGGCGTACGCGTTCGTCTCCGTTTCGGCGAAGACGTCCTGGGCGACGACGAACTCGGCGGCCTCTAGGCCCTCGATGACCGTGCGGCGGTTGGCGACGGACGCCACCGGGTTGGTGCAGATGATCCAGCACGCCTTGATGTCGCCGTCGGCCATCTTCCGGAACATCTCCACGGTGCCCCGGCCGACCCCGTCGGCCCGCAGCGTGCCCCGGTCGAGCTGCCACAGGTCCTCGACGAACTCCCTTTCTGCGTCGACGAGTACGGACCGCTGGCCCGGCAGCCCCGGCCCCATGTAGCCCATTTCGCGGCCGCCCATCGCGTTGGGCTGTCCGGTCAGTGAGAACGGCCCGCTGCCCGGGCGGCAGATCGCGCCCGTCGCCAGATGAAGATTGATCAGCGCGTTGGTGTTCCAGGTGCCGTGCGTCGACTGGTTGAGGCCCATCGTCCAGCAACTGGTCCACTCGCCCGCCTCGCCGATCAGCCGGGCCGCCGTGCGCAGGTCGTCCTCGGCGAGCCCGGTGACCTCGGCGACGGCGGCGGGGGAGTAGTCGGCGAGGAACGGCACCAGTGCGTCCCAGCCCTCGGTGTGCCGGGCGATGAACTCCGGGTCCGTGTGGCCGTTCTCGTACAGCAGGTGGAGCAGGCCGTTGAGCAGCGCCAGGTCCGTGCCCGGCCGGATCTGGAGGAAGAGATCGGCCTTCGCGGCGGTCGCGGTGCGCCGCGGATCGACGACGATCAGCTTGGCGCCCGCCTTCACCCGCTCCATCATCCGCAGGAACAGGATCGGATGGCAGTCGGCCATGTTGGAGCCGATGACGAGGAAGGCGTCCGCGCGGTCGAGATCCTGGTACGAGCCCGGCGGCCCGTCCGCGCCGAGCGACAGCTTGTAGCCGGTGCCCGCGCTGGCCATGCACAGCCGTGAGTTGGACTCGATCTGGTTCGTGCGCACGAATCCCTTGGCGAGCTTGTTCGCCAAGTACTGTGCTTCCAGGCTGAGTTGGCCAGATACGTAGAAGGCGATGGCGTCGGGGCCGTGCGTGTCGACGATGCCGCGCAGCCTGCGCGCCGTCTCGCGCACCGCGGTGTCCACGGAGGCGGGCGCCTGCGCGGCGTCGCGCGCGGGGCGCATCAGCGCGGTCGTGAGGCGGCCGGGGGCGGCGAGCAGATCGGCGGTCGTCGCGCCCTTCGTGCACAGCCGCCCGAAGTTCGCCGGGTGCTCCTTGTCGCCGGACGCCTTCAGGACCGTACGGCGGCCGTCCGCGCCGACTTTGATGTCGAGGACGAGACCGCAGCCCACACCGCAGTACGAGCACACCGTCCGCACCTGCTCCGCACTGCTCTCCCGCGAGTCCGGCGCGGCCACAGGCACCCCGCCCCTTCATGATCGTTCCACGCCGATCCGCTCGGCCGTGCTCGATCCGACCGTATGAAGAGTCCGTTACGCGGCTGTCTCCTGTGCCGGTCGACAGGGGTTACGCGGTACGCACAGGCGGGAGGAGGGCGGCGTGAGAGGCGGCGGCGCGCCGACCGGTTCGGTCAGCCCGCGGAGACGAGGCCCGCCACCGCGTCCCCGGCCGCCTTCCGGGCGCCCTTGATCATGGTGTCGTTCGCCGGGGCGCCCTTGGACTCGAAGTCGCTGCCGTTGTAGGTGACGGTCACCAGGATGTTGCCCTTGCGGACCGTCACCACGGACTCACGGGTGTCCTGCTTGTCCTTCTTGGTGAGTGAACTCGTGACCCGTGCCTCGTCCCCGAGGGCGTTGAGCGAGCTGTCCTTCGGATCGCTGCTGTCCTTGTACGCCTGCGTCGCCAGCGCGTCGGAGCCCTTCACCTCGAAGGAGACGTCGAGCCAGCGGTAGTCGTACCCCTTGAGAGCGCTCCAGGAGCAGCCGCGGCGAACCGATTCGTCCGTGGCCGACAGCTCCTTGCCCGCCGTCTTCGCCCCCGGCACCAGCGAGGAGACCGTCTTGGCCGGGACGGTGCCGCAGGGCTCGGGCGGCTTCGCGTACGACTTCGCGCCCACGCTCGCGCTGGGGCTCGACGGGGTGTCCGAGGCCTGCGGCGCCGCGTCGTGCGTGTCCTTCGCCGCGGGCTCGGACATCGGGCCGGTGGACCAGGCCCAGCCGACGCAGGCGAGGATGCCGACGGGCAGCAGCCGGGCCGCGAGGGTGACCGGAAGCGGGAGAGAACGCACGGTGTACGTCCCTTACATCGGGGGTGGGGTGGGGGAAGTCAGTCTCACACGGGTTGCTGTGCGACCGGTACCGCTACTTCTGTCACCTGAGCATCACGCTCGGGCATCGCCCCGGCGTACGGCCGTCACCAGCCACACCCCCGCGCGCGTCCGCACCCCGCGCGGAGTCGCGTACGGACGGAGTGTTTCCTCCAGTACGGCGCGCGTCGCGGCGGGCACACTGCGCCGGGGTGCGCGCGACAGCAGGAAGTCGACGGCGTCGGCGGGCGAATCACCCCAGTGAGTGTGGACATCCACCGGATTGACCGCGATATCGGTGAAGGAGCGGTGCAGCGCCGCATGGATCCGGTAGGGCTCGGACAGCGACGCCATCGCCGTGTGCGCGGCCTGCGCGTCCGGGTCCGGCGCGGGCGGGCTCTCACCGCCCGCCGTGCCTTCGGCGAGGTGCCGGGCGAACAGCGCGAGCGCCGTGCCCTCCTCGGAGTCGGGGCCCGGCCGCCGCGGGCAGACGAAGACGAGCCGGCCGTCCTCGCGCAGCGCCCGCGCCACGTTCGCGAACGCCGCCACCCCGTCCTCGAAGAACATCACCCCGCCACGGCTGATCGCCACGTCGAAGGCGCCCGGCGGGAACGGGTGGGACTGCACGTCCCCCAGTTCGTACGACGCCCCCGCCACCCCTTCCTCGGCGGTGCGGGCCCGCGCCCGGTCCACCAGCGGCGCGGAGATGTCCACGCCCACCGCGTGCCCCGGCGCCGCCAGCCGGGCCGCCGCCCGGGTCGTCGCGCCCGCGCCGCACCCGATGTCGAGGACCCGGTCGCCCGGGCCGATCGCGGCGGCCGCGAAGAGGGCGTCGTCGGCCTCGCCGAGCAGCGCGTCGAAACGCCGGTGATGGGTGGCCCAGTGCCGGCCGAGCGGGCCGTTCCAGGCGTGGGCCTGCCGGTGATTGACGGTGACGGTCATCGGGTCTCCAGGCGGTCGACGAGGGCGGCGGGCAGGGCGGACTCGATCCGGTCCACGGCGGCGAACGCCCCGTACGCGACCAGATGCACCAGGCAGTGATCGGTGAACGGCGGCACCCGCCACGCCGCGACGTCCGCGTCCGTGATCCGGTACGGCGCGAGCGCGGCGAGCAGCGCCAGACGCGCGCCGGGCCGCTCGGCACGGTCCGGCAGCTCGGGCCACACGGCGGGCGGATGCGTGCCGTCCCAGCGCGCGACGGTCTGCTGTACGAGGCCGAGGTCGGCGTCGTCGAGAAGCCCGGCGCCCTTCGTGGCGGCCGTGCGCAGCGCCTCGTAGGCGGGACCGACCGGGCTGCCGACGGCCCAGCCGGGCCCGGGCTCCAGCGAGTCGAGCAGCGGCAGCGACGTGCCCGGCGGGTGAGCGGCCCGCACGACACCGGAGACGCTGCGGCCCGCGAGGGCACGCACCGCCCGCCGTCGCTGGGCGTTCGCGGGCAGCAGGTTCTCGGTCAGCAGGGCGGACACGATCCGGTTGATGAAGTGGAAGGCGAGCGCGGTGCCGAGCTGTGCGGCGAGGTCGGCGCGCGGGAACGGCGGCGGGGCGAGGCCGGGCGCGCCGGGGACACGGGTGTCCCGCCCCCACCGCAGGATGCGCGCCGCCCGCGCGTCACGCGGCTCCGTGCCGCGGGCCACCGCCTCGCCGAGGCCGTGGTCGCCGTGGGCGTGCAGCAGCACGGCGTGCGCGTCGACGCAGAACGGGCACCGGTTCGCCTGCGACACGCCGGCCGCGACCAGCTCCCGGTCGGCGCGCGAACCACTGCCCGCGATGAGCGACTCGCGCAGCAACGACCACGTCGGCGCGAGCAGTTCGGGCGCCGAGGCGAGAACGATCAGGGTGGACGGCTTCGGGATGCCGAAGTCGGTGCGGGCCTGCGCGTAGACCGCGGCCGTGGTGCCGGTGGCGGACTTGGGGGAGGGCGGGGTGGTGTAGCGGTAGGGGCCGGACATGTGGACTCCAGAGGAAGGCGGCTCGGCTGCTGCGGAACGTGTCCCAGACTCACCCCGCGTCCCCGCCCCCGGCGTCGTACGGCGGAGCCCAACCCCGCCTACTCCCCGGGGAGTAGGCGGGCCGCAGGTCCCGTCCTCGCGGCGGACGCCGCTGTCAGTGGTCGCCTCTAGCCTTTTGGACATGCAGGAGGACACGCAGGGGGACATGCGGGGTGTCGTGCGGGGTGACATGAGCGGGACCGGGGCGACGGAGCCGACGAGGGGGACACGGGTGCGGACGTACGCGGCCGACGCGGCACTGGCCGTCGTCATCGCCACCGTGGTGATCCTCGGGGCGGCGCTCGGCGACGGCGCGGCGCCGGTGGACTACGCGCTGATGGCGGCGTCGGCCGCCGCCCTGGCGGCCTACCGGCACGCGCCCCGCACCGTGCTGGTGGCGTCAACCGCCCTGACGGCGGCCTATGTTGTGGACGCGCACCCCGGCCCGCTGGTCGCGCTGCCGGTCATCGCGGCCGTGCACACCGCGTCCCGCGCGGGGCACCGGGCGTTCGGCGCGGCCGTCGCCGGAGCGTTCCTCGCCGTGTACATCACGCGGGACGCCCTGGCCGGCGACGGGGCCACCGGCCGGGCGATGCTGCTCGCCGGCTGGTTCCTGTGCGCGGTCGTCACCGGCCTCGCCGACAAGAACTGGCAGGCGTATCTCCACCAGACCGAACAGCGCGCACTGGAGGCCGAGCGCACCCGCGAGGAGGCGGCGCTGCGCCGCGCAGGGGAAGAACGGCTACGTATAGCGCGGGAGTTGCACGACTCCCTCACCCACAGCATCTCGATCGTCAAGCTCCAGGCCGGCGTCGCGGTGCACCTCGCCCGCAAGCGCGGCGAGGAGATACCGGCCGCGCTGCTCGCCATCCAGGAGGCCAGCGGCGAGGCGATGCGCGAACTGCGGGCGACGCTCGACGTGCTGCGCACCGACGAGCCCACCGGCACCCCGGCGCTCCTCGCCGAGCGCGCCCGCTCGGCCGGGATCCCCGTCACACTCACCGTCACGGGACGCGAGCGCGCCCTGCCGCCGCAGCTCGACCGCACGGTCTACCGCATCGTCCAGGAGGCCCTGACGAACGTGGCGAGGCATGCGGGCGGCGCGGCCCGCACCGAGGTGCGACTGGCCTACGGGGAGGCCGAGATGACGGTCCGGGTGACGGACGAGGGCACGGCGGACCCGGCCCGCCCGGCCGCCGAGGGCACGGGGCTGACGGGCATGCGCGAGCGCGTCACGGCGATGGGCGGCACGCTGACGGCGGGGCCGCGTGCCGGGGGAGGGTTCGAGATACGCGCGGTGCTGCCGACGGACACCGCCGAGACCGACGGCCCCGTCACGCAGGACCGCACACCGCTGGCGGCCGCCCCGTGACCGACGCCGCGCCGACCCGCCCCGCCGTATCCGTCGTGCGGGTCGCGCTCGTCGACGACCAGGCGCTGATGCGGGCCGGGTTCCGGGCGCTGCTCGACGCCGAGGACGGGATCGAGGTCGTCGGGGAGGCCGGGGACGCCGCGGCCGGCGTCGCGCTCGTGCGGGAGACCGTGCCGGACGTCGTGCTCATGGACGTACAGATGCCGGGGGAGAGCGGGATCGCGGCGACCCGGCGGATCGCCGCCGACCCGGACCTGACGGCCGTACGCGTCGTCATGCTCACCAACTACGCCTTCGACGAGTACGTCTTCGAGGCACTGCGCGCGGGCGCCTCAGGCTTTCTGCTCAAGGACAGCGAGCCCGCCGACCTGCTGGCCGGCATCGCGGTCGTGGCACGCGGCGACGCCCTGCTGTCGCCGTCCGTCACCCGCCGCCTGATCGGCGAGTTCGTCGCGCGGCCACCGGACCGGGCGACGGCGCCCGGCCTCGAAGGCCTCACCCCGCGCGAGCGCGAGGTCACCGCGCTCGCCGCCCGAGGCCTCACCAACGAGGAGATCGCCGCGCACATGGTGATCAGCCCGTTCACCGCCAAGACCCACATCAGCCGCGCCATGACCAAGCTGAGCGCCCGCGACCGCGCCCAACTCGTCGTGTTCGCCTACGAATCGGGCCTCGTGACCGCACGCGCCCAGGGTCCCGGGCCCGCTTAGGATCGGCGCATGACGATCAGAGGGAGGGCCGCGCTGACGCGCGCCATCGGGTTCGCCGCGACCGCGCTGCTCATGGCCGGATGCGGCACGCAGACGTCCGGCACCGCTGCGCCCACCGCGCCGTCGGGCGGCAGCACGGACATCGGCCGGGTCCACGCGGACTCGCTCGACAGCAGCCCGCCGCCGCAGTACGGCAAGGTCGAGACCGCGCCGCCCCCGGCCGCCACGCCGACGGGACCCTGCCCCGACTCCGGCCTGCGCGTCACGGCGGGCCGCGCCGAAGCCGCCATGGGGCTGCGCGCCCTCCGCCTCACCCTCACCAACTGCGGTACGGGCACGGTCGAGGTCTCCGGATATCCGCGGCTGCGGCTGGCGGAGGCGGACGGCACCCCCGTCGAGGACGTCCGGATCCTGCACGGCACCGAGGAGATCACCACCGGTGTGAAGGACCCCGGCCCGCACCGCCTCACCCTGCGCCGCGGCGAGAGCGCGATCTCGGCCCTCGTCTGGCGCAACACCTACGACGACATCACCGAGCCGCCCGTGACCGTCGACCGGGTGGGCGTCGAACCCGGTGTCGGCAGCGCACAGACCGTCACCCCCGACGCGCCGCTCGACCTCGGCAGCACCGGACGACTCGGCACGACGGCCTGGCACAAGGGCTGAGAGCCGCCCGCTAGGATCCGGACGAAGGATGCTGAGGACGCGGACGCCGGGTCCGCCGTGGTGGTTGGGGGTCGACGTGGTCGCTGGTCGTGTGGTGCGCTTCGACGGAGCGCGCGGTTATGGGTTCATCGCGCCGGACGACGGCGGCGAGGACGTCTTCCTGCATGTGAACGACCTCCTCATCCCCGAGTCGTACCTGCGCACCGGGCTGAAGGTCGAGTTCGACATCGAGGAGGGCGACCGCGGCCCGAAGGCGTCCTCGGTGCAGCTCGCCGAGGGCGCGTCCGCGCCGGTCGCGGGTGGTCGGCACGTCGCGGCCGACGGCGACGACGTGCTCTGCGACGTCCTGCGCGTCGACGAGTTCACCAACGAGGTCACCGAGCTGCTGCTGCGCGCCGCCCCCTCCCTGACGGGTGAGCAGATCCTGACGATCCGCCGCGAGCTGGTGCAGAGCGGACGCAAGCACGGCTGGGTGGACAGCTGAGCCGGACCGCACGCCGAGCCGCCCGGGCCCTGTCCGTTCTTCCCCTTCTTCGCCCTTGATGTCGGGCCCGGTTATTCAATCTTCATAGAATCCGGTCCGGCATCCGGACAACCCCCTTGTCCTGCGGACTGTATGCGAAATACGTTCTGCGGTATTCCTTGATCGCCCACAGGATTCCCGAGGTCACGTATGGACCACCCGGGGACCCCTGCGGATTCTCTTCCCTGGCGGAGGTATGCCCTCGTGCGCCGAACAGCGGTTGCCTGCACGGCAGTTGCCTTGGTGATGTCCCTGACGGCGGGCTGCGGCTCCCTGCAGTCCTCGGCCACCGAGGTCGGCGGGGAGCGCATGACCGACGGCCGCCCCGTACGCGACGGCGGCACCCTCACGGTCGCGCTCAACGCGGATCCCGACAAGCTCGACCCCACCCTCGCCCAGACCCTCGTGGGCCGCACCGTCTTCGCGGGCATGTGCGAGAAGCTCTACGACACCGACGCCGACGGCGAGATCGTGCCGCAGCTCGCGACGGCCCGGCCGAAGGTCTCCGACGACGGCCGCACCGTCACCTTCGACGTCCGCAAGGACGCCACCTTCAGCGACGGCACGAAGCTCGACGCGGACGCCGTCGTCACCTCGCTGCTGCGCCACCGCGACCTCCCGGGCTCCGCGCGCGCCACCGAACTCGCGCCGCTGAAGTCGGCCGAGGCCACCGGCGCGTACAGCGTCAGGCTCACGCTCAAGCAGGCCTACGTGCCGCTGACCGCCGTCCTCGCCGACCGGGCCGGCATGGTGATGTCACCGGCCGCGCTGAAGAAGTACGGCAAGAACTTCACCAACCACCCGTCCTGCGTCGGCCCGTTCAAGTTCGCCGAACGCGTCGGCGGCGACCGCATCGTCCTGACCAAGGACGCGCACTACTACGACGCGGACGCCGTCCACCTCGACAAGGTGATCTACAAGCCGATCCCCGACGGCAGCGTCCGCCTCGCCAACCTGCGCTCCGGCGACGTCCAGGTCGGCGACCAGATGACCCCCGTCGACGTGAAGAGCGCCCTCACCGACGACAAGCTCCAGCTCTTCAACTCGCCCTCGCTCGGCTACCAGGGCATCGGCCTCAACGTCGGCAACGTGAAGGGCCTCGGTCAGCAGCCCGGCACGGTCGACACCCCGCTCGCGCGCGACGTGCGCGTCCGCGAGGCCTTCGACCTGGCCATCGACCGCGACCTCATCAACAAGGTCGTCTTCCAGGGCATGTACGAGCCCGCCTGCGGGCCGATCTCCCCGGAGTCCGCGATCGCGCCCGGCGAGAAGGCCTCCAGCTGCCCGAAGCGGGATGTCGCCAAGGCCAAGCGGCTGCTGAAGCAGGCCGGGGTGAAGACACCGGTCCACATCGAGATGAAGACCTCCACCACCCCCGAGTGGAGCCGCATCGGCCAGGTCATCCAGGCCATGGCCAAGGACGCGGGCTTCGACGTCACGCTGCGGCCCACCGAGTACGCCACGATGCTGGAGGAGACCGACGCGGGCCAGTACCAGGCCTTCAACAGCGGCTGGTCCGGACGGCTCGACCCCGACGGCAACATCGCCAGCTTCCTGCAGACGCGGGGCGCCATGAACGCCTACGGCTACGGCGACAAGAAGGTCGACGCACTCATCGCCCGCGGCCGCACCGAGCCCGACCCGGCCGAACGCGCCAAGATCTACGACCAGTTGATCCGCCGGGTGAACGACGCGCACGCGCTCATCTACCTCTACCGCCAGAAGAACTACGTCGTCGCAGGGAAGGACGTCGCGGGCATCCATGTCTACGGCGACGGCCTGATCCGCGTGAAGGATGCGGGGTACGCCAAGTGACGACCGCCCAGATATCCCTGAAGAAGCCGGGACTGCTCGCCGGGCACCCCATGGCCAAGTACGTCCTGACCCGCGTCCGGCAGTCCCTCATCACGCTGTTCCTCGTCTCGATCGTCGTCTTCGCCGGCATCCGCGCCCTGCCCGGCGACCCGGCGCTCGCCCTCGCCGGTGAGGAGCGCAGCCCCGAGGCGCTCGCCGCGATCCGCAGCGAGTACGGACTCGACGACAACATCGTGATCCAGTACGGGCGTTTCATCGGACACGCCCTCCAGGGCGACCTCGGCACCTCCTCGCGCACCGGCCTGCCGGTCGCCGACGCCATCGGCGAGGCACTGCCCGTCACCCTCGAACTCGCCGCCCTCGCCCTGCTCCTTGCGGTCGTCCTCGGGATCGGCTCGGGAATCGTCGCCGCCGTGCGACGCGGGAAGCCCGCCGAGTGGATCGCCAACGCCCTGGCCCTGCTGGGCCTTTCGATCCCGACGTTCTGGCTGGGCATCGTCCTGGTGCTCGCCTTCGCCATCGCCGTCCCCGTCTTCGCGGCCTCCGGCTTCGTCCCCTTCGGCACCGACCCCGTCGACAACCTGCGGCGCATGGTGCTGCCCGCGATCGTGCTCGGCTCCGGGCTCGCCGCCGTCGTCATGCGGCAGACCCGCGCCGCCATGCTCGACTCGCTCTCCGCCGACTACGTCCGCACCGCACGCGCCAAGGGACTCTCCCGCCGCGAGGTCGTCGGCGGGCACGCGCTGCGCAACTCCCTCGTCACCGTCGTGACCGTACTCGGCCTGCAACTGGGCCACTTGATCTCCGGCGCGGTCGTCACCGAGCAGATCTTCGTCCTCCCCGGCTTCGGCAAGCTCACCATCGACGCCGTCTTCACCCGTGACTACGCGACCCTCCAGGGCGTCGTCCTCGTCACGTCGTTCGCGTACATCTTCATCAATCTGCTGGTCGACGTGGCGTACTCGGTCATCGACCCGCGCATCCGGCTCGGAGGTGCCCGGTGACCACGCTGGCTCTCACAGGACTACGCGCCCGGGCCACCGGGAACGCCAAACTGCGCGCCCTGCGCAAAAACAAGCTCGCCATGACCGGCGCCGTCATCGCGCTGATCTTCGTGCTCGCCGCGCTGCTCGCGCCGCTCGTCGCCCCCTACGACCCGGCGCGCCCCGACTTCGACGACGTGCTCGCCGCGCCGAGCTGGGCGCACTGGCTGGGCACCGACGACCTCGGCCGCGACCAGCTGTCCCGCGTCGTGTACGGCGCCCGGGCCTCGATGCAGGTCGGCGTGCTCGCCGTGGTCCTCGCCTTCCTCGTCGGCGTCCCGCTCGGCCTGCTCGCCGGCTACTACGGAAAGATCGCGGACAGTGTCGTGTCCCGGGTCACCGACACGATGCTCGCCTTCCCGTTCCTCGTGCTCGCCGTCGGCCTCGCCGCCGTCCTCGGCCCGTCGCTGACCAACGCGACCATCGCGATCGGCATCTCCCAGATCCCGGCCGTCATCCGCATCACCCGCGCCGAGACGCTCCGCCTCAAGCACGTCGACTACGTGGCCGCGGCCGTCGCCAACGGCGGCGGCGACGGCACCGTCCTGTTCCGGCACATCCTGCCCAACGCGACGTCCGCGCTCACCGTGCAGGCCACCGTCGGCGTCCCCGCCGCCATCATCGGCGAGGCCCTGCTCAGCTTCCTCGGCCTCGGCGTGCAGCCGCCCGAGCCCTCCCTCGGCGTGATGCTCTCCTCCGCCCAGTCCTTCCTCGCGCCCGCGCCCTGGATGGCGGTGTTCCCCGGCCTCGCCGTGGTCGCCGCGACCCTGGCGTTCAACCTGCTCGGCGACGGCCTGCGCGACGTCCTCGACCCCCGTGGAGCCACCCGATGAACGCCGTCGATCCCCGCGAACCGGTGCTGAGCGTGCGGGACCTGTCGGTCTCGTTCAGGTCCGACACCCGCACGGTCCACGCCGTCGACCACCTCTCCTTCGACCTGCGCGCCGGTGAGGTGCTCGCCGTCGTCGGCGAGTCCGGCTGCGGCAAGTCCGTCACCTCGATGGCCGTCATGGGACTGCTGCCGCCCACCGCGCACATCACCGGCTCCATCCGGCTCGGCGAGCGGGAGCTGGCCGGCGCCGACGACAAGGCGTACGGGAGGATCCGCGGCAAGGACATGGCGATGATCTTCCAGGAGCCGATGACGTCGCTGAACCCGGTGCTCACCGTCGGACGGCAGATCGGCGAAGTGCTCCGGCGCCACCAGGGGCTGAGCAAGAAGGAGGCACGCGCGCGTGCCGTGGAACTCCTCGACCTGGTCGGCATCCCGGCACCCGCCCAGCGCGTCGACGAGTACCCCCACCAGCTCTCCGGCGGCATGCGCCAGCGCGTGATGATCGCCATCGCGGTCGCCTGCGACCCGACCGTGCTCATCGCCGACGAGCCGACCACGGCCCTCGACGTGACCGTCCAGGCGGGCATCCTCGAAGTCCTCCAGTCGCTGCGCGAGCGCCTCGGCACCGCGATCGTCCTCATCACCCACGACCTCGGCGTCGTCGCCGACATCGCCGACCGGGTCCTCGTCATGTACGCGGGCCGCCCCGTCGAACAGGCGCCGGTGGACGAGCTGTTCGCGGCGCCCCGGCACCCGTACACCCGCGGTCTGCTCTCCGCCGTCCTGCGCCCGGGCACCCCCAAGGAGCGGCTGCCCGAGATCCCCGGCCTGGTGCCGAGCCTCGACGCGCAGCCCGACGCCTGCACGTTCGCCCCGCGCTGCGCCCGCGCCGACGACGTCTGCACGGGCGGCCGCCCCGGCTTCAAGGCCGTCAGCGCCGATGCGGGGGCCGACGCCGCCCACCGCGCCGCCTGCTGGCACCCGCACACCCTCCAGGAGACCGCCTCATGAGCACCGCCCCCGTGCTGGAACTCACCGGCCTCGAACGCCACTTCGCGGGCGCGGGCGGCACCGTGCGCGCCGCCGACGGCGTCACCCTCACCGTCGGGCGCGGCGAGGTCGTCGGCCTCGTCGGCGAGTCCGGCAGCGGCAAGTCGACCGTGGGCCGCTGCGCCGTCCGCCTCGACGACCCCACCGCCGGTACCGTCCGCATCAACGGCACCGACGTGACGACCATGTCGCGGCGCGCCCTGCGCCCCCTGCGCAAGGACTTCCACCTGGTCTTCCAGGACCCGTCGTCCTCGCTCGACCCGCGGATGACCGTCGGTGAGATCGTCGCCGAACCGCTGCGGCTGCACGGCATCGCCAAGAACAAAGAGGCCGCTCACGCGCGCGTACGGGAACTTCTCGCCCAGGTAGGACTGCGCCCCGAGCACGCCGACCGTCACCCGCACGAACTCTCCGGCGGCCAGCGCCAGCGCATCTCCATCGCCCGCGCCCTGTCCGTCGACCCCGACCTGCTGGTCGCCGACGAGCCGACCTCGGCGCTCGACGTCTCCGTGCAGGCCTCCGTCCTCAACCTGCTGGCCGACCTCCAGCGCGACCGCGGCTTCGGCTGCCTGTTCATCACGCACGACCTGGCCGCCGTCGAGTACCTGGCCGACCGGATCGCCGTCATGTACCTGGGCCAGATCGTCGAACAGGCGCCCACGCGCGAGCTGTTCGCCGATCCCAAGCACCCGTACACCCAGGCGCTGCTTTCGGCCGCGCCGGTCCCGGATCCCGTCACCCAGCGCACCCGGGAACGCATCGTCCTCAGCGGCGACCTGCCGAGCCCGCTCGCGCCGCCGCCGGGCTGCCGCTTCCACACCCGCTGCCCGCTCGCCGTGGACCGCTGCCGCACGGAGGTGCCGGTTCTGCGGACCTTCGAGAGCACGGCCGGCGGCCGCGAGGTCTCCTGCCACCTGGTCGCCGACGACGGCACCGCCCCGGACGCCGCCGCCGGCCCGCCACCGGCCTCTCGTACGATCCCGAACACCCGCACCGCCACCCGCTAGGAGCCTTCTTGTTCACCACCCGGCCGACCCTCCAGGGCACCTTCGGCATGGTGTCCTCCACGCACTACCTCGCCTCCCAGTCCGCGATGGCGGTCCTGGAGGACGGCGGCAACGCCTACGACGCGGCCGTCGCCGCGGGCTTCGTGCTGCACGTCGTCGAACCGCACCTGAACGGCCCGGCCGGCGAGGTGCCGATGATCCTCGCCCCGGCCGGCGGCGAGGTCCGCGTGCTGTGCGGCCAGGGCGTGGCCCCCGCCGGCGCCACCGTCGCCCACTACAAGTCGCTCGGCCTCGACCTCGTCCCCGGCACCGGCCCGCTCGCCGCCGCCGTGCCCGGCGCCTTCGACGCCTGGATGCTGCTCCTGAAGGACCACGGCACCAAGTCCCTCGCCGACGTCCTCAAGTACGCCGTCGGCTACGCGGAGGACGGCCACGCCCCCGTCGAGCGCGTCGGCCAGACCGTCGAGACGGTGCGCGCGCTCTTCGAGAGCGAGTGGCCGTCGTCCGCCGAGGTCTACCTCGTCGACGGCGAGGCGCCCCGGCCCGGCGAACTCCTGCGCAACCGGCAGCTCGCCGCCACCTGGAAGCGGCTGACGGCCGAGGCCGAGGCCGTCGGCACCGATCGCGTCGCGCAGATCGAGGAGGCCCGCCGCATCTGGCGCGAGGGCTTCATCGCCGAGGCGCTGGTGCGCCAGTCGCAGCGGCCGACCATGGACACCAGCGGCGAGCGCCACACCGGCACCCTGACCCTGGCGGACCTGGCCTCCTGGGAGGCGACGTACGAGGCCCCGGCCACCTACGACTGGAACGGCTGGACCCTGTGCAAGGCAGGCGGCTGGAGCCAGGGCCCCGCCTTCCTCCAGCAGCTCGCCCTGCTCCCGCCGGAACTGCCCGCCTACGGGTCGGCCGACTACGTCCACCTGCTCATAGAGGGCTGCAAGCTCGCCATGGCCGACCGCGAGGCCTGGTACGGGGACGCCGAAGAGGTCCCCGTGGACGCGCTCCTCTCGGCCGACTACAACGCGGACCGCCGCGCCCTGATCGACCCCGAGAAGGCCTCGCACGACCTGCGCCCCGGCAGCCCCCTCGGTGCCGAGCCCCGGCTGAGCGCGCACGCCCACGCGGTCGCCTCCGGCGAGGCGGGCTTCGACGCGATGGGCGTCGCGGGCGCGGGCGCCGGAGAGCCCACCGTGGCCAAGGACGGCGGCACCCGCGGCGACACCTGCCACCTCGACATCGTCGACCGCTGGGGCAACATGGTCGCCGCCACCCCCTCCGGCGGCTGGCTCCAGTCCAACCCGGTCGTGCCCGAGCTCGGCTTCCCGCTCGGTACGCGCCTTCAGATGGCCTGGCTCGACGAGGGGCTGCCCAACTCGCTCACCCCCGGCCGCCGCCCCCGCACCACGCTCACCCCGTCCCTGGCCCTGAAGGACGGTGTCCCGGTCCTGGCGTTCGGCACCCCCGGCGGCGACCAGCAGGACCAGTGGCAGCTGCACTTCTTCCTGGCCGTCGCGCTGGGCGGCACGGTCCGCGGCGGGCTCGACCTGCAAGGCGCCATCGACGCCCCGAACTGGCACAACGACTCCTTCCCCGGCTCCTTCTTCCCGCGCGGCATGCACCCGGGATCGGTGACCGTGGAGTCCCGCATGGCCGAGGACGTCATCGCCGAGCTGCGCCGCCGCGGCCACGACGTGACCGTCGCCGACGCCTGGTCCGAGGGCCGCCTGTGCGCGGTCGCCCGCGACCCGCGCACCGGTGTGCTTCTCGCGGCGGCGAACCCGCGCGGCATGCAGGGGTACGCCGTCGGCCGCTGACCTGCATGGATGGTCCTGAGGGGTGGAAGCGCCGATTTCATGGTGGCTCCACCCCTCGTTCATCTCCTCGGTACGCGTTGTCAGTGGGGCGTGTTCTCATGGAGGCATGATCGAAACAACGACGGAAAGCATCGACGACTTTCTGACCAGCAAGGTGACCGACCAGCTCGTGACCGACGTGGAGCGGATCGTCCGCGCCGCGGCCGCCGCCGAGATCACCCCGCGCTTCCGGCAGCTCGCCTCCCACGAGATCGAGGAGAAGAGCGCCCCGCACGATCTCGTGACCGTCGCCGACAAGCGGGCCGAGGAGTACCTCACCCGGGAGCTGCCCGGCCTGCTCCCCGGCTCCGTCGTCGTCGGCGAGGAGGCCGTCGCCGCGGACCCGGCGAGCTACGAGGCGATACGCGGCACGGCCCCCGTCTGGATCGTCGACCCGGTCGACGGCACCCGCCAGTTCGTCCACGGCGACCCCGGCTTCTGCACCCTCGTCGCCCTCGCCCTCGACGGAGTCGTGCTCGCCTCCTGGACCTGGGCGCCCGCGCTCGACGAGTTCGCGGTGGCCGTCCGCGGCCGGGGCGCACGGCTCAACGGCCGGGCGCTGCGCGCCGGTTCGCCCGAGGCCGGCCAGGATCTCCGGGTCGCCACCTCGCACCCCGACTACACCACCGACGCGCAGAAGCGGGCCCTGCTCGGCCTGCGCACCGACGGCGTCGCCCCGCGCCCCTGCGGCTCGGCCGGCCTGGAGTACCTGGCCGTCGCCCGCGGCGCCCTCGACGCCCTCGCCTTCAGCTGGGAGCTGGCCTGGGACCACGCGGCCGGACTCCTCCTGGTCGAGGAGGCGGGCGGTACCCACCTCACGCGCGACGGCGAACCGTTCCGGATCACCGGGGGCAACGCCCTGCCGTTCACCGCGGCCCGGGACACGGCCACCGCGGAGCGGATCAAGGGACTGCTGTCGAGCGGCGCCTGACCAGGCCGACCGGCGCCGCACGCCACCCGCACCCGGCGTTGTCGGCGCCCCGGCATATCCTGTCGGGGCAGTGGCCATCGGCTGACGAAGGAGTCCGAAGGTGCCGTCGATGCTCGACGCCGTCGTGGTGGGTGCGGGGCCCAACGGGCTGACCGCTGCCGTCGAACTGGCCAGGCGCGGATTCTCCGTAGCCCTGTTCGAGGCCAAGGACACCGTGGGCGGCGGCGCGCGCACCGAGGAGCTGACGCTGCCCGGCTTCCGCCACGACCCGTGCTCCGCCTCGCACCCCCTGGGCATCAACTCCCCGGCGTTCCGGGCGATGCCGCTGGAGCGGTACGGCCTGGAGTGGGTGCACGCCGCGCTGCCCATGGCGCACCCGTTCCCCGACGGGACGGCGGCCGTACTGTCCCGCTCCGTCGCCGAGACCGCCGCCTCGTTCGGGCCACGCGACGCGGGCGCGTACCGCCGCCTCGTCGAGCCGCTGCTGCCGCACTGGGACACCCTGGTCCGCGACTTCATGTCGCTGCCGCTCAGCGCGCTGCCCCGCGACCCGGTCACCCTCGCCCGCTTCGGCCTCGTCGGCCTCCAGCCGTCCACGTGGCTGACCCGCCGCTTCCGCGACGACCGGGCCGCCGCGCTCTTCGCGGGCCTGGTCGCGCACGTCATCGCCCCGCTCGGCGGCTTCGCGACCTCCGCCATCGGCCTCGTCTTCGCGCTCGCCGCCCACGCGCGCGGCTGGCCCCTCGCGCGGGGCGGCTCCCAGGCGATCTCCGACGCGCTCGCCGGGTACCTGAAGGACCTCGGCGGCTCGATCCACACCGACTACGAGGTGAAGCGGCTCGACGACCTGCCGCCCGCCCGCGCCTACATCTTCGACACCTCGCCCACCGCCCTCGCCAGGATCGCGGGCCTGGGCCGCTACTACGACCGCTTCCGCTACGGCTCCAGCGTCTTCAAGGTCGACTACGCGCTCGACGGCCCGGTGCCGTGGACCGCCGAGGAGGCCCGCACCGCCGGGACCGTCCAGGTGGGCCCGTACCGCCGCGACATCGCCAAGGCCCTGCACGCCGCCTCGCGCGAGGGCCGGGCGCCCGAGTCGCCGTTCCTCATCACCGTCCAGCCGACCGTCGTCGACCCGACGCGCGCGCCCGAGGGCAAGCACACGTTCTGGGCGTACGGGCATGTGCCCAACGGCTGGGACGGAGACCTGACCGACGCCATCGAGCGTCAACTGGAGCGGTTCGCCCCGGGGTTCAGGGACCTGGTGCTCGCCCGGGCGACAGCGGGCCCGCCGGAGCTGGCCGTGCGCAACGCCAACTATGTGGGCGGTGACATCGCCAGCGGCGCCGCCAGCGGCCTCCAGCTGCTGCTGCGGCCCAAGCTGTCGCTGTCCCCGTACACGACCCCGCACCCCGCCGTCTTCATCTGCTCGTCCGCGTCGCCGCCCGGCCCCGGAGTGCACGGCATGTCGGGGCACAACGCGGCGAAGGCCGTCTGGCGCAGGCTGCGGGCGGCATGAGTACGCCCGAGGGGCCCCGCCTCGTCCTCGTCCAGGGCGACATCACCGAACAGGACGTGGACGCCGTGGTGAACGCGGCGAACTCCTCCTTGCTCGGCGGCGGGGGAGTCGACGGCGCCATCCACCGCCGCGGCGGGCCCGAGATCCTCGCCGAGTGCCGCAAACTCCGCGCGTCCCACTACGGCAAGGGCCTACCCACCGGGCGGGCCGTCGCCACCACCGCGGGACGCCTTCCGGCGCGGTACGTCATCCACACGGTGGGCCCGCGCTGGTCGGCGACCGAGGACCGCTCCGGGCTGCTCGCGTCCTGCTACCGGGAGTCGCTGCGGGTCGCCGAGCAGCTTCAGGTGCGGAGTGTGGCGTTTCCGGCGATCTCCACGGGGATCTATGGGTGGCCGCTGGAGGACGGGGCTCGGATCGCCGTGGAGACGGTGCGGGGGGCTCCGCCGGGGGGTGTGCGGGAGGTTCGGTTCGTGGTGTTCGATGAGCGGGCCCGGGGCGTTTTCGCGGAGTGTCTGGGGTAGGCACCCGTCGTCTCTGGCTGCCGCGCCGTCGTGGCTGGTCGCGCAGTTCCCCGCGCCCCTGAGGTGCCTGGCGGCACCCAGGGCGCCTTGCGGGGCGCCTCACGTTCATGTCGGATTTCCGCCAGCCGAGCCGCTCACCATGGGCGATCCTTGAGGCATGTCCACCGAACAGGCTCAGGCCGTCGCCATGCACACCGACTTCGAGCGGTGCGTGCGGGCCGTGCAGGCCAAGGACACCCGGTTCGACGGGGTGTTCTTCACCGCCGTCAAGACCACCCGTATCTACTGCCGGCCCGGCTGTCCGGTCGTGCCGCCCAAGCCGCGGAACATGGAGTTCTACGCGAGCGCCGCCGCCTGCCAGCAGGCCGGGTTCCGGGCCTGCAAGCGGTGCAGGCCCGACACCAGCCCGGGCTCCCCGGAGTGGAACCAGCGCGCCGATCTCACCGCCCGCGCCATGCGGCTCATCGGTGACGGTGTCGTCGACCGGGACGGTGTGCCGGGGCTCGCCCGGCTGCTGGGGTACAGCGAGCGGCAGATCGAGCGGCAGTTGCTCGCCGAGCTGGGGGCGGGGCCGCTCGCCCTGGCCCGGGCCCAGCGGGCGCAGACCGCGCGGCTGCTCGTCGAGACGACCGGCCTGCCCATGGCCGACATCGCGTTCGCCGCCGGATTCGCCTCCATCCGCGCCTTCAACGACACCGTCCGCGAGGTCTACGCCCTCACCCCGAGCGAACTGCGCACCCGCGCGCCGCACAGCCGGACCAGTACCCCCGGCGCGCTCACCCTGCGACTGCCGTTCCGCAAGCCCCTCAACCCCGACAACCTCTTCGGCCACCTCGCCGCGACCGCCGTGCCGGGCGTCGAGGAGTGGCGCGACGGCTCCTACCGGCGCACCCTGCGGCTGCCGTACGGGCACGGCATCGTGAGCCTCACCCCGGGGCCCGACCACATCGGCTGCCGGCTCGTCCTCACCGACCAGCGCGACCTCACCGTCGCGATCAGCCGCTGCCGCCGGATGCTGGACCTCGACGCCGATCCGGTCGCCGTCGACGACCGGCTGCGCGCCGACCCGCTGCTCGCACCCCTCGTCGACAAGGCGCCGGGCCGCCGGGTGCCGCGTACCGTCGACGAGGCCGAGTTCGCGGTGCGCGCCGTGCTCGGACAGCAGGTCTCCACGGCCGCCGCCCGCACCCACGCCGCCCGTCTCGTCCTCGCCCACGGCGAGCCGGTCGAGGACCCGGAGGGCGGTCTCACCCACCTCTTCCCGACTCCGGGCGCTCTCGCCTCGCTCGACCCGGAGTCCCTCGCGCTGCCCCGCAGCCGACGCGCCACGCTCCTCACGCTCGTACGGCAACTCGCTGACGGAGAACTGACCTTGGGCCCCGAGTCCGACTGGGACGAGGCCCGCGCCCGGCTCACCGCGCTGCCCGGCTTCGGGCCCTGGACCGTCGAGGCCATCGCGATGCGCGCCCTCGGCGACCCGGACGCCTTCCTGCCCACCGATCTCGGAATGCGCCGCGCCGCAAAGGAGTTGGGCCTGCCGCACACCCCGGCGGCGCTCACCGCGAGGGCCGCCGCGTGGCGCCCCTGGCGGGCGTACGCGACCCAGTACCTGTGGGCCACCGACGACCACCCGATCAACTTCCTTCCCGCGTAAGGGATGTACGCCATGACCGTCCAGAAGCAGCACACCGTCATCGACAGCCCCTACGGGCCGCTCACCCTCGTCGCCGACGCCGACGGCGCCCTCTGCGGCCTCTACATGACCGACCAGCGCCACCGCCCCGCCGAGGAGACCTTCGGCGTCCGCGACGAGCGGCCCTTCGGCGCCGTCATCGACCAGCTGAACGCCTATTTCCAGGGCGAGTCGACCACCTTCGACCTGCCGCTCGCGCTCGCCGGCACCCCGTTCCAGCGGTCCGTCTGGGCGCAGCTCCAGCGGATCCCGTACGGCGAGACCCGCACCTACGGCGAACTGGCCGAGGCCCTCGGCAAGCCCAACGCCTCCCGCGCCGTCGGCCTCGCCAACGGCAAGAACCCCGTCGGCGTCATCGTCCCCTGCCACCGCGTCATCGGCGCGAACGGCGACCTGACCGGCTACGGCGGCGGCCTCGACCGCAAGCGCCGGCTGCTGGACTTCGAGCGGGGCACCGCCCTGTTCTAGGCTGCCCGGCGTGATGACGGCCGAGGACGTGACATCCCTGCTGGAACTCCTGCGGAAGGCGGGCGCCGAGGTCTGGGTCGGTGGCGGGTGGGGCATCGACGCCCTCGTCGGCGAGCAGACCCGCGACCACTACGACCTCGACCTGATGCACCGCCAGGAGCAGGAGCCCGCGGTGGTGGCGGCGCTTGCCGCGGCCGGGTTCCACGAGAGCCTGAGCTGGCGGCCCGTCCGGTTCGTCGTCACGGCGCCGGACGGGCGCGAGATCGACCTGCACCCGCTCGTCTTCGCGGACGACGGCTCGGCGGTCCAGGCGTCACTCGAACCCGGGCGCCCCTTCCGCTACCCCGCCGCGGCCTTCGTGACGGGCGCCGTCGCCGGGACCGCCGTCCCGTGCCTCTCGGCCGAGCAGCAGGTCTCCTTCCACCAGGGCTACGAGCCGAGGGACCGCGACCTGCACGACATGGCGCAGCTACGCCGCGTCTTCGGGATCGCCACGCACTTCTGACAGCAGCCGCGGCAGCGCCGTCCCGATCGGCTCCCGTACGACGTCGTCGGCCACGTCGTCGTACGGGGTCGGCTCGGCGTTCACCACGACCAGGCGGGCGCCGTGCTCGGCCGCGAGACCCGCCAGGCCCGCCGCCGGATGCACCTGGAGCGACGAGCCGACCGCGAAGAACACCTGGCACGCCTTCGTGACCGAGACCGCTTCGGCGAGCACCAGCGGGTCGAGGTTCTCGCCGAACATGACGGTCGTCGACTTCAGGATCGAGCCGCAGACCAGGCATCCCGGATCGTCCTCGCCCGCCTCGACCCGCGCGAGCGCCGCCTCCATCGGGCCGCGCTCCCCGCACCCCGTGCACAGGAACTCCCGCGCGGAGCCGTGCAGTTCGAACACCTTGCGGGCGGGCAGCCCGGCGCGCTGGTGCAGCCCGTCGACGTTCTGCGTGATGACCCGGACGGGGACACCGGCGCGGTCCAGGTCGGCGATCGCGCGGTGCGCGGCGTTCGGCTCGGCGGCGAGGGTGCCGCTGCGGCGCCGCACCTGCCAGGCGCGGCGCCGGATCTCGGGGTCGTTCATGTAGTACTCGTACGTGACGAGCTTCTCGGCGTCGGGATCCTTGCGCCACACCCCGTTCGGCCCCCGGTAGTCGGGGATCCCGGAATCGGTGCTGATTCCGGCGCCGGTCAGGATCGCGACGAGCGGTGCGGACGTGGTCATGACGCCGAGGGTAGGTCAGGCCGTCGCCTCCGCGTCGACCGGTTTCGGGATGAGCGTCGAGACGAGCAGGGCCGCCACGATGAGGATCAGACCGGCGACGACGCCCGCGCTGTAACCGCCGACCGACGTCCCGCCCGACGGGGCGACCGCGTCCATGGCCGCGTACAGGACGACGAAGCTGAGGCCCGCGCCCAGGTTGAAGCAGCCCGCGTTCAGGCCCGGCAGGAAGCCCGGGTTCTCCTTGGGGGAGAGCACGATGCCGAAGCCGTTCAGCATGATGTTGACCGTGCCCGCGTAGGTGACGCCCAGCAGGATCGACACGGTCAGCAGCAGCCCCGAGGAGTCCGTGCGCAGGGTCAGCAGGGCGATGACCGTGGCGACGGCCGTCGCGATGAGGCCGATGCGCAGGATCCGGCCGTAGCCGTACGTCGCCGCGAGGCGTCCGGAGAGGGGGCCCGTGGCGAGGCCCGCGAGGGCGTACGGGGTGAGCGTCCACCAGGTGGCTCCCTCGGCGCCGAGGCCGAGGCCGACCGAGGTGTCCTGTGCGAAGCCCGGCAGCAGCCCGTTCATGATCGCGAAGACGCCGGTCATGGTGAGCATCGTCGACAGCAGCAGCGACCAGGTCGCCCGGCGCTTGAGCAGGGCCGTGGTGACGAGGGGGTGCTTCGCGCGGGTCTCCATCCGCCAGAACGCCCAGAAGGCCAGCGCGGCCAGGACCAGCAGGCCGACGGCGAGCGGCCAGTTGGCGTTCCCCAGCTTGCCCGCCTCGTTGAACGCGATCAGCAGCGCGCCGACCGAGACGACGAGGAGCGCGACGCCCGGCCAGTCCATCGGCGGGCGCAGCTCGGCACGCGACTCGGGCGCGAAGAGCCGCACCAGCAGGGCCGCGACGAGCGCGAAACCGGTCATGACCCAGAAGATCGACGCGTAGCCGGCGTGCTCGGCCAGCGAGCCGCCCGCGAAGGAGTCGACGCCCGCGATGCCGCCGTTGACGGCCGTGACGATGCCCATGAGGGTGCCGTACTTCTTCGGGTCGGGGACCTCGACGCGCAGCATGATCAGCGCGAGCGGGATGGTCGGACCCGAGGCGCCCTGGACGACGCGGCCGACGGCGAGCATGCCGACGGATCCGGCGAGCGCCGAGACGACACAGCCGACGGCCATCAGGACCATCATCCCGGTGAGCACCTTGCGGCGGCCGATGAGGTCGCCCAGGCGCGGCAGGAACAGCGAGAACAGGGCGGCGGCCGTGAAGAAGGCCGTCTGGGTGACGCCGATCGCCGAGGCGGTGGTGTCCAGCTCGTCCGCCATCGTCGCCAGCGCCGGGCTGAGCATCGAGGCGTTCAGCTGGAAGGCGAAGCTGGCCGCGAGCAGGGCGACCATGAGCGCGCCGATCCGGACCGGGCGTCCCGCGCGGGAGCCGCCGTCCGGGGTGTGGGGGGAGGCGGCGACGTTCATGCGGTGCTCGTTCCGCTCTGCCCGGCGGGCTCCCCGATGCAGACGAGCGCGTCCACGACGAGATCCCAGAACCGGTCGTGGTCCAGCTTCACCGCGACCTGGGTGTGGCAGTCGGCGGGCGCGGGGGAGCGCAGATCGGTCACCGTCATGCCGAGGGTGAGCGCGCCGCGCAGCTCGATGTCGACGGGCGCCTTCCGTACGGTCATGACGCTCGGGTCGATGACGTACGCGACCGCGCACGGGTCGTGCACCGGCGGGTGCTCGAAGCCCTGGTTCTCCCGGTAGGCCTCGCGGAAGAAGTCGAGCAGTTCGAGGACGAACGCGGCGGGCTTCGTGCCGACCGCCCTGATCTTCTCCTCGACGGCGGGGGTCGCGAGGGCCTGGTGGGTGAGGTCGAGGCCTACCATGGTCAGCGGCCACTTCTCGTTGAAGACGATGTGCGCGGCCTCGGGGTCGATCACGATGTTGAACTCGGCGACCGGGCTCCAGTTGCCCTCGTGGTAGCCGCCGCCCATCAGCACGACCTCTCGGACCCGCTCGACGATGCGGGGCTCCTTGCGGGCGGCGAGCGCGATGTTCGTCAGGCCGGCCGTCGGGACGATGGTGATCTCGCCCGGCTCGTGGCTCATCACCGTGTCGATGATGAGGTCGACGGCGTGCCGCCGGTCGAGTGCGAAGGCGGGCGCGGGCAGCTCCGGCCCGTCGAGCCCGGTCTCGCCGTGGATCTCCGGCGCCGTCTCGATCTCCCGGACCAGGGGCCGCGGGCACCCGGCGGCGAACGGCACACCGGTGATCCCGGCGATGGCCGCGACCGACAGCGCGTTGCGGGTCACCTTCTCCAGGGTCTGATTGCCGACGACGGTCGTCACCGCCACCAGGTCGATGTCGGGATTGCCGTGCGCGAGCAGCATCGCCACCGCGTCGTCGTGTCCCGGGTCGCAGTCGAGAATGATCTTCCTGGCCAACGTCTTGAGCCCCTTTGCTCCGGTTGGGAAAAACTGTCCCCGTAAAGCTCACCCGGCGCCACACGAGTTGTCAACGCGCGTAGATGTCGCGTATCGCACCCGCTGGTTCATGGGTGTATGGGGCATAACGGGGACAGATCACCCCGTGACGGGCTCCCCGCACTCCAGTTCCGCCGTCCCGGCATCCCGGTCGAGCACCGCGAGCGCGGAGCGCACCCGGCGCCCGAGCGACCCCAGCAGATACGCGTCCAGCTCCTCGCGCGCCACGAACCGCCACGACAGCAGCTCCTCCTCCTGGAGCCGGATCGCCTCGATCTGCGCGGCGCCGAGCACGCCACCGTCGTACAGGTACGCCACCAGCGGCGGGCGCCCGGTGCCGGGCACCCAGTCCACGACGAGCAGCCGCCCGGGCGGTACGTCGAGCCCGATTTCCTCCAGCGTCTCGCGGCGCGCGCCCTGCCGCGGGCTCTCCCCGGTGTCCGACTCCACGGTGCCGCCGGGCAGCGCCCAGCCGTCCCGGTAATTGGGTTCGACCAGCAGGATCCGGTCCTCGCTGTCGCGGAACAGGACGGCGGCGCCGGCCAGGACCCGGGGGAGTCCGGCGATGTACGTGGCGTAGTCGAGGATTGTCATCGGGCCACTCTAGAACCAGGCCGCCCGCGCACCCGGCGGGACCGACGCGGCCGGTTGATCGATCGTTTCGGGCTCGGGGCGCCCCACTATGACGCGTAATAGCCGCAGTTAACCGGCGTTCTCATCGTCCCGCCGACCGGACGACCATGGGCAGCGGCCCCCTCCTGCGGTTATGGTCGCAGCGGCGCGACTGCCTTGACGCGAGCAAGGCCCGAACAGCAAGGGGAGCAAGGTGGCGGACGCTGCACAGGCCGCGCGGCACGTGTTGATCGCGGCGGACAAGTTCAAGGGCTCGCTCACCGCGGTGCAGGTCGCACAGCGGGTGGCGGCCGGTCTGCGCCGGGTGGCGCCCGAGGTGACCGTCGAGTCCGTGCCGGTCGCGGACGGCGGCGACGGCACCGTCGCGGCGGCGGTCGCGGCCGGGTTCGAGCGCCGCGAGGCGCATGTCACCGGGCCGCTCGGCGAACCCGTCACGGCCGCGTGGGCGCTGCGCGACGGCACGGCCGTGGTGGAGATGGCGGAGGCGTCCGGCCTCCAGCTGCTTCCCGAGGGCGAGTTCGCGCCGCTGACGGCCACGACGTACGGATCCGGCGAGGTCATCGCCGCCGCGCTCGACGCGGGTGCCCGCACGATCGTCTTCGGCGTCGGTGGAAGTGCCACGACGGACGGCGGCGCGGGGATGCTGGCCGCGCTCGGCGCACGGTTCCTCGACGGTTCGGGTGCGCCGGTCGGTCCGGGCGGCGGCGCCCTGGCCTCCCTCGCCTCCGCCGATCTTTCCGGCCTCGACCCGCGCCTCGCCGACGTGGACATCGTTCTCGCCAGCGACGTCGACAATCCGCTGACCGGTCCGAAGGGCGCGCCCACCGTGTACGGGCCGCAGAAGGGGGCCTCGCCGGAGGACGTCGCCGAGCTGGACGCTGCCCTGGGCCACTATGCCAAGGTGCTGTCGGAGTCGGTGGGCTCTGTCGCCCTTGAGCACGCCGAGGCTGCCGGGGCCGGGGCCGCGGGCGGTATCGGGTACGGGGCCCTGGTCGGGCTCGGCGCGCGGTTCCGTCCCGGGATCGAGGTCATGCTCGATGTCCTCGGGTTCGCGCCCGCGCTGGCGAAGGCCACGCTGGTGATCACCGGGGAGGGGTCGCTCGACGCGCAGACCCTGCACGGGAAGGCGCCGGCCGGGGTTGCCTCGGCTGCGCGGGCCGCCGGTATCGAGGTCGTCGCTGTCTGCGGACGGCTCGCTCTTCCTGCGGAGGAGTTGGGGCGGGCCGGGATCCGTCGTGCCTACCCCTTGACGGACGTCGAGCCGGATGTGGCCCGCTGCATCGCCGAGGCCGGCCCGATCCTGGAAACAGTGGCCGAGCGCATCGCGGAGGATTTCCTGCGCTGAGGCGGGGGCGCGCGGCTCTCGTTGTGGCTGGTCGCGCAGTTCCCCGCGCCCCTTTTCGGGTTGACCGTCAGCTGCGGGCCGGTGGCCGCTTCTCGCGCAGTTCCCCGCGCCCCTGGAGATGCGCACTTCGTGCGCGATCTCCATCAAGGCGCGCCACCCACCCAAGGTGGAGGCGCGCCCCCTGCCCCCGTGTGGAGGCGCGCGCAGCGCAGCCTCCGAGGGGAGGCGGCGCGAAGCGCCTGCCTCAGGGGCGCGGGGAACGGCGCGAGAAGCGGCCACCGGCCCGCGGACAAACGGCAGGGGCGAGCGCAGCTCGCTTCAGGGGCGCGGGGAACGGCGCGAGAAGCGACCACCGGCCGGCGCACGACCGACAACCCGATAAGGGGCGCGGGGAACTGCGCGACCAGCCACGACGAGAGCCGCACCCGACGACGCACCCCCCCCCTATGACGCCCCGGCCCCCGACGACAACCGGTACGCGTCCAGCGCCAGCGTCATCTCCATGAGATCCCGTGGCCGCGACAACGACCGCGCCGTCAACTGCTCAAGCCTCCGCAACCGGTTGAACACCGTATTGCGATGGCAGTACAGACGACCCGCCGCCCGCCCCGCGGAACCCTCGCAGGCCAGCCACGCGTCCAGCGTCTCCAACAGCACGGCCCGATCGCCCGGTTCCAGCGCGAGGAGTTCACCGAAGACGCCGGAGACGAGCCGCTGTGCCAGGTCCGGCTGGCTCACCACCAGCGCCGTGGGCATCCGCTGATCGAGGCGCACGACACCCGTGGTGTCCGGAGGACAGGTGCGCAGGGCGAGTTCGGCGAGCCGCCGGGCGTGCCCGAGTTCGCCGAGGCCGCGCACGACCGGACTCAGGCCCCCGGGCCCGGGACACCGCCCGTCGAGCAGCACCGTCACATCGTCGAGGGTGCGCCCCGCGCCGAGCGCCACCACGCCCACCTCGCAGTCGGCCCGCATGCGCCACACGAACCGGAAGTCGGGATCCTGCACCCGCCGGTGGAACGTCTCCCGGCTGTCCCGGCGCTCCACGCGCAGCACCACCACCGCGTACGGACCGTGCTCGGGAAGATCCAGCCCGGCCGCGGCCCGCGCCGCGAGCCCCGGCGCAGGACGGCCCTCCAGGAGCGCGTCGAGCAGCGCCTGCATCTGCTCGTCGGTGCGGCGCCGCAGCTCCAGCTCGGTGGCCCGGTACGCCTCCGAGGCCGCCGCGGCCTGCGCGTCCACGGCCGCCCACACCATCGTCGCCGACCGCATCAGGGCCTTCAGCCGCTCGGGCTCGCCCCCCGCGCTCTCCATCAGCGCGTCCCACACCAGATAGCCCGCGTTGCGGTAGGCGTGGACGAGCAGGTCAAGCGGCAGCCCCTGGCCCGCCCGGCGCCGGCCCGCCTCCTCCGCGTACGCCAGATCACGGCGCGGCACGTCCCGCGGCGCCGTGATCGTCTCGATGCCGATCCGGACGGCTTCCTCGGCCTCCCGCCACTGGACGTCGTACGGCAGCACCCGCGCATATACGTCCGAGTACGCGAACAGTTGCCGCAGGTGCTCGTCGACCAGCTCCGGAACCCGGTCGAGAAGCGTCGTGCACGCCTCCCTCAGCAGCTTCCAGTCCTGTCCGGTGCGGTGTTTGCGTCCGCCCATCGTCCCTCCCCAACAGCCCGTAAAGCGACGGCAAAGGACTCGTTCGCTGCTGCGGAGGATGCCATCCCCGGCGCTTGTCCGGCAGGCCCCTGACACGGGGTCTTGTGCGCGCGCACAACCGGGACGGGCGGGCGCTGGGCCTGCGCAGCGATTCCCCGGCAGCCCGTGGACGGGCCGCCCGCGCGGTGCTGTCGTGAGCGCCACCGGTCCCGTACCGGTCCAGGGAGGGACACACACAGTGACCGATGCGACCGATGCAGATGAAGCAGCCGGACTCGCCGTCGACGGCGTATCCGTCGGCTACGGACCCGTACGCGCCCTGCGCGACGTGACCTTGAACGTGCCGCGGGGCGCCGTCGTCGCCGTCCTCGGCGGCAACGGCGCGGGCAAGTCCACACTGCTGCGGGCGATCTCGCGCACCCTCGACTTCCACGGCGGCGCCGTGACGGCGGGCGAGGTGCGGTTCGGCGGGCGGCGAATCAGCGGGCTCACGCCCGACCGGATCGTCGCCGCCGGCGTCTGCCAAGTACCCGAGGGGCGGCAGGTGTTCGCCCGGATGACGGTCGCCGACAACCTGCGCGCCGGCGCCCTCGGCTCGACCGGCTCACGGGCCGCGAAGGCGGCGGCGCTGCGCCGCGTGCACGACCTCTTCCCGGTCCTCGCCGACCGGGCCCAGCAGCGGGCCGGACTGCTCTCCGGTGGCGAGCAGCAGATGCTCGCCGTCGGCCGCGCCCTCATGGCCGAGCCGAGACTGCTGCTCCTCGACGAGCCGTCCCTCGGCCTCGCCCCGCTGATGGCCGCCCGCATCGCCGACACCGTCCGGGAGATCAACTCACAGGGGGTGTCGGTACTGCTCGTCGAACAGAACGCCGCGTTGGCGCTGCGCTTGGCTTCTTATGCGTACGTGCTCGATGTCGGGGAGGTCGCGCTGCACGGGCCCGCCGACGAGCTGGCCGGGTCCGACGAGGTGCGGCGGCGGTATCTCGGGGTGGTTGACGAGGATGCCGTCGCCGATGCGTCCGGTGGGGTTCGGGAGGCCGCGGTGCTGCGTGCTTGGGGAGGTGCGCGGTGAGTTTCTTCGCCTGCGGATGTGGTGCCTTGTGTCGTGTGGCGGCTGCCAGTGCTTCGTGGCTGGTCGCGCCGTTCCCCGCGCCCCTTTGGGGCGCCACCGAGGGAGAGCTGCGATGAATCACGTACTGCCGCTCCACGTCCGGGACCTGACCGTGCGGTTCGCCGGGCTCACCGCGCTCGACGGGATCGGGCTCACCGTTGAGCCCGGTACCGTGCACGCCGTCATCGGGCCCAACGGTGCCGGGAAGTCGACCACCTTCAACGTGCTGTCGGGGGTGTACCGGGCCACCTCCGGCACCGTCCACCTGGGGGAGACGGAGCTCACCGGGCTGCCCCCGCACCGGATCGCCGCGCTCGGTGTCGCCCGGACCTTCCAGAATCTGGCGCTGCCGCCGCGCACCACGGTCGCCGACAGTCTGCTGCTCGGGCGGCACCGGCTGACCCGGGCCGGGTTCGTCGCGGCGGGGCTGCGGCTGCCCGCCGCCGTGCGCGAGGAGCGGGCGCACCGCGAACGGGTGCGGGAGATCGCCGAGTTCGTCGGCATCGCCGACCAACTGAACACGTACACCGGCGCGTTGCCGTACGGCGCGCAGAAACTCGCCGAGCTGGCCCGCGCCCTGTGCATGGAACCGAAGGTGCTGCTCCTCGACGAGCCCGTCGCCGGGATGACGGCCGACGAGCGGCGCCGCACCGCCGCCGTGATCGCGGGCGTCCGCGACAGCCTCGGCATCTCGATCGTCCTGGTGGAACACGACATGGGAGTGGTCATGCGCCTCGCCGACGAGGTCACCGTCCTCGACTTCGGAAAGCGGATCGCCGGGGGACCTCCGGCAGACGTCCAGAACGACCCGGCGGTGATCCAGGCATACCTGGGCGCCCCCGAAGAACCGGAGAACGCCGCATGAGCTCCTTCCTCGAACTGCTCCTCAACGGCGTCTCGATGGGCTCCGTCTACGCCCTCATCGCCCTCGGGTTCGTGGTCATCTTCCGGGCCACCGAAGTCGTCAACTTCGCCCACGCCTCCCTGCTGCTCGCCGGCGGCTACGTCACCGCCTCGCTCCACGATGACATCGGTTTCTGGCCCGCGCTCGGCGTCGGCATCGCCGCCGCCGCGGTCGTCGGCGCCGCCGTCGAGTTCCTCGTCATGCGCCGCTACCGCGGCCACGACCACAGCGTCCTCGCCATCGTCACCATCGGCGTCGACATCCTGCTCACCACCGAACTCACCCGCCGCCTCGGCACCGACGTGCTCACCCTCGGCGACCCGTGGGGCGACTCCGTCCTCACCGTCGGCGGCATCACCATCGCGCACACCCGGATCGCCGCGTTCGTCGCCGCCGCCCTGCTCATCACCGCCTTCCTGCTCACCTTCCGCTACACCTCCTGGGGCGTCGCGATGCGGGCCGCCGCCGAGAAGAGCGAGACGGCCGCGCTGATGGGCGTACGGCTGGGAAGGGTGTCGCTCGGCGCCTGGGCCGTGGCGGGCGCGCTCGCCGCCGTCGCCGCGCTGTTCCTGACCGTGTTCCCCACCCCGGGCCTGGAACGGGCCACCTCGCTCGCCGCCCTGAAGGCCTTCCCCGCCGCCATCCTCGGCGGCCTCGACTCCACCACCGGCGCGCTCGTCGGCGGCCTGATCGTCGGCGTCACCGAGTCCCTCGCCACCGGCTACCAGAGCGAACTCGCCTTCATGGGACGGGGACTGGGCGACCTCGCCCCGTACCTCGTCATGACGGTGATCCTCCTCCTGCGGCCCTCCGGACTCTTCGGCACGAAGGAGCTCGCCCGTGTCTGACACGCTCACCCGGGCCCGGCCCACCCCGGCGGCCCCGTCCCGTACGTTCCTCACGCGCCGCCGCACCTACGCCGCCGGTGCCCTCGCCCTCGTCCTGCTCGCCCTGCCGTTCTACGTGGACCGGTTCTGGCTCCAGGCGGGACTGTTCGCGATGGCCGCCGCGATCGGCGCCATCGGCCTCAACCTGCTCACCGGCGCCACCGGCCAGCTCTCCATGGGCCACGCCTTCTTCCTCGCCGTCGGCGCCTACGGCTACTGCGTGTTCGCCGGGGAGAAGGGGCAGGGGGTCGACGGGCTCGGGCTCCCGGCCTGGCTCGCCGCCGTGCTCGCCGTGCTCCTCGCGGGGGTGGCAGGTGGCCTGTTCAGCCCCATCGCGGGACGCCTCCAGGGCGCGTACCTCGGCATCGCCACCCTCGCGCTGATCTTCATCGGCCAGCACGTGCTGTTCAACGCCGAGGACCTCACCGGCGGCGCCAACGGCCGCGATGTCCCCCTCATGAACCTCTTCGGCCTCTCCTTCGACGACAGCGAACTCACCCTCGCCGGAGTGCCGTTCGGCTCCGCCGAGAAGCTCTGGTACCTCGGCCTCGTCCTCACGCTCGGCTGCGGGCTCTTCGCCCGCGGGGTGCTGCGCGGGCGGCCCGGCCGCGCGATGAACGCCATCCGCGACCACCGCATCGCCGCCGGAGTGCTCGGCGTGCCCGTCGCCCGCTACCGGGGAGCCGTCTTCGTGCTCTCCTCCATGTACGCGGGCCTCGCCGGGGTGCTGCTCGCCCTGGTCTTCCAGCGCACCGTCCCCGACTACTTCGGCATCACGCTGTCCCTCGAATACCTCGCCATGATCGTCATCGGCGGTCTCGGCTCGGTGACGGGCGCGGTCGTCGGCGCCGCGTTCGTCTCGCTGCTGCCCCAGCTCCTCACCCGCTACAGCGACGCACTGCCCCTCGTCTCGGCTCCCGGCACCGGCGGCATCGCCCCCGGCGAGGCATCCCGCTACCTCTACGGCGCCGCCGTCGTGGCAGTGGTCCTCTTTCTGCCCGGCGGCCTGGTCCGGATCGCCACCCGGCGCGCCCGGAAACACCCTCAGGAGGACGCATGAACACCCGTACCCGCATGCTCACGGCGACAGCCGTGGCGGGGCTGCTCGCCCTCACGGCGGCCTGCAGTTCCAAGGCGAAGGACGATGACGCAGGGGCCGAGAAGAGCGCGGGCGGGGTGAAGACCGGCCAGGGCATCTCCGGCAAGACCATCAACCTGGGCGTCCTCACCGACATGACCGGCGTCTACGCCACGCTCGGCAAGAGCGTCACGCAGGCGCAGCAGCTCTACGTGAAGCAGACCAACGCCTCCGGCGGCATCTGCGGCTACCAGCTCAAGCTGACCGTCCGCGACCACGGCTACGACCCGCAGAAGGCCGTCGCCGGATACACCGAGCTGGAGCCGGACGTGCTCGGCTTCACCCAGTTCATCGGCTCGCCGTTCGTCGCCGCGGTCGAGAAGCGCATCGCCCAGGACAAGGCCCTCGTCCTGCCGCAGGCCTGGTCGGCGAATCTCCTCGGCAATTCCTACGTGCGCGTCATCGGATCCACGTACGACTACGAGACCATCAACGCCGTCGACTTCCTGATGAAGGAGAAGGGCCTGAAGAAGGGCGACAAGCTCGGGCACGTCTATTTCGAGGGCGACTACGGCGAGAACGCCCTCAAGGGTTCCAAGTTCATCGCCGAGAAGGCCGGGCTCACCGTCGTCGAGCAGAAGATCAAGCCGACCGACAACGACATGACCGCCCAGGTCGCCGCCCTGAAAAAGGCGGGCGTCAAGGGCATCGTGATCAGCGCGGGCCCGCGCCAGGCGGCCTCCCTCGTCGGGGTCGCGGCGGCGGCGAAGCTGGCGGCGCCGATCATCGGCAACAACTCCGCCTTCGCACCCCAGCTGCTCGCCACCCAGGCCGGACCGGCCCTGACGAAGAACTACTGGGTCGCCTCCCCGTCGCTGCCCATCGGCGCCGACACCCCGGAGGCGAAGAAGCTCGTCGCCGACTACAAGAAGGCCTACCCGAAGGACTCCCTGGACAACGGCGTCGTCGCCGGCTGGACCGCCGCGGCCGCCTTCGGCGACGCCCTGAAGAAGGCCTGCGCCGACAAGGACCTGACCCGTGAGGGCGTCGACAAGGCGCTGCTGACCCTGAAGTCCTTCGACAACGGCTTCGGCACCGCCCAGGACTTCAGCGACCCCGACGCCCCGTCCTCCCGCCAGTCGGTGATCCTCCAGCCCGACAAGAGCGCGGTCGGCGGCATGAAGGTCGTCCGTGAGGCGGGCGAGGCCGACGAGGCCAAGGACTACACGCAGTCCGCCGGCTGACCCCGGCCACGCATGAGGAAGGGCCCCGAACCGACCGGTTCGGGGCCCTTCCTCATGCGTGCTGCGCGACTACGGGAGCTGCGTCGCCCGCGCCTCGCGACGGTTGTCGCGGAAGTTGTTCACCCGGCGGGCCGTGGCGAACAGCGGGATGACCGCGCCGAGCACCAGCTGCAGCGCACAGCCGGTCTGGAGCAGCAGCTGGCCGCCGGGGGCGTCGAACGCCCACGCGGCGAGCAGCGCCATGCTCAGCACGATCCACGACAGCATCGCGACGGCGAGGCGGCCGCGCGGCTTCGGGTACTCGACGCGGCTCACCATCAGCCACGCGGTGCCGATGATCGCGAGGAGCGTCGCCACGAAGGGCAGCTCCAGCAGGACGATCGAGACGACCGTCAGCGCGCCGAACGGCGACGGCATGCCCTGGAACGTGCCGTCCTTCACCGTCACGCACGAGAAGCGCGCGAGGCGTAGGACGACCGCCAGGAGGACCACGATGGCCCCCACCGCCGCCACTCTCTGGTGCGCGTCGTCGGCGACCATGCCGTAGACGAGCACGAAGTAGGCGGGCGCCAGGCCGAAGCTGATGAGGTCGGAGAGGTTGTCCAGCTCCGCGCCCATCGGCGACGAACGCAGCTTGCGGGCCACCAGACCGTCGAACAGGTCGAAGATCGCGGCGGCCAGCATCAGGATCACGGCGGTCGCGGCGGAGTGCCGCGCCATGCCCGAGTCGTTGCTGCCCTGGATGTGCGGGATCAGGATGCCGGTCGTCGTGAAGTAGACCGCCATGAAGCCGCACGTGGCGTTGCCGAGCGTCAGGGTGTCCGCTATCGACAGGCGCAGTGAGAGGGGCATCTCCTCCGCGTCGTCCACATCGTCGGTATCACCCGCCCAGGTCTGGGCCTCGGGATCAGTCACGGTCAATGCGAGTCACCCCCGCTGTCGTCTTCTGGCCGACCTCGACGTCGACCTCGACCCCTTCGGGAAGGTAGATGTCGACGCGCGACCCGAAGCGGATCAGCCCGATGCGCTCGCCCTGCTCGACCTTCGTGCCCTGAGGGATGTAGGGAACGATACGGCGGGCGACGGCACCGGCGATCTGGATCATCTCGATGTCACCGAGTTCGGTGTCGAAGTGCCACACCACCCGCTCGTTGTTCTCGCTCTCCTTGTTGAAGGCGGGAACGAAGCCACCGGGGATGTGCTCGACCGACGTCACCGTGCCCGCGAGGGGAGCGCGGTTCACGTGCACGTTCAGCGGGCTCATGAAGATCGCGACACGGGTGCGACCGTCCTTCCACGGCATGATGCTCTGCACCACACCGTCGGCCGGGGAGATGACCCGGCCCGGGGCGATCTCGCGCTCGGGGTCGCGGAAGAACCACAGCATGCCGGCCGCCAGAGCGGTGGTCGGGACGGCGAGTGCTGCTGCCTTCTTGGAACGACGCGAGCGCGCCAGGCTCAGTGCGGCCGTGGCGACGGTCGGAAGAAGCCACGGCGATGCTCCGCGCGCAAGGCGACCACCGAGGAAGCCGTCGCGTGGTGCAGAGGTTTGGCTGTGGGGCATGGATGACCTTCGTAGCGGATGAGGCCGCGCTGGTTACGGGGGGACGGCGGCTTTTCCCGGGATGGTATCGGTTGCGAGCCACAACTGGGCAAGCCAGGAAGCGACATCAAGCGGTGAGACGCGGCCGAAGAGTGCCTACGGGGTGTGATCTTCTTCGCGAAGAAAACACCCCCAATCAGGACACTTCGGATGAGCTCAGCCCTGGAACCGATACTCCTCGAGCAGACGGCGCCCGATGATCATTTTCTGGATCTCGGCGGTACCTTCGCCGATCAACAGCATCGGAGCCTCGCGGTAGAGACGCTCGATCTCGTACTCCTTCGAGAACCCGTAGCCGCCATGAATGCGGAACGCGTCCTCCACGACTTCTTTGCAGTATTCGGAGGCCAGGTACTTGGCCATTCCCGCTTCGAGGTCGTTTCGTTCCCCGGAGTCCTTTTTGCGCGCTGCATTCACCATCATCGCATGGGCGGCTTCCACCTTGGTAGCCATCTCGGCCAGCTTGAACTGGATCGCCTGGTGCTGGGCGATGGGCTTTCCGAAAGTGTGTCGTTGCTGGGCGTAAGCGACACCCAGTTCAAAGGCACGCTGTGCGACGCCGCAGCCACGCGCCGCCACATTCACGCGCCCGACCTCGACACCGTCCATCATTTGGTAAAACCCTCGGCCCGTGCTGCCGCCCAGCACGCGATTGGCTGGAATACGTAGGCTGTCCATGATGAGTTCTGTGGTGTCGACACCCTTGTAACCCATCTTGTCGATCTTCCCGGGGATGGTCAGGCCCGGCCTGACCTCACCGAACCCGGGTTCCTTCTCCACGAGGAAGGTCGTCATCGACTTGTGCGGGGCCGTTCCTTCGGGATGACCTTCGTCACTTCGCGTGAGAACCGCCACAAGCGTTGACGTTCCACCGTTCGTCAGCCACATCTTCTGGCCGTTCAGGACGTATTCGTCGCCGTCCCTGACCGCCTTCGACGTGATCGCCGACACGTCCGAACCGAGCCCCGGCTCCGACATCGAGAACGCGCCACGCACCTCGCCGAGCGCCATCCGCGGCAGGAAGTGCTCCTTCTGCTCCTGCGTTCCGTGCTGCTTCAGCATGTAGGCGACGATGAAGTGGGTGTTGATGATGCCGGAGACCGACATCCAGCCACGCGCGATCTCCTCCACGCACAGCGCGTACGTGAGAAGCGACTCGCCCAGACCCCCGTACTCCTCGGGGATCATGAGACCGAACAGGCCCAGCTCCTTGAGCCCGTCGACGATCTCCTGCGGGTACTCGTCGCGGTGCTCCAGCTCGGTCGCGACCGGGATGATCTCCTTGTCCACGAACTCCCGGACGGTGGAGAGGATCTCCCGCTGCACGTCGTTCAGGCCGTGGGTCTGGGCGAGTCGGCTCATGGTTACTTGCTCTCCCGAAGTTCCGGGCGGCCGGGCTGCTCGCCGCCGCGCTCCTTGATGTACGTCTCGGTGGGCACCATCACCTTGCGGCGGAAGACACAGACCAGCGTGCCGTCCTGCTTGTAGCCCTTGGTCTCCACATGGACGATCCCGCGGTCCGACTTCGACTTCGAGGGCGTCTTGTCGAGGACCGTCGTCTCGCCGTAGAGGGTGTCGCCGTGGAAGGTCGGCGCCACGTGCTTGAGCGACTCGATCTCCAGGTTGGCGATCGCCTTGCCCGACACGTCCGGGACCGACATCCCGAGCAGCAGGGAGTAGATGTAGTTCCCCACGACGACGTTCTTGCCGAAGTCCGTCGTGCTCTCCGCGTAGTTGCTGTCCAGGTGGAGCGGGTGGTGGTTCATCGTGAGCAGACAGAAGAGGTGGTCGTCGTACTCGGTGACCGTCTTCCCGGGCCAGTGCTTGTAGACGTCCCCGACGGTGAACTCTTCGTAGGTGCGGCCGAATTGCATGGTTTTGTCACGCCTCCGGGACTTCGAACTTCGACGTGCGCCGCATGCCGGCCGCGCGTCCCTTCCCGGAGATGACCAGCGCCATCTTCCGGCTGGCCTCGTCGATCATCTCGTCGCCGAGCATCGCCGAGCCCTTCTTGCCGCCCGCCTCGGACGTGCAGTAGTCGTACGCGTCCAGGATCAGCTCGGCGTGGTCGAAGTCCTCCTGGGACGGCGAGAAGACCTCGTTGGCCGCGTCGACCTGGCCCGGGTGCAGCACCCACTTGCCGTCGAAGCCGAGGGCGGCGGCGCGGCCGGCGACCTCGCGGAACCCGTCGACGTTCTTGATCTGGAGGTAGGGGCCGTCGATCGCCTGGAGGTCGTTGGCGCGGGCCGCCATCAGGATCTTCATCAGGATGTAGTGGTAGGCGTCGGCGCCGTAGCCGGGCGGCTGCTCGCCGACGACCAGGGACTTCATGTTGATGGACGCCATGAAGTCGGCCGGGCCGAAGATGATCGTCTCGATGCGGGGCGAGGCCTCCGCGATCGCGTTGACGTTGTTGAGGCCCTTGGCGTTCTCGATCTGCGCCTCGATGCCGATCTTGCCGACCTCGAAGCCCATCGTCTTCTCGATCTGGGTGAGCAGCAGGTCGAGCGCCACGACCTGGTCGGCCGTCTGGACCTTCGGCAGCATGATGCAGTCGAGGTTCGGGCCCGCACCCTCGACGACGGTCACGACGTCGCGGTACGTCCACTCGGTCGTCCAGTCGTTGACCCGCACGACGCGTGTCTTGCCCGTCCAGTCGCCCTCGTTGAGGAACTTGACGATGGTGTGCCGCGCCTCCGGCTTGGCGAGCGGCGCGCAGGCGTCCTCCAGGTCGAGGAAGACCTGGTCGGCGGCCAGGCCCTGGGCCTTCTCCAGGAAGCGGGGATTCGAGCCGGGCACGGCCAGACACGAACGGCGCGGGCGGAGACGGTTGACGGGGCTGGTCATGCGGGGACCTCCAACGGGTCGAGGTGGTTCGCTTTCCGGATCTCGTCGACGATACGGCCGATGATCTCCGTGATGCCGAAGTCCTTGGGCGTGAAGACGGCGGCGACACCCGCGCGCTTCAGATCCTCGGCGTCGGCGTTCGGAATGATGCCGCCGACGATCACGGGGATGTCGGTGGCGCCCGCCTCGCGCAGCCGGTCGAGGACGTCCGGCACCAGCTCGGCGTGCGACCCGGAGAGGATCGACAGGCCGACGCAGTGCACGTCCTCGGCGAGCGCGGCGGACACGATCTGGTCGGGGGTGAGGCGGATGCCCTGGTAGACCACTTCGAAGCCGGCGTCGCGGGCGCGGACGGCGATCTGCTCGGCGCCGTTGGAATGACCGTCCAGGCCCGGCTTGCCGACCAGCAGGCGGAGCTTTCCGCCCAGTTCGTCACCGGTGCGGCGGACCTTCTCGCGGACGAGGGCGAGCGGGGTGCCCGCCTCCGCGGTCACCGCGACCGGCGCCGAGGAGACCCCCGTGGGGGCCCGGAACTCGCCGAACACCTCGCGCAGCGCCTCGGACCACTCGCCGGTCGTGACCCCGGCGCGGGCGCATTCGAGGGTGGCCTCCATGAGGTTCTCCGTACCCTCCGCGGCCTCCTTGAGGCGGTCGAGGGCCTGCCGGGTGGTCGGGTAGTGGAACGGGTCGCCCATGCCCTGGCGGTCCGTCGACTCCTGACGCGTGGTGCGCCACTCCTCGATGGCCGCGATCACCCCCGCCTCGACCCCGTGGTCCACCGTCATGATCGCGGTGTCCAGGTCGGCGGTGAGCGGGTTCGTCTCGGTGCCCTCGTAGCAGTTCACACCGATGATCTTCTCGTCGCCGGCCTCGATCCGCGCCCGCCGCTCGGCGTGCGAGGAGACCAGCTGGGACTTCAGATAGCCCGACTCGACGGCGGCCATCGCGCCGCCCATCTCCTGGATCCGGTCGATCTCGGCGAAGGACTCGGCGACCAGCTCGTCGACCTTCTTCTCGATGACGTGCGAGCCCGCGAAGATGTCCTCGTACTCCAGCAGGTCGCTCTCGTGGGCCAGGACCTGCTGGATGCGCAGCGACCACTGCTGGTCCCAGGGCCGGGGCAGGCCCAGCGCCTCGTTCCAGGCCGGGAGCTGGACGGCGCGGGCGCGCGCGTCCTTCGACAGCGTCACGGCCAGCATCTCCAGGACGATCCGCTGGACGTTGTTCTCCGGCTGCGCCTCGGTCAGGCCCAGCGAGTTGACCTGCACGCCGTACCGGAAGCGGCGCTGCTTCGCGTTCTCGATGCCGTACCGCTCGCGCGTGATCCGGTCCCAGATCCGCCCGAACGCCCGCATCTTGCACATCTCCTCGATGAAGCGGACTCCCGCGTTCACGAAGAAGGAGATGCGGGCCACGACGTCCCCGAACTTCTCGGCGGGGACCTGCCCAGAGTCGCGTACGGCATCGAGAACGGCGATGGCGGTGGACATCGCGTACGCGATCTCCTGGACCGGCGTGGCCCCCGCCTCCTGGAGGTGGTACGAGCAGATGTTGATCGGGTTCCACTTGGGGATGTTCGACACCGTGTAGGCGATCATGTCGGTCGTCAGCCGGAGCGAGGGTCCCGGCGGGAAGACATGCGTCCCCCGCGACAGGTACTCCTTGACGATGTCGTTCTGCGTGGTGCCCTGGAGCGTGGCGATGTCCACGCCCTGCTCCTCCGCGACGACCTGATAGAGCGCCAGAAGCCACATGGCCGTGGCGTTGATGGTCATCGAGGTGTTCATCTGCTCCAGGGGGATGTCCTGGAACAGGCGCCGCATGTCACCGAGGTGGGACACCGGGACGCCGACCCGGCCGACCTCGCCGCGGGCGAGGATGTGGTCGGGGTCGTACCCGGTCTGGGTCGGCAGGTCGAACGCGACCGACAGACCCGTCTGGCCCTTGGCGAGGTTGCGGCGGTACAGCTCGTTGGACGCCTCGGCCGTGGAGTGACCGGCGTAGGTGCGCATCAGCCACGGCCGGTCCTTCTGACGCTCAGTCATGAGCCCGTGAACCTCCGTGAGATCAGACGTTGCGGAAGCGGTTGATGGCGTCGATGTGCTGGGCGCGCTTCTCGGGGTCGCGCACTCCGAGACCCTCCTCGGGGGCGAGCGCGAGGACGCCGACCTTGCCCTGGTGGCGGTTGCGGTGCACGTCGTACGCGGCCTGGCCGGTGTCCTCCAGCGAGTACACCTTCGACAGCGTCGGGTGGATCTTGCCCTTGGAGATCAGGCGGTTGGCCTCCCACGCCTCGCGGTAGTTGGCGAAGTGCGAGCCGATGATCCGCTTCAGCGACATCCACAGGTAGCGGTTGTCGTACTCGTGCATGTAGCCCGAGGTGGAGGCGCAGGTGGTGATGGTGCCGCCCTTGCGCGTGACGAAGACGGAGGCGCCGAAGGTCTCGCGGCCGGGGTGCTCGAAGACGATGTCGATGTCCTCGCCGCCGGTCAGGTCGCGGATGCGCTTGCCGAAGCGCTTCCACTCCTTGGGGTCCTGGGTGTGCTCGTCCTTCCAGAACTTGTAGTCCTCGGCGCTGCGGTCGATGATCGCCTCGGCGCCCATCGAGCGGCAGATGTCCGCCTTCTGGTCGCTGGAGACGACACAGATCGGGTTGGCGCCGCCGGCCAGCGCGAACTGCGTGGCGTAGGAGCCGAGTCCGCCGCTCGCGCCCCAGATCAGGACGTTGTCGCCCTGCTTCATGCCGGCGCCGTTGCGGGAGACCAGCTGGCGGTACGCGGTCGAGTTGACCAGGCCCGGGGCGGCGGCCTCCTCCCAGCTCAGGTGGTCCGGCTTCGGCATCAGCTGGTTGGACTTGACGAGCGCGATCTCGGCGAGGCCGCCGAAGTTGGTCTCGAAGCCCCAGATGCGCTGCTCGGGGTCGAGCATCGTGTCGTTGTGCCCGTCGGAGGACTCCAGCTCGACACTCAGGCAGTGCGCGACCACCTCGTCGCCGGGCTGCCAGGCGTTGACGCCCGGGCCGGTGCGCAGGACGACGCCCGCGAGGTCGGAGCCGATGATGTGGTACGGCAGGTCGTGCCGCTTGGCCAGGTCGTTCGTGCGGCCGTAGCGCTCCAGGAACCCGAAGGTGGAGAGCGGCTCGAAGATCGAGGTCCACACCGAGTTGTAGTTCACGGAGGAGGCCATGACGGCCACCAGGGCCTCGCCGGGGCCGAGCTCGGGCACCGGGACCTCGTCCAGGTGGATCGACTTGCGCGGGTCCTTCTCGCGCGTGGTGAGTCCTTCGAACATCTCCGTCTCGTCCTTGTGCACGGTGATCGCGCGGTACGAGTCGGGGATCGGCAGAGCGGCGAAGTCGGCAGACGTGGCGGTCTGCGACTGAATCGCGTCCAGGATGTCCTTCACGGTGTTGCCTCCGGCGAAGAGCGTTGAGGGAACGCTGGTCGGGGTGTGGCTGTACTGGGGCTGCGGTGTCTTTGCTGAGGGGTGTGCCGTCGGTTCGGCGGGGTGGTGCTCCGGCAGCGCTTGGTGTGGCGCGGAAGGTTGCCTGTGACGCAGGCGTCCGGGCGCGCGGGCCGTGGCTCGCGGGGACAGTCGGCTTCCGGAAGTTCTCCGTCCGCCGGCCGCCCGGACACCTTCAACGTATGGCACACCGTGACAGCTGGCAAGGCACTGCGTGCCATTGGTTTCGCTCAGATGAAATCTTTACGCTTCAGGCGAGCGATGATCGATCATTCGAGGTCAGGGTGGGGTTGTGGCTGGTCCGGGGGATCGATGATCGATCACGGGGGTGGTGGGGGTGCGGGGCAGGGCATGCGAAAGGCGTCTGTCATGGCACGCAGTGCCATGACAGACGCCTTTCGGGTCTTTGTCGTTCGTCTGCGGGCCGGTGGCCTCTTCTCGCGCAGTTCCCCGCGCCCCTGAAAGCGAGCTGCGCTCGCCCTTGTTGCCGGGTGCGGGTCTCGTCGTGGCTGGTCGCGCAGTTCCCCGCGCCCCTGGAGGTGCGCACTTCGTGCGCTACCTCCATCACGGGGGCGCGCCCCCTGCCTCGGGTGGAGGCGCGCGGAGCGCAGCCTCTGGGGGAGGCGGCGCGAAGCGCCTGCCTCAGGGGCGCGGGGAACTGCGCGAGAAGAGGCCACCGGCCGTCAGCTGACCGACAACCCATCAGGGGCGCGGGGAACTGCGCGACCAGCCCCCACCGGGCCCGCGGACTGACGACAGCGCGTCTAGCGGTTGCGCAGGGCTTCCTCGATGGTGCGCATGACCTCGGAGAGAGGCGCGTCGGTGCGCGCCACCGTCACCAGCACCTCGTCGGAGTGGGACACCTGCGCGGCCGGGGCCTCGACGGCCGGAGTGCGCCCGGCGCCGATGCCCGTGCCGAACGTCCGCCGCACGATGGCGAAGGCGTGATCGAGCTGGGTCTCCACATCGCCCTGGCCGCCGGCCCGCAGCCACCGCCGCAGCACGTGATTGTGGGCGGTCACGACGGCGGACGCCGCGACCTCGGCGAGCAGCGGGTCGTCGTTGCCGTCGTGGTGGGCCTCCTCGTCGAAGTGACCGAGGAGATAGCGCGTGAAGAGCCGCTCGTAGCGGGCGACGGAGGCGATCTCGGCCTCGCGCAGCGTCGGCACCTCGCGGGTCAGCCGGTAGCGCTCGACGGCGACCGTCGGCGAGGACGCGTACATCTTCATGACTTCCTTGATGCCGCGGCACACCGTGTCCAGCGGGTGCTCGTGCGGCGGCGCCGCGTTCAGCACGGCCTCGGCGCGCACCAGGGTGTCGTCGTGGTCCGGGAAGATCGCCTCTTCCTTGGAGCGGAAGTGCCGGAAGAAGGTGCGGCGCGCGACCCCGGCCGCCGCCGCGATCTCGTCGACCGTCGTCGCCTCGTACCCCTTGGTGGCGAAGAGCTCCATCGCCGCCGCCGCGAGCTCCCGGCGCATCTTGAGCCGCTGTGCCGCGGCCCGGCTGCTCGCCGCGCTCTCCGGAGCCTCCGAGCCGCCGGCAACGGCGCTCGTGGCGGATGTACGGGAGGACCGGTCGGCCTTGGCAGCGGGCGTCATGACCCGAACGTACTGCATGTACGTTCCCAAACGCTCCCCGGTTGACGGGCCGCCCGATGCTCCGAGCAGCCCGCCCCAACCGGCCCCCGACTCCGCGTCCGGCTCAGCGCCGGGCATATTCGCGGAAGCCACGGCCGGTCTTGCGGCCGAGGCAGCCCGCGGCCACCAGGTGCTCCAGGAGCGGCGCGGGCGCGAGGCCCGGGTCGCGGAACTCGCGGTGCAGCACCTTCTCGATGGCGAGGGAGACGTCCAGGCCCACCACGTCGAGGAGTTCGAACGGGCCCATCGGATAGCCGCCGCCGAGCTTCATCGCGGCGTCGATGTCGTCCAGGGACGCATAGTGCTCCTGGACCATCTTGACCGCGTTGTTCAGGTACGGGAACAGCAAAGCGTTCACGATGAACCCGGCGCGGTCCCCGCAGTCCACGGGGTGCTTGCGCACCTTCAGGGTCAGATCGCGGACGGTGGCGTGCACGTCCTCGGCCGTCAGCACGGTCCGCACGACCTCGACGAGCTTCATCGCGGGCGCCGGGTTGAAGAAGTGCATCCCGATCACGTCCTGCGGCCGTGACGTGGCCCGGGCGCAGGCGACGACCGGCAGCGAGGAGGTGGTCGTCGCCAGGATCGCGCCCGGCTTGCACACCTTGTCGAACGTGGCGAACAGCTGCTGCTTGATCTCCAGGTCCTCCGCGACGGCCTCGAGGGCGAGGTCGACATCGGCGAAGGCGTCGTAGGAACCGGCCGGGGTGATCAGGGCGAGGGTGGCCTCGGCGGCCTCGGCCGTCATCCGGCCCTTGTCGACAGAGCGCTTCAGGGACTTGCCGATCCGGGCCTTGGCCGTCTGCGCCTTCTCCTCGCTGCGGGCCGCGAGCACGACCGCGTACCCGGCCTTCGCGAAGACCTCGGCGATGCCCGACGCCATGGTCCCCGAGCCCGCGACGCCGACGGAGTCGACGGTGCGGAAGGGCGCGGCGACGGCGTCGGTCAGCGGTGTCAGCGCGTCCCGCACCACCACGGAGCTGCCCGGCTCCTCGTACGTGTAGAAGCCGCGGCCCGTCTTGCGCCCGGTCAGACCGGCCTCGCTGAGCTGCTTGAGGATCGGCGCGGGGGCGTGCAGCCGGTCCCGGGACTCGGCGTACATGGCGTCGAGGACGGTGCGGGCGGTGTCGATCCCGATCAGGTCGAGCAGGGCGAGCGGGCCCATCGGCAGACCGCAGCCCAGCCGCATCGCGGCGTCGATGTCCTCGCGGGACGCGTACTTGGCCTCGTACATCGCGGCGGCCTGGTTGAGGTAGCCGAACAGCAGCCCGTCGGCGACGAAGCCCGGCCGGTCGCCGACGGCCACCGGCTCCTTGCCCAGCTCCAGGGCCAGGTCGGTGACGGCGGCCACGGCGGCCGGCGCGGTGAGCACGGACGAGACGATCTCGACGAGCTTCATCGCGGGCGCCGGATTGAAGAAGTGCAGGCCCAGAACGCGTTCGGGTCGCGCGGAGTCGGCGGCGAGCCGGGTCACGGACAGCGCGTTGGTGCCCGTCGCGAGGATCGTCTCGGGGCGCACGATCCCGTCCAGCGCGCGGAAGATCTGCTGCTTGATCTCGTAGGACTCGGGGGCGACCTCGATCACCAGGTCGGCGTCGGCCGCGGCCTGGAGATCGGTGAACGTACGGAACCGCGCCAGCAGGTCGGTCCGCTCCCGCTCGGTGAGGTGCTCCCGGCGCACCGCACGCGCCGTGGAGGCCTCCAGGGAGGCGACGGCCTGCGCGGTGGCGGCCTCGCTGATGTCGATGCCGATGACCTCGCGGCCCGCGCGGGCCAGGACCTCGGCGATGCCGGTGCCCATGGTGCCGAGGCCGACGACGGCGACCGTCGGATAAGGGGCGGTACGGGACAGAGGAGCGTCCATCCGGGGACTCCAGGAAGTGAGGGTGACGGCGAGGGGCGCACACGGCCACGCCAACGGGCGTGCGGCGTACGGGAGATGGGCGGGCGATGCGGATGCCCGGACCCATGCGAGAAGAGCCACGCGAAAAAGTCGCGCGCGGAGCGAAGGTGGAACCGACCGGCCCTGTCCCAAGCCGTGTCGTACCGAACCGACGAGCACTCGGGGCGGCTGCGTCACCAGGCCGCCATGAGTGGTTGCTGCGGGAAGTGTGCCCCGCTCACCTGAGATTAACCGGCGAGTAACGAGCGCGCCAGCCCTCGCCGTTGACGAGTCTGTGTGATCTACGTCGCCGCAGGCCCGGTGGGACGTAGCCTCGATGCATGGACGAAGAGTCGCGAACGGTGACAGAGCGCATCCGGAAGGAATCCGGCGGCACCCCCGCCTTCGAGCAGCTCGCCGCCACGGACGACATGGATGTGCTGGCCGCGGTGCTGACGGCGCCCGAACAGCCGCTGTGGGCGCGCGAGTTCGCCGCCCATCGGCTGGGTACCGCGGGTGACCGCCGCGCCTTCGAGTCCCTCGTCCTGCTGCTCAATCACCGTGATCCCGAGCGCTGCGCCGGTGCCGCGCACGCTCTCGCCGCCCTCGGCGACCCGCGCACGGCCCGCGCCGCGGCGGCCCTCGCCACGAACGAACTGCGCGTGGCCTACGCCCTGCATCCGGTCCGCCTGCTGACCCAGCTGCGGGCCCCCGAGTCCGCCCCGGCCCTGATCACCACTCTGCGCCGCCGCCTCGCCCCGCACGACCCGTACCGCAAGGTGGCGCTGGCCTGCGTGGAGGGCCTCGGCAGCCTCGCGGACCCCAGGGCCCGCGAAGTCCTCAAGGAAGCGGCCACGCATCCCCGGCTCGCGATGGCGGCGGAAGCGGCACTGGCCCGGCTGCCCCAGGGGCGCGCAGGTCTCACGTGAGCCCATGGGGAGCGGGGGGGCGCCGTACGCCCGCCCTCACCCGCGCCCCGCGCTCCCCGCCAGGACCGGACAGGCCCTAGGCCGTGTCCGCAAAGTCCCTCCGTCGCCCGGAGGGCGGCCCCGCGGCGTCTGGTGCGTGCGCTCGGCGTGCCGGCCGCAAGGTCTCGTACTGGACGTACTTGGCTTTGCGGCCGGTGCGGCGAGAGCGCGTGCCAGGCGTCGCGGGGCAGGAGGGACTTTGCGGACGCGGCCTAGCGGGTCCGGAAGCCGATCAGCCGGTGCAGGGCGGTGCCGTCCGACGTCCCCGGTGGCACGGCCGCCTTGGTCGCCAGCGGCTTCGGGTCCGGCAGCTTGTCGCACTCCGCGTCGGTCGCTCCGTGGCCGCGCGGCACCTTCCCGGAGGTCAGATACGCGGACAGGTACCCGTCCAGACACGTGTTGCCGCTGAGCGTGATCCCGTGGTTGCCGCCGCCCCGCTCCACCACCAGGCTGGAGCCGCGCAGCAGCCGATGGACCTTCGCGCCGCCCTCGTAAGGGGTCGCCGCGTCGTCCGTCGCCTGGAACAGCAGCACCGGCGGCAGCGCGTCGTTGCGGACGTCGGTCCGCCGAAGCGGCGGGACCGGCCAGGACGCGCACGGCGCGTTGTACCAGGCGTTGTTCCAGGTGGAGAACGGGGCCTTCGCGTTCAGCGCCGTGTTGTCCCGGTGCCACCGGTTCCAGTCGCGCGGCCACCGGGCGTCCCGGCACTGCACGGCCGTGTAGACGCTGTACCCGTTGTCGCCGGAGGCGTCGACCGCGCCGAAGTTCTCGTACGCGTCGACCAGCGCCTCTCCGTCCTTCTTGTTCACGTACGCGGAGAACGCCTCGGCGAGATGCGGCCAGTAGCCGTTGTAGTAGCCGCCGGGCAGGAACGTGTCCTCCAGCTCGCCCGCGCCGACCTTGCCGCCCGCCGGCTTCTTCGTGACCGCGTCCCGCATGGCGTACCACTCGGCCTCGACCTTGGCCGGGTCCTTGCCGAGCTTGTACGTCGCGTCGTACTTGGCGACCCACGCCATGAAGGCCTGGTGCCGGGCGTTGAAGGCGAGGTCCTGGTCGAGGTTGTCCTGGTACCAGGCCCCCTCGGGGTCGACGATCGAGTCGAGGACGAGCCGCCGTACCCGCTGCGGGAAGTACTTCGCGTACACGGCGCCCAGGTAGGTGCCGTACGAGTAGCCGAAGTAGTTGATCTGCTTCGCGCCGAGCGCCGCCCGGATCAGGTCCATGTCCTTCACGGTGCTCACCGTGTCGATGTACGGCAGGACGTCGTGGTACTTGGTGTCGCAGGCGCGGGCGAAGGCGGACGCACGCTTCGTGTTGGTCCGCTCGATCGCCGGTGTCGTGGGCACGCTCGGCGGCCGCACCGGGTCGAAGTGGCCGGGCTCGCAGTCGAGCGCGGGCTCGCTCTTGCCGACGCCGCGCGGGTCGAACCCGATCACGTCGTACTGCGCGGCGACCTTCTCCGGCAGGCTCGTCGCCACGAACCCGGCGAGCGTGAGCCCGCTGCCGCCCGGGCCGCCCGGATTGACCAGGAGCGGGCCCTGGGACGTCTTCGCGGTGTGCGGGATCCGCGACAGGGCGATGCTGATCCGCTGCCCGTAGGCGTTGTCGTGGTCGAGCGGCACCTTCAACGACGCGCACTGCAGCGTCGGGTAGGCCGAGGTGCCGCACTTCTTCCAGCCGAGCTGCGGGGCCGAGCGGGCCGGCGGGACGTCGGTGTCCGCGACGGCCGCGGGCGTGACGCCTGCGGCGGCGGCCAGGGCGGCGATCCCGCACAGGGCGACTGCGCGTTTCTTCATGGGGCCTCCCGAGGCGGAGGGGGTCAGGTCCGTGAATCCACGGCTCCGGGCTGCATGTTCCCGGAAACCCCGCCGGGAAGAATCCGTTCTGCGGAACTTGACCCGATTGCACCCAGATCCCGGATGCCCGGATCCGGTGGCCCCTGGTGTGTGACCCGGCGTCAGAGCAGGGACAGCTGCGTGGGCCCGGGCTCGGCCCCGACGGGTGCGGCCTGCTCCGGAACCCGCCGCCGCGCCGCCGCCTGCGAGGGCCCGATGCCGAACTCCTCGGCCAGTTCGTGCACCTGCCGGGTCACGCGCCGCTGGTACCACTTCGGCGCGTAGGAGCCCTCCGCGTACAGCCGCTCGTAGCGCCGTACGAGATACGGGTGCTGCCGCGCCAGCCACCCCATGAACCACTCCCGTGCCCCGGGCCGCAGATGCAGCACGAGCGGCGTGACGGAGGTGGCGCCCGCCCGGGCGATCGCCCGCACGGTGGCCCGCAGCTGGTCCGGGTGGTCGCCGAGGAACGGGATCACCGGAGCCATCAGCACCCCGCAGCCGATCCCGGCGTCCGTGAGGGCGCGTACGACATCGAGACGGCGCTCGGGGGCGGGCGTGCCCGGCTCGACGGTGCGCCACAACTCCTGGTCCACGAAGCCGACCGAGACCGAGATGCCGACGTCGGTCACCTCGGCCGCCTGCCGCAGCAGCGGCAGATCGCGCAGGATCAGGGTGCCCTTCGTCAGGATGCTGAAGGGGTTCGCGTAGTCCCGCAGCGCCTCCAGGATGCCGGGCATCAGCCGGTAGCGTCCCTCGGCCCGCTGGTAGCAGTCGACGTTCGTGCCCATCGCGATGTGCTCGCCGCGCCAGCTGCGCGAGGCGAGGTGGCGGCGCAGCAGCTCCGGCGCGTTCACCTTCACCACGATCTGGCTGTCGAAGCCGAGGCCCGTGTCCAGGTCGAGATAGCTGTGCGTGTTGCGCGCGAAGCAGTAGACGCAGGCGTGGGTGCAGCCCCGGTAGGGGTTGACGGTCCACTCGAACGGCATCCGGGACGCGCCGGGCACCCGGTTCACGATCGACCTGGCCCGGATCTCGTGGAACGTCACGCCGGCGAATTCGGGGGTGTCGACGGTGCGGCTCACGACCGCGTCCGCGCCGAAGAGCGCGGCGTCCCCGGCCCGCCCGTGGTCCACGGGCTCGTCCCTGAGTCCGGTGAGGTTCTCCCAGCGCATGACGCCTCCTCGGTAGCACTGACCCCAGAATAGAACACATGTTCCCTTGATCGTGCGAACCCCGGGTTTGGCGGCTGGCGGGCGGGGTGGTTGGCTTGGCCCCACTCGTGCAGGACCCGGAAGAACCAAGTGCTGGAGGAAGAGTCATGGCGCAGGTCGAGGCCACCACGGAGCGGGTCGTCACCGCGAAGCCGGACGATGTGTTCGACGCCCTCGCCGACTACAACGACACTCGCCAGAAGCTGCTGCCCGAGCACTTCAGCGAGTACGAGGTGCGGGAGGGCGGCGACGGCGAGGGCACCGTCGTGCACTGGAAGCTCCAGGCCACCAGCAAGCGCGTCCGCGACTGCCTGCTCGACGTGAGCGAGCCGACCGAGGGCGAACTCGTCGAGAAGGACCGCAACTCCTCGATGGTGACCACCTGGCGCGTCACCCCGGCCGGCGAGGGCAAGACCCGCGTCGTCGTCTCGACGGTCTGGAACGGGGCGGGCGGCATCGGCGGCTTCTTCGAGAAGACCTTCGCCCCCAAGGGGCTCGGCCGCATCTACGACGTCCTGCTCGCCAATCTGGCCACCGAGGTCGAGAAGTAACGCGACCGCCGCGGTGGGCGCTTGAATGTCTGTGCAGCGCTCACCGATTCGAGTGGTTCTTGTTTCGCGCCGGTTGTACGCCGTAGGGCTCCGACCGGCGCATACGTCCGTCCGGCCCGCCTGAACAGCGATTCGTCGCGCTTGCTCCCCGTTGTCGCGCAATGCGAGAAATGGGCGCGCAAGAGTGACGAGGGGAGCTGCAGGTGGGCACGACGACGCTGGTGACCGAGGCGGTCGAGGAGCGGCGTGCCGCGCCCGAGCCGCCCCTGACGGACCTCTCGAAGCAACCCCAACCGGCCGAGCCCGTCCGGCAGTTGCCCGCCCACGGGCTGAGCCCGAGCCGCGTGCGCATGGTCTTCGTCGGGCTGATGCTGGCGCTGCTGCTCGCCGCGCTCGACCAGATGATCGTCGCCACCGCGCTGCCGAAGATCGTCGGCGAGCTGCACGGCCTCGACAAGATGTCCTGGGCGATCACCGCCTATCTGCTGACCTCCACCATCGGCCTGCCGATCTACGGCAAGCTCGGCGACCTCTTCGGCCGCAAGGGCGTCTTCCAGTTCGCCATCGCCGTCTTCGTCATCGGCTCCCTGCTCGCGGGCCGCGCGCAGAACATGGACCAGCTCATCGCGTACCGCGCGGTCCAGGGCGTCGGCGCGGGCGGCCTCATGATCGGCGTACAGGCGATCATGGGCGACATCGTGCCGCCGCGCGAACGCGGCCGCTACATGGGCCTGATCGGCGCCGCGTTCGGCCTCGCCTCGGTCGCGGGCCCGCTGCTCGGCGGCTACTTCACCGACCACCTCTCCTGGCGCTGGTGCTTCTACATCAACGTCCCCTTCGGGCTCGTCACCCTCGCGGTGACGGCCGTGGTCCTCAAACTCCCCAAGCCCACGCAGCGGGGCCGCCTCGACGTCCTCGGCGCCCTGCTGCTCGCCGCGGCCTCCACCTGCCTTGTCCTGCTGACCAGTTGGGGCGGCACGGAGTACGCGTGGGGCGACAAGGTCATCATCGGGCTCGGCGTCGGGGCCGTGGTGTCGTGCGCACTGTTCGTCGTCGCCGAGAAGTACGCGTCCGAACCCCTGATCCCGCTGCGGCTGTTCCGCGACTCGGTCTTCAACCTCAGCGGACTCGTCGGCATGGTCGTCGGCGTCGCCCTCTTCGGAGCGGCCAGCTATCTGCCGACGTTCCTTCAGATGGTCGACGGCGCCAGCGCCACCGAGTCCGGCCTGCTGATGCTCCCCATGATGGGCGGCGTCGTCGGCGCCTCGATCATCTCGGGCCAGCTCATCAGCCACACCGGCCGCTACAAGATCTACCCGATCCTCGGCAGCGCCCTGTCGACCCTCGGCATGTTCCTGCTCTCGCGCCTCGAAGTCGACACCCCGCGCCTGGAGTACAGCGTCTACATGGCCGTGCTCGGCGCGGGCATCGGCCTGATCATGCCGGTGCTCGTGCTCGCCGTGCAGAACTCGGTGCGCCCGTCCGACCTCGGCACGGCCACCAGCGCCAACAACTACTTCCGGCAGATCGGCGGCAGCGTCGGCGCCGCGATCTTCGGCACGCTCTTCGCCAACCGGCTCGGGGACGCGCTCGCCGACCGGCTGCCGCGCGGCGGCGGCCTCCCGAACGCCGAGTCCATCACTCCGCAGCTCGTCCACGCGATGCCGCCGGCGCTGCGCACCCCGTACATCGAGGCGTACGCCGACGCGATGCCCCGGATCTTCCTCTACTTGGTGCCGGTCCTGGTCCTGGGCCTGCTCCTCGCCTTCTTCCTCAAGGAGACCCCGCTGTTGTCCAGTGCCGCCCCCTCCCCGTCCCCGCAGCCTGTCGTCCCCGCGCAGGAGCGTGCCATGGCGTACGCCGCCGGCGTCCCGGTGTGCGGCACCGTGCAGCACCCCGACGGCACGGTCGTGCCGCGCGCCGCCCTCACCCTCATCGACGTCGGCGGCACCCAGATCGGCCGCGGCGCCAGCGGCGAGGACGGCCGCTACGCCCTCTCGACGCCCGGCGCCGGCTCCTACGTCCTGATCGCGGCAGCCGGCGGGCACCAGCCGCAGGCCGTCACGGTGACCGTCGGCGAACGCCCCGTGGAGCTCGATGTCGTCCTCGGCGGCGCCGGCCGCCTCGCCGGTTCCGTCGTCACCGCGGACGGAACTCCCGTACGGGACGCGACCGTCACGCTGACCAATGTGCACGGCGAGGTCGTTTCCACCACCCGCAGCGGGCGCGAGGGCGGCTACGTCATCACCGAGCTGGTCGCCGGGGAGTACACGCTGGCGGCGAGCGCCCCCGCCTTCCGGCCCGCCGCGCTCCCGGTCACCGTCATGGCCTCCCGGGAGACCCGGCAGGACGTGGAGCTGGCCGGCGGCGCGGTGCTGCGCGGCACGGTGCGGGCCAGTGGTGGGCGTCCCGTGGAGGACGCCCGGGTCACGCTGCTCGACGCCGCGGGCAATGTCGTGGACACCCTGACCACGGGCCCCGACGGCACCTTCCGCTTCGTCGACCTCTCCTCGGGCGAGTACACGGTCATCGCGGCCGGTTACCCGCCGGTGGCCACGGTCCTCCAGGTGGCGGGCGGCGGCCGCACCGAGCGCGACCTCCAATTGGGCCACGAGGACTAGAGCCCCGCCAGGGGCGCGGGGAACTGCGCGACCAGCCACGTACAAGCCGCAGTCGCGTCTGCTCATCGACCGAGCAGACGCG
>NZ_JBHVIX010000010.1:0-71062 GCF_042799415.1 Streptomyces sp. NPDC057694
CCCCTGAGATGCGCACTGCGTGCGCCATCTCAGGGGCGCGGGGAACTGCGCGACCAGCCACACTCAACCGGCACCCGAAGTCCCACGAAGCGCATGCCACGCTCCCCCGGGGAAGGATGGCCTCATGGGATTTCACGTCGACTCTGAGGCCGGGCGGCTGCGCCGAGTGATTCTGCATCGGCCCGATCTGGAGCTGAAGCGGCTCACGCCGAGCAACAAGGACCAGTTGCTCTTCGACGACGTCCTCTGGGTGCGCAGGGCGCGGCAGGAGCACGACGGGTTCGCCGACGTGCTGCGCGACCGGGGCGTCACGGTGCACCTCTTCGGCGACCTGCTCACCGAGGCGCTCGCCGGGGACGAAGCCCGCGCGCGTGTCCTGGACCGGGTCTTCGACGAGAAGGAGTACGGGCCGCTCGCCACCGACCACCTGCGGGCCGCCTTCGAGGCACTGCCCGCGCACGAGCTGGCCGAGGCGCTGATCGGCGGGATGACGAAGCGGGAGTTCCTGGCGAGACACCTGGAGCCGACGTCCGTCCGCTTCCATGTGATGGACCTCGACGACTTCCTGCTCGCGCCGCTGCCCAACCACCTCTTCACGCGTGACACGTCGGCCTGGATCTACGACGGGGTCTCGGTGAACGCGATGCGCTGGCCGGCCCGGCAGCGCGAGACCGTCCACTTCGAGGCGATCTACCGCCACCATCCGCTGTTCCGGGACGAAGGGTTCAACGTCTGGTCCGAGGGGCAGGCCGACTACCCGTCCACGATCGAGGGCGGCGACGTGCTCGTCATCGGGCAGGGCGCCGTGCTCATCGGCATGAGTGAGCGCACCACCCCGCAGGCCGTAGAGATGCTCGCGCACAAGCTGTTCGCCGCGGGCTCGGCCCGCACCATCGTCGCGCTGGACATGCCGAAGCGGCGGGCCTTCATGCATCTGGACACGGTGATGACGATGGTGGACGGGGACACGTTCACGCAGTACGCGGGCCTGGGCATGCTGCGCTCGTACACCATCGAACCGGGCGCGTCCGCGACGGAGTTGAAGGTCACCGACCATCCGCCGGAGCACATGCACCGGGCCATCGCGGCGGCCCTGGGCCTGAGCGGCATCCGGGTCCTGACCGCCACGCAGGACGTGCACGCCGCCGAGCGCGAGCAGTGGGACGACGGGTGCAACGTGCTGGCGGTGGAGCCCGGCGTCGTCGTCGCCTACGAGCGGAACGCGACGACGAACACCTTCCTGCGCAAGCAGGGCATCGAGGTCATCGAGATCCCGGGCAGCGAGCTGGGCCGGGGCCGGGGCGGTCCGCGCTGCATGAGCTGCCCGGTGGAGCGGGACCCGGTGGCGTAGACCGACCGCCCCACCGAGCCACCGTGCACGGCGCCGAAGACAGCCCGTATATAAATGTGGAGCATCGTATAGACTTACATCGTCCTGTTGTTCCTTTCCTTGTCCCCGAGCCTTACTCAGGAGCGCCCCATGGCGACGACCGCCCGCCCCGACCTCGCAGGCCGCCACTTCCTGAAGGAGGTGGACTTCAGCGCGGAGGAGTTCCGTGGGCTGGTCGAGCTGGCCGCCGAGCTGAAGGCCGCCAAGAAGGCGGGCGCCGAGACGCAGTACCTCAAGGGCCGGAACATCGCGCTGATCTTCGAGAAGGCGTCGACGCGGACCCGCTGCTCGTTCGAGGTCGCGGCCGCCGACCAGGGCGCCTCGACGACGTACATCGACCCGGCCGGCTCGCACATCGGCAAGAAGGAGTCGAGCAAGGACACCGCGCGCGTCCTCGGCCGGATGTTCGACGCCATCGAGTTCCGCGGTGACGAGCAGGCGATCGTCGAGACCCTCGCCGAGTTCTCCGGCGTCCCGGTCTACAACGGACTGACCGACGACTGGCACCCCACCCAGATGCTCGCCGACGTGCTCACGATGACCGAGCACAGCGACAAGCCGCTGAGCGAGATCGCCTTCGCCTACCTCGGTGACGCCCGCTTCAACATGGGCAACTCCTACCTCGTCACCGGCGCCCTGCTCGGCATGGACGTCCGGATCGTCGCGCCCAAGAGCTACTGGCCCGCCGCCGAGATCGTCGCGCAGGCCGAGAAGCTCGCCGAGGCGAGCGGAGCCCGCATCACGCTCACCGAGTCCGTCCCGGACGGCGTCGCAGGCGCCGACTTCGTCGTCACCGACGTCTGGGTCTCCATGGGCGAGCCCGAGGAGATCTGGGACGAGCGGATCAAGGCGCTCACGCCGTACGCCGTCACGATGGACGTGCTGCGCGCGACGGGCAACGCGGACGTGAAGTTCCTGCACTGCCTCCCTGCCTTCCACGACCTGGGCACCAAGGTCGGCCGCGAGATCCACGCGAAGTACGGACTGGAGTCCCTGGAGGTCACCGACGAGGTCTTCGAGTCGGCGCACTCCGTCGTCTTCGACGAGGCCGAGAACCGGATGCACACCATCAAGGCCGTCATGGTCGCCACGCTCGGCCGCCCGTAGATCGCGTAGCAAACACCCCATAACCGTTCAAACTGGTGGGGCCGGAACACCCTCTCCGGCCCCACCGGCATGCGGCACACCCCCCGCCGCACCCGTACCACCAGAAAAGAGCACCACCCCATGCCGCCGACCCCCACCGGCCTGCGCATCAAGTCGCCCGAATCCCTCATCGCCGAATCGGGCGCCGACCTCGAAGGCCATGGCCTCAAGCGCACCATGGGGCTCTTCCAGCTCGTGTGCTTCGGCGTCGGCGCGATCGTCGGGACGGGCATCTTCGTCGGCCTGTCCGACACGGTCGCCGAAGCCGGTCCCGCCGTCATCGTCTCGTTCGTGCTGGCCGCGATCACCTGCATCTTCACGGCGTTCTCGTTCGCCGAGCTGGGCGGCGCGATCCCGGTCTCGGGATCCTCGTACTCCTTCGCCTACGCGACCCTCGGCGAGCGCGTCGCGTTCCTCGTCGGCTGGTGCCTGCTCCTGGAGTACGGCGTCTCGGTGTCCGCCGTGGCCGTCGGCTGGAGTCAGTACCTCAACGAGCTCCTCGACAGCCTCTTCGGTTGGCAGCTGCCCGCAGCCCTGTCCGCGGGCCCGTCCGACGGCGGCGTCATCAATCTGCCGGCCGTCGTCGTCCTGCTGATGGCCGCGACGCTGCTGGTGCGCGGGATCCGGGAGAGCGCGGGGGCCACCGCGGCCATGGCCGTGCTGAAGATCGGCATTCTGGTCGCGTTCTGCGCCATCGCCTTCACCGCGTTCCAGGACCACAACCTGACGCCGTTCCTCGCGAACGGGGTCGGCGGGGTCACCTCGGGCGCCTCGCTCGCCTTCTTCTCGTACATCGGCTTCGACGCCGTCACCACCGCCGGCGAGGAAGTGAAGAACCCGCGGCGCAACATCCCCATCGCGATCCTGATCTGCATCGGGATCGTCACGCTGCTGTACTGCGCGGTCGCGGTCGCCGCCATCGGCGCGCTCGGCGCGGACGCCGTCGGCGACAAGCCCGCCGCGCTCTCCCTCGTCGTCGACGACGTCACCCACTCCGGCGTCGGCGGCGGCATCATCGCCTTCGGCGCGGTCGTCGCCATCGCGTCCGTCGTGCTCGCGGTGATGTACGGGCAGACCCGGATCCTGATGTCGATGTCCCGCGACGGGCTGATCCCGCGGGTCTTCGAGCGGGTCTCCCCGAAGACGTCGACGCCGGTGCGGGGCACCTGGATCGTGGCGGTCGTCTTCGCGATCCCCGCGGCGTTCTCGTCGCTGGACGCCGTGGTGAACCTGACGACCATCGGCACGCTCGCCACCATGGTCGCCGTCAATGTCGCGGTCGTCGCCCTGCGCCGCTCGCACCCCGGCCTCAAGCGCTCGTTCCGGGTGCCGCTGTACCCGCTCAGCCCGGCCCTGGGCGTCGTCTTCTGCCTCTACCTGATCTGGGGCACGGGCTGGACGACCTGGGTGCAGTTCGCGGTGTTCCTCGCCGTCGGCGTGCTCGTCTACGCCTTGTACGGGCGCAAGAACTCCCGGCTCGGCGCGGGCGCGGACGCTACGCCTCCGAAGGGGGCCGCTGCCTAGGCACCGCGGGAAGCGTGAACCACACCGCCTTGCCGGACTCGGTGGGGCGGTGCCCGCACGACGAGGACAGCGTGCGGATCAGGAGCAGGCCGCGGCCGTGCTCCTGCCACGGGTCGGGCTCCTCGGCGTCGTCCGGATTGGTGAGATCCGCGGGCGGCGCCGGGTCGGCGTCGTGCACCTCGACCTGGCAGCCGGTCTCCAGCAACTCCACCACCAGCTCGATGGGGGCGTCACCGGCGGTGTGCTCCACCGCGTTCGCCACCAGCTCGGCCGTGAGCAGCTCCGCGGTGTCCATGTCGGCGGCCGGCGAGTCGATCTCGGTCAGCGCGGTACGGACGAGGGCGCGCGCCACCGGCACGGCGGCAGCCGTGTGCGGCAGGGCTATGCGCCACGACGTGGGCGTGGAGGGCCCGGGGGGAGGAGTCAAAGAGGGTCCTGAGGGGGCGGGTGGGGGCGGTTCGGGCGGGACGGGCGGTGGGGAGTGCTGCGTGAGGTGGCCGTCCTGCGTTCAACCTTATGAATGGTACGGCGTGCGTCGATAGAGGCTCCCGGTGGTCTTCCTCGGGACATTGGGCTCTATGAGCTGATCTGCTCCTTATTCCCGCCCTCCGTCTCCGACCCCAAGGGTGCACCAGGCACCTGTATCGCGTTCTGCTGACGACAGTCACGAAGCGGTGATACCTTCGAGAGGTAGCCGCCGGAGCACGCCTGCCCGCAGGAGGCCGTACGCGCATGAGTCCCTTCACCGGCTCCGCCCCGCGCACCGAGACCTGGCGCCACCTCGCCTACGGCGTGGACCCGCACGGCGTCGCCACCGTCACCCTCGCCCGGCCCGAGAAGCTCAACGCGCTCACCTTCGGCGCCTACGCCGATCTGCGCGATCTGCTCGCCGAGCTGTCCCGGGAGCGGGCGGTCCGCGCCCTGGTCCTGACCGGCGAGGGCCGCGGCTTCTGCTCCGGCGGCGACGTCGACGAGATCATCGGCGCCACCCTCGCCATGGACACCGCCCAGCTGCTCGACTTCAACCGGATGACCGGGCAGGTGGTGCGGGCCGTGCGCGAGGCGCCCTTCCCCGTGATCGCCGCCGTGCACGGGGTCGCCGCGGGCGCCGGGGCGGTGCTCGCGCTCGCCGCCGACTTCCGCGTCGCCGACCCCAGCGCCCGCTTCGCGTTCCTGTTCACCCGGGTCGGACTGTCCGGCGGCGACATGGGCGCGGCCTATCTGCTGCCCCGCGTCGTCGGCCTCGGCCACGCCACCCGGCTGCTGATGCTCGGCGACGCGGTGCGCGCCCCGGAGGCCGAGCGGATCGGCCTCATCAGCGAGCTGACCGACGAGGGGCGGGCCGACGCGGCGGCGCTCGCCCTCGCCCGCCGGCTCGCCGACGGCCCCGCCCTCGCCCACGCCCAGACCAAGGCGCTGCTCACGGCCGAGCTGGACATGCCCCTCGCGGCCGCCGTCGAGCTGGACGCCGCCACCCAGGCGCTGCTGATGACCGGCGAGGACTACGCCGAGTTCCACGCGGCCTTCACCGAGAAGCGTCCGCCGAAGTGGCAGGGGAAGTGAGGCCGGCGTGAGCGTGCGTGCGCGGAAGATCGCCGTCATCGGCGGCGGCCCCGGCGGTCTGTACGCGGCCGCGCTGCTCAAGCGGCTCGACCCGGCCCGCGAGATCACGGTCTGGGAGCGCAACGCCCCGCACGACACCTTCGGCTTCGGCGTCGTCCTGTCCGACGAGACCCTCGGCGGCATCGAGCACGCCGACCCGGTCGTGTACACGGCGCTGCGGGACGAGTTCGTGCGCTGGGACGACATCGACATCGTGCACCGGGGAGTCCGGCACACCTCCGGCGGCCACGGCTTCGCCGCACTCGGCAGGCGCCGCCTCCTGGAGATACTGCAGAGCCGCTGCCGCCAGCTGGGCGTCGAGCTGCGCTTCCGCACGCAGGCCCCGCCCCTGGACCGGCTGCGCGCCGAGTACGACCTGGTGGTGGCCGCCGACGGGGTGCACAGCGCGACCCGCACGGCCTGCGCCGACGCGTTCCGCCCGCACATCGAGGAGCACCGCAACCGCTACATCTGGCTCGCCGCCGACTTCGCCCTCGACGCGTTCCGCTTCGAGATCGCGGAGACTCCGCACGGAGTGATGCAGCTGCACGGCTACCCCTACAGCGACAGCGGGTCGACGGTCATCGTCGAGATGCGCGAAGAGGTGTGGCGGGCCTCCGGTCTCGCCGACCTGGAGGTGCGGGAATCGGTCGAGGCCTGCGCGAAGACCTTCGCCGACGCGCTCGGCGGACGCGGCCTGAAGTCCAACAACTCCTCCTGGCTCACCTTCCGCACCGTCGTCAACGACCGCTGGTCGCACGGCAATTGCGTCCTCATCGGCGACGCCGCCCACACCGCGCACTTCTCCATCGGCTCCGGCACCAAGCTCGCCGTCGAGGACGCCCTCGCGCTCGCCGCGTGCCTGCACGAACACCCCACCACAGGCGCCGCGTTGCAGGCGTACGAGGCCGAGCGGCGGCCCGTCGTCGCCTCCACCCAGCGCGCCGCGCGGGCCAGCCTCGAATGGTTCGAGGACCTGCCGCGCTATCTGGACCAGCCTCCGAAGCAGTTCGCGTTCAACCTGCTCACCCGCAGCCGCCGGGTCACCCACGGCAATCTGCGGCTGCGCGACGCCGGCTTCACCGAGTCGGTGGAGCGCGAGTTCGGCTGCCCCGAGGGCACACCGCCGATGTTCACGTCGTTCCAGTTGGGCGGGCTGCGGCTGCGCAACCGCGTCGTCGTCTCCCCGATGGACATGTACGCGGCCGTGGACGGCGTGCCCGGCGACTTCCATCTGGTCCACCTGGGCGCCCGGGCGCTCGGCGGGGCGGGCCTCATCATGACGGAGATGGTCTGCGTCAGCCCCGAGGGCCGCATCACCCCGGGCTGCGCCGGGCTCTACACCCCCGAGCAGTCGGCGGCCTGGCGGCGGATCACGGAGTTCGTGCACACCCGGGCGCCCGGCGCCGCGATCGGCGTCCAGCTCGGCCACTCCGGCCGCAAGGGCTCGACCCGCCTGATGTGGGAGGGCATCGACGAACCGCTGCCCGACCCGGCGGACAACTGGCCGCTGGTGGCGGCGTCCCCGATCCCGTACAAGGAAGGCAGCCAGACTCCGACAGAACTCACGGCCTCTCAACTCGCGACCGTCCGGGACCAGTTCGCCTCGGCCGCCTGGCGGGCCGCCCGCTCGGGCTTCGACCTCCTCGAACTGCACTGCGCGCACGGCTATCTGCTGTCCGGCTTCCTGTCACCGCTGACGAACCGGCGCGACGACGCCTACGGAGGCCCCCTCGAAGCGCGGCTGAGGTTCCCCCTGGAGGTCTTCGACGCGGTGCGCGAGGTGTGGCCCGACGGCCGGCCCATGACCGTACGGATCTCGGCGACGGACTGGGCCGACGGCGGCACGACACCCGAGGACGCGGTGGCGATCGCCCGGGCCTTCGCCGCGCACGGCGCCGACGCGATCGACGTGTCCACCGGGCAGGTCGTCGCCGACGAGCGGCCGGCCTACGGGCGCTCCTACCAGGTTCCGTACGCCGACCGGATCCGCGGCGAGACCGGTGTCCCGGTGATCTCCGTCGGGGCGATCTCGTCCTGGGACGACGTCAACTCCCTGGTCCTGGCCGGGCGTACCGACCTGTGCGCGCTGGCGCGGCCGCACCTGTACGACCCGCACTGGACCCTGCACGCCGCGGCCGAGCAGGGCTACACCGGACCGGGCGTCGGATGGCCGGATCCGTACCGCGCGGGCAGCAGGCCGCCGCAGACCGGACGGCTCGACGCGCCCAAACCCCGCCTGGTGCTGCCGAGCTGACCCGGCCCATGAGCGTTCACCCCACCTCATTGCAATGACGCCTTCTTAACGCGCCTTTACCTCGCGTGTGTTGACGAATTCGATCGTTGACCACCTGGTGAACGCAATGTAGCTTTCGGGCGTTCGACGAATCCTGACCATGTGCACGGGCGCCGACGGCGGCGCAGGGGGAGTGACGTGATGGGGCAGAACGGCAGCGGTTTCTCGAAAACGGGGCTGCGGAAGGTGCACGACGTGCTGGCGCGGAGCGTCGACACGGGCAAGATTCCCGGAGTGGTCGCCCTGTTCAGCCGGGGGGACGAGACGCACGTCGAGACGATCGGCACGATGCGCCACGACGGCGGCGACCCGCTGCGCCGGGACACGGTCTTCCGGATGGCGTCGACGTCCAAGCCGGTGTCCGTCTCGGCGGCGATGGTCCTGCTCGACGAGTGCCGGATCCACCTCGACGACCCGGTGGAGCAGTGGCTGCCCGAGCTGGCCGACCGCCAGGTGCTGCGGACGATCGACAGCCCGCTGGACGACACCGTGCCCGCCCACCGCCCGATCACCGTGCGGGACGTGCTGACCTCCACGTTCGGCCTCGGCATGGATATGACGGTGATCGGCACCCCGGTCATGAACGCCGTCTTCGAGAAGGGCATCACCCCCAATCTTCCCGAGCCGATGCCCGGGCAGGACGAGTGGATGCGCCGCCTGGGCACCCTGCCGCTGATGTACCAGCCCGGCGAGCGCTGGCAGTACCAGATCGCCAGCGACCTGGCCGGCGTCCTCGTCTCCCGGGTCGCGGGCCAGTCCTACGAGTCGTTCCTGCGCGAGCGGATCTTCGAGCCGCTGGGCATGAAGGACACCGGGTTCCATGTCCCGGCGGACCAGCTGCACCGGCTGCCCCCGCTGTACGCGCCCGACCCGGCGACCGGCGAGTTCCATGTGTGGGACGAGGCCGCGACCGGCCGCCACAGCGCGCCCCCGGCGTTCCAGGGCGGCGGCGGTGGACTGAACTCCACGGCCGACGACTACCACGCCTACTTCAAGATGCTGCTCGACGGCGGCCTGCACGACGGGGAGCGGATCCTGTCCCGGCCCGCCGTCGAACTGATGACGACGAACCGGCTCACCCCCGAACAGCAGGCAGCGCGCCAGGAGTTGGCCCTCAACAACGTGCACATCTCCTTCGGCCAGGGCCAGCACGGCGGCTGGGGCCTCGGCATGGCGGTGCGCACCTACCGAGGCGACTACGCGCCCGTCGGCCAGTTCGGCTGGGACGGCGGCAGCGGCACCTCGACGTACGCCGACCCGGTCAACGGGATCGTCGGCATCCTGCTCACCCAGGTCGGGGCATCCGCGCCGTACTCGATCCACCTGATGCACGACTTCTGGACCACCCTGTACCAGGCGCTCGACGACTGACGGCGGCCAACGACGTGCGCCCGGTCCCGGTGAACAGCACCGGGACCGGGCACACGCCCTCACTTATCAGCGGGACAACTCGGCCATCCCCGCGGTCAGCGTCGTCCCGTCCGCCGGGTCGACCAGCAGGAAGGCGCCGGTGCGGCGGATCTCCGTGTACGCGTCGAGCGCCAGTGGCTCGGCGGTGCGCAGCACCACGTGCCCGAGGTCGTTCGCCGTCAACTGCGCAGCCCCGCCCAGGGACTTGACGACGGCCTTCACCGTGCGGGTGGTGTGCCGTACGAGGACGCGCTGCCCCACCGTCAGCGGCTCGTCCGCGAGATGGCAGACGGCCGCGCGCACGTCCTGGGTGACCTCCGGCGTCCGGTCGCCGACCGGGGCGATCAAGTCCCCGCGCGCCACGTCCAGTTCGTCGGAGACCCGCAGGGTCAGGGACGCACCGGCGTGCGCCTCGTCCACGGCCGTGCCGAGGACGCTCAGGGCGGTGACCGTGGTCGTACGGCCCGAGGGGTGCACGGCGACCCGGTCGCCGACGCGCAGGGTGCCGGAGACGAGCTGCCCCGCGTAGTGCCGCGCCTCGCCGTGCCGGATGACGTACTGGACCGGGAAGCGGGCGGGCGCGTGCGGCGACTCCGCGGTGACCTCGACCGTCTCCAGGTGTTCCAGGACCGTCGGGCCGCCGTACCAGTCCATGCGGGCGGACGGCTCCACGACGTTGTCGCCGGCCAGCGCCGAGATCGGGATCGCGGTGACCGCGGGAATCCCCAACTCCGCAGCCAGTGAGCCGAATTCATTGGCTGTCCGGGCGAACGCCGATTCTTCGTAGCCGACGAGGTCCATCTTGTTGACGGCGAGCACGACGTGCGGGACACGAAGCAGCGCGGCGATGGCGGCGTGCCGGCGGGTCTGCTCGACGACGCCGTTGCGCGCGTCGACCAGGATGATCGTCAGCTCCGCCGTGGAGGCGCCCGTCACCATGTTGCGCGTGTACTGCACATGGCCCGGGGTGTCCGCGAGGATGAACCGGCGCCGGGGCGTCGCGAAGTAGCGGTACGCGACGTCGATGGTGATGCCCTGCTCGCGCTCGGCGCGCAGCCCGTCCGTGAGCAGCGCCAGATCGGGCGTGCCGGTGCGGGAGATCGACTCCAACTGGTCGGCGAGGACCGACTTGGAGTCGTGCAGCAGCCGCCCCACGAGCGTGGACTTGCCGTCGTCGACGGAACCGGCCGTGGCGAGCCGCAGCGTCCCGACGCCGGCGATCGGGGAAACAGCGGGGACAGTGGGGGAGGTCATCTCTAGAAGTACCCTTCGCGCTTGCGGTCTTCCATCGCGGCCTCGGACATCTTGTCGTCGGCGCGGGTGGCGCCCCGCTCGGTGAGCCGGGAGGCGGCGATCTCGGCGATGACCTGGTCCAGCGTCTCCGCGTCGGAGTCGACGGCACCGGTGCAGGACATGTCGCCGACCGTGCGGTAGCGCACCCGGCGCTTCTCCGGGACCTCCCCGTCCTTCGGGCCGCCCCACTCACCGGCCGTCAGCCACATGCCGTTGCGGCTGAACACCTCCCGCTGATGGGCGAAGTAGATCTCGGGGAGTTCGATGTTCTCGCGGGCGATGTACTGCCAGACGTCGAGCTCGGTCCAGTTGGAGAGCGGGAAGACGCGGACGTGTTCGCCGGGCGCGTGGCGGCCGTTGTAGAGCTGCCACAGTTCGGGCCGCTGGCGGCGGGGGTCCCACTGCGAGAACTCGTCGCGCAGGCTGAAGACGCGTTCCTTGGCGCGGGCCTTCTCCTCGTCGCGGCGGCCGCCGCCGAAGACGGCGTCGAACCTCTCGGCCTGGATCTTCTCGGTGAGCGGCACGGTCTGGAGCGGGTTGCGGGTGCCGTCGGGGCGCTCGCGCAGCAGACCGCGGTCGATGTAGTCCTGCACGGAGGCGACATGCAGCCGCAGCCCGTGCCGTTCCACCGCGCGGTCGCGGTAGTCGAGGACCTCGGGGAAGTTGTGCCCGGTGTCGACGTGCAGCAGCGGAAACGGCACGGGCGCGGGGGCGAAGGCCTTCAGCGCCAGGTGCAGCATGACGATGGAGTCCTTGCCGCCGGAGAAGAGGATCACCGGCTTCTCGAACTCGCCCGCGACCTCGCGGAAGATGTGCACCGCCTCGGACTCCAGGGCGTCCAGGTGGCTCAGTGCGTACGACGACTCGCTCATACCAGCCCCTCCGCGGACAGGACCGCGTGCACCGAACCGGCCGACTCGGCCGGCGTCTGCGCCTGCGTCTCCAGGAACAGATCCGGCGAGAGCGGCGCCTCGTACGGGTCGTCGACGCCGGTCAGCCCCTTGAGCTGACCGGCGGCCTGACGCGCGTACAGGCCCTTGACGTCGCGCTCGCTGCACACCTCCAGCGGCGTGGCGACATGGATCTCGAAGTACGGGGTGTCGCTCGCCGCGTGCCGCTTGCGGACGGCCTCCCGGCTGTCCGCGTAGGGGGCGATGACGGGCACGACGGCGAAGATGCCGTTCCGCGCGAGGATCTCGGCGACCAGGCCGATGCGCTGCACGTTCGTGTTGCGGTCCTCGCGGCTGAAGCCGAGGCCCGCGGAGAGGAAGCGGCGGATCTCGTCTCCGTCGAGCACCTCGACGCGGTGGCCCTCCGCGCGCAGCCGCCCGGCGAGGGCGCGCGCCACGGTGGTCTTGCCGGAGCTCGGCAGACCCGTGAGCCAGATCGTGGCCCCTCGGGGCCGCTGCCGTGCCGTCCCGGCCTGGTTGGCCGTAGTCATACGTGGAGTCCTTTCGCGGCATCGTGCGCGCCGCAACTCATCGGTGGAGCCTGTCAGTTGGTGGACTGGCCCGTGGTGGTCAGTTCGGTGAAGAGGGCCTCCCAGCGCGGGTGCACCGCGTCCGGGCCGTAGGCCGCCGCCGTCAGGAGCGCCGCCGTGCCCATCTCCGCGCGCAGCCCGCGGTCCGCCATCAGGCGGCTCAGCGCGTCGGCGAGCGCGTCCGGGTCCTGCTCGGGGACGAGCAGTCCGTCGACACCGTGCGTGAGGACGTCGGAGGGGCCCGTCGGGCAGTCGAAGGAGACCACCGGAAGGGCGTGCGCCATCGCCTCGATCATCACCATGGGAAGCCCCTCGAAGCGCGAACTCAGCACGTAGACACTGGCCTTGGCGAGTTCGTCGTCGAGCCGTTCGCTGTGCCCCATCAGGAAGACGTGGTTGTAGAGGTGGTGCTCCTCGATGAGAGCGCGAAGGTGCGCCTTCTTCTCGCCGGTGCCGTAGATCCTCAACTGCCAGTCGGGGTAGGCCTCGACGAGCTTCGCCCACGCCGGGATCAGCAGGTCGAAGCCCTTCTGGGGGAAGAGCCGCCCGGCCGCTACCACGATCCGCGAGCCGTGGTCGGAGGGGATCTGGTCGAGGGAGTGCACGGCGTTGGGGATCCGCACGACACGGGTTCCGGGCAGCAGCCGGGCGTACTCGGCGCGGTCCCGCTCCGTCAGTACGGCGACGGCGGCGAAGGCGCCGTACGTCTCGACGATGCGCCGCTGCACATCGGGCTTGTGCGTGCCGTGGTTCATGTGTTCCTGCGCCACCCGCACCACGCCGTTCGTGGCGTGCGCGGCGGCCAGGAAGTTCAGTGCGGGGCGCGTCGTGACGAGCACCCCGTCGGTCAGCGACCGCAGATAGTCGGCGAGCGCCAGCTCCACCCGGCGCGTGAAGTACCGGGCGCCGAACTCGCCGGCGGGTATCTCCGTGCCGGGCCCGTCGAGGTCCGTGAGCCGGCCGCGCAGGGCGCGCCGCAGCAGCGCGCCGAACCCGCGCGCGGGCGCCTGCGGCTCGGGGCGCCGGCCCTCGCGCATGTCGAGGAGCGTGGTCACGGGAATCCGCTCGTCCAGCGGGAACTGCAACGCGTCACGGTTGCGCAGCGCGCACACGATCTCGACGTCCCAGCCCGCCGCCACCAGGGAGTTGGCCTGGTTGAAGACGGTGCGGATGGTGCCGCCGCGCCCGTAGGCGTGCATGAGCAGATAGCGGATCTTGGGAGGGGTCGGGGCCGTCACGGGCGACACTCCAGGGACAGGTTGTCCTCGACCGTGAAGTACGGCTGCACCCCGAAGTCCGCGCCGGGTACCGGCTGCACCGGGTAGATCATGATCGCCTTCTTGCCGCGGATGTCGTCGAGCTTGCGGCCGACGCGCAGCTTGTGGGTGCCGTCCGTCAGGTGCAGGTCCCACTGCTCGGCGTCCGAGAGGGCTTCTTGAAAAGCGAGTTCGGAGACCTTGAACTCGCCCGCGAAGCGTTCGCCGTCCAGCACGGCGTCATAGCGCAGTACGTGGTCGGTGCGCGAGCGGCGGGTCAGGGTGAGCCGCCAGGAACGCTCCCGGGCCTCGTCCAGGCCGAGCAGCCGGCCGGTCACCCGGATCCGCCCGTCCCGCGGCCACACCTGCTCGACCTCGGCGTGGGGCTTCACTTGAGGTACCCCCAGGCCTTGCACATCGGCTTGAGGATCTCGGGGATCTCGTCGTCCTTCGGCAGCTCGCGGCCCTGCTGGACGGTGCCCGTCCGGATCTTGTCGCGCCAGTCGCCGAGCCCCTTCTGGATCTGGGTCTCGTCGCGCGAGCCGTACTCCAGCATGGAGGGTTCGAAGTCGATGCCGAGGAAGTCGCAGAGGGCGCGCAGCCTGCTCTCGGGGTCGGCGGTCAGCTCCTCGTAGCGCACGGTGTGGCCGCCGGTGAGGCCCTTGCGGGCGTTGTCGACGGCCTTCATGTAGCGCAGCGCGTCCGCGCACGCCTCGTCGTAACTCCGCTTGTCCGGGTCGCCCTCGTGCCAGGATTGGGCGATGGAGACCGGGTGGCGCAGCAGGAAGACGAACCGGGCGTCGGGCCAGCAGTCGCGGATCCGCCGGTAGACGAAGGCGTTGCTGGGCGTCTTCTCCACGATGAAGTCCTTGCCGGACCTGACGAGTTCGCGGTGCATGACGCGGTCCCACAGCAGATGCTCCAGGTCGCCGCGGCTCAGGTCGAGGGCGTCCATGGCCCGCTCCGACAGCTTGCTGCCGTAAGCGACCTCCAGGCGGCGGATGTGCAGCTCGTGCGGGGAGTGCAGCCGCGAGTGCGCGTTCAGCAGCATCCGCAGCAGGGTCGAGCCCGAGCGCACCGGCGACATGATGAAGACCGGCCTGGTGAGCAGCCGGTCCGTGGCCAGGTCGGCGGAGGTCGAGTAGGCGGGCGTGGGCCGCTTGGCCGGCGCGACGGCCGGCTTCGCGGGCTGTACCGGCACCTTCGTCAGCGGCGTCGCGGGTGCTCGTCGCACCTGGAGGCCGGTGGTGGCGGTGAGCGCCCGGTTCATCTTGCGCATCAGACTCATGCGTCCCGACGCTAAAGGCGCTTTCTGAGAAGAGGCACGGAGAAGCCTGAGGGTTCCCTTAGCACGCTTTCATGTGATGCGGATCACCAGCGGCGATGTGTTCATGAAGCGTTCACGAATCGGGCCGCCGCGGTGTGCAGCCGCTCGTGCAGCGCCCGGAACACCGCCGCCGACCGCAGCCCCGGCCACCGCGCGGGCAGCAGCTCGGGCGGCAGCCCCGGATCGGCGTAGGGCAGGTGGCGCCAGGAGTCGAGGGCGAGCAGATGGTCCCGGTAGGCCGCCATCGGCGGGGTGTCCTCGCGCGCCTCCCAGGCCCGCAGCACCGGCCCGTGCTCGTCCAGGAACGCCTCGTGCAGCTCCGCCAGGGCCGCCAGGTCCCACCAGCGCGCCACCGCCTCGGCCGTCGCCGCGAAGCCCAGGTGCTCGCCGGTGAACAGGTCCACGTACCCGGCGCAGCCGGCCCGCTCCAGGGTGTGCCGGGCCTCCGCGTACAGCCCGGCGGGCGCGAGCCACACCCCGGGCGCCGCCGTGCCGAAGCCGAGCCCGGCCAGTGTCGAGCGCAGGACGTGCCGCTTGGCCCGCTCGGACTCCGGGACGGAGAACACGGCGAGCACCCAGCCGGTACCGCCCGGGGCGTCCCCGTACACGCGGCGGTCGCCGTCGTCGAGGAGCTGGCGGGCGTCGTCCGACAGGGCGTAACCGGCGGCTCCGGCAGTGGTGCGCGCGGGAAGCAGCAGCCCGCGCCGCTTCAGCCGGGACACCGCCGAGCGCACCGACGGCGCGTCGACCCCGGCCGCGCCGAGCAGCCGGATCAGCTCGGCGACCGGGACGGGCCCGGGGAAGCCGCGCCCGTGGGCGCCGTACAGGGTGACGATCAACGACCGGGGCGTATGCGGGGTCTGCTCGGACACGTGATCACTTTACGGTTCCGGGCGCCGCGGGGCCGGGCTCGCTCTCGGCGGCTCCCGGCTCGCGCAGCCGGAACCGCTGGAGCTTCCCGGTGGCGGTGCGCGGCAGCGCGTCCAGGAACACGATCTCGCGCGGGCACTTGTACGGCACCAGCTCCGCCTTCACGAACTCCCGGAGCGCCTCGGCGTTCTGGCCCGCCCCCGCCCGCAGCACCACGTACGCCACCGCGATCTGCCCTCGCGAGGCGTCGGGCCGCCCCACGACGGCCGCCTCGGCCACATCGGGGTGGCGCAGCAGCGCGTCCTCGACCTCGGGGCCCGCGATGTTGTACCCGGCGGAAATGATCATGTCGTCGGCGCGGGCCACGTACCGGAAGTAGCCGTCGGGATCACGCACGTACGTGTCGCCCGTGATGTTCCAGCCGTGCCGCACGTACACGCTCTGCCGCGGGTCGGCGAGATAGCGGCAGCCGACGGGCCCGCGCACGGCGAGCAGCCCCGGCTCGCCGTCCGGCAGGCCGTTTCCCGCCCCGTCGACCACGCGCGCCCGCCAGCCCGGCACGGGCACCCCGGTCGTGCCGGGTCGGGCGGCGTCGTCGGCGGCCGAGATGAAGATGTGCAGGAGTTCCGTGGCACCGATGCCGTTGATGAGGCGCAGCCCCGTCGCCTCGTGCCAGGCGTGCCAGGTGGCGGCCGGGAGGTTCTCCCCGGCGGAGACGCAGCGGCGCAGTGACGTGAGGTCGTACGAGGTGCGGGCCGGGTCCGCGAGCATCGCCCGGTAGGCCGTCGGCGCGGTGAACAGGACCGACACCCGGTGCTCGGCGACGGCCGCCAACAGCCTTGGCGGGCGCGCCTGTTCGAGCAGCAGCGCCGAGGCTCCGGCGCGCAGCGGGAAGATCACGAGCCCGCCGAGCCCGAAGGTGAAGCCGAGCGGCGGACTGCCCGCGAAGACGTCGTCCGGGGTGGGCGCCAGCACGTGCCGGGAGAACGTGTCGGCGATCGCGAGCACGTCCCGGTGGAAGTGCATGCAGCCTTTGGGCCGCCCGGTCGTCCCGGACGTGAAGGCGATCAGCGCGACGTCGTCGGCGGAGGTGCGCACGGCCTCGTACGCGGACGGTTTCGTGGCCGCGCGGCGCAGCAGGTCGTCGGGCCCGTCCCCGCCGAACGGGGTGATCCGCAGCCCGGGTGCCTCGGCCTTCACCAGATCGTCGAGGGACCGTACGTCGCACAGGGCGTGCCGGACCTGCGCGATGTCGCACATCGTGGCCAGCTCGGCCGCCCGCGCCTGGGCGAGCACGGTCACCGCGACGCCGCCCGCCTTCATCACGGCGAGCCAGCAGGCGGCGAGGTGCGGGGTGGTGGGGCCGCGCAGCAGGACGCGGTTGCCGGGGACGACGCCCAGCTCGTCGGTGAGCACGTGCGCGATCCGGTCGACGGTGGCTCTCAGCTCGCCGTACGTCCACGAGGGCCGGCCGGGGGAGTGGAACGCGGGACGGTCCGCGCCGACCCGCTCCACGGTCGCGTCCAGCAGCTCGGCGCCGCAGTTCAGGACATCGGGGTAGCGCAGCTCGGGCCGGTCCAGGAGCAGGCCCGGCCACTGCTCGGCGGGCGGCAGATGGTCGCGCGCGAAGGTGTCGACGTGCCCCGAGGGGAGAAGTGAGCCGAGCGGATGGTTCATGGCCGGGTGCCCCCTTGCCGTCGCGTGGTCGCCCGCCGACATCGCACTCCAACCGTATCGTGATGGTGACGACAGTCAACGGGGCGCGATACGGTGCATGCATGGGCACCTTCTCGCTCGATCCCGACCAGTCGGCCTGGTGCGCGGAACTGCGCGGCCTCGCGCGACAGCATCTGGCCCCCCTCGCGGAGAAGGGCGAGCCGGGCCGGGTCAACCGCCCGCTCGTCGCGGAGCTCGGCCGACTCGGCCTGCTGGAGCGGCTGTTCACGTCCGGGGCGCTCGATCTGTGCCTGATGCGCGAGTCGCTGGCCCAGGTCTCCACGGAGGCGGAGACGGCCCTGGCCCTCCAGGGCCTCGGCGCCCACCCGGTCCACGCCTACGGCACCGAACCCCAGCGCACCCACTGGCTCCCCGAGGTCCGCGCGGGCCGAGCGGTAGCGGCCTTCGCCCTGAGCGAGCCGGCAGCAGGCTCCGACGCGGCAGCCTTGGAACTCCGAGCACAAGAGCAGCCCCGCCAGGGGCGCGGGGAACTGCGCGAGCAACCACAGGCGCCCCGTAAGGGGCGCGGGGAACTGCGCGACCAGCCACGACGAGACCCGCACGCGCCGACGGCGAATGAGCCCCGCCAGGGGCGCGGGGAACTGCGCGACCAGCCACGACGAGACGAGCACCCACCCACCCACACCTGGCTCCTCACCGGCGAGAAGACCTGGATCTCCAACGCCCCGGAAGCCGACTTCTACACCGTCTTCGCCCGCACCGGACCCCCCGAATCCCGAGCCGGAGGCGTCACCGCGTTCCTGGTACCGGCCGACCGCCCCGGCCTCACCGGCACCCCCCTCGACATGCTCTCCCCCCACCCCATCGGCACCCTCACCTTCGACGAGGTCCCGGTGACCGAGGCCGACGTACTGGGAGAGCCCGGCCAGGGCTTCCGCGTGGCCATGAACACCCTCAACCTCTTCCGCCCCAGCGTCGGCGCGTTCGCCCTCGGCATGGCCCAGGCGGCGCTCGAAGCGACCCTCGCGCACACCGCCCGCCGCGAGGCGTTCGGCGGCCCGCTCAAGGACCTCCAGACCGTGGCCCACCAGGTCGCCGACATGGCGCTGCGCGTCGAGTCCGCCCGCCTCATGGTGTACGCGGCGGCATCCGCGTACGACGAGGGCGCCGACGGCGTGCCGGGCCGGGCCGCGATGGCCAAACTCCTCGCCACCGAGACGGCCCAGCACGTCGTCGACACGGCGGTCCAGCTGCACGGCGCGCGGGCCCTGCGCCGTGGCCATCTCCTGGAGCACCTGTACCGGGAGGTGCGCGCGCCCCGGATCTACGAGGGCGCCTCGGAGATCCAACGTGCCATCATCGCCCGTGAGTTGTACAAGGAGGCAGCCCGATGAGCCGTGAGCCGAACCGGGTGAACCCACCCGAACTCTCCCCGCCCAGCGGCTTCTCGCACGCCGTCGTCGCCTCGGGCGGCCGCCTCGTCCTGCTCGCCGGGCAGACGGCACTGGACACCGACGGCAAGATCGTGGGGGAGGACCTGCCCGCCCAGTTCACCCGCGCCCTCACCAACCTGCTCACCGCGCTGCGCCACGCGGGCGGCGCCCCGGCGGACCTGGGCCGGGTCACCGTGTACGCGACGGACGTGGCCGACTACCGCGCGCACGCCCGTGAACTCGGCGCCATCTGGCAGAGGTTGGCGGGCCGCGACTATCCGGCGATGGCGGTGATCGGCGTGACCCGGCTCTGGGACGAGGCGGCCCTGGTGGAACTGGACGGGATCGCGGTCCTGCCCTGAGCCCGCGCGTAGGCTCGGCCGCATGACGACGCAGCAGATCGAACTCGCCGTAGGTCCGATCGCCTACGAGGACACCGGCGGCGACGGCACCCCGGTCGTCCTTCTGCACGGTCCCGCCCAGGACGGCACGGTGTGGCGGCACGTCGTGGACGAACTCGGCGCGTCCGTACGGTGCATCGTGCCGACCCTCCCGTACGGCAGCCACCGCACCCCGCTGCGTCCGGGCGCCCGGCTCTCGCCGCGCACCATGGCCCTGCTCATCGGCGAGTTCGCCGACGCGCTGAAGCTCGGCGACGACACGGTGTTCGTGGAGAACGACGCGGGCCGCCTCCAGCAACTCGTCGCCCAGCGGCCCGAGCGGGTGGGCCGGATGGTCGTCGCGGGCTGCGAGGCCTTCGACAACTACCCGCCGGGCGTGCCCGGCAAGATGCTGGAGATGGCCGCCCGCGTCCCGGGCGGCGTCGCCTTCCACGCCTGGATGCTGTCCGTACGCCCGGTGCGGCGGATCCCCGGCCTCGGATTCGCCGTGATGTCCCGGCGTCCCGTCCCGCACGAGCTGCTCGACCGCTGGATCGAGCCGCTGCGCAAGGACCCGGCGGCCCGCGCGGTCCTCGTCGACTACCTCCGTGCGAGTGTGCGGACGGAGATGATGGACACCGTGGACGCGCTGCGCGCGTACGACCGCCCGGCGCTGGTCGTCTGGGGCAGACAGGACCGGCTGAACCCGATCGCGCACGGCCGTCGGCTCGCCGAACTCCTGCCGCAGGGACGGCTGGTGGAGCTGGACGACTGCGGAACGCTGATCCCGCTCGACCAGCCGCGGGCGTTCGCGGCGGCGATCGAGGAGTTCGTGACGCGGACCTGAGGGGGCGCGATCCTCGGCAGCGGGGTTCGGCAGCGGGGGTTCAGCGGGCGAACCCGGACGACAGGAACGCGACCTCGTCCCGCGTCGAGATGCCCTCCGCGATCCACCAGTGCGTGAGGTCGTCCCGGCCGCCGTCGGTGGACGCGTGCAGTCCCCAGCCCCAGACGAGTTCGTCCTTGCCGTCGCCGTCGAAGTCGGCGACCTCGACCACGTGGGCGCCACGCCGCGCGGCCGACATCTTCTTGCCCGCGACCTCGGCGGGCCCCTGCCGCCGTACGACCGTCTGCGCGTCGCTTCCCTCGGCCAGGCTCACCCCGCCGGCGCTCGCGGTGAGCAGCAGCGCGTCGCGGCCGTCGCCGTCCGGGTCGGCCGCCCGATAGAAGCCGTGGGACGCAACCCGCAGCCCTTCCGGATCCGGCAGCCGGTATGTCACCGGATCGCCGCCGTCGCCCGGGTACACGGCCAGCGAACCGTCGACGTCCGCCGCCTCGGTCTCGTAGCCGGGCTCGTTGTTGCGGCCGCCGTCGTCACCGACGGCCAGATCGCGCTTGCCGTCCCCGTCGAAGTCGCCGAACGCGTGGGCGTTGCCCTTGCGGACCTTGACGCCGTGGCCCGAGCGGACATCGGCGTACCAGACGCCGTCCTCCTGCTCGCCGTCGTCCGTCGTGCGCACCAGTAGGCCGGTCCTGCGCGGGTGTCGGGGGTCGACGTCGTCCGCGATGAGGCCGCCGCGCGCGGGCAGGGTCCCCGTGCGGGCCGCCGCCCCGCTCGACCGGTCGAAGGGCCCGTACAGGATCCACACCGTGTTCTGCTCGCCCGCGTCCTGCCCGGCGAGGTCCAGGTGTCCGTCGCCGTCGAAGTCGCCGCGCACCGGGCCGGACATGCCGAGCTTCGCCGCGGCGGGCAGCCGGATCCGGATCGCGCGGCCGCCGGCCGGGCCGTTCGCCGAGCCCCAGGTCACGTACGGTTCCAGGCGCTGGCCCGTGGTGAGCCCGTCGGTGGCCCGCTCTCCGGGCACGGTGTCGACGTAGTCGGGGAACCCGTCACCGTCGAGATCGGCGGTGACGATGTCGTCGGCGGAGATGCTGTCCGCGCTGCCTCCGGAGACGGGGTCGTGGGCGGGCAGCCCGAAGTCCCCGCGCTCGTGGACGACCCGCGTCGTGGGGTCGAGCCCGTGCGCCGAGCCGAACACGACGGCGATGCGCTGGTCCGCCCCGGACTGGTCGGACGCCCCGGTCGCGGGGCGCGTCGACACGGTCATCAGCAGATCCGGATGCCCGTCCCCGTTGAGATCGTCGGGGTCCTTCGACCCCTGTCCCGCCGCGGGCGCCCGGCTCGCCCGGGGCGCCCGCGGACCGTCCGCCGCCGAACTGCGCTGCGCAGAAGGTGACTTGTCGCTCCGCGATCCGGCGTCCCCGCTCCCGCACCCCGTGAGCAGGACGAGAGCGAGACCGGCGGAGAGGACGAGGGGGGAGCGGTGCCGAGGAGGCTTCATCCGCCCACCTTCACACCTCGCCCCCACCCGTACCCCTGTTCGCTACCGGATCGTTGCCGTCGCCACCGCGCCGGCGCGCGTCAGGGAGCCTGCCGACGCGCTTCAGGGGGTCTGCGGAACCCTGAACCGTCGCCGGTACTCCGTCGGCGTCGTGCCGACCTGGCGCCGGAACGCCCGCACCAGTGTGTCCACCGTCCCGAACCCGCAGACGGACGCGATCCGTTCGAGCGTGGCGTCCGACGACTCCAGTTCGTGCCGGGCCTTCTCCACCCGCACCGACTCGATGTAGGCGTGCGGGGTCGTGCCCAGTTCGGTCTTGAACAGCCGGGTCAGATGCCGGTCGCTGACGTGCGCGTACGCGGCGAGGTCGCCGACCGTGAGGGGCTCGGCGACATGGCGCAGGATGTGATGGCGCAGATCCTCGATCCGCCGCGTCGTGGAGACCTGCTCCAGCGGAACGCTGAACTGGCTCTGCCCGCTGGGGCGTTTGAGGTACATGACGAGCTGGCGGGCGACGCGCAGGGCGACCGCCTCGCCGAGGTCTTCGGCGATCAGGGCGAGGGACAGATCGAGGCAGGCGCTGATCCCGGCGCCGGTCCACACATTGTCCTCGCGGATGAAGATCGGGTCGGCGTCGACCTTCACCGCCGGGTGATCGGCGGCCAGTTGGGACGCCGTCGACCAGTGCGTGGTGGCCCGCTTGCCGTCGAGCAGGCCCGCCGCGGCCAGCAGATGCGCGCCCACGCACACCGAGGTGATCCGGTGCGTCCGCGCGGCGAGCACCTTCACCCAGTCGACCAGGTCCGGGTCGACGAGCGGCCGCGCCCGGCGCTCCGCGTCCAGCTCCACAGCCCCCGGCACGATGAGCGTGTCGATGGCACCGGCCGCGACGTCCGCGAAGGTGCGGTCCGGCAGGACGCGGACCCCGGCGCCGGTGGTGACGGGGTCCAGGGTCCGGGCGGCCAGCACCACCTCGTACCCGGCGGCCTCGTCGGTCTCGCGCAGGGCCAGCGAGAACACCTCGGGGGGACCGGTGACATCGAGCAGGTCGACGCCTTCGAAGAGCACGACGACGATCAGCCGCCCGGCCGCGTCCGCCACAGTTCCTCCCGCAGTCACAGTTCCTCCCCCAGCCGCATGTCGGTATCTGCATGTTAGACGTCATTGCCGACGTCACAGCGGGCTCATAGCGTGGTGGACGCGGCCCGGCGGAACACCACGGGCCGCGCCTCTCCCACGTAACTCCGAAGGCGGTACACCCATGTCCCGAACCACGCTGCGCGAGCTCAACGGCTTCGACCAGGCGCCCGCGAAGCTGGCCGACTCGACGCTGATCCTGATCGACTTCCAGAACACCTACACCCAGGGCGTCATGGAACTCGACGGCTGGGAGAAGTCCCTCGACGCCGCCGCGCAGCTGCTGGCCCGGGCCCGGGAGGCAGGCACCAAGGTCGTGCACGTCATCAATGACGGCGGCCCCGGGACCCCGTACGACATCCGGGCGGAGATCGGCCAGATCCACCCGAGGCTCACGCCCGTCGACGGCGAGCCGGTGGTCGTGAAGCAGGCCCCGAACGCGTTCGTCGGCACCGACCTGGACACGCACCTCAAGGAGGGGCAGGACGTCGTCATCGCGGGCTGGATGACCCACATGTGCGTGGCGTTCACCGCGCAGGGCGCGTTCCTGAACGGCAACCGCCCGACCGTCGTCGCCGAGGCCACCGCGACCCGCTCGCTCCCGGTCGCGGGCACCGACATCGACGCCTGCCAGGTGCACTACAGCGCGCTCGCCACCATCGCCGACCTGTACGGGGTCGTGGTTCCCACGCAGAAGGAGATCGTCCGATGAAGCTGCTCCGTTCGGCCGCCGCGCTGGGCGCCGCCGCCGTGCTCGCCGCCACGATGACGGCATGTGGCGGGAGCTCCGAGGCCGCCACCCGCACCGACGGCGGCAAGCAGCGTGCCACGCAGAACCACGCGAAGGACACGACGACGCTGCGGCAGCTGATGAAGCTGGACGAGACACCGGCGAAGCTGTCCAACGCCACGCTGGTCCTCGTCGACTACCAGAACGTGTACACCGACGGCGCGATGGAGCTCACCGGCTGGCGCGAGGCCGTCAAGAACACCAGGGCGCTCCTGGACCGGGCCCGCAAGGCGCACACGCCCGTCGTCCACATCGTGGAGAAGGGCTACGACCTCACGTCGAAGGCCGGGCAGATCATCCCGGCGCTCAAGCCGGTCAAGGGCGAGACCGTCGTCGAGAAGGCCGTCCCCAACGGCTTCCACGACACGAACCTCGACGCGGAACTCAAGAAGACCGGCCGCAAGAACGTCATCATCGCCGGCTTCATGACCCACATGTGCACCCTCTTCACCACCGAGGGTGCCGTCTACAACGGCTACCACCCGACCGTGATCGGCGACGCCTCCGCGACCCGCCCGCTCCCGGTCGAGGGCAACCCGCGGGGCATCCCGGCCCGGCAGGTGCACGAGGCTGCGCTCGCCACGATCCAGGACCGCTTCGGCGTCGTCGTGCCCCAGCAGCGCGACCTCAAGTAGCCCACGGCTCCACCACGTTCGGCAGGGAAAGAGCTGCAGCTCTTTCCCTGCTCACCGCTGACCCCCCATCTCCCCCCCATCCCCCCATCCCCCCATCCCCCCATCCCCCCAACCGAAGGTCCCCCCATGTCCGACCAGCAGTTCTCGACAACCCTCTCGACATCCCGATGGAGAAAACGAAGATGGCTACGCGCAGAGGTTTTATAGGCGGCGCCACCGGTGTCGGCACCGCGGCCCTGCTCGGCTACTCGGCGAGCCCGAGCGCCGCCGACACCGTGACCGCGGCGGCGGTCACCCAGACACAGGCGCGCGAGTCGATGTTCGCGGTGAACGCGGGCATGCGCGCCAACTACGCGACGCTCAAAGCCGAGTTGATCAAGCACCTGTCCCCGGTGGTCGTCGTCCAGAACGACGCCAAGGGCGGCCGGTTCACCCTCGTGACCAAGGACGGGCAGGAGTCCGTCAACCCCGTCTCGCAGACCTTCGAGCTGGCGAAGTCCATCGCCCACACCCCGCTCGGCGTCTTCTCGGTGATCGCCTCGTATCTCGCGGACAAGATCCCGAACCTGCCGAACGCGGACCGCATCGACCCGCACGACCTGATGATGGTCGCCTTCAACGACGACACGTCCACCGCCTGGATCGAGCCCCTGAAGGCCTACGCCACCAAGCTCTCCACGGCCCGCCAGAACCTCGCGTCCGCCGGACTGCCGGCCGCGCTGCAGACGTCCTGCGCCACGATCCTCGACGGCGCCCTCGCCTTCATCAAGACCTCCGTCGCCGCCAAGCGCTTCGACATGGCGTCGTTCGAGGAGTTCTCCGGCAGCGTCTACCCGGCCATCCGCACCAACATGGAGCACGCCTCGCAGGCCCAGATCAAGGGCGTGCAGGACATCATGAAGACCTGGCGCGCCAAGATCGGCGAGACGGCGTGGGCGGACCTCTACTGCGTGGTGATCTCGCAGTGGACCACCAGCGTGCTCAACCAGAACACCATCATCATCAAGGACTGCATGAACGCGGCGAAGGTCGCCACTCACCTGATCGACCTGCCCGGCCTTGAGCCTCCGGCGGACCCGGTCTTCACCGCGCTCGACAACCTCGCCCGCATCGTGCAGGACAACATCGCCGCGGAGATGGTGTTCCCGAAGGACACGGTCGTCGCCGACGCCCTCAAAGGCCAGCAGGACCTGCTCTCCGACGAGATCCTGAACCAGCTCGGCAGCACCAACGTGACGGCACAGGCCGCCCCGCTCTACAACACGGTCGCCACCCCGGGGGTGTGCCCGGTCCGGAAGTAGCCGTACGCGCCGCGGCGGCCCCTCCCGGAGGGGGAGGAGCCGCCGCGGCACCGTGCGCCGGGGCTAGATGTCCCGGAACGTCTCGATCTGCGCGCCCACGGAGTTCAAGCGCTCCGCCAGCTCCTCGTAACCGCGGTTGATCACATACACGTTGCGCAGCACCGACGTGCCCTCGGCCGCCATCATCGCCAGCAGCACGACCACGGCCGGGCGCAGGGCCGGCGGGCACATCATCTCCGCCGCGCGCCAGCGCGTCGGGCCCTCGACCAGGACCCGGTGCGGGTCGAGGAGCTGGAGACGGCCGCCGAGCCGGTTGAGGTCCGTCAGGTAGATCGCGCGGTTGTCGTAGACCCAGTCGTGGATGAGGGTCTTGCCCTGGGCCGAGGCCGCGATCGCCGCGAAGAACGGCACGTTGTCGATGTTCAGGCCCGGGAACGGCATCGGGTGGATCTTGTCGATCGGCGCCTCCAGTTTGGAGGGACGGACCGTGAGGTCGACCAGGCGCGTGCGGCCGTTGTCCGCGACGTACTCCGCCGAGCGGTCGTGGTCGAGGCCCATCTCCTCCAGGACCGCGAGTTCGATCTCCAGGAACTCGATCGGGACGCGCTTGACGGTGAGTTCGGACTCCGTGACGACCGCGGCGGCCAGCAGGCTCATCGCCTCGACCGGGTCCTCGGACGGCGAGTAGTCGACGTCCACGTCGATCTTCGGCACGCCGTGCACCGTCAGCGTCGTGGTGCCGACGCCCTCGACCTTGACGCCCAGGGTCTCCAGGAAGAAGCACAGGTCCTGGACCATGTAGTTCGACGACGCGTTGCGGATGACCGTCCGGCCGTCGTGGCGGGCCGCCGCCAGCAGCGCGTTCTCCGTCACCGTGTCGCCGCGCTCGGTCAGCACGATCGGGCGGTCCGGGGCGACGTCCCGCTCCACCTGCGCGTGGTACAGCCCTTCAGTGGCCGCGATGTCCAGGCCGAACCGGCGCAGCGCGATCATGTGCGGCTCGATCGTGCGCGTGCCGAGGTCGCAACCGCCCGCGTACGGCAGCCTGAAGCGGTCCATGCGGTGCAGCAGCGGGCCGAGGAACATGATGATCGAGCGCGTGCGGCGGGCCGCGACCTCGTCGATGGCGTCCATGTCGAGGTCGGCGGGCGGCACGATCTCCAGGTCGACGCCGTCGTTGATCCAACGGGTGCGCACACCGATGGAGTTGAGGACCTCCAGGAGCCGGTAGACCTCTTCGATCCGGGCCACGCGGCGCAGCACCGTGCGCCCGTCGTTCAGCAGCGACGCGCACAGCAGTGCCACACACGCGTTCTTGCTCGTCTTGACGTCGATCGAGCCCGACAGGCGGCGCCCGCCGACGACGCGCAGATGCATCGGGCCCGCGTAACCGAGGGACACGATCTCGCTGTCGAGGGCCTCGCCGATCCGGGCGATCATCTCAAGGCTGATGTTCTGGTTGCCGCGCTCGATCCTGTTCACAGCGCTCTGGCTGGTGCCGAGCGCCTCGGCGAGCTGCGCCTGCGTCCAGCCCCGGTGCTGGCGGGCGTCGCGGATGAGCTTGCCGATGCGTACGAGGTAGTCGTCTGCCATAGGGGCACGTTATCTCAGATATGAGATGACGCATTTCGGGGGGTCCAACAGGGTGAGGCGGTGTCAGTGACCCCTGCTGCGCTTGGTGGTCGTCTTCCGCCAGCCGAACGGGCCGGGGAGGTCCATGGAGGTCGTGCGGCGGCCCGTGCTGCTGTGCGTGTGCTTCGGCCCGTGGGAGCCGCCCCCGGTCGTGATCGACCAGGACTTGCGGTTGATGTTGAGCCGCACCCCGGGGAGGATGCGGAAACTCTTGCGGAATGTGAGGGGCATGGGCTGGTCTCCTTCCGGCTGGTGCCGACCGGATACCCGCCCGATGCCCGATCAGACGTCAGCCGACGGGGAACACCGCGCCCGGCGCCGCGTACGCCACCGGCCCCGCGTACGTCGAGGCCGCTCGCGTCACCGCGTCCCCCGGAGTGATCCCGCGCCCCACGTGCGTCACGATCAGCCGTCCGGCGCCGGCCGCCGCGGCGGTCTCCCCGGCCTCCTCCGGACCGTGGTGCACTCCGTCCGCCGTGTCCCCGTCGGCCTCGCACAGCAGGGTCCCGCACCCGGTCGCCAGGTCGGTCAGGGCGGTGCAGGGCGCGCTGTCCCCCGAGTAGACGAGCGAGTGCCCCCGGTGCTCGACGCGCAGCGCGAACGCGGGCATCCCGTGCGCCACTTCGCGCGACGCCAGGTCGAGGGCGCCGATCCGGGCGCCGTGCCCGTCCGACAGCTCCCGTATGTCGAAGGCCTCTTCGACGGGGCTGCGCCGGTCGCCCGTGGTGAGGAAGTCCGCGAGGCGGTCGGCGATGCCCGGCGGCCCGTACAGCGGGAGCGGCCGCTCGCGCCGGATGTCCGCGTACAGCAGCCCGTAGTAGGCGGTGAGCAGATCGGCGGTGTGGTCGGCGTGCAGATGGGAGATCCAGACGGCGTCGATCTCGTCGAGCCGGGCGTGCCGCTGCAACGCCCCGAGTGTTCCGCTGCCCGCGTCCACCCAGAGTCTGGCCCCGCCGCCCTCGACGAGATATCCGGAGCACGGGTTGCCCGCCTCCGGGTATGGGGTGGCGCTGCCGAGAACGGTGAGACGGAGGTCACTGGCCATTGCGGGACGCTATCGGACCGGGGTCGGGGCCCGTGCGGAGGGGCCCGCCTCCTCCCTAACGGCGCTCGTACGTGCCCGTCAGCCGCCCCCGTCCGAGGGGCGGCGCGCTGATCGACGACAGCAGCGCCCGCGGCCGTGCCCCCTCGGCCGCGTCGTCCAGCGGAGCGGACAGCGCGTACAGCAGGAAGACGTACCGGTGCGGACCGTGCCCCTTGATCGGACCCGGGCCGTGGTAGCCGCGGCCGATGCTCGCGCGCGGCAGCCGCACCCCCGGACCCGGCCGCTTCGCGTCGAGCGCGCCGGGCTCCAGCTCGGTGCGGGACGGGTCGATCAGCGCCACGCAGTGCGTGATCGGCCGGGGGAGCGGGACGTCGAGGTCCTCCATGACGAGCAGGAGCTGGGCGGTCCCGGCGGGCGGGGCGGTCCAGGCCAGGTGCGGGGAGAGGTCCTCGCCGCCGCCGTGCTTCGCCGCCTGCCGGGCCGGCATGGGGGCGCCGTCGGTGAAGTCCCCGCTGGTCAGGGTCAGGTTGTCCGGCGCCTGGAGGCCGGGCCGGTGCCAGGCGGAGGCCGCCTCGTCGGCCTTGCGGTTCTTCAGGAGCTTGCCGAGCAGCGTCATCGGGCCGCCTCCGCCAGGGTGGCTTCCACCATGTCGATGATCTCGTCCGTGGTCGCGGTCTCGCCCAGCTTGGGGAAGACGCGCCGCACGCTGTGCTCGTGGATCACCGCGTCCGGGTCGTCCATCGCGTCGGTGGCGAGCACGACGTGGTAGCCGTGGTCGACGGCCGAGCGCGCCGTCGACTCGACGCCCGAACCGGTCGCGACGCCGGTCAGCACGACCTGCGTGACCTTGTGGTCCCGCAACAGGGTGTCGAGCCCGGTGTCGTGGAACGCGCTGCGGCGCCGCTTGGTGACCCTCAGATCGCCCGGCTGCGCGCCGAGTTCGTCCACGAGGTCGGCGAAGCCGTCGGGCAGGGCCGTGCCGGGCCGGATCCGCGAGGTCTCGGAGCGGCCGGGCGCGACCCCGTTGACGTTGACGAGGATCACCGGCAGGCCGTGCCGCCGGAACGTCTCGGCGAGCCGGGCCGACCGCTCCACGACGGGGTCGAACGGGGATCCGGCCGGGGCGATGCCCTCTTGAAGGTCGATCACGACGAGCGCGGGGACGGTGTCGATGGTGCTGAGTGCCATGGTGCTGATTACTCCTGGAGATCGGACGACGCCGGAGTCGGCGTCCTGGGGGAGGGGGAGGTGCCGGACGCCGCCCGCCCACGGACCCGGCCGGGGCCGCGCAGCAGCGACGCGAGCGCGGCGAGGAGAGCGAGCACCGCGCCGAACGCGAACACGACGACCAGGCCCGAGTGGAAGGGCCCGGAGAGCAAGTGCGGGAAGAACTCGCCACCGGTCAGAGTCTGTTGCTGCGCCGGGCTGAGCTGGTGCAGGGCGCCGCTGGGCTTCAGCAGGTTCTCCACCGGGTTGACGCCCAGCTGGGCGGCGAACAGCGAGGCGACGGGCGGCAGTTCACCGACCTGCGCGGCGACGTGCGCGGACACGCCCTGCTGTTGTAGGCCCGCGGTGAGGGTCTGCGGGAGGCTGCCGGCCAGGCCCGCGATCATCAGCGAGAAGAACACGCCGATGGACACGGCGGTGCCCGAGTTCTGGAAGGTGGCGCGCATCCCGGAGGCGACACCGCGCAGTTTCGCCGGGACACTGCCCATGATGGAGGAGGAGTTGGGGGAGGCGAACATGCCGCTCGCTATCCCGTTCACCGCGATGAGCACCGCGAAGACCCAGTAGCTGAAGTCGATCGGCAGCGCCATCAGGCCGAGGAAGCTGGCGCCGAAGAGCAGCGCGCCGCTCGTGGCCAGGCCCCGCGAGCCGAACCGGTCCGACAGATATCCGGACACCGGTCCCGCCGCGAGGAACCCCGCGGTCAGCGGCAGCATGAAGATGCCCGCCCACAGCGGGGTCGCGTCGTAGGCGTAGCCGTGCAGCGGCAGCCAGATGCCCTGGAGCCAGATGATCAGCACGAACTGCATCCCGCCGCGCCCGATCGAGATGGCGAGGCCCGCGAGATTGCCGAAGGTGAAGGCGCGGTTGCGGAACAGCCCCGGCTTGATCATCGGGTCCTCGACCCGCCGCTCGATCACGACGAACGCGACGAGCAGCGCGATCCCGCCCACCACCAGCGCCTGGACCAGTGGGTTCGTCCAGCCCATGGTGTGGCCGCCGTAGGGCTGGAGGCCGAAGGTGACGCCGATCAGGGCCGCGCTCAGCCCGACCCCGAAGGTGATGTTGCCCCACCAGTCGATCCGGCCGCCGCTGTGCCGGCCGGTCTCGCGCAGGGTGCGGTACGCCCACACGGTGAAGAAGAGCCCGACGGGGACGTTCACCCAGAACACCGCACGCCAGTCCCAGGCCGCGAGCAGCCCGCCGAGGACCAGGCCGATGAACATGCCCGCGAGGGCGGCCACCTGGTTGATGCCGAGGGCGAAGCCGCGCCGCTCCTCGGGGAAGGCGTCGGTCAGGATCGCCGCGGAGTTCGCGGTGAGCATCGAGCCGCCGACGGCCTGGAGCACCCGCCAGCCGATCAGCCACATCGCCCCGTGACCGCCGTCGAAGGGGTCGAAGGAGAGCAGGATCGAGGCGAAGGTGAAGACCGCGAACCCGCTGTTGTAGATCCGCACCCGCCCGTACATGTCGCCGAGCCGCCCCACCGTGACCACCAGGACGGCCTGGACCAGCCGGTAGCCCATGATCATCCACAGCAGGTACGCGATGTTGCCCGGCGCCAGCGGGTCCAGATGGATGCCGCGGAAGATCGCCGGCAGGGCGATCAGCACGATGGAGCCGTCCAGCGCGGACATGAAGACCGCGGCGGTCGTATTGGTCAGTGCCGTCCACTTGTAGCGCGCGTCGGGGACGCGCTCGGATATGAGCGTCCCGCCGGAATCCGTCATCGGCCCGCTTCCTCGTCAGGTTCTCGTCACGTGCCTCAGAGACGCTGGGCCAGCCGCTCGACCAGCGGGGCCACGGCCTGGAGCTGAGCCAGCTCGGCCGGACTGAACGCGTCGGACCCGAGGACCCGGCCGAGCATCTCGACCCGCTCGTTGCGCTTGTCCCGCAGTGCCCGGCGCCCGGCCTCCGTCACGGACAGGACCATCCGGCGCCCGTCCTCCGGGTCCTGGCTGCGCTCGACGAGGCCGCGCTCGCGCAGCACGCCGAGCGTCGCCCCCATGGCCTGCGCCGTGATCTGCACCTCGCGGGCGAGCGCCGACGAGGTGGTCGGGCCCAGCCGCTCCAGGCGGGACAGCGCCGTGCGCTGCGGCATCGTCAGCCCGCTCTCGACAGGCACCTGCCGCACGCGCCGCACCAGCACGCTGACGCTCGCGAGCAGAGCGGAGGCGACCGCCTCGGGGTCCGGCTCTTGGTTCATACACTAAGGCTAATTGATAAGGCTGCCTTAGTAAATCTGCGGGGGTCGGTACTTTCAGCACTGGTGGAGCCCTGGGCCCCGTACGACGATGGAGGGGGTGCCCGTGGGTACGCGCATCAGTGAACCCCGCGCGGCACCGCTTGATGGCACCGACGGGTGATGTATTAGAGTTATCTCGACATCGAGATATCTGCCGAGGCGCACGCAGCCGCGCGCCGACTGTCGAGTCCGACGGTAAGGGTTACCTAACTTAGCCTTACCTTAGCGGATGGGCGACCCGTCGTGGCGGCAGGATGCGGTGGAACGCGCACATATATGAAGGAGACTGTCGTGTCGGCGAACAGCTTCGACGCCCGCAGCACGCTCAGCGTGGGCGACGAGTCGTACGAGATCTTCAGGCTGGACAAGGTCGAGGGCTCTGCTCGCCTTCCCTACAGCCTCAAGGTCCTTCTGGAGAACCTGCTCCGCACCGAGGACGGCGCGAACATCACCGCCGACCACATCCGTGCGCTCGGCAACTGGGACTCCCAGGCGCAGCCCTCGCAGGAGATCCAGTTCACGCCGGCCCGCGTGATCATGCAGGACTTCACCGGCGTGCCCTGTGTCGTGGACCTGGCGACCATGCGTGAGGCCGTGAAGGAGCTGGGCGGCGACCCCGCGAAGGTCAACCCGCTCTCCCCGGCCGAGCTGGTCATCGACCACTCCGTCATCGCCGACAAGTTCGGCACGAAGGACGCCTTCGGCCAGAACGTCGAGCTGGAGTACGGCCGCAACCGCGAGCGCTACCAGTTCCTGCGCTGGGGCCAGACCGCGTTCGACGACTTCAAGGTCGTCCCGCCGGGCACCGGCATCGTGCACCAGGTCAACATCGAGAAGCTGGCCCGCACGGTCATGGTCCGCAACGGCCAGGCCTACCCCGACACCCTCGTCGGCACGGACTCGCACACCACGATGGTCAACGGCCTGGGCGTGCTCGGCTGGGGCGTCGGCGGCATCGAGGCCGAGGCCGCCATGCTCGGCCAGCCGGTCTCCATGCTGATCCCGCGCGTCGTCGGCTTCAAGCTGACCGGCGAGCTCCCGGCCGGCACGACCGCCACGGACCTGGTCCTCACGATCACCGAGATGCTGCGCAAGCACGGCGTCGTCGGCAAGTTCGTCGAGTTCTACGGCGAGGGCGTCGCCGCCACGTCGCTGGCCAACCGCGCCACCATCGGCAACATGTCGCCGGAGTTCGGCTCCACCGCCGCGATCTTCCCGATCGACGACGAGACGCTGAACTACCTGCGTCTGACCGGCCGTGACGCCCAGCAGGTCGCGCTCGTCGAGGCGTACGCCAAGGAGCAGGGCCTCTGGCTCGACCCGGCCGCCGAGCCCGACTTCTCCGAGAAGCTGGAGCTCGACCTCTCCACGGTCGTCCCCTCCATCGCCGGCCCGAAGCGCCCGCAGGACCGCATCGTCCTCGCGAACGCCTCGCAGCAGTTCGCCGTCGACGTGCGCAACTACGTCGCCGACGACGAGGAGGCGGGCAAGGAGTCCTTCCCGGCCTCCGACGCCCCGGCGTCCACGAACGGCGTTCCGTCGAACCCGGTCACCGTGACCGCCCCCGACGGCACCACGTACGAGCTGGACCACGGCGCCGTGACGGTCGCAGCGATCACCTCCTGCACCAACACGTCGAACCCCTACGTGATGGTGGCCGCGGCCCTCGTCGCGAAGAAGGCCGTCGAGAAGGGCCTGACCCGCAAGCCGTGGGTCAAGACCACCCTCGCCCCGGGCTCGAAGGTCGTCACCGACTACTTCGACAAGTCGGGTCTGACCCCGTACCTGGACAAGGTCGGCTTCAACCTCGTCGGTTACGGCTGCACCACCTGCATCGGCAACTCGGGCCCGCTGCCCGACGAGGTCTCGAAGGCGGTCAACGACCACGACCTCGCCGTCACCTCGGTCCTCTCCGGCAACCGGAACTTCGAGGGCCGCATCAACCCCGACGTCAAGATGAACTACCTGGCGTCCCCGCCGCTGGTCGTCGCGTACGCCATCGCCGGTTCGATGAAGGTCGACATCACCAAGGACGCGCTCGGCGTCGACCAGGACGGCAAGCCCGTCCACCTGGCCGACATCTGGCCGACGGAGGCCGAGGTCAACGACGTCGTCGCCAACTCGATCGGCGAGGACATGTTCAACAAGTCCTACGCCGACGTCTTCGCGGGCGACGCCCAGTGGCAGGCGCTGCCGATCCCGACCGGCAACACCTTCGAGTGGGACACCGAGTCCACCTACGTCCGCAAGCCCCCGTACTTCGAGGGCATGACGATGGAGACCACCCCGGTCTCGGACATCTCGGGCGCCCGCGTCCTCGCCAAGCTGGGCGACTCGGTCACCACCGACCACATCTCCCCGGCCGGTGCGATCAAGGCCGACACCCCGGCCGGCAAGTACCTCACCGAGCACGGTGTGGAGCGTCGTGACTTCAACTCCTACGGCTCGCGCCGTGGTAACCACGAGGTCATGATCCGCGGCACGTTCGCCAATATCCGCCTGCGCAACCAGCTCGCGCCGGGCACCGAGGGCGGCTACACCCGCGACTTCACGAAGGAGGACGCCCCCGTCTCCTTCATCTACGACGCGTCGCGCAACTACATCGACCAGGGCACCCCGCTGGTCATCCTGGGCGGCAAGGAGTACGGCTCCGGCTCGTCCCGCGACTGGGCCGCCAAGGGCACCGCGCTCCTCGGCGTCAAGGCCGTCATCACCGAGTCGTACGAGCGCATCCACCGCTCGAACCTCATCGGCATGGGCGTCCTCCCGCTCCAGTTCCCGGAGGGCCAGAACGCCGACTCCCTCGGCCTGACCGGCGAGGAGACCTTCTCCTTCACCGGCGTCGAGGAGCTGAACAACGGCTCGACCCCGAGCACGGTGAAGGTCACGACCGACACCGGCGTGGAGTTCGACGCGGTCGTCCGCATCGACACCCCCGGCGAGGCGGACTACTACCGCAACGGCGGCATCATGCAGTACGTGCTGCGCAACCTGATCCGCAACTAAGCGGCAGGGAGCAGTAGTTGGGGCCGCGTCCCGGGTTCGCCCGGGGCGCGGCCCTTCGCGTTGCGCCATCACGGATGCCGCTGGTCGGTCCTGATTGCGCGCCGCAAGCACAGAACGATTCCCGACGCCGCTATTTCCGGTGCTTCGACCGGAACGACAGATAGACCACGATGCAGATCGCATCCACGACGACAGCCACCAGCAACGGAGCGAAGGCCGCATCCCATCCCCCCTTGACCCACAGGAGTGCCGAAAGAACGTAAAGGGCCAGCGAGCTAGCCGCAACGATGGCGGCGTTTCGCTTGTTCGTTCTTCTGGATGCGTATGGCTGGTTTGCCATTCTGTTGCTCCTGTCCGGTCGCGAGGGCCCCGATGGTCGCGAGAAGTACGCAAGCTGACACGGAAAGCACACAAGTCAGCTGTCCTGCCCGCGAATGCGGAATCCATACGGGCAGGAACAAGCCCCTCCGGATCAGGGGTGAATCACCCTTGATGGCCGTTTTTTGCTCGCCTCAAGCAACAGTTTCTATGGTGCAACTTGAGGAAGCGGCTGCAAAATATGGCTGGAAACGCTCAACTCTCCGATCGGCGTGGCGAAAAGAGTCGAGTGGGCGCCCATATTGAGTCAGGTCCAGGCCGGGCAAATATGTGAATTGCCCGCAATGGTGCCTCGTTTTGCCCGCTGGTGCACCAGTTGGGGTGATGCGGAAAGTTGACGCCCGGATCCGGTACGCGCGTAGAAGGCGCTGGCCGGACCCCGCGCCGACGCGCACACTGGCCCAGCTTCACCACCCGCTTCCTGCCCCACGCAGGTTCCAGCCGTGCGTGCCCCACCTCGCCAGGCCCTCGCCCCGCCGCCCCTTGTCGCGGCGCTGAACGCAGGAGCACCTGTGCACACCGATCAACACCTCCACGAGCCGCACGACTCCGGCCACCGGCGGCTGCCGCTCCCGACCAGTCGTGCGACGCGCCTCGCCGGTCGGCTGCTCTGCGCCGGCATCGGGGCGGCCATGGTGGCCTCGGCGCTCGATGTGACCGTCTCCGCCCACCTGCCTCCGTGGTGGCCCGTGGTCTGGACAGTGCTCTGGTCGGCCGTCCCGGCCACGGCGGTCGCCTGGGCTGTCGCCCGGTACCGCGAGAAGCGCCGGAACGCGGCGGCGGGCCGTCGGTCAGACGAAGCCGCAGCCGGACGCGTAGAAGAACAGGAAGGCGGCCGTGCAGGTGGTCACCACGAAGAGTGTCGTGGTGACGGCGGCGAGGGCGCGGTGACCGCGTTTCCTCGCCGACTTCCGATACCGACTCCACGCGCCGTGAGCGAACAGCAGGCTGAACACGCCGGCCCCGATGAGCGTGCCGCGTGGGCTGACTGACCAGCTCAGGTACGCGGTCCCCACCAGGGCGGCGAGCAGGAGACAGGCGAGCACCGAGAGCACCGCCTCGGCGACGAGTTCCCCCACGGTGTCGGCCAGGAACTCGGCGAACCCCTTCACCGTCACGCGGCCCCCCATGCCCCCCACCCACCTTTCGGCTCGCCGCAACCTTGTGGGACGGCGCGTCGGGGTGGCGATGAGTTCTGGGGGCGGGGAGAGTCTCAGCAGTGTTGTCCGCTATCCGGGAGGAACCCATGCCAGAGCAGCTGTTGCGCGTTCAGAACTTCAATGTCTCCGGTGACGGCTTCGGGGCCGGAGACGATCAGACCTTCGAGCGGCCGTTCGGGCATGCCGATCCGCGGGTTCTGATGGCCTGGTGCGGGGAGACCGCCAGCTGGCTGATGCGCTCCGAGCCCGGCGGCAGCCGCGGCATCGACGACTACCTGGTCCGGGACTACGCCCGCAACATCGGCGCCGAGATCATGGGGCGCGGCAAGTTCGGCCCGCAGAAGGGGGCCTGGGAGGACCACGAGTGGCAGGGCTGGTGGGGTGACGAACCGCCGTTCCACACACCGGTGTTCGTCATGACCCACCACACCCGCCCCGCGATCACCCTCTCCGACACCACGTTCCACTTCGTCGACGACGACCCGGCGACCGTCCTCGCCCAGGCGCGCGAGGCGGCCCAGGGCAAGGACGTCAGGCTCGGCGGCGGGGCCACGACCATCCGCGAGTTCCTCGACGCCGATCTCGTCGACACCCTGCACGTCGCGGTGTCACCGGGCATCAAGCTCGGCTCGGGCTCCCGCCTGTGGGAGTCGCCGGACGAGCTGCGCGACCGGTTCCACGTCGACGTGGTGCCGAGCCCGGGCGGCAGCGTCGTCCACTACCTGGCCTGGCGCAAGTAAGCGCCGGAAGCCGTCAGTTGCGGTACCGGTAGAGGATCCGGCCGCGCGTCAGGTCGTAGGGGCTCAGCTCCACGAGCACCCGGTCGAACGGCAGGATCTTGATGTAGTTCTTCCGGATCTTGCCGCTGATGTGCGCGAGCACCTTGTGCCCGTTCTGCAACTCCACCTGGAACGTGGCGTTGCGCAGGCACTCGGTGACGGTGCCCTCGATCTCGATACCAGGGTTTGTCTTCGGCATCAGTGAAGTACGACCTCCAGGTTGGTTCCGACGCGCTGGGCGCCGATGGTGGTGAACAGTGCGTCGGCGGCCGCGTTGGCCGCGCCGACCTCGGCCGAAGCGGTCCCTACCCCGGCTCGGTGCAGGGAACCGAGTACGTCGGCCAGCAGCGCCCGCGCGATCCCGCGCCGCTGCCGGTCCGCCCGTACCGCGATGAGCCCGATCCTCGGCTGCCGGGGGACCGGCGCCACCCGCATCAGCCCCACGTACCGGTCGCCCTCGGCGGCCACCGCGTACTTCGTCGGGTCGATCACCGTGGCGTCGTCGAGGCGTGGCAGCACCTCGGCCGGCATCTCCCGCCAGCCCAGGGTGGCCTCGACCTCGGCCCGGATCGTACGGTCCAGCTCGCGCAGGGGGTCCTTCTCCGCCGCGCCGAGGGGGAGGATCGTCACGCCGTGCGGCGGGCGTGCCGGGCCGAGGCCCGTGAGCCCGGGATCGGTCGGTACGCGGTACACGAACTCGCTGCGCAGAGCCGTGAATCCCCTGCGCTCCCACTGGGACTTCAGTGCGAGATCGTCCGCGTCGACCATCGTGTGCAGCGGCCTCGGCAGGTCCGCCAGCATGGCGGCGGCGAGCCGGTCGAACGTCGTGTCGTGCCACGCGTCGATGTTTAGGAAGAGCCGTCCGTCGTGCCTGCTCCAGGCCTCGCCCCGGCCGACCACCTGGTCGTCCTCCAGCGCGTGCCAGTGCCCGTCGGCGACATGCGTGATCTTTGTAGTGTCCATAGGTCTCTGCCTCTCGGAATCGCCCAGTACAGGCGCTCCCGGCGACCTATGTCAGCTGCCGGCCCGTGAGGAAAAGGAGAGCACCCACGTGCGTACTGCTGTCATGGGTCCCACCTCCTCGGGCTGCATCACGGTTCGGGCCAGACTGTAAGCGCCGCGATGCCGTCCCGTCTACGTAATTAAGCGCGGGGCAGCTGGAGGAAGGCCGCCCAGGCGCCGGGGGCGACCGTGAAGTGGGGGCCTTCGGTGTTCTTGGAGTCGCGGATGTGGATGGCGGTGGGGTGGGCGGCGACCTCGACGCACTGCCCGGCCTCGCTGCTGCTGTAGCTCGACTTCCGCCAGACGTAAGCGACTTCGAGGCAGTCGCCGCCCTCGCTACCGCTGTAAGACGACTTGAACCAGGTCGGTGCGGTGCTCATCGCTCTCCTAGCAGGCGTTCCAGCAGGCCCATGGAGTCCTGCGGGGTGAGGGCCTGTGCTCGCAGCATCGCATACTTGCGCTCCAGGATGGATACCTCGTCGCGATCAGCAACCCACTGGCTGCCGCGTTGGGTCTCCATGTACGCGAGGTGCTGGTGGTCAGGCGTCTCAAGCAAGGTGAACGGGCCGTCCAGGGCTGCATGGTGAGGGCTGGAGAGCGGCAGGATCTGCAAGGAGATGCAGGGGAGTTCAGCCTGCTCGCGCAAGTGCCGAAGCTGATCGACCTGCGAACGGTGGCCGCCAACGGACAGTCTTAGCAGCGGCTCCCAGATGACGAAGCTGATCGTCGGCGGGACCTTCCGGTGGAGGATGGCCTGGCGCTCTATGCGGGCAGCGGTCTTGGTCTCGATCTCGTCCTGATCGTAAGCGGGGACCCGCTCGCGGAGAACGGCCCGCGCGGTGTCCTCGGTCTGGAGCAGGCCGGGGACGGCCAAGGCGTCGTACTTCGACAGCACGATGGCCTCGCGCTCGTGCTGAATGTACGACTCGGCCCACAGGGGGAACTGGTCGATCTCCGGCACATTGGCTACCGCGACGGCCAACGCACCCTTGGTGTCGAGGACTTGGTCCACCATCCTTGCCGTATCCATGGGCAACGGCCGCCTACCCTGCTCATACGCGGCAATGGTCGACTCGGCGATCACCAGCCGCGCGCCAAGCGTCGCCTGCGTATAACCGGCCGCCTTGCGGAACAGGGCGAGCAGCTCACCGACCATCCTCAACGCCGACGGATTCTTCGGCGGACGCTTCCCAGGGCTCATGACGGTCAATCTCCCCACCCCCACACCGACGTGACCCCACGCGCACCCCGACAAAAGATCTGTCGGGGTTGCCGCCCTGTCGTCAGTGAATCACTCTGCGCAACATTCGCCGCCATGAACCCCGAATCCCGCGAACGCTTCTACCGCCGCGAACGACAATCAGTCCCCGCCGCCCGCGACTTCACCCACGCAGCCCTCACCGCCTGGCGGAAAACAACCCGAGCCGACGACATCCTGCTCTGCGTAAGCGAGTTGACGACCAACGCCCTCCTCCACGGAGTACCGCCCGGCCGGGGCTTCCTCCTGAGGATCACGCACGACGAGCGCGAGGGCACCGTCCGCGTAGAGGTCCACGACAGCGGCACCGGCACCCCCGCCGTCCCCGTCCCCGCCCCCGAGCGGAGCGCCACCGACGAGAACGAGAACGGCCGCGGCCTGCTCCTCGTAGAAGCGCTGGCCGACAAGTGGGGCGTGGGGGAGCGGGACCCCGGCAAGGAGGTGTGGTGCGAGTTCGGGCCGGGAACGGCGCAGGCCCCGCCGGAAGGTTCCGACGGGGCCCGCGACGAGGAGAGCGGCTACGACAGCAGCTCGACCTCCGCGACGGTCGCCGCGCCACCCGTGAACACCAGGCGGTAGTGCTGGTACGAGCCCGGCTTCGGCACCGAGAACGCGCGGGTCTGCTTGTCCCAGGCGAAGGACTCGCCGGAGCGCGTGTCGAGCGTCTTCCAGGTCGTGCCGTCGGCCGACCCCTCCAGCTTCCAGCCCGTCGGGGCCTTCGCGTGGTCGTCGGACGTCAGCGTGTACTGCGCGGCCTTCGTGCCGGCCGCGGCGACGGGGAGGTCCACCGACTCGACGCTCGCCGACGTGGCCGAGGTGTTGTCGAAGAGCGGACCCGTGCCGGTGATCGCGTCCTTGCGGGGCGAGGCCACCTTGTCGTCCTTGGTGATGGACGTCGGCCCGGCGTCCTTGCCGGTGCCCCACGACGACGGCTTGTCGCCCATGGCGAACTCGATGACGCCGCCCTTGGAGACGACCGAGTTCGGCAGCGAGGTCTTCGACCAGGTCTTGCCGTTGACCTTGACGCCCTGCACGTAGATGTTCTTGGCGCTGTTCTTCGGCGCCTTGACGACCAGGTCGTGGCCGTTCTCCAGGTGCAGGGTCATCTTGGTGAACTGCGGGGAGCCGATGGCGAATTCGCCGCTGCCCATGACGAGCGGGTAGAAGCCCATCGACGAGAAGAGGTACCAGGCCGACTGCTCGCCGTTGTCCTCGTCGCCGTGGTAGCCCTGCCCGATCTCCGAGCCCGTGTACAGGCGGGACAGCACCTCACGCACGTTCTTCTGCGTCTTCCACGGCTGGCCGGCCGCGTCGTACATGTACGTGACGTGGTGCGCGACCTGGTTGGAGTGGCCGTACTGGCCCATCCGCACATCACGCGCCTCGGTCATCTCGTGGATGACACCGCCGTACGAACCGGCGACGTCCGCCGAACCGGTCTCCGGCGTCGAGAAGTACGTGTCCAGCTTCTTCGCCAGGCCCGCCTTGCCGCCGTACAGGTTCGCGAGGCCCTGGGTGTCCTGCACCGCGGTGAAGGCGTAGCCCCACCCGTTCGTCTCGGTGTAGTCGTAGCCCCAGATCGCCGGGTCGAAGTCCTCGGACTTCACCCGCCAGTCGCCCTTGGCGCTCTTGCCCTGGAAGAAGCCCGTACCGGCGGCCTTGTCGTCGAACATGTTGACGTAGTCGCGGGCCCGGTTGAGGAAGTACTCCGACTCCTCCTGGTACTGCTTCTTGCCGGTCTTCTTGAAGAGGGCCTGGCCCATCTGCGCGATGCCGTAGTCGTTGAGGTAACCCTCAAGAGCCCACGACATGCCCTCGTGCGTGTCCGTCGACGTGTAGCCGAGGAACGGCGAGGTGTCCATGCCCTTGCGGCCCACACCCGACTGCGGCGGCACCACGGTCGCGTTCTTCACGGCCGCCTTGTACGCGTCCTCCGCGTCGAAGTCGACGCCCTTCACGTACGCGTCGGCGAACGCCACGTCCGACGACGTGCCGGTCATCAGGTCCGCGTAACCAGGCGAGGACCAGCGCGAGATCCAGCCGCCGTCCTTGTACTGCTGCACGAAGCCGTCGACCATCTCACCCGCCTTGTCCGGCGTGAGCAGAGAGTAGGCGGGCCACGTCGTCCGATACGTGTCCCAGAAGCCGTTGTTGACGTACGGCTTGCCCTCGACGATCTTCGCGCCGGTGTGCGTCGGGGTGTCGGGACCCGGCATCGCCGAGAACGGCGACGCGTACTTGTACGTCGACTTGCCGTCCGAACGGACCTTCTCGAACGCCGAGTTGGGGTACAGGTACAGCCGGTAGAGCGAGGAGTACAGCGTCGTGAGCTGGTCCTGTGTGGCGCCCTCGACCTCCACCTTGTTCATGATCTTGTCCCACTGGGCGCGCGCCGCGTTCTTCACCGCGGTGAAGGACCGGTTCCCGGGGATCTCCTGCGCCAGGTTGTCCTTCGCCTGGTCGATGGAGATCAGCGAGGTCGCCAGGCGCAGCGTGACCGTCCGGTCCTTGCCCGCGTCGAAGGTGAAGTGGCCCTTCACCCCGGACGCGTCGGCGTCCTTGACCGGCTTGTCGAAGGTGCCGTACACGAACAGGCGGGTGGCGCCCGTCGACAGACCCGACTTCACGTCCGAGTAGCCGGTGACGGTCCCGCTGTCCTTGTCGAGCGTCAGGCCGCCCTGCTCCGAGACGTTGTCGAAGATCACGCTCGCGTCGTCGCCGGGGTAGCTGAAGCGCAGCGCGGCGGCGTGGTCGGTCGGCGTCATCTCCGCCGTCACGCCGTTCTCGAACTTCACGCCGTAGTAGTACGGGCGGTCCGTCTCGTTGTCGTGCTTGAACGGCAGGGCCCGCCCGGAGCGCGACGTGTCCAGTTTGTCGCCGGACGTCGCCGACGGCATCATCTGGAACGTCTGGCGGTCACCCATCCACGGGCTCGGCTCGTGGCTCGCCGCGAGCGCCTGCATCGTGGGGAGGTTGTCCGCGTTGTTTCCGCGCGCGTAGTCGTACAGCCAGCTGTCCGAGCCCGCGTTCGTCACCGGCGTCCAGAAGTTGAACCCGTTCGGGACGGCCGTCGCCGGGAACGTGTTGCCGCGCGAGAAGCCGCCGCTGGAGTTCGTGCCGCGTGTTGTCGACGCGTAGTCGCTCAAGTGCGCCTTGGGGGCGACCGGCTGCGCCCGCTTCACGGAGATGTCGTCGAGCCAGCCGCGGAACTTCGCCGGGCCCTTCGCCGAGTCGTACCCGACGAGGATCCGGTCGATCGTCTTACCGGCCGCGACCGACCCGATCGACGACTTCACGGCGTTCCACTGATTCACGTACAGCCGCTTGGCGTCGCCCTGGCCCTGCGGGGTGAGCAGGCCGCCGCCCGAGTCGGTCGCCTTCAGGTCGCTCAGGTACGTGCCGTCGGTGAAGGCGAGATCGACCGAGACGTTCGTGGCGTCGTAGTCGCGGTCGCCGTCCGCCATCTGCGGGAAGATCTTGTACGACAGCTCGGTGTTCCTCGCCACCGCGACATCGACATCGAAGATCTTGTTGTACGAGTACGCGCGGCCGTCCGTCTTGTGCGTGCCCGCGTAACGCAGCGCGTACTTGCCCGTGAAGCCCGCGCCCGCCTTCGCCGTCGGTGAGCCGCTGGGGCCCTTGTCGACGAGCGAGAGCATGTCCTCGGGCGCCGGTGCCTGCTCGTCGCCCGTCGAGAGCTGGAGGTCGGCCAGCTGGGTCGCGTCGCTCGCGCCGTTGTTCTTCGTGAACTCGACACGGAAGTGCGCGTACTCGGCCGGCTTCTCCAGCTCGTACTTCTTGGTCTGGAGCCGCTTGTCGAAGCTTTCCCCGGTACGGGAGTCGAGAGTGGTCCAGTCCTTTCCGTCGGCCGAGCCCTTGAGGACCCAGTCCTTCGGATCCCGCTCGTCGTGGTCGTTGGCCGACGTCAGCGTGTAGTTGGTGATCTTGAGCGCGGTGTCGAGGTCGTACTCGACCCAGGCGGTCGGCGTGAACGCCAGCCACTTCGTGCTCGACTCACCGTCCGCGAGATTGGTCGCGACCTCACCGCTGCCGGTGTTCTCGCCGCTCGCGCGGACCTCGGTCACATGGCCGTTCACATTGCCCGGAACTCCACCGGTGTAGGCGCCGTCGACCCCTGACGCCCGTTTGCTGCCGTCCGGGGCGGTGTCGACCGTGTTCAGCCAGTCGGGGACGGGTTGCCCCGCTTCGAAGGACGAAGTGAACTCCGCCTTCCCGTGCGGCTTCTGGGGCGATGCCGCGACGGCGGCGCCCTGCCCGGCCGCCGTGAGCACCAGTGCGGCCGCACCCAGGGCGGCCGTGGTGGCGAATCTGTGTCTGGTTCCTCTGCCTTGCATGGAGTGTGCACCCTCCGGCGACGTAAGACAACGTTGTCAGTTCGCTGCGCAAGGTCCAGTAGGGCGTCAAGTGACGGTTGGTGTCAAGGGTGTTGAGAGCCAGTGCGGAGGACGGTTGCGCGCGCTGAATTCATCGTTCCGCGTACACCCTTTGTAGGCAAGGAAGTTGGGAAGCTCGACAACGTCCGCCGTGCGGCTTATTTCCGGGAGGTCTCAACTCGGAAAAGACCGTTGTCCAAACCTGCATTCGATCTTGCCCAGCTCACAGGGAGTGGACTATACCTGTCGGCGTCCGGCCCGGACCGAGTTCAGGCCGCGGCAGGACCGGGGGGCGGGGGGAAACGGCGGGGCGCGTACGGCGTCCCGGTATCCGTGTATCTCCAGGCATCCCGGGTCGTTGCGCACCACCCAGCTCCATCTGCGTTCCCCTTCGACAGGGGCACAACACAGCACATCACCGCGGTGCCGGGGAGGATCCGGTTCACCGCCTGAGTCCTGGAGAAGGCGAGGACTTGAGCATGGGATCCACTTCCGACCAGCACGGTAACGGTGGCGTCGGCCGTCGCACTCTGATCAAGCGTTCCGCGGCGCTCGGCATCGCCGCCGTGCCGGCCGCGAGCCTGCTGTCCGCCTGCGCGAGCGGCGACAGCGGCAGTGACGACAAGGTCCAGAAGGGCACCAAGTCCAAGAGCAACCCGCTGGCGGTCAACGCGAGCGCGGCGCTGTCCGTGACCATCTTCGACGGCGGTTTCGGCACCAAGTACGCCACCGACGCCAACGCCCAGTACAAGAAGGCGTTCCCGAAGGCGAAGGTCAACTTCCACGCGACCCAGAAGATCCAGTCGGAGCTTCAGCCGAAGTTCAACGGCGGCACCCCGCCGGACCTGATCGACAACTCGGGCGCCGAGCAGATGGACATGGGCGTCCTCGTCGGCAAGAAGCAGCTCGCCGACCTGACCCCGCTCCTCGACGCGCCGTCCATCGACGACCCGAGCAAGAAGGTTCGCGACACCCTGCGACCGGGCATCGTCGAGATGGGCCAGTTCGACGGCGACCCGGTGTGGATCATGTACTACGCGTACACGGTCTACGGCGTCTGGTACTCGCAGACGGCCCTGGAGAAGCTGGACTCGGAGTACCCCGAGGACTGGGACGCGATGCTCGCCCTGTGTGCCAAGGCGAAGAAGAAGGGCATCGCCGGCTGGACGTACGCGGGCAAGTACCCGTACTACCTGCCGTTCTCGCTGTACCCGTTCATCGCGAAGATCGGTGGCCGCGAGGTCCTCGACAAGATCGACAACCTGGAGCCGAACGCGTGGAAGGACCCGGCCGTCAAGGCCGCCTTCGAGGCGTACTACGAGCTGTACAAGAAGGGCTACATCCTCAAGGGCACGCCCGGTATCGACCACATCCAGTCGCAGACCGAGTGGGCCAAGGGCAAGGCGCTGTTCATCCCGAACGGCTCCTGGGTGGAGAACGAGTCCGCCAAGGTCATCCCGAAGGACTTCAACCTCGCCGTCGGGGCGCCCTCCAGCCTCGACAAGAGCGACAAGATGCCGTTCGGCACCATCTGGGCGTCCGGCGGTGAGCCGTTCATCGTCCCGGCCAAGGCGGCGAACGTCGAGGGCGGCATGGAGCAGCTGCGCATCATGCTCAGCGAGGCCTCGTCGAAGAACTTCACCAGCCAGGTGAAGTCGCTGTCCGCCTTCAACGGCGGCACCGACGGCATCGAGCTGACCCCGGGCCTCAAGTCCGGTGTCGCGGCGCTGGAGAAGGCCGGCGACAACGTCGTCAACCCGCGCCTCCAGGACTGGTACGTCAAGCTCCAGAAGGAGCAGATCGGCGTCTCCGGTCTCGGCGAGATGATGGCGGGCCGCCTCACCCCGGCCGAGGCCATCAAGAAGATCCAGGGCTACGCGGACGCGGCGGCCAAGGACCAGTCGGTCAAGCACTACAAGCACCAGTAAGCGACAGGCGGAAGAACAGCACGTGCGCACAAGTCCACTGGTGCGGCACCCGCACAGCGATCGGGGTCGGTAACCATGCAACACGGCAAGTACCGCTTCATAGTGGGGTTCTTGGTGGCCCCCCTGGCGTTGTACGCCATCTTCGTCATCTGGCCGTTCATCCAGTCGATCTACTACTCGTTCACCGACTGGACCGGCCTGAGTCCCGACTTCAAGATGGTGGGCTTCGCCAACTACACGCGCCTGCTGCACGACGACATCTTCTGGAAGTCGTTGCAGCACAGTGTGATCTTCGTCGTGCTGTTGCCCCTGGTGACACTGAGCCTCGCGCTGTTCTTCGCCTTCATGCTGAACGTCGGGGGGCGGCGCCGTAAGGGCGCCGCCATCTCCGGCGTCCGCGGCTCCGGCTTCTACAAGATCGCGTACTTCTTCCCGCAGGTCCTCTCGGTCGCGATCGTGTCCCTGCTGTTCCGCTTCATCTACAACCCCAGCGGCGGCCTGCTGAACTCGGCGCTCGACGCCGTCGGCCTCGGCAGCTTCCAGCCCCAGTGGCTGGGCGACCCGAGCTGGGCGCTCTGGGCGGTCATGGCCGTCCTGGTCTGGAGCACCGTCGGCTTCTTCGTCGTGCTCTTCTCCGCGGGCATGGCGTCCATCCCCAAGGACTTCTACGAGGCGGCGCTGCTCGACGGCGCCAGCCGCTTCACGACCTTCTTCAAGATCACCCTGCCGCTGCTGTGGGACACCATCCAGTCCGGCTGGGTGTACATGGGCATCCTCGCCCTCGGCGCGGAGGCGTTCTCGGCGGTCAACATCATGACCGTCGGTCCCGGCGGCCCCGACTACTCGACCACCGTGCTGCCGCTGTACGTCTACCAGACGGCTTTCCGTGACGCGAACGCCGCCTACGCGACCACCATCGGCGTCGCCCTCCTCATCGTCACGCTGCTGTTCGCGGCGATCGTGATGCGTCTTGGCCGGCGCGATCGGCTGGAGTACTGATGAAGACCACTGACACCCCGCCCCCCGTGGACCCGACGACGGACACCACCGGGAAGATCCCCGGCCAGCGCGTGGCCAAGCAGGACGAGCCCGCCTCGGGGACGAGCATCACGGGCAGCACCCTGAACTTCTTCTCGCACGGTGTCCTGATCATCTGGGCGATCATGGTGGCCCTGCCGCTGATCTGGGCCGTGATGTCGTCCTTCAAGGACGACAACTCCATCCTGAGCACGCCGTGGGCGCTCCCCGACAAGCTGCACTTCGAGAACTGGTCGCGCGCCTGGTCGTCGGCGCACATGAGCGAGTACTTCCTCAACACGATCATCGTGGTGGGCTTCTCGCTGGTCGGCACGCTCGTGCTCGGCTCGATGGCGGCCTATGTCCTCGCGCGCTTCGAGTTCGTCGGCAACCGCTTCATCTACTTCCTGTTCGTCGGCGGCATGAGCTTCCCGATCATGCTGGCCCTGGTGCCGTTGTTCTACGTCATGAACAATCTGCAGCTTCTGAACACGCTGCCCGGCCTGATCCTGGCCTACATCGCGTACTCGCTGCCGTTCACGGTGTTCTTCCTGACGTCGTTCTTCCGGACCCTGCCGTCGTCGATCGCCGAAGCCGCCTTCGTCGACGGCGCCTCCCACACCCGTACGTTCTTCCAGATCATGCTGCCGATGGCCAAGCCCGGCCTGATCAGCGTGGGCATCTTCAACTTCCTCGGCCAGTGGAACCAGTACATGCTGCCGACGGTCCTCAACACGGAACCCAACAATCGGGTCCTCGCCCAGGGCCTGGTCGAGCTGGCCACCAGCCAGGGCTACAAGGGCGACTACTCCGGTCTCTTCGCGGGCCTGGTGATGGCGATGCTGCCGATCCTCGCGGCGTACATCATCTTCCAGCGACAGGTGGTGCAGGGGCTCACGGCGGGGGCGCTCAAGTAACCCTCCCCACCGATTCGTGCCAGGGATCCGGCCCCGGAGAGACACCTCTCCGGGGCCGGACTCCTGCGTGAAGGCGGGATACCGGCGGTAGCCGGCCGTGGACACGGCCTGGAACCGATTTCCGTCAAGGGCTTGACGGCACCAGCCGGTTCAGCAGAGCTTGGAGTTCATAACTTGTACAAGGTTCGGTCACCCACGGTGACGCGAGCCACGGATAAGGGTGGGTCAATGGAGACTCCGGGGTCGCAGTCGTCGCTGCACCGGGCCAATCTGGAGCGGGTCGTGCGCGCCGTGCGCCTCGCCGGATCGCTCACGCAGGCGGAGATCGCGAGGACGACGGGCCTGTCCGCGGCGACCGTCTCCAACATCGTCCGGGAGCTCAAGGACGGGGGAACGGTCGAGGTGACTCCCACCTCGGCCGGGGGGCGCAGGGCCCGCAGCGTCTCGCTCAGCGGGGACGCGGGCATCGTGATCGGTGTCGACTTCGGCCACACGCACCTGCGCGTGGCCATCGGCAACCTCGCGCACCAGGTACTGGCCGAGGAGTCCGAGCCGCTGGACGTGGACGCGTCCGCCGCGCAGGGCTTCGACCGGGCCGAGGAGCTGGTCGAGCGGCTGATCGCGGCGACCGGTGTGGACCGTACGAAGGTGGCCGGCGTCGGCCTCGGTGTGCCCGGTCCCATCGACGTGGAGAGCGGCACGCTCGGCTCCACCTCGATCCTGCCGGGCTGGACCGGCACCCGGCCCGCCGAGGAGCTGAGCCGGCGGCTCGGCGTCCCGGTGCACGTGGACAACGACGCCAACCTGGGCGCGCTCGGCGAGCTGGTCTGGGGGAGCGGGCGCGGGGTCAGGGACCTCGCCTACATCAAGGTCGCCAGCGGTGTCGGCTCCGGCCTGGTGATCGAGGGCAAGATCTACCGCGGCCCGGGCGGCACGGCGGGCGAGATCGGGCACATCACGCTCGACGAGTCGGGCCCGGTCTGCCGCTGCGGCAACCGCGGCTGCCTGGAGACCTTCACCGCGGCCCGCTACGTCCTGCCGCTGCTCCAGTCCAGCCACGGCACCGATCTGACCATGGAGGGCGTCGTCCGCCTCGCGCGCGACGGCGACCCCGGCTGCCGCCGGGTCATCGCGGACGTGGGCCGGCACATCGGCTCCGGTGTGGCCAATCTTTGCAATCTGCTCAACCCCAGCAGGGTCGTGCTCGGCGGCGATCTGGCAGAGGCCGGAGAGCTGGTTCTGGGGCCCATCAGGGAGTCCGTGAGCCGCTACGCGATCCCGAGTGCCGCCCGTCAACTCTCCGTCCTTCCTGGGGCGTTGGGCGGCCGCGCGGAGGTGCTCGGAGCGCTCGCCCTGGCACTGAGTGAAATGGGCGATTCGACCCTTTTGGAAGGTATTGGTGGGGGCTCTGTTCCCGCGGCTACACCTGCCTTCACTTAGAGAACGCATGACACCGTTGCCATCTCGTTAAGTATTTACTCCTTGACGCTTGTGTTGCGGCCGAGTTGACTCCCAGCTACCTCGGCCGCAACGACGCGGCCTCGTCAGGGAGGTTTCTGAAGTGAACATGCGTATGCGTCGTGCGGCCTTTGCCTTCTGTGCCACCACCATGGCCGTCTCTCTCGCCGCCTGTGGCTCCGCCAAGGAGTCCAAGGGTGACAGCGACAAGGCCAGCAGCGGCTCCAAGAAGGGCGACGCCATCACCGTCGGCCTGCTGCTCCCGGAGAACCAGACGGCTCGTTACGAGAAGTTCGACAAGCCGATCATCGAGAAGCAGATATCCGAGCTGACCAACGGCAAGGGCAAGGTCGAGTACCTCAACGCCAAGCAGGACGCTTCCCTGCAGTCGCAGCAGATCGACACGATGATCACCAAGAAGGTCGACGTCCTGATCCTGGACGCGGTCGACTACAAGGCCGTCGCCAACGGCGTGAAGAAGGCCAAGGACGCCGACATCCCCGTCGTCGCCTACGACCGCCTGGCCGAGGGCCCGATCGCCGCCTACACCTCGTTCGACAACACCGAGGTCGGCAAGACCCAGGGCAAGGCGCTGCTCGACGCCATGGGCTCGGACGCCAAGGCCAGCAGCAAGATCGTGATGATGAACGGCGCGGTCACCGACCCGAACGCCAAGCAGTTCAAGGACGGCGCGCTCTCGGTGCTCAAGGGCAAGGTGGACATCGCCAAGTCCTACGACACCAAGGAGTGGAAGCCGGAGAACGCCAACGCCAACATGGAGGCGGCGATCTCGGCGATCGGCAAGGACAAGATCAAGGGCGTCTACTCCGCCAACGACGGCATGGCGGGCGGCATCATCACCGCGCTCAAGGGCGCGGGTCTGAGCAAGCTTCCCCCGGTCACCGGCCAGGACGCCGAGCTCGCCGGTGTGCAGCGCATCATCACCGGTGACCAGAACATGTCGGTCTTCAAGTCGTACCCGCAGGAGGCCGAGACCGTCGCCAAGATGGCCGTCGCGGTCGCCAAGACGGGCAAGATCGACTCCGCGGGTCTGACCACCAGCACCGTCGACAGCGGCACCGACAAGGGCATCGCGTCCGTCATCGTGCCCGTCGTCTCCCTGACGCAGAAGAACATCAAGGAGACCGTCATCGACCAGGGCTACTACACCCTGGACGAGATCTGCACGGCCAAGTACAAGGCGGCCTGCGACAAGCTCAACCTGAAGTAGGCCGGTCGGAGCCACCGGGGCCGGCGCGGTCGCCCGACCCGCCGACCCGGTAACTCCTCGGTTCTGTACGGGACTTGCGCACTCGTCGCAGCAGCGCTCCCGTGGAAGACACGTCCGGCGCCCCGCCGCCGACAGCCCCGCAGCTCAACGGCGCGGCGCCGGACGGAACAACCCCCCTCATACTTCTTGGTTCAACCTCCCGCCCGGGTCAGGCCTTTGGCGGCGAAGGAGATGGTTCACGTGTCCGCTACGCCTGTGCTGGCGTTGCGCGGGGTCTCGAAGCGATTCGGTGCCGTTCAGGCGCTCACCGATGTCGAGCTCGAGGTCCACGCCGGAGAGGTGGTCGCCCTCGTCGGCGACAACGGCGCCGGCAAGTCCACCCTTGTCAAGACGATCGCCGGTGTGCACCCCATCGATGACGGCGTCATCGAGTGGGACGGCAAGGCCGTCGCGGTCAACAAGCCGCAAGACGCCCAGGGCCTGGGCATCGCGACCGTCTACCAGGACCTCGCGCTGTGCGACAACCTCGATGTCGTCGGCAACCTGTTCCTGGGCCGTGAGATCAAGCGGCGCGGCGTCCTCGACGAGGTCGAGATGGAGCGCCGCTCCCGCGAGCTCCTCGAGACGCTGTCGATCCGCATCCCGAGCGTGCGCATCCCGATCGCCTCGCTCTCCGGCGGCCAGCGCCAGGTCGTGGCCATCGCCCGCTCCATGCTCGGCGAGCCCAAGCTCGTCATCCTCGACGAGCCGACGGCGGCCCTCGGCGTCGAGCAGACCGCCCAGGTCCTCGACCTCGTGGAGCGCCTTCGCGAGCGCGGTCACGCGGTCATCCTCATCAGCCACAACATGGCCGATGTGAAGGCCGTCGCCGACAAGGTCGCCGTGCTCCGGCTCGGCCGCAACAACGGCGTGTTCGAGGTCAAGACGACCTCGCAGGAAGAGATCATCTCCGCCATCACCGGCGCCACGGACAACGCCGTGACCCGTCGTGCGGCGCGCAGCAACGCGGAGGCTCAGAAGTGAGCATCGACAAGACCAAGGCTCCCGTGGACACGGCTCCCGCCGCGGCCGGCGCCGCCGTGACCGCCGTCGACCCCCGCCTCCTCGTGCGCGAGCAGGGCTTCGCGGGCTACCTCAGCGAGTTCAAGCGCAAGATCAAGGGCGGTGACCTCGGTGCGATACCCGTCGTCATCGGCCTGATCGTCATCTGCGCGATCTTCCAGAGCCTGAACTCGGCGTTCCTCGGCGCGGAGAACCTGAACAACATCTTCGTCGCCATGGTGGCCACCGGCATGATGTCGGTCGGCATCATCTTCGTGCTGCTGCTCGGCGAGATCGACCTCTCGGTCGGCTCCGTCTCCGGTGTCTCCTCGGCGATCACCGCCGTCCTGAGCGTCACCCACGGCATGAACGAGTGGCTCGCCGTCCTCATCTCGCTCACGGCGGGCGCGATCATCGGTGCCCTGCACGGCTTCTTCTTCGCCCGGATCGGCGCCCCCGCGTTCGCCGTCACCCTGGCCGGCCTGCTGTTCTGGAACGGCTTCATGCTCCAGATCCTGGGCTCCAACGGCACGATCAACCTCGACAGCGACGGCGTGGTCGGCAAGCTCACCACGTACTACTTCTCGGACGTCGCCGCCGCCTACGGCCTGGCCGTCGTCGCGGTCCTCGCCTACTTCGTGCCGAGCTTCCTCGCCAACCGCCGCCGCGAGGCCGCGGGCATCCCGTCCCGCCCGCTGAGCGACCTGCTGGTGCGCACGGTGCTGCTCGCCGTCGGTGTCTTCGGCGTGGCGGTCATCTTCAACAACTACAAGGGCCTGCCGCTCGCGGTGCTGCTCTTCGGCATCGTCCTCGTCGGCTCCGACTTCGTGCTGCGCCGCACCTCGTACGGCCGCAAGGTCTTCGCGCTCGGCGGCAGCGTCGAGGCGTCGCGCCGTGCCGGTATCAACGTCACGGCGGTCCGCGTCTCCGTCTTCGCCATCGCGGGCCTCTTCGCGGCGGTCGGCGGACTCTTCTGGGCCTCCAAGATCGCGGCGGCCAACCAGGGCGCCGGCTCCGGCGACCTCCTGATGAACGTCATCGCCGCGGCCGTCATCGGCGGCACCAGCCTCTTCGGTGGCCGGGGCCGCACCTGGAACGCGCTGCTCGGTGTGCTGGTCATCACCTCGATCCAGTACGGCCTCGCCCTCCAGGGCATCGCCACCCCGATCCAGTACATGATCACCGGTGGTGTGCTTCTCGCCACGGTCGTCATCGACTCGGTCACCCGCAAGACCCAGAAGTCGGCAGGCCGTGCCTGACCCCTTCTGAGCAGGGCTTCCCCGACTGACTGTGCCCGGTGTCAACGGTGACGCCGGGCACAGTCATGCCCCGAACGCACGGCCCGGACGCCGCGCGCAACGGCGGAACATTAGACTCGACAGACCCGGCAAGTTCGAACAGCTCAACCAGCTACTACAGGCTCTACTGCAAGGAGGCACGGGTGCCGCTGCTGACCCGCATCACGGGACCGCGCGATCTGGACCGGCTCAGCCAGGAGCAGCTGGACCAGCTGGCGGATGAGATCCGGACCTTCCTCGTCGACGCGGTATCCAAGACCGGCGGCCACCTCGGGCCGAACCTCGGCGTGGTCGAGCTCACCATCGCCCTGCACCGGGTCTTCGAGTCGCCGCAGGACAAGATCCTCTTCGACACCGGACACCAGTCCTACGTGCACAAGCTGCTCACCGGCCGCCAGGACTTCTCCCGGCTGAAGATGAAGGGCGGCCTGTCCGGCTACCCCTCGCAGGCCGAGTCCGAGCACGACGTCATCGAGAACAGCCACGCCTCCACGGTCCTCGGCTGGGCCGACGGCATCGCCAAGGCCAACGAGCTGCGCCGCACCGACGACCACGTCGTCGCGGTCATCGGCGACGGCGCGCTGACCGGCGGCATGGCCTGGGAGGCGCTGAACAACATCGCGGCCGCCAAGGACCGCCCGCTGGTGATCGTCGTCAACGACAACGAGCGCTCCTACGCGCCCACCATCGGCGGCCTTGCGAACCACCTGGCGACCTTGCGCACCACTGACGGCTACGAGCGCTTCCTGGCCCGCGGCAAGGACCTCCTGGAGCGCACCCCGGTCGTCGGCAAGCCCCTTTACGAGACGCTGCACGGCGCGAAGAAGGGCCTCAAGGACTTCATCGCCCCGCAGGGCATGTTCGAGGACCTCGGCCTGAAGTACGTGGGCCCCATCGACGGCCACGACATCGAGGCCCTCGAATCGGCCCTCCTGCGCGCCAAGCGGTTCGGCGGCCCGGTCATCGTGCACTGCCTGACCGAGAAGGGCCGCGGCTACCGCCCGGCCCTGGAGGACGAGGCGGACCGCTTCCACGGCATCGGCCCCATCCACCCCGACACCGGCCTGCCCATCAAGGCCGCGGGCGCCGACTGGACCTCGGTCTTCGGCGACGAGATGCTCAAGCTCGGCCAGGAGCGCGAGGACATCGTCGCGATCACCGCGGCGATGCTCCAGCCCGTCGGCCTGGAGAAGTTCGCCAAGGCGTTCCCCGACCGCGTCTACGACGTCGGCATCGCGGAGCAGCACGGCGCGGTCAGCGCGGCGGGCCTCGCCACCGGCGGCCTGCACCCGGTCTTCGCGGTCTACGCGACGTTCCTCAACCGCGCCTTCGACCAGGTCCTGATGGACGTCGCCCTGCACAAGTGCGGAGTGACGTTCGTGCTCGACCGGGCCGGGGTCACCGGCACCGACGGCGCCTCGCACAACGGCATGTGGGACATGTCGCTGCTCCAGGTCGTCCCCGGCATCCGGATCGCCGCGCCGCGCGACGCCGACCAGGTCCGCGCCCAGCTGCGCGAGGCCGTCCAGGTCGACGACGCGCCCACGGTCGTGCGCTACTCCAAGGGCGCGGTCGGCCCGGCCGTCGAGGCCGTCGGCACGGTCGGCGGCATGGACGTGCTGCGCGAGCCGGGCCCCGACGCCGCGGCCCGGCCCGACGTCCTCCTCGTCTCCGTCGGCGCCCTCGCGCCCATGTGCCTGGAGATCGCCGACCTGCTCGACAAGCAGGGCATCACCACGACCGTCGTCGACCCGCGCTGGGTCAAGCCGGTCGACGAGGCGATGGCCCCGCTCGCCGAGCGGCACCGCGTCGTCGTCACCGTCGAGGACAACTCGCGCGTCGGCGGGGTCGGCTCCGCGGTGGCGCAGGCCCTGCGTGACGCGGGCGTCGATGTGCCGCTGCGGGACTTCGGCATTCCGCCGCGGTTCCTCGACCATGCCTCCCGCAAGGAGATCATGGCCGAGATCGGGCTGACCGCGCCGGACATCGCCCGCCAGGTCACCGGGCTGGTGTCCAAGCTGGACGGGCGGCGGGAGGCTTCCGCCGTCGCCGAGGAGATGGAGCCGGCGCGCGACTGAGCGACGCGCCCGGTGCCGCGGGGCTCCGCCCCGGACCCCGCTCCTCAATCGCCGGAGGGGCTTGAATGGGGTCGACCGAGGGGCTTTCATCGGTCGGGCTCACCCAATGGGTGAGTCCGACCAGCCCCATTCGCGTGAACCTGGGTGACTGACCGGCCCGTCAGGGGCTACTCGTCTCGATCATGTCGAGGACGACGCAGCCAATGGAGGTACACCGGTGACCATCCAGCCAGACCCGCCGGCGGGGCGCACCCGCACGGGACTGCTCCGCACGAAGTCCATCGAGCAGTCCATCAAGGACACCGAAGAGCCCGAGCACCAGCTCAAGAAATCCCTCTCGGCGCTCGACCTCACCGTCTTCGGCGTCGGGGTCGTCATCGGCTCCGGCATCTTCGTCATCACCGGCACCGCCGCCACCGACTACGCCGGCCCGGCGGTGACCATCGCCTTCGCCGTCGCCGCCGTCGTCTGCGCCCTCGCCGCGCTCTGCTACGCCGAGTTCGCCTCGACCGTCCCGGTCGCCGGATCCGCGTACACCTTCGCCTTCGCCTCGCTCGGCGAGTTCCCCGCCTGGATCATCGGCTGGGACCTGATCCTCGAACTGGCACTGGGCTGCGCCACCGTCGCCGTCGGCTGGTCCGGCTACGTCCAGTCGCTCCTCGACAGCTGGGGCATCCCGCTGCCCGAGGCGCTGCGGGGCCCCGGGGAGGGCAGCGGCTTCACCTTCAACCTCGCCGCGTTCCTGCTCGTCCTCGCCGTCATGACGGTCGTCGTCCTCGGCATGAAGCTGTCGGCCTGGGTCACCTCGGTCGTCGTCGCCATCAAGGTCGTCGTCGTCCTGATCGTGATCGCGGTCGGCGCCTTCTTCATCACCGGCTCCAACTACGACCCGTACATCCCGCCGAGCAAGGCCACCGAAGGCGGCTCGGGCCTGTCGCAGACGCTCCTCGAAGGCATCGCCGGATTCACCCCGTCCAGCTTCGGCATCATGGGCATCTTCACCGCCGCGGCCGTCGTCTTCTTCGCCTACATCGGCTTTGACGTCGTCGCCACGGCCGCCGAGGAGACCCGCAACCCGCAGAAGGACGTGCCGCTCGGCATCCTCGGCTCGCTCGCCATCTGCACCGTCCTGTACTGCGCCGTCGCCGTCGTCGTCACGGGCATGCAGAACTACAAGAAGCTCGACCCGGACGCGCCCCTCGCGGAAGCCTTCAAGGCGGTCGGCCACCCGTTCTGGGCGGGCGTCATCTCCTTCGGCGCGGTCGTCGGCCTCACGGTCGTCTGCATGATCCTGCTGCTCGGCCAGAGCCGCGTCTTCTTCGCGATGAGCCGCGACGGTCTCCTGCCGCCCGTCTTCAGCGCCGTCCACCCCAAGTTCCGGACGCCGTACCGCTCGACGATCATCCTCGGCGTGCTCACCGCGCTCGTCGCGGGCTTCGTCTCCCTGACGGAGCTGTCGAAGCTGGTCAACATCGGCACCCTGTTCGCCTTCGTGATCGTCGCCCTCGGCGTCCTCATCCTGCGCCGCACCCGGCCCGATCTGCCGCGCGGCTTCAAGGCCCCGTGGGTGCCCTTCCTGCCGATCGCGTCGGTGGCCTGCTCGGTGTGGCTGATGCTGAACCTGTCGGTGGAGACCTGGCTGCGGTTCGCCATCTGGATGGTCATCGGCGTGGTCATCTACTTCGCGTACGGGCGTCAGCACAGCCGCGCCGCGGTCGACACCGGAGCCGACAACTCCCGGTAACCGGCAATCCCTTGATCCGGCCCCGTATGTCCCGCTTCGGCAGGGACTGCGGGGCCGGATAGTTTGACGCATATGCTCATCCAGGCGCAGCAGTCGCTACCGTACGTGTCCGACGACCGCCGCGCCGCCCCGCACCCCGCACGCGCCCCGGCTCGCCGCGGCTACTGGAGACGGCTGCTCCCGCTGCTCGCCCTCCTCGCCTGCGCCACCCGCGTGCCGTCCTTCGCGCAGCCGCTGTGGAACCCCGACGAGGGCTATCTCGCCGTCCAGGCGCGGATGCTGGCGCACGGCGGCACGCTGTACGAGTCGGTTGTCGACCGCAAACCACCGCTCGTGCCCTGGCTGTACGAGGCGGTGTTCGCCGTCTTCGGATCCCAGTCGCTCACCCCGCTCAAGTGGTGTGCCGTGGCGGCGCAGTTGGTGACGGCGGTGCTGCTCGCGTCGACCGCCCGGCGCCGCTGGGGCGACGGCGCGGGCCGCACGGCGGGCGTGCTGTACCTCCTGATCTCCGTCGGACTCAACCCGGAGGACGCGCAGGCCGCCACCTTCGAGGTGTTCATGCTGCCGTGGACCGCGGCGGCCGTGTGGTGCGCCGACCGGCGCCGCTGGGGATGGTGCGGCGCCGCCGTCGCGGGGGCCTTCCTCGTCAAGCAGACCGGGGCCGCCGTCCTGGTCCCGGTGGCCTGGACGCTGTGGCGGTGCGGGGCGCCGCGCAGAGACGTGCTGCGCTGCACGGCCGGTGTGGTGCTGCCCGTGCTCGCGGCGGCCTGCGCCACCGACCCCGCCGGTTTCCTGTTCTGGACGGTGACCGGTTCGGGCGCGTACGCCTCGTTCACCGGCTCCGAACTCCACGTACTCGTAAGAGGATTGACGAATGCCGCGATCCTCGCGGTGGCCTGCGCCGGGATCCTCCCGCCCGTCGTACGCGTGCTGCGCATCGCCCGCACCGGCCGCGGCGAACTGTGGCTGTGGCTCGCTTCGTCAGCCGTGGCGGTCCTCGCCGGCTTCCACTTCTTCGGCCACTACTACCTCCAACTAACCCCGCCGCTGGCTCTGTTGGGCACGGCGGCGCTCCAGATCCTGCCGCGCGAACGACTTCTGGACGCCCTCCTCGCCTCCGCCTGCTGCTGCGCCCTCTTCGTCGGCTGGGGCCTGCTCGCCCCGCGCCCCGACCTCACCCACGCCCAGCGGGTCGCCGACGCGGTCCGGGCCCGCACCGCGCCGCAGGAACCGGTCCTGGTGTGGGGCATGCACCCGGAGACGTACTGGCTCGCGAACCGCCCCCCGGCCAGCCGCTTCCTGACGGCGGGGCTGCTCACCAACTACAGCGGGGGGCGGGACGGGGCGCAGGTGGGGGAGCGCTGGGCGGTACCGGGCACCTGGCCCACCTTCCGCACCGAGTTCACGACCCGGCCCCCGGCTCTGGTGGTGGACGACTCGAGGGGTGGGCCCTACGGGGTGGAGCGGGTGCGGGGGCTGCGGCGGATGCTGGTGGGGTACGAGCGGGTCGGTGAGGCCGACGGCGCGGTGCTCTACCGGCCGCGGGAGCCCGGCTCCTGAGGCTCGGCCCGTGAGACCCGGGTCACCCTGCTTGACCCTCCCCTGTCAAGACTCGGCTGCATATGATAGTAAATTTCAGGTTCCGGGCATCAGAGCCGGGATGGAACTCAGTGGGAGGGTGGCACCGGTCATGCCGATGAGCACCGTGAGCGGGGAGTCGTCGAGCCGGGCCCCCGAGCCGGTCGGGGTCGAGGGCGGCCGCTGGCTGTTCCTCGGCAAGGACGGTCGGCTGACCGCCTATCTCCCGGTGAAGGACGGCATCCGGCGCTGGACGCAGGAGCGTCCGGGCGTGCCGCGCTGGAGCGAGCCGGTGCTGCTGCCCGCGCCGCGCATCCGCTTCCTGTCCCTGGTGCAGGGTGCCGACGGCTATGTCCACTTCCTGGGCCGCCGGGACCGCAAGAACCCCGACGGCGCCGCGACCGTCGACATCGTGCACGCGGTCCAGTACCAGACGGGCCGCCCGCTCTCGGAGTGGCGCGGGCTCGGCAACCCCTTCAAGGACCTGGAGGGGGCGCGGAAGTTCGGCCGCCCGGCGGGCGCCGTCGACCACGACGGAACCGTCCATGTCTTCGTGCGCAACGGAGCGGGCGGGGTGCACCTGCGCCGCGAGGGCAAGGGCGGCAAGTGGCTGCCCTGGCAGGACCTCGGCGGCGAGCAGGCCCTGCACGGACTGGCCCCGGCGGTGACCGCGGAGGGCCGTGTCGAACTGCTCGCCCCCGGCCGGCGCGCCGCCCTGCACTGGTACCAGACCGAGCCCGGCGGGGACTTCCTGCGCGGCTACGACATCCCGCAGACGCCCGCGGTGGGCTCGGTCACCGGCGTGGAGACGGCGCGCGAGCGGCTGACGTTCTACTGGGCGGACCGTGCGGGCGGGCTGGTGGCCCAGCGCCCCGGCGCCTGGCCGATCGCCGTCGGCGGCGGCGCGGACGACACCCAGACCGCCGCCGTGCGCGCGTACGTCGACGGTTACGACTGCACGGTCCTCGCCCACCGGAGTGTCACCGGCACGGTCCAACTGGCCGCGTTCGTCTCCGAGTCGGAGGCGAACGGTGTGTGGTGGTCGGACACCGGCCGGCGCAGCGTGGGCGGCCCGGGGCTCGCCGTGGACGCGCACGGCGCGCTCACGCTCGCCGCGGTCGACGAGTCGGGCACGGTGTGGATCACACATCAGGCGGCCGGCTCCGGGCTCTCGCTGGGGGAGTGGTACCGGATCTGAGGCGGACGCCTGATCCGGGCTGCTCAGGGACTGTGCGAAAGGGGCGGGCGCCCGGCGCCCGCCCCTTCGGCGTGTCAGTTCCCGCCGGTCGCGGGCGACTTCTTCGCCGACTCGGGAATCTCGGCACCGGTGCGCAGCGCCTTCCACAACTGCGTGGCCTGCGGCTCGGCGGCGACGACCCGGTTGGGGTCGGCGGTGTCGTACTGCACCGGCAGCATGATCGTCTCCATCGTCTCCGGGTCGACGCCCTTGAGACTGCGGCCGAACTCGGCGAGGGCCTTGAGGTTGGCCAGCTCGGAGTCGGTGGTCAGCGACGAGGTGAGGCTGTCCGCGATCTTGTAGGACTTGGTGGGGCTGCCCAGCAGGTCCTGCTTCTTGATCTCGCTCAGCAGGGCGATCATGAACTGCTGCTGGAGCCCGATGCGGCCGAGGTCGCTGCCGTCGCCGATGCCGTGCCGGGTGCGCACGAAGGCGAGGGACTCGGTGCCGCTCAGCTTGTGGGTGCCCTTGGTCAGGTCGAGGCCGCTGGACTTGTCGTGGATCGCCTGGTCGACGGTGACGTTCACGCCGCCGATGGCGTCGACGAGGTCCTTGAAGCCCGCGAAGTCGATCTCCATGAAGTGGTCGAGGCGCACCCCGGACATCTTCTCGACGGTCTTGACCACACAGGCCGGACCGGCAACGGAGTACACGGAGTTGAACATCACGCGCTTCGCCGAGGGCAGCGTCGTGCCGTCCGACTTCGTGCACTCGGGGCGGGTGACGAGGGTGTCGCGCGGGATGCTGACGGCCGTGGCCTGCTTGCGGCCCTCGGGTATGTGCATCACGAGCGCGGTGTCCGAGCGGGCGCCGGAAACATTGCCGGTCTTCAGCTTCGCGTTGGCGCCGGCCCGCGAGTCGGAGCCGAGGACCAGGACGTTCGTACCGCTGGTCGGCAGCTTCTCCGGGCGGTCGGTGCCGATCGCCTTGTCGAGGTCGACGCCGTCGATGTTGCCGTTGAGGCTGCTGTAGAGCCAGTAGCCGGTGCCGCCCGCGGCCAGCACCACGACCAGCAGCGACCACAGGATGATGCGGCGGATGCGCTGACCGCGGGTGCGCTCGCGCTTGGGGGCCTTGCCGCGTCGTCGCGTGGGCGTGGCGGTGGCATGACTCATGGGTTCGCAATCCTCCGGGGCGGCGGACGTCAGATGGGTGCACGTGAGGCCGGAGTCATGGGGGATCGCCGAGGCGGGGACGGGTCCGGAATCGTGCCGTGCCGGCGCGCGTGGGGTCAGCCGGACGTCGCAGCACTATAGACGCATTTCACCGCTCAAACATGCCTCAGAGTGAGACTGAGGCCTGCGCTTCGCGGACTCACTTCCGGGAGTGATGGCTGTATGTGAAGAGACGTGATGCATGTCTCTCCCGCTGATCCGAGAGTGGCTACCCGTCGGTTTCGTGGCGTTCTCGTAATGTCTGGACCTTATGTCCCTTATGAAAGTTGAGAGTTGACTTAATTTTAAGGAGTTATGTCGCTTTTGTTCTGAGGTTTGACTGAAATCAAGAAGTCGAGCGAAGATCCTGCGCGGTCACTGTCCGAATAGCGACCGAATGTGCTGTGAACATCAGGTGAAGCCAGCAGAGTCGCAGAGGGTCGATGAGAAAGCTGTCCGTACGGGCCGTTCAGAAGCTCACGTGCAAGAAGCGTGACGCGTGGTGGACGGTACTGCTCGTGGACCCGGTGGCCACCCGCATGCTGTGCTGGCTCGCCCGGTTCCGCTTCGTCACGCCGAACCGCGTCACGTGGGCCGCGCTGTTCGTCGGCCTCGGCTCCGCGGGGCTCTTCCTGCGCGGTGACCGCATGTCGCTGATCATCGGCGCGGCGCTCTACCACTTGAGCTTCATCCTCGACTGCATCGACGGCAAGCTGGCCCGCCTCAAGGGCAACGGCTCCGTCTTCGGCGGCTGGCTCGACTACGTCTTCGACCGCATCCGCGTGCTGTTCTGCGCGCTCGCCCTGATGGGCGGCCAGTACCTGCGCACCCACGAGGCGTACTTCCTGCTGGCCGCGCTCGTCGTGGTCTTCCTCGACATGCTGCGCTACGTCGACGCGCTGCAGATCTACAAGATGCGCATGTCGATGCGGACGAAGATCGAGAAGGTCACCGCCGAACGCAAGGCCGCCGAGGCACAGGCCGAGGCGCAGGCCGCCGCCGAACAGGCCGCGCAATTCGAACAGACCCAGCGACTCCTGCGGGCACGACAGGCTCAGCAGGGCCGGCAGGCCCAGCAGACCCTCCACCAGGCCCAGCAGGCCCACCCGGCCCCGCAGCAGGCGCAGGCCGCCGCGGGCGCCGAGCCCAAGGTCGTCTTCATGGAGGACCTGCTGCGCGAGAACCCGGGCATCGAGGCCGACGTGCTCAAGCAGCACTCCGGCACCGGCGAGGTCGTCGACCTGCACGCCCAGTTCCGCGGCCGCTTCCCCTGGTACACCCGGGTCCGCCAGGCCCTGCTGCGCAGCCGCATCAGGCCGCACCTGATCAGCGGCATCGAGTTCCAGATGTTCATCTTCATCGTGGGCCCGCTGATCGGCCAGATCCTGTGGACCACCGCCGTGTCCGCCGTGCTGCTCGGCCTCTTCGAGCTCGTGATCATGTACAAGTTCTGGCTCTCCACCCGGGACTTCACCCGCGTCATGGACGAACTGGCCCCGGCCCCGCAGACCGTCGGCACCGTCGCCGACCACCTCTTCGCCGGGCGCCACCGCGGCCGGGTGCCGGCCGCGGCGGTCCCGCCGGCCGACGTCGAGGAGCGGTTCCCCGCGCCCCAGCCGTACGAGGACCCGGGCTTCCACCCGTACCCGCAGCCGGAGCCCGAGCCGTACCGGCAGCCCCAGCCCGGCTACGCGTACGTCTCCCCCCTGGGTTCGCACACCCCCACCGACCACCAGGCCACCCAGCCGATCCCCGTCCAGGTCGTCCAGCGCGTCGAGCAGCCCTGGACGGAGGGCGACGGGCGCCTGAGATGAACCAGCACCCAGCGCCCCGGCCGGACCCGTCCGCGTACACCGTCACGATCGTCATCGGCGCCTACAACGCCGGCGCCACCCTCGACCGCGCCCTGCGCTCCGCCCTCGGGCAGACGCACCAGCGCGTCGAGGTGCTGGTCGTCGACGACGCCTCCACCGACGGCACGGTCACCGTCGCCCAGGGATACGCGCACCGCGACGCCCGCGTGCGGATCCTGCCCCGGCAGCAGAACAGCGGCGGTGTCGGCGCGCCCCGCAACAACGGCATCGAGGCCGCCACCGGCCAGTTCCTGATGTTCCTCGACGCCGACGACGAACTGCCGCACAAGGCCGTCGAGACGCTCCTCGCCGCCGCACTCGCCAGCGGTTCGGAGATCACCGCGGGCCGCGCCCTGCGGGTGAACCTCGCCAAGGACGAGACGACGATCTGGCAGCCCCAGCTCTACGGCACCGACCGCACCGTCACCGGCGGTCTCGCCGCCGCGCCCGAGCTGACCGACGACCCGATCGCCGCGGCCAAGCTGTACCGCCTCGACTTCCTGCTCAACAACGGCATCCGCTTCCCGGAGAACGTGTACTTCGAGGACACGTACTTCTCCACGGTCGCCGGGTTCTGCGCCCGCACGATCACCCTGCTCGCCGCGCCCGTGTACCGGTGGATCTGGGAGCGGGAGACCGACACCCCCTCCATCACCAACCGCCGCGGCGAACTGCGCAGCATCCGCGACCGCGTCCTCGTGCACCAGTGGACCGACGCGTTCCTCGCGCACAACGGCGGCCACGACCTGATCGCCCACAAGGCGGCCAAGTTCCTCTCGCACGACCTGAAGCTCTACACCCCCGAACTGCGCGACGGCGACGACGCCTACCGGGAGGGCTTCGTCCGCGTCGTCGCCCCCTACCTGCGCTCCCTGCCACCGGACACGTACGAACTGGCGGGCCCCCTGGAGCGCGTGCGCGCCTTCGGACTGATGCACGGCCGGGTCGACGTGGCGCTGACCGTCGCCGACTACGTGCAGCGGCGCTCCGTCCTCAGCAGCGACCTGGTCGAGCGCGACGGCAAGGTGTTCTGGTCGGGCGCACTGCTGGGCAGGCCGCACGCCGACTACTTCCTCGACGTCACCGACCTCGACCTGACCGGCCAGAAGCTGTCCGACGCCCGCCTGTTCAACCAGGCCACGCGCGTCGAGATCCAGGACGGTGAACTCCACGTCACCGGCCGCGTCCGCAACCAGTTCGGCCGCGTCGTCCCCAAGGACAAGCTCGAACTCATCGCCGTGCTGCGCCGCCGCAGCCCCAAGACCGACCACACCTTCACGGTCAGCGGCGTCGAGGTCGACGACGACTACATCCACTTCCAGACCACCGTCGACCTGGACGAGACCGTCGGCCGCCCCGGCCACGCCAAGGGCGCCGTCTGGAACCTGTTCCTCCAGATCCGGCACGCGGGCGAACGGGCCACCACCACCGTCTGCATCCGCGGGCTCGACATGTCGCGGGAGCGCTACCACGGCGACGACGAGACGTTCGAGATCTACGAGACCGTCAGCGGCAACCTCGCCCTGCGTCCCGAGACGACCGCGCAGGCGGAGCGCGCCGACGACCGCGGCACCCCCTGGCTGTGGTGGTCGACGGCCCCCGCGCCGACCCCCGGCGCCACCACCAAGCGCTACGCCGCCTCCCTGGTCGTGCACTGCCACAACGACGAGTACAACCTCTACGAGTTCCTCAACTCGCTGGCCGCGCAGGCGGAGTTCGCCCGCACCCAGGTGATCCTCGTCGACGACGGCTCCGCCGACAGCACCGGCCGCCGGCTCGCCGGCTTCGCCGTGCACTACCCGAACGTCACCGTCGTCCCGCAGGCCCTGATGGGGATGCGCGCCGCCTTCGACCACGGCCTGCGCTACGTCGGCGCCCCGTACGTGATGTTCGCGCGCGCCCGCGACATCCTCGGCGAGGACGTCATCGGCCGGCTGCTGGCCGCCGCCCAGCGCACCAAGGCCGACGTCGTCGTCGGCGACCAGGACAACTTCCCCGGACCGCGCCGCGACACCGACACCCCGTGGAAGCGGTACTTCGGCAAGCAGAACTCCAGCATCACCCAGCTCGACGACGCGCCCTACCTGATCTTCTCCACCGGGCTCGGCGCCAAGCTGCTCCGCACCGACCTCGTACGCCGGCAGAACCTGCGCCTGGGCATGGGCCCGGGCCACGAGGACGCCTGGGTCACCGTGCCCGCACTGCTGCACGCCCGCCGGATCGCGGTCGCGCCCACCGCGAGCACCTACGAGCGCGACCGCGAGCAGCGCGACTCCCTCTTCGACCTGCCGTGGAACGACCCGGTCAAGACCCAGGAACTGATCCGGCTGTGCGGGCACCTCCTGGGCCGCAGCGGCTCGCTGTCCCCGCGCGCCGCCCGCCTCGCCCAGCGCTTCGTCGTCCGCACCTTCCAGCCGTACCTGCGCAACATCCACCGCATCATGAGCCGCGCCGAGATCGCCGCGATCTTCGGCGCCCTGCACGACGTCTACGCGCAGATACCCGACGACCTGATCCTCCAGTACGCGGTCGCCGCCCAGGCCCGCCTCCAGCACCACGCCGTGCGCACCGGCAACTTCGCGCTCTTCTGCGACCCGCACGACCGACCCGACTACGCGCCCTACCTCCACATCGACGACGCCGGCCTGTACCGGCGGCTCACCGTCGACACGGCCGAGACCTCGCTGCTCCGCGTCGACCGGCAGAAGGCCGTCCTGGAGACCTTCGACGTCACCCGCGACGAGATCACCTTCGAGGGACTCCTCGTGCTGTCCGGCGTCGACATCTCCCACGAGTTCCGCAACCGCGTCGAACTCGTCCTGAGCGACGGCCGGTCCGAGTGCGCCGTCCGCGTCGAGCAGGTCTACCGGCGCGACCGCTGGCGCACCCGCAAGGAACAGGACTGGTTCTCCGGCTGGCGCGCCGTGGTCCACCCCGGCGACTTCGGCCGGCTCAGCAACCGCGACCTGACCGTCACGGTCCGCGTCCACGACGGCGACCGGTACCTGGACACGCCCGTCGAGGCCCGCCAGATGCTGCACCGCTTCAAGGGCGTCCACCCGGCGGGCCGCGCCACGGTCCTGCTGGCCATCGACGACGACGAGCAGCTCACGGTCCGCCGGGTCAAGGGCCTGCTGCGCCGCGGCTCCCACAAGCTCGGCCGGTTCCGCAAGGAACTGCGGGCCGCGCTGCCGGGCAGGCCCGGCTGGCGCACCCGCCTGCTGTACTGGCTCACCCACCTGTGGCTGCACCGCAAGAACATCTGGATCATCGGCGAGCGCGAGGACACCGCGCAGGACAACTCGTACCACCTGTTCAAGTGGATCCGGCAGAACGAGCCCAAGCGCAAGGTCTACTACGCCATCAACGGCGACTCCGCCGACCGCGCCAAGATCGACCCGTACGGCCATGTCATCGACCGGCTGTCGTGGAAGTACCGCGTCTACCTGCTGCACGCCCGCCGCCTGATCAACGCCTACGACCTGGAGGCCTACCTCGGCTTCCCCGGCCTGTCCAAGCGGGCGTTCCTGCGCGGCTACGGCGACCTGCTGCGCTACGAGCGCGTCTTCCTCCAGCACGGCGTCGTCTACAACGACGTGGCACCGTCCATCCACGCCCAGGTCACCAACGTGGACATGGTGCTGACCACCGGCCGCAGCGAGCGCGCCTACTACGCCGAGCACTGCGGATACGGCTACGACCGCGTCGCTGCCACCGGACTGCCGCGCTTCGACGCGCTCGAACCCGTCCCCGGACTGCGCCGCGTCCTCGTCATGCCCACCTGGCGCCGTGACATCGTCGCCCCCTCCTACAACAAGGCGGCCAAGCCGGACATCCCGTTCGCGGCCTCCGAGTACTACCGCTTCTTCTCGTCCCTGCTGCGCGACGAACGCCTCCTGAAGGCGCTCCAGTACTACAACGTGGAACTGGAGTTCATGCCGCACTACGAGATCCGCCCGTACCTCAAGCACTTCCGCATCGACCACCCGTCGATCACGGTCTCCACGACCGGCCGTGACGTGCAGCTGGCGATGCGCGAGTGCTCGATGCTGGTGACGGACTATTCGTCGGTCTTCTTCGACGTCGCCTACATGCGCAAGCCGATCGTCTACACGAACTTCGACGACGAGGCGTTCTACAGCAAGCACTACAAGCGCGGCTACTTCGACCTGGCGCGCGACGGCTTCGGCCCCACCTGCGGCACCGTCGAGCGCGCCGTCGACGAGATCATCGCGTCCATCAGCCGGGACTTCCAGGTCGAACCGCAGTACACGCGGCGGGCCGAGGAGTTCTTCGTGCTGCGCGACACCTTCAACTGCGAGCGTGCCTTCGACGTGATCGACACGATGGACCCGGGGGTGGTCGCCGAATGACCCGCGTCCGCCCGGCCGGCGGCCCGGCGCGGCCGTCGGCGACGGGACGGCCCGGCGATCGGTGACCCCGTGAGGACCGGCGTGCTCAGGGCCGTCGTGGCGATGCTCTGCCTGGTGCTGCCGGTCACCGGCTGCACCTCGACCGGGTCGCCGGACACCTCGAAGCGGCCCTCGGGATCCGCATCGGTGTCGGCTCCTGATTCGGCTTCGGGAGACGGCAAGTCCCCGCTGCCCGACGGATTCCGCTTCCTGCAGTCCGAGCGCAGGCTCGACGACGGCAGCCCGGTGCGCGTGACGGTGCTGAGTGTCGCCCCGGACGCGCGGGTGCGGGTCACCGGTGTGCACGGCTCCGCGCTGGCCCGCGCCGAGACCGTGCGGTCCATGGCCCGCCGTGCCGGGGCGCTCGGCGCGGTCAACGGCACGTACTTCGACATCGGCACCGGCCACCACCACGGCGGCTACGACGGCGACCCGACCGGACTCTACGCGGAGAACGGCAAGGTGCTCAGCGAGGCGATCGCCGGCCGTCCCGCGCTCCTCGTCGGTACCTCCGGCGGGCGCACGACCGCCCGGATCGCCGAGGCCTCCACCGTGGGCCGGGTGCGCGCCGCCGACGGCGCCCGGCGGGAGGTCGACGGCGTCAACCGGGTCGCGGGCCGGATCCTCGGCTGCGGCGGCGTCGGCGGCGACCGCCTCGCCACGACCGGCCGGCCCATGACGCGGCCCTACAACGGACTGTGCACGGACCCCGACGAGGTCGTCTCCTTCACCAGAGAGTGGGGCGCGGACACCCCGGCGGGACCGCCGGGCAGCACGGAGGTCCTGCTGGCCGCGGACGCGACGGTGAGCGGGACGCGGACCCCCGCCGGTGGGCCCGTGCCCGCGGGCGGCAGCTCGCTGTACGGGATCGGCGCGGGTGCCGGCTGGCTTCGCGCGCATGCGAAGACCGGTACGCGGATGGCGGTTTCGCAGCGCATCACCGATACCGCCGGCCGAGTCCTGCCCGGTTCCGTGCGCACCGCGGTGGCGGGCAGCGCGCGACTGCTGCGCGACGGGAGCGTGGACACGGGAGTCCGGAGCCTCGCCGCGGTGCGCCAGCCGCGCACCCTCGCGGGCGTCACCGGAGACGGCGCGCTGCTCCTGGTCGCCGTCGACGGCCGGGCGCGCGGTCGGAGCGTCGGCGTGACACCGTCCGAGGCCGCCGAGCTGCTGCTGTCGCTCGGAGCCGTCGACGGGATCAACCTCGACGGCGGCGGCTCGACGACGGCCGTCCTGCGCGGGGAGCTGCGCAACAGGCCGCGCTCCGCCGATGACGGCGCGGTGACCGAACGCCGCGTCGCCGACGCCCTCGCGGTTCTCCCCGAATGAGCGCGGGATCTTACGACCGGCTTCAAGGAAGCGTGACGTTCCCCGCCGGTGCCGAGAAGAGAGAGCCGCCCGTGCTCATGGAGATGTACGCCTCGTAGTCGCCCGCGGGTGCCTTGTCCAGGCTGACGCCCTTGTAGCCCGACGTGGCGAAGTAGCCGAAGTCATAAGTGCCGTAGTCGCCGGGCCTGACATGCGGGCGTATCGCGGCGACCTTGCGGGACATGCCGAGCCGGAAGGAATGCGTGGACCGCTCGCCGCGCAGCACCAGGTAGTAATGCGCGTGACCGCGCTCCGCCGCCTCGATTCCATGGATGAAGAACACGCCCTCGACGTGCAGGGTCCGGTCCTTGAGCCAGCTCTTCTCCAACGCGAAGGCCGTTTCCTGGGAGACATGTCCGATCAGCGGACGGCGGATGAGACGCACCCGGTTCCCGTCACCGATCAGACAGACCTCGATGCCGCCCACGGGACGCCGGATGTCGAAAGCGCGCTGTGTGACGAGCTTCGTCCGCCGGTCGATTCCCTCGGCCGGGCTCTGCACCCGTACGGACAAGTCGTAGACGCCACCTGGAATACCCTTCATCGGAACTCCGGATTCCGCATCCGACTCGAAACCGCCGTCCGCGTAGTCACGGGCGAAACGGTCGAAGTAGCGGCTGTACGTGTACTTCGCCTCGGTCGTTGCGAGCGGGAACTCCCAGTATTTTCCGCGGCCTTCGACGACCAGGCTCTTGGTGGCCGGGAATTCGCCGTGCGGGGACTGCCCCGGAATGAAGGCGTGGCCGCTCAGCTGGAGACTTCCGCCGCGTATCTCCTGCTTGAGCAGTACCGCGGTGAGCGCGTCCGTGCCACGCAGCTCGGCCAGGTACCGCTGCTGCTCGACGGGGTCGACCCGTGTGTCCCCGTTCTCGACGAAACCCATGCGGGGCGCGGCCCCTTCGGCGAGCGCCGCGAGCACGCCCAGCGTGAGCTGGAGGTTGTAGAACGACACCTCGCCGTGCTGGCGCACCAACTGCGAACTGGTGCGGATGAAGTTGAAGTTCTCGCAGGCCCAGAAGAGTTGGAGATGGGGGCTGATCTCCGTCTCGTACTGCTCGTCGGCCTCCGACGTGAACAGGTAGATGTTGTGCCCCTGCCCGCCGTAGGTCTTGAGCAGGTCGGGGATGGCACGGTCGAGGACGTCGACGTGCTGCTGCGGCATGTCGTCGCCCATCATGTACCGGCCGGTCACCGCACGGTCCCGCACATAACTGCCGATGAGGAACTGCGGGACCACCGACACGATGTTCCGGTACCCGTACTTCAGGCCGTAATAGAGAGCGGCGCTGCCGCCCTTCGAAACTCCCAGAACCGTCACCTGGTCACGCGTCAGACCAAGCCGGTTCAGCGTTCCCTCGATGAGTCCGAGGACAGCGCCCTCGATGTCGAAGTTCATTCCCCGGCACATGTAGTAGCTGTAGTTGCCGTCGAAATCGTCACGGATCCACAGCACATTGGCGCGCAGGCCGCTCAGCGACTTTCCGGCGAAGTGGTAGCCATTGGGTGCGCCGAGTCCCGAGAAAACCACCACAAGGTGCCGGACGTCAGCGTCGGCGGGCCGGAACCGGTACTCCACGGGGACGGCCCCCGCCGAATAGGTCTCGGTGGCCGTGTCACGTCTGTCGACCGTCGCCAGATTCGGCGCGAGCGCAGGGAGTTCATCATTCATGAAATATCGTGCCCGCTTCTCTGTGGTGACCTCCTTCGATTCTCTGGAGGAGGCCTCAGGAGTCTATCCGGCGGCCGACAGAGACGGGAGTGAAATTGATCGCAGAGAATTGCGCGACGAAGAGGCGGGCCCGGTCGGGCGGGTCATCCGTAGACGGTGCGCGGCCCTGTGGTCGAGGCCCCCAACGCACCTACCCTGGCGCGAAGTTCACGGTCGGCGGTGACGACGGTGCATGGCCGCCCGAGTCGCGCCACCAGCTCCACGATGTGGTCGTCCCCGCTCCCTTCGGCCGACTCGACCCGCACCCCGGGCACCGACTCGACGCCCCTCGCCGCCCCCTCGACCACCAGGATCACCTCGGCGCCGGTCCGCTCGGCGTGTTCCACGAGCCGCTCCCGCAGCCGCTCGGCGGCGCCGCGCCGGTCCCGCCACCAGCCGTCGGGCACCGAACCCACGACATTGGCACCGTCGACCACCAGGACTCCGCTCATGGAGCCAGGGTCGCACGAGGCACACCCGCGCCCCCGCTTAAGGTAGAACACGTGAACGGCGACTGGCTGATATGCGGGCGCGAGGGCGGACTCCGCGCCTACGCCCACGCGCCGGACGGCGACGCGATCGTCTGCCGTACGGAGCGCACTCCCGACGGCCCCTGGACACCACCCCGCACCGTCGGCGGCGACCAGCGCGTGTACCCGGCGACCGCGGCCCTCGCGCGGAGCACGCTCGCGTACACCCATCTGTCCGCCTGGCGTCCGACCGTTTCCGGCGAGTCCGGCCTGGTCCACTCCACACACTTCCAGGCGCACCTCGCCGCGCTCGACTGGTCGTCGATCGGCCACCCGAACAAGAAGGGCGACCGCACCGGCCCGCCCGCCGTCGCCGTCGACGCCCAGGGCCGCGCCCATGTCTTCGTCCGCAACAACGGCGGTGGCATGAGCGTGCGTGTCCAGGCGGAGAAGGGCGGCTGGGGCCCCTGGCGCGACCTCAAGGGCAGCGGCGTCCGCGGCCGGCCGGCCGCCGTGACCGGCGAGTCGGGCCTGATCACGCTGTACGCCGAGACCGCCGACGGCATCCTGCGCTGGCGGCAGCCGGAGCCCGGGGCCGCCTCGGTCCTGGACGACAAGCCGCAGCCCGCGGCCGTCCGCCCGGACACCCTGTGCGCACTGGGGACCTCGGCCGAGCACACCACCCTCTTCTACGTCACCGAGGACGGCGGCCTGTACGCCTGGCGCGGCGACGCCGATCCGGTGCGGCTCCTGGACGCCGCGGGGGACGGCGCCCCGGTCGCGGTGCGCTGCCGCCTCGACGACGTGGACTGCACTCTTCTGGCGCAGCGGTCCCGTGGTGGCCGGGTCGCGTTCGCCGCGTATCCGACTGAAGTCGAGAGTGCGGGCGCTTGGTGGACGGAGTCGGGCGAGGCGCTGCCGCCCGACGCCCGGCTCGCCCTGACCGAGGACGCCGCCGGGCGGGTGGTCGCCGCCGCCTATGTCCCGGGGGCGCCGCCCCGCCTGCTCCTCACCCGCCGCAAGGACGAGCCGGGCCTGGCTCTGGAGGCTTGGCGCCGGGCGTTCTGACGGGTTCGTACCCGGCTGCGGGCGGGTGGGACTTCGCGCGCAGTTCCCCGCGCCCCTGAACGGCGAGCTTCGCTCGCTTCAGGGGCG